>CAJTLY010000011.1 GCA_910577095.1 uncultured Alphaproteobacteria bacterium
ATTGTTATTTTGTAATGATTTATGTTTGCTTTTTTGATAATAGTAAACTAGACTTAAGACGTATCAAAAAAACGATCCTTTTTTTGATACAGGAGATGACAAAAGTTCACATCAAACGCTTGGGTTGATATACATAAAAAAGGCTGTCCGAGGAAGCCTTTTTGTTTTGCGACAATTTTGAAAAATCACTTAATCAGAGAAAACCAGCGGCAATTCAAATCGCCAAGATCATCTTTCTGACAAACGATAAATTCGGTACCATATTTTTGTGAATGTTTTGTCATTTTTCACCTTCCGTCGGTCCTGCCGAAATTTTACTGTTTTCCGGAATCGGCGTTCCGATTCCTTTCTTGAGCTGACGGGCCTGAACAAACCCCATCTCACCGTTATCAAGCATAATCCGGTACCATTTTTTATCCGGCGTAAATCCGGTCAGGCGCACGGTACGGCCCTGCTCTAACGATGCCAGAACGTCAAACTGCGTTCCCGGCCCGTACATCACTTTGCCGTCTCGCGCCAGATGATAGAGCATTTTGCGGTCATAAACATCCACCGGAATATCAAAAACTTTTGACACCACCACATCGTCAAAGGTTTCGCCGCCGTCACTGAACTGCACTTTCTGAAAATAGGTAATTTCGTTTTGTTTGTTCATATAACGGCCCAGGCCGCCTAAGGCCGAATTCAAAAGCGGAGACAGCAGTACGATCAGCACCACCAACGGCACCAGCAGGTGCGCCAGTTTCAGTCGCAGCAGCCGCCACCGCGGTGCCGCCGGTACAGACCGTCCCAACTGCGCTATCAGTTTTTGCAGCAGCGGTCGCTGTTGGGGCAAGGCATAATCCAACGCCTGAAGCGCCGAACGTGCCGCTTGTGTTTCCTTACCCTCCTGGTGATAAGCCAGTGCATTATGCACCAACAGCGACAGATTGTCCGACCGGTTGTTTCCGGTCCGGCGAAAATTTTGCCCCAACGCCCGCAGATTGGCCGCAAACGCCTTCAGTCCCCACCAACCGAACAACCAGTTTGACAACGAACATTTAACGATCTCGTTAAAAGCCTGTTTCTCGCTGCATATCAGTCTTTCTTCACGTCGAGAAAACTTCAAAAAGCTGCCGGTTACATAAGTAAGGTCAAAAACCCGCACATCCGGATTTTCTTCACCCATGCGGTCTTTTAAAATACTCAGGGCATCCATTTGCGGAAAATCGTCGGCCGCATAGGCACAAGCCAGCAGGTCATAAGTCAGCCGCCGTTCTTCGTCATGCAAAATATCGTAAGCAACCGAAATTTTCTGGAAACGTTCCATCGCCTCATCGCTTTTGTTATAATCGGGGTGCCATTGTTTGGCCTGATCACGGTAATTCAGTTTCAGCGTACGTTCATCGGCATCGGGAGAAACGTTCAGAACATGGTAATATTGCAAAGGGTCGCGGTTATACATTTTTTTCTTCCTGCAAAATTCGGCGGGCTATTTCGACAACATCGGCCGCAGCTTCCGAGGTCGGATAACGGCTCAGCAACGGCATCTGGTTGCGGATGGCATCGCGAACCCGGGCATCGCGGCGAACAATTCCCAACAGTGTGGGAGAAACTTTCAAAAACGTTTGGCATGCTTTGAGCAGAATATCATAAGTCTGCCGCCCTTCCCGCACCGTATCGGCCTGATTGACGACAATCCCGATCCGGCATTTGGGATACTGCATCACCATCAGTTTAACAAAAGCGTAAGCATCGGTAAGAGCCGTCGGTTCATCGGTGCAAACGACCACGACCTGTCCCGACATTCCCGACAAAATGCGAATCGATTTTTCGACCCCGGCCCCCATATCCAAAATTACTTTGTCATACGAACCCGCCAGCAAAGCCAGATCTTCGGCCAAAATTTGCAGCCGTCCGACCGGCATGACGGCCAAACCCGCCGAACCCGAACGACCGGCAATGACGTCAAACCGGCATTTGTCGCAATAATGCACTACCTGATTGAGGGTTGTGGTCCCGGTTACCACGCTGCCCAAATCGTGAGGAACCATCAAACCGAGCTGAATATCGACATTGGCCATTCCCAAATCGCCGTCAAACAGCAGCGTTTTTTGCTTCAGTCCGCTCAAGGCGTGCGCCAGCGTAATCGAAAACCAGGTTTTGCCGACGCCGCCCTTTCCGGAAGCAACCGCAATCATCCGGTTAAACGGGCGTGCGTTCAAACTTCTCGGAGCGGTGATCAATGTCTGTTCGTCATCCACGGCGTTTTCCTTTCAGGCCAGCACCAACCGCGCCAGCACGGCATTGTCGACAGCGGCCAATCCGTTGGACGGGCTGCCGGAAACGCTTGCCCAGCCCAAATTAAAACCTTCTTCGGTCGCTGCCGACAAAAAACCGCCGATCCGCCGGCACAAATCCAGCTTGGTCGGCAATAAATTCTTGGCACCCAAACGGGCATAAATCGCTGCCGCCTCACGGGCGTCGGGTGCATTGTAACCGGCTTCCAGCGTCAAAAAGACTTCGCCGCCGGCAATGTCAAGCAATTCCCGCAGCCGTTCCCTCTCTGCCGGCACAAAAGGATTGAAACCGGGGGTATCGATCAAAACCACATCATGTCCGGTTTGTGCGACCTTGATCGCTGCGGCCAGATGTTCGTTCTTGCGGACAAAACGAAATTCGGCTCCCAAAATACCCGCAAACGATTGCAGCTGACTGTTGGCGCCGGCACGCAGGCCGTCGGTACTGATCAGCGCCGCCGACAAGCCGCGGAATTTTGCCAATGCCGCCGTTTTGACCAGCGCCGTGGTTTTGCCGCTGCCCTGAATACCGGTAAAAACCTTTACCGGACAACGGGTATCCAAAATGTTATAACGGCCAAACAAGCGGTCAAAAACCGCCGTCAGAATTTTTATATCGTCATTTTCATCCGCCGAAACCGCATATTGCCGGCAGCGGGCCAGCAAATCGGAACGCGCCGTGACGCTCACCTCATGATAATCGAGCCGTTCGCGGATACGGTTATCATTATAGCCGGCCGGATAAACCTGCATTCCGGCGGCATCGGAAAAATCAATTTCGTCATCTTCTACCGCAACGACCAACTCGCTGCGACCGTCGTCCAAACGGGAGGTCGAAACGATGACGGCTTCGGGTCCCAACTCCTGTTTGACCCGCCGCATCAGGCGTATCATGTCCTCGTCAACGAATTTCTTTATCCGCATCGGTTTTCCTCTTTCGGCAAAATCTGCGTTATCTCAATGCCGAGACGCCCGTCCTCAATCATCAGCGCTCCTTTGGCCACGACACTGCCGTTGACGCAGATATCAATTTCGTCATCAATGTCGCGGTCAAGCTCAACCACCGCTCCGGCTTCCAACGCCAGCAGACTGCCGACGGTCATCCGTGCGTTGCCCAAAACCGCCGAAACTTCGACCGGCACTTCGGAGATCCGGCTCAGTTTTTCGCATTCATTCATCTTCTTCTCCTGTCAGCATCGCCGTCAAACGACGGATTTTTTCCCGGCTGTCCGACACTGCCCCGCCGCCCTGCCATCTGATCCGGCAATCGCAACGCGGCAAAGAAGCATCACGGTGCAAAAAGATCTGACCGGCAAAGCCGTTTTCGGAAGCAAGCTGCTCCACCAACGGACGTACCTGATACACCGTATCGGGATGAAAATAAAAATCCAAAACTTTTTTATCGCCCAACGCCGGAAAATGCTCGGCCACAAAACGGCTTACGATTTCCAAACTCTGTTTTTCCAGCAACAACGGCGACAATTGCTGCAAAATCATGCGAATCAGCTTCAGGTTATTGTTCTTTTCCTCATCCAGCAGCAAGTCGAGCCGGGTTATAATATTTTCCGCAATCTGCCTCGCTTCCGTTTTCTGAGGCCGGTTAACCGAAAGATCCAACACCGCGGCGTTTTCCCCCGCCGCGACAAAATTGTCAAATTCGAACGGACGGCGACCGGTCATCATACCGTTTCCCCGTTGCGTTTACGGAGGACAAGCGCCTTTTCGGCAGCCAGACGACAGGCCAGCGAGATAATTTCATCCTGAGCCGCCTCCACGTCACACAACCGCACCGGTCCCAGCGCCGCCATTTTTTCACCGATCACCGCCGCGGCATCGGCAGACATATTGTCGAACAAATATTGCCGCAGTTCTTCGGAAGCGCCGCGCAGCGCCAACGCCAGCGTTTCGGCCTCCACCTCGTCGAACAGGCGACGGATGTCGCCGGGCGTCACCGCGCGAAAATCTTCAAAGTTAAACAAGCGGGAACGCAATTTTTCCGCTGCCGCCGCATTTTCTTTTTCCAGTGCCGCCAACAACTGTTTTTGCTTGCGGGGCGTCATGTTTTTAAGCACTTCGCCGAGATAAAAGCTGCCGCGTATCGGACTGCCGGCAAAATCCCGTTTCAGCGTCCGTTCGATTTCGGCGGCAATTTCCGGCGCCACCGTCGCCGGAGAAAGCAGGCACGATGAAATTTCGGCGGCAAAAACAGGATCCAGTCCGGCCATTACGGCCGCCGCCTTCGGCGTACCGAGACGAGAAACGACATAAGCGGCGGCCGCGGCACATTCGGCGGACAAATAGGCCGTCAAGGTTTCCACGTCGGCATTTTGCAGTTTTTTCCAAATATCGGGAAAGGACTTTTGCGGCATAACCTGAGCCGCCGGACGAAGAAGGTCCGGACGTCGAACGCCGCTGCGGGAACGGAATACCAGTCCCGTCAACCCCAGACAAAGCAGTGTCAGCAAAATGATCTCCGCAACTTCGATCGGCGAAAGAGCACTGTCATTACCGACAAAACGAACGCTTTCAATCTGCAAAACATCTCCGCGACGAAGGTCGAAACCGATCACCGGCGCCACCAGTTCCGCCAAGCGCGAAAGTTCGGCCCGGCTGCGTTGGCGATAGGTGTTTCCTTCCCGAATGCCGTCTACCAGAATCAGCGCCGACATTCTTTTCAGGCGGCCGCCGCTTTGAACAATCCGACGGCTGAATTTATTAATTTCATATTCCGCTTCGCTGGCAAAGTTCTGCGCGGCGGTGTAAGAACGCAGCACCTGGCCGTCGGGATCGAAAATCTCTTCATCGGTGGTGACGGTGTCAAAATCCAAATCAAGGCGCACTTCCGCCCGCACTTTTCCCTTTCCGACCAACGGCTCCAGCAGATTGATCGCCCGATTGGCCAAAAAAGTCTCTTCCGTCCGGCGAATCTGTTGATGCGAAAGCGGCATCCCCGCAACCGGCACATCGGCCTTTTCGCGGCCGTCCGGCCCGAACAGGCTCCAAATCAGCAGCAACCCGGCCGCAAAACTCACCGCGGCGGCGATAATCCCGTCCCGCCAGGCGGGACAATATGTTGCCGAATGTTTCAAAATTTCACCTGCTCTTTGATCTTTACTGTCATTTAAAATATCCGATTACCGCCTGATTACGAAAACAATTTTTTCAGATATTCACAATATTTGCCAACGAATTGTACAGTTCTGCCGCCGCAACGTCATCGTTCAGACGATGATTGGAGGTTTTGAGCAATTTAACTTCAACCTGTTCCGAAGCAATTGACGCGGCAAAATCAAGCGCCGACTGCCACGGCAGCGAGGCATCCTGCATTCCCTGAATCAGATGCACCGGACACAACACCGGCCAACTCTGCTCTTCGGGCAGACAATTTTCCATCGCGGTATCGATAAAACGCTGCGTAATCACATACGAAAAATCGGCGTTTCCGTAGCTGAAACGTCCCTCATCCTGCAACTGCCGTTGCTGTTCGGGAGTCACCATCGCCGCAAAACGGCGAACAAAATTTGGGGCCGCCGCCAACCCGATCACGCCTTTGACACGTTGCGGCCGTTCAATCGCCGCCAACAGCGACAACCAGCCGCCCATTGAAGAACCGACGCAGACGATATCGCCTTCAATCGCCTGATCGATGACTTCAAGCATTTGATTTTTCCAAATTTCAAAGTCGGCTTTTTCAAAGTTTTCGCGATCGGAACCGTGGCCGGCATAGTCAAACCGAAACAACCCCCAACCCCGTTCCAAACAAAAAGCTTTAACCGTCTCGGGCTTTTTTCCCCAGCAATCGGAACAAAATCCGTGCAGATAGAGAACAGTGGGACAGTTATTTTTCGGCGGAATATATTCAAATTCTGTTGCAAACGAGGATTTAAACGTGTACTTTGACATGATTGAACAACCTAAATAAAAATTTGTAAACTTTGAGGATTATATTAATAAAATGTCGAAAGGTAAAGAACAAAAACCGGTTATTTTGCAGGTATTGCCCGAACTTGATCACGGCGGTGTCGAAACCGGAACGGTCGAAATTGCCGCCGCCTTACAGGAAAACGGAATTAAAAACTTTGTTGCTTCCGCCGGCGGCCGCATGGTTTACGACTTGAACAAAATCAAAGTCGAACATTTTACGTTGCCGCTCAAGACCAAAAACCCGTTCAAGCTTTATCTCAATTCGCTGAAACTGGAAAAAATCATTAAGGAAAACGGCATCAACATTGTTCATGCCCGTTCCCGCGCGCCGGCCTGGAGCGCCTATTGGGCCGCCAAACGCGCCGGCGTCAAATTTTTGACCACTTTTCACGGCACCTACGGTTTGGGACCGAAAGGAATCAAAAAATTTTATAACCGGGTAATGACCTACGGACAGTTGGTAATTGCCATTTCCAACCACATCAAAAAGCATATGACGGCCAACTATCAGATTGCGGAAGACAAAATCCGCCTGATTCATCGCTGTGTCGATACCGAAAAGTTTTCGCCGGCCGCGGTCTCTCAGGAACGGATTATCCGCGCCATTCAGGAAAATCAAATTCCCGAAGACCTGCCGATTATTTCCCTGATCGGCCGGGTTACCCGCTGGAAAGGCCAGCATATGCTGATCGAAGCGCTTTCAAAACTCAAAGACCGCAGTTTTTACTGCCTGATTGTCGGCTCTGACCAAGGGCGCGTCAAATATACCGCCGAATTGAAAGAACTGGTTAAAAAACACGGTTTGGAATCGAAGGTCAAATTTATCGGCCAAAGCTTTGACATTCCGGCTCTGCTGATGGTCTCCGACATTGTGCTTTCGACCGCCGTCGAACCGGAGGCTTTCGGACGCGCCGCCATCGAAGGACAGGCGATGGGCAAAATCGTCATTGCCTCAGACCTCGGCGGCTCGCTGGAAAACACCGTTGACGGCGTTACCGGACGTCTGTACAAAAGCGACGATCCGCAGGCGTTGGCCGACGCTCTGGACTGGGCGTTGAACCTGCCGCTGGAAGAAAAAAAGAAAATTTCCGCCGCTGCGGTCAAAAATGTAAAAGATAATTTTACAAAGCAAATAATGTGTGATAAAACAATAGCGGTTTATAACGAACTGATCAATATGGATTAAACTTACAAAATTTAACAAGAGGAAAAAATAATGGTTGCTATTAAATTGCCGGATGGCAGTGTAATGAATTTTGACGGCGCCGTTTCCGGAATGGAAATTGCCGAAAAAATCAGTGCCGGTTTAGCAAAAAATGCTTTAGCGGTGAAGGTTAACGACAAGTTGCAGGACTTGGGTACAACAATCACCACCGACGCCGCCGTAACCGTTATCACTTCAAAAGACAAAGAAGGCCTTGAAATCATCCGCCATTCGTGTTCTCACGTCATGGCCGAAGCGGTTCAGGAACTGTGGCCGGATACGCAGGTTACCATCGGCCCGGCCATTGACAACGGCTTTTACTATGACTTTGCCCGTAAAGAGCCTTTCACGACCGAAGACTTTGCCAAAATCGAAGCCAAAATGCACGAGATTGTCAAACGGGACGAAAAAGTTATACGCCACGTTTTGCCGCGCGGCGAAGCAATTGCCCTGTTTAAGACGAAACAGGAAAATTATAAGGTGGAACTGATTGAAGACTTGCCCGAAGATGCAGAAATTTCTTTGTATGAACAAGGCAACTTTGTCGACCTGTGCCGCGGTCCGCACGTTCCCTCCACCGGCAAAATCGGCGATGCCTTCAAACTGACCAAAGTAGCGGGGGCTTATTGGCGCGGCGACTCCAACCGCGAAATGCTGCAACGCATTTATGCAACCGCCTGGGCCAACAAAAAAGACCTCCAAGAATATCTGACGATGCTGGAAGAAGCCGAAAAACGCGACCACCGCAAACTCGGCAAAGAAATGGACTTGTTCCATTTTGAACCGGAATATGCACCGGGTGCGGTTTTTTGGCACGACAAAGGCTTTAAGATTTACCGCAAGCTGATTGAATACATGCGCAACCGTCAGGAACACAACGGGTATGTCGAAATTGCCACCCCGCGGATTATGGACCGCGTATTGTGGGAAACTTCCGGACACTGGGACAAATACGGCGCCCATAACTATTCCGGCAAAACAGAAGACGGCAAAATGTTCTGTGTCAAACCGATGAACTGCCCGGGCGGACTGCTGGTTTATAAACAGGGTATCAAGTCCTATCGTGACCTGCCGCTGCGGGTGGCAGAATTCGGGATGGTCAACCGTTACGAAGCTTCCGGCTCACTGATGGGGCTGATGCGGGTACGCGAATTTACTCAGGACGATGCTCATATTTTCTGCACGCCGGAACAAATGGAGGAAGAATGCATCACCACTTTGAAACTGATTCTGGATATTTACAAAGATTTCGGTTTTGAAGATGTTAAAATTTATCTTTCAACCAGACCGGACAGCATTTACCGTATCGGTTCCGACGAAATTTGGGACATTTGCGAAAACGCGCTGGCAAACGCTCTGGAAAGCCATGGTTACAAATTTGAAATCAATGCCGGAGAAGGCGCTTTTTACGGTCCGAAGCTGGAGTTCATCCTCAAAGACGCCATCGGCCGCGAATGGCAATGCGGAACTATTCAGGTCGATATGAACCTGCCGGAACGTTTTGACATTTCATACATCGGCGAAGACGGTGAAAAACACCAGCCGGTGATGTTGCACCGCGCACTGTTCGGCTCGATTGAACGCTTCCTCGGCATTTTGATCGAAAACCATGCCGGCAAACTGCCGCTGTGGCTGTCACCCGAACAAGTTGTGGTTGCACCGATCGTCAGCGACTTTGACGGTTATGCCGAAGAAGTGGCGGCCAAGCTTCGCGAAGCCGGCCTGTATGCCAAAACCGATCTGCGCAACGAAAAGATCAACTACAAGATCCGCGAACATTCGGTCGCCAAAATTCCGGTGATTGCCGTTGTCGGCGCCAAGGAAAAGGAAAACGGCACCGTAACCGTCCGCCGCCTGGGATCGGACAAACAGGAAGTCATGAAACTGGACGACTTTGTGAACACCCTGAGCAAGGAAGCACAAATGCCGCATCTGCATGAATAAGAAACGGCGAACAATAAAACGACGACCCCGGTTTTTAGAAGACCGGGGTTCGTTTTTTGCGTTTTATCCGCGGCCGGCCTCTCACAGTATTTTCAATCGGAAACTTTTAACTTGCAAAAGACCGACTTTTTCTATAGTCTGCTTTTGCCGGCATACGCTTGCCGGCGGAGAGTAAGAACTCCTTCATACAAAAATCCCGAAGAGGGAGATATCGAGATAAGCGCACTTTCGGGTGTGACGAATAAGGTATGCTGTCTTGTATGAACAGTTCTTAACTCCCTCGCCTTGACTTTTTCAAGGCATTTTTTTATAACAATCTCCGTTTTACGGAGATATTTTTTTATCGGCAGACAAAACGCTTGCAATCTTTTGCCGGATTTTATAAAATCAGAAGGCCGGTAAAAACAGCCGGCGGAGTGTAAGAACTCCTTCATACAAAAAATCCCTTGAGAGGGAGATATCGAAATAAGCGCGCTTTCGGGTGTGACGAATAAGGTATGCTGTCTTGTATGAGCAGTTCTTAACTCCCTCGCCTTGAACTTTCCAAGGCGAGTTTTGTTTTAACCTGACAAAACCCATGGGAGTTTGCGAATGCCAATAAGAAGACTACTCAAAAGACAATTGGGCAGAGAATTTTACCGATGCCGTAAAAATTTGTCGCTGGGACTCGAAACCGTTGCCGATCAAACCGGTTACAGCTGGCAAAAAATTGACAAGATCGAAATCGGGCAAACCCAAAATTGGGACATTTACAACAAAATGCTCAATTTTTATAACAAAAGAATTTGTCTTACTCTGGTTGATCCCGATAATTCAGTCGGCAGTCGGGGAGAAAACAACGGTTTTCTCCTCTGTGACAGCCCCCGATCTGCATTGCCGAAAGACAACAACAATCCCAAACATCCTCTGAGAGAGGACGAGGAACAAGCCCCTCCTCAACCAACCCGACATGCCGAAAAGCCAACCGATCAAGCTTGAACAGCGGGAGAAAACCGGGAAAACGCAACAATGCCTTTCCCGGTCAGGTATTACAAAAGTTTCGTATTTTTCCTCAAAAGGATATTTTTAACGGACCGCCCCAAGTTCGTGCGCCGATAAAAAAACAACAATCCTTTTAGCAAAAGACGACACACAATCATAATGACCGGTGTCGTCTCTTCTTTCATTTACAATTGCCTCTGCTTTCCCAAAATCGGAGGGTTTTTACCACCAGTCCGATCAGGTTAAGAAAGACCGCCAACGCTGCCGTAATCGCCGTATGATTCAGCCTTTCCGGCTTGGCTGCGGTGGCAATCCGCTGGATTTCACTCCCCGAATAGGCAAGGATGGCACAAAAAATAACCACCACTGCCACACAAACCGCCAAATCGACGAGCGACAGACCGAACAGGCCGTAAACCGCGCCGCTCAGCAACAGTCCCCACAAGGCGGTCACGACAATACAGTACCACGAAATCATGTCTTTGCGGCAGGCGGCTTCGGTAACGGCCATAATGGCAAACATACCGGCGGCCACACCCAGGGCACAAGCCATGTTGGCCCTGACGTAAACAACCGCCACACCGCTCAGGGCTGCACCGACCAGACTGCAAAATAGTCCGAAAATGAGAAGCACCGCTGCAAAGCTCAAAGCCTTCAGTTCCTTGGGAACCGACAAGAACATCATCAGCGGCAGCAAAAGCAGGATCCAGGCACCGACGCTTAACATCATCAGGCCTTCGGCATCCCTTACATACAGGAATTCACGATATTCCGGCACTGCGGTTAGCAAAAAAACCGTTGCTGCCGAAATTGCCGCACCGCCTCCCATAAATGCAAACAGACGGGAAATCACGCGGCTCTCCAATTTTTTAGTTAAACTTTCCATAAAATAATTAATTAATGATTGTTGATGGTTACCATATATCAACCGTTTCGGCGAATTCCAGCCTTTATGACGTAAAGTTACACCGGTTTTTACACTTTTTGTTTGTCGACAAACAGCCGATCGGTTTGTCACGCTTCCGTTGGTTTTAGGCATATACAGCCCAAACGGTTCAATTAGCGGCGGATTTACCGTACCCGCATTTCTTGTTCTATCAACAAAAAAGCTGCCGCAAATTGCGGCAGCTTTTTTTAAAAACGTAAAAAAGTTACTTCTTCTTACCCAACAGTTTGATAATATGCAACAACAGATTAACAAAGTCGAGGTACAGCAACAAAGCACCCGTCAAGGCGATCCGGTTGGCTTCCTGCTTGTCACAGCAGTTGTACAATCCGTCGCGGATCTTCTGGGTATCGTACGCCGTCAGACCGCAGAAAACAACCACCGCAATCAGCGAAATGACAAAGTCCATCGTTTCCGACCCGAGAAAAATGTTAATCACCATGGCAATGATCAATCCGAACAACGCCATCATAAAAACACTTCCCCAAGAAGTCAAATCCGACTTGGTCACCAACCCGTAAACTGCCATTGCGCCGAACGTCGCTGCCGTAATGACAAAACACATCAGAATGCTTGCCGTGGTATAAACCAGAAAAATACAGCTCAGACTCATCCCCATCAGGGCGCAGAACAACAGAAACACTACAAAGGCGGCTCCCGAATCGAGTTCTGCGATCAGTCCCTGAAAAAACAGAACGATCACCAGCGGCGACAGTAAGATGATCCAGCCGGCCACACTCAATTGCATCGCTCCCGTTTCGCCGACGCTATACAGAAAATCGCGGCAGTCGGGAACATAGGCAAAGACGGCAGCCATCAGGGCCGAAACCAGCAAACCGACAAACATGTAACCGTAAACGCGGGTCATTACACTGTTTGCAACTTTTTCACTTTCCAAATATACACTCATAATTTTTTGATTTTAACCGTGCCGTTCATCCGAAAAAGATTAAACAGGCCACAAACCGGTTTAATTATGAGTTTTTTCGAATAATAGGACACAATGATTATACAATACTTTCATTATAGTAACATTCCACCCAAAAGGCAACTTTAAATTTTGTCCAAAAAACTGCTGCAAAAAAGCGCCGAAATAATCGGCGCTTGCTGATTTTTACAACAACTTTAACGGTTGTGAAGGGTCGGGTTCTTTTTTCAGCGGCGCCGGAGGCGCTTTTTTCGGTGCCCGATAACCCATTTTGTCGTCAATATAACTGCCCAGCTCGCGACCGAAGGTTTGACGGATATACTGTGTCATCTCGGTCGGTTTTTCCTTGAAAGTTTCGGCCGCCGCCTGAGCCTGCAAGACTTCTTCGATCTTTAGAATTTTTTCCAGAATGTCGCGTTTTTCGGCCGCGCCCTCAATTCCGTACACCGACGCTATGTTAAACCAGATATATGCCTGATATTCGTTTTTCTGATAAGAAGTTCCGGCAGCCAGAATATTGCCGAGATCCATCATCGCCTTAACGTTCCCCTGATGAGCGGCCTCGCTCAGATACTTGACCGCATTGCCGTAGTTGCGGGGTGTCCCTTCGGCATTGATATACCGCTGCGCCAGTTCATACTGCGCTTCGTCATAAGAAACAGCCGCCATTTTCATCAGATCAAACGCTTTTTTGAAATTTTTCGGTACCACAAAACCGCGGTAATAAGAATAGCCGATCATGTATTGAGCAGTGATGTTACCGCCGTCGGCAGCCTGTTGCAGCAATTCGACAATCCGATTTTTGGAAGAATTGACGTTGGAAGAAGTCAGATAAATAAAGGCGAGATTGATTGCCGCTTCGCCATTACCGAGCTTTGCCGCCTTGTCAAACATCTGCACGGCCTTGGCAACGCTTTTTTCGGTGCCGATGCCGCTGTAATAAAGGCTGCCGAGATTGTTGACTGCAATTTTGTCCTCCTGCGCGGCAGCCATCGAATAGTATTTAAAAGCCCGTTCGGGATCACGCGCCACTCCGTTCTCGCCGTACAGATACATATAACCGAGAGTCAGACAGGCATCAACGTCTCCCTCCTCGGCCAGACGCGTCATCCGGTCAAGAAAATTTTCCTGAGGTTCTTCGGGCTGACGAGTAAATTCGGCAGCTTTTTCCTTGCTTTTCAAAAAAGAGAAATTGAGAAAAGAAAACACCCCTTCATCGTCAACTTTCACTTTTTCGGCTTCGGCCGCTTTTGCCGCCGGCGTTTCGGCGCGACGGATTTCTTTCGGCTGCGGTGCCGGATCGGCCTTTTTGGGTTCTTCGCCGAACAGATCAATCAACGACATATCGTCGGCAGCGCACACTGGTGACGCCAACAGCAGACAAAACATTAAAAGCATAAATATTTTCGACATGATAAACTTCCGTATATTCTTATAAAAACTTTTTTATAATACATTAAAATTTGACCGCTTCAAACTTTTTTACAAATTTTCAGTAACCATTTACCATTTCATCGGCAATTGCTTTTTGCACGGCAGCATTGCTCCGGTCCGTTTGCGGCGTCGTTTTTTTGGCAGCTACCTGCTGCGGCGATTTGCGCCCGCTCAAAACCTGAAGAAGATTTCTGTTTTTCTTTTTATCGTTTTTGCCGTCGACGGATTGCCTGATCGCTTCGCGCTGATCGGCACTGATACCGGTTTTCTCCTTAACCCCGGACTCGATTTCGGCCCGAACCTCCGGCAGCAGTTCCATCGTTTGTTCAGGCAGATATTTGCTCAGGTTACCGGGAGATTTGATGCCTTCTTTTTTGCAGTAGTCGTTTTCGCAAATGTTATCAAAAATTTTATTAATCCGTTTTTGCAGTTCCTGATCATTACCGATCAGGGTGGCAGACAAATCGCTGGTATCGATGGTGTCGGTTCCGAACTGCGAAATCTGCTCTTTATAGCCGTTCATGGTGCGGCGCTTGTTTTTCCACATTTCAAAGCTGCCTTCCACCATCAGCTTCTTACCTTCCTTGCTGTCCGGATCCAACCCTTTGGCCAACGCTTCCTTATAAAAAGCAAAATCAGGCTCTTTGTCAAAAACCTTCAAGGCTTCTTCCCGCGAAGTTCCTTTCGCGAGTTCGTTGCGATAGCCGGCAAGGTAACCGTTGAGTTCCGCCACGGTAGCGGCACATTCGTCATACTGGCACAAAATGCCGTATTGTTCCGGACTGAGTCCGGGTGCATAAATTCCGAGCTTGTCGTTGCTGCGATGCTGTTCTTCGTGGGCCTTAACCGATTTGTAAACCGTGGATTGCGGATTGTTGAGATCGGAGAACATCTCCAAGGTGGTCACAAACGTTTTTTTCCGCTGTTCGGGGCTCATTTCCGGATGTTTGTCGGCAAACTGGGCTTCCAATTTGTGAAGTTCCTGTTCATCGCCCATTTCAATGTAAGTCATGACGATGTTTTTGTCTTCGGTATTGTAGGCGCCCGCTTTGTCCGCCGTTGCCACCGATAACGTATCGGTGCGATCAGGCTCGGCGTTGGCAAAAGCGTTTTTTTCGTCCGCCTTCCAGGTTTTATGCAGTTTTTTGGGATCCAGCCGAGATTGATCAATAAAATCTTCGCCGACTTTATTATAAACCTGACCGTCCTGAACAACTTGCTCTATTTCGGTCACACCGAACAAGTTAACCTTTTTCTCCACATATTCGGTTTTGGCTTTTTGTTCCTGAACCGGATCCGACGCCTGCCGTTCCTGCGCCGCCGCGTTTAAAGCCGAAGCTTCCAACGCAAGCAACAACACTGCGGTGGGTCCACTTTTTTTCATATAATGCTCAAAATCTTTATAAGACATCGGCCGGCTCCTTCTTCAACGTCGATTTTTAATTATTATTATACAATAGTCGGTCTCTGAAATCAAAGAGTTTTTACGGTTGCAGTTTTTTGTTTATTTTTTGACCGATCCTGATTATAATGCCGCCGAAAATGACAGAAAGGGGATCCCGATCATGCCGGCATTTGAACCGCCCGTTTATACGCTGAAAGGCATTAAAATCCGCTTCGGCAGCAAACAGCTGTTTGAAGACGTGGAACTGTACATCAATCAGGGGGACAAAATCTCGCTGGTCGGACGTAACGGTTCGGGAAAATCGACTCTGCTGAAAATTATTGCCGGACTGATCGAACCCGACGACGGCGAAATCTTTATTCAGCCGAATACCAAAATCGGCTACATGCCGCAAGACGCCGACCTCAGCGGTTATTCGGACCTGAGGGCGGTGGTGGCGTCGGGATTGACCGAAAATGACGGCAGCAGCGACTATAAAGTGCAAATGTGGATTGAACAGCTGGATATCGCCGCCGACGCCGATCCGCAAACGGCCTCCGGCGGCGAACGTCGCAAAGCCACCCTGGCCAAAGCCCTGATCAACCAACCCGACATTCTGCTCCTGGACGAACCGACCAACCATCTTGACATGCCGACAATTGAACAGCTGGAAAAAATTATTGCCGCTTATAACGGCGCGGTGGTGGTTATCAGCCACGATCGGCGCTTTCTTACCAACGTTTCCCGGACCACGTTCTGGCTGGACCGCGGAACGATGCGGCGCAACAACAAAGGGTTCGGCAGTTTTGAAGACTGGCAGGATCAGGTAATTGAGCAGGAAATTATCGCCCAAAAGTATCTCAACAAAAAAATCGCCGAAGAAACGGAATGGCTGCACAAAGGCGTCACCGCCCGCCGAAAACGCAACATGGGCAGACTGCGACGCCTGCAACAGCTGCGGCAGGAACGGCGCGAACAAATCCGGCAGGTCGGTTCGGTCAACATGGACATTGAAAATACCGCCTGGCGGTCCAAATTGGTTATCGAGTCCAAACATCTGTGCAAAGCTTTCGGCGAACGGACAATCGTCAACGATTTCTCGACCAAAATCATCCGCGGCAACAAAATCGGCATCGTCGGTCCCAACGGAGCCGGCAAAACAACGCTGATCAAACTGTTGACCAAAAAGCTGGAACCGGATTCCGGCTTTGTGCGAATCGGCAAAAATCTGGAAGAAGCCTATTTTGACCAGAACCGCTTTTCTCTTGATCCGTCCAAAACGCTGTGGCAAACGCTTTGCGACGAAGGCGATCACATATGGGTACGCGGCTCATACCGTCACGTTGTCGCCTACCTCAAAGACTTTTTGTTTACGCCCGAACAGGCCAAAGCGCCGGTGGCTGCCCTCTCGGGCGGCGAAAAAAACCGTTTGATGCTGGCAAAAGTTCTGGCCCAGCCGTCCAACTTTTTGCTGCTCGACGAACCGACCAACGACCTCGATATGGACACGCTCGATTTGCTGCAGGAAATGTTAAGCGATTATGACGGCACGATTTTGATTGTCAGCCACGACCGCGATTTTCTCGACAAAATTGTTACTTCCGTTATCTATATGAAAGGCGACGGCAAGGTTGAAGAATATGTCGGCAGCTACAGCGACTTGCTGGAACGTTTCGGCAAACAACCGGCAACGGCCGCCAAGAACAAGCCCGCCGGTAAAAACCGCGACGAACCCTCGTCAGAACGAAAAGAAACCTCGCGCGGACGACTGAGTTACAATCAACAACGTCTGTTGCAGGTTTTGCCGCAACAAATTGCCGAGCTTGAGCAAAAAATAGAAAATGCCAAAAGCGACTTGTGCGAACCGACGCTTTATCAAAACGATCCCGACCGTTTTTATGAGCTGACACGCCAACTGGAAGAATGGGAAAAACAAAAAGAAGACGACGAAAACCGGTGGCTGGAGATCTCACTGCTGGCCGAAGAACTCGGCATCAAATAATCCGGCGTCTTTTAACGGCGGAGACGCGAGATCACATAATCGGGACAGGCGCCAAACATATTTCCGAGTTCCCGCGTTTTGGTAACGTCGGGAATATAACCTTCACCGAGAAAACTGACATGAACGCCTTTGCTGACCAAACACCCCGAAAGCTTGGCCGCCGCCGCACCGCGGATATCGGTCGCAATGCTGTCACCGATCATCAATATTCTTTTGCGCTCAACGGAACCCAACGCAGCCAAAGCATACTCCATCACTTGCAAATCGGGTTTGCCGACGGTAAAAATACGCCCGCCCAAAACCGCATATTGTTCGGCAAGCGCGCCCGAAGCCAAAACCGCTTCGTCTCCGAAAGGTACCGACGTATCGTTGCCGACGCACAAAAGCGGCAAATTCAGACTGGCACCATGACTTAAAACATCAAGATAATCTTCGGTCGTTTTACCGGGCCCGGTTTCAAGACGCCCGGCATATAAAAAGTCCGCCTGAGCCGGATCGGGCACCTCAACGTAATCCAAACCGGCAAAAACACCGTTATCATCGGCCGCGCCGAGATTATAATAGCAACGTCCCAGCTGCCGGCAGCTGCCGTCCGGTACCGACAAAAGCTGATGAACGATTTCTCCGGCCGTCACCACGGCTTCGAAAAGGCGCGGAGAAAACCCGGCTCGGTACAGTTGGGTGACAATTTCTTCAACCCGGCAGGCAGTGTTGCTGAGCAGCACAATCTTTTTGCCGTTTTTACGCAGGCCGACCAAAGCCTCCCACGCTTCGGGAAGAATGGAAACACCGTTGTAAAGCACACCGCTCCATCCGCACAAAATGCCGTCATAGGCATCCATGACCTTTGAGATATTAACGATAGGCTTAATCATCTTCATTGCGGAACTCACTCATTTCTGATTATTTTACAAGGATAACAGAGCATTATTAAAAAAGCATTTAAATTGCAAGTTTTATTGTCACTTATAACCAGATAACCGCAAAATAACCTGATTGGCCATCATCAGCCCGAAAATCGCGGTAACCGTCGGCAACGATCCCATGGTATGGCGCTGCCGGCCGCCGTCCGAAGGCTTGTCTTCCATAAACAACGCCGTTTCGGGAACCGACACCACTTCATCCGAGCAAACGCAAACAACTTTGCCGAGATCACATCCGCGTCGTTTGAGCCGTTTGCGAATAAAACGCGCCAACGGACAGTTTTTGGTCTGGTTCAACGTTTGCAAACGGATCGCCGACGGATCGGTTTTCAGCGCCGCCCCCATCGATGAAATAAACGGAATCTCGTGCTGCTGGAGATATTCAATCAGGCAGCATTTGGGATTAAGGGAATCAATGGCGTCCACCACCATATCCACCGGCTGATCAAACAACTGTTCCAGATTGTCCCGGTTGATAAACATATCTTTGATTGTAATCCGGCAATCGGGATTGATGTCACGCACCCGCTCGGCAGCGAGTTCGCCTTTTTTGCGGCCGAGCGTTGAGTGCAGCGCCAGAATCTGACGGTTGAGATTGCTCGGTTCCACGATGTCGAAATCAACTAAAATCAAATGTCCGATCCCCGCGCGTGCCAGTGCCTCCAACGCATAACCGCCCACGGCACCCAGCCCGACCACCATCACCGACGCCTCTTGCAGACGGCCGAATTTTTCTTCTCCCAACAACGCCCGGGTACGGCCGAATATCTCACTTTCCATTGATAAACTCCTCGGCGTTGGCATATATAACCTCTGCCAGTTGTTGCGGGTCTTGCTGCCTCCAGACCGCGACTTGTTTTAGAATTTGCGGCAGAAAACACGGCGTCTGTTCTTCTCCCTTGACCGGTCCCTGATACGGGCTGTCGGTTTCCAACAACAAGCGCGAAGCCGGAATCGTACGCGCAATTTCCGCCCCCTGCCGATTGCGCAAAATCGATGCGCTCAGCGATACATAACCGTTCCGTCGCAGAATCGGCTGCAGATGTTCCACCCGTCCGTTAAAAGAATGTACCATAAAAAAGTCGGGCATACGGGGCCAAAAATCCTGCAATTGCGCCACCGCTTTGACGGCATGGATCACCAACGGCCGTTTCAGCATTAACGCCGCTTCGATCTGGCGTTCAAAAACATGCCGTTGCAACGGCATGTTTTCTTTCAAACCGTCAAGGCCGCTCTCGCCGATCAGCGCCTGCGGAAATTGTTCAAACTGTTTGTAAAGGCGTTCTTCCCATCCCGGCTTTGCAGCGGACGCATACCAAGGGTGAATACCAAACGCCGGAATCACCGCTTGCGGATGCCGGGATGCCAGTTCCCCGACCCGCAGCCAGTCGGCTTCCTGCGAAGCGGCACACACCATCCGGCTTATTCCTTGGGCACGGGCAGCATTGACAATATCCGTTGCACAGTTTGTTTTATAATCTTGCAAGTGGACGTGCATATCGATAAAATTCACGCAATTTGACTTTCAGCAGTTTATGATCATTCAGAAAGGATAATAAGCAGAGATGAGTATTTTGACAAGACCGATTTTAGAAATCAATTTAGGCAATTTATGCGAAAATTACCGTTTTTTACAAAAGCTTGCCGACGGCGCCGTTGCTGCGGCGGTTGTTAAAGACGACGCCTACGGGCTGGGGGCCGAGGTGATTGCCGCCAAGCTTTACAACGACGCCGGCTGTCGCAGTTTTTTTGTTGCTCACGGCATTGAGGGAGAGAAAATCCGCCCCCACGTCGCAAACGCCAAAATTTACGTCTTGCAGGGAATCGGCGAAGACTCGTTGGAATCGTTCCGCAAGGCCGAACTGATTCCGGTTATTGCCGGAAGGGAACAGTTGGAGTTTTGGAAAGAGCACCGCATTCCCGGCATTAAACCGGTGATTCAGATTGAGAGCGGATTGAATCGTCTCGGCTTTCGCGAACATGAACTGGAAACGATGAGTCAAGACGACCGAAACTTATTTTCGCTGGTCTTGTCACACTTGGCCTGTGCGGATGAAAAAGGACACTTTATGAACGAACACCAGTTGGAAAACTTTAACCGTCTCCGTCAAAAATATTTTCCCAAACTGCCGGCGACTCTGTCCGCTTCCGACGGAACATTTCTCGGCAAAGAATATTTGTTTGACATGGTTCGAATCGGTGCCGCCATGTACGGCATCAACACGGCACCTTACCGTGAAAACCAAATGCTGCCGGTGGTCAAAATTATGGCCCCGGTATTAGAGATTTCTCCGCTTTGCCGCGGCGAATTCGTAGGTTATTCCGCCACTTATCGCGCCGCAGACGACCGTAAAATTGCCATTGTTTCGATCGGCTACGGAGACGGCATTCCGCGCTCGCTCTCCAATGTCGGCAAAA
The DNA here is from genome assembly GCA_910577095.1 of uncultured Alphaproteobacteria bacterium. Lineage (GTDB taxonomy): Bacteria > Pseudomonadota > Alphaproteobacteria > RF32 > CAG-239 > JAFUYI01. The sequence continues at coordinate 20,368 of CAJTLY010000011.1, forward strand.
TCTTTTTCCGCAACGGCGGTAAAATCTGCGAAGCAAGAATTATCGGTAAGGTTTCGATGGACAATATTATTTGCGACGTCACCGAAGTCGAGAACCTGCAAGTCGGTGATATGGCATTCGTCGTTGATGATTTTTATACGTTGGACGATATCGGTCGCGATGCCGGAACCATCGGTTATGAAGTTTTGTCTCGCATCGGTAAAAACACCCGTTTTGATCGCCGCTATACCGACTGATCATATTCAAACTGCCGATACCCGGCCGGAAGATATCAATTTTCCGGCCGTTTTGCTGTCATAACCTTCCGTCAATATGACAACAGCCCGCCGTTTGGCGGGCTGTATGGTTTAACATAACACGGAAGCGGTTATTTAACCAATCCTTTTTCCTGAAGTTCTTTCAACATTCCGGCGCCAAGTTTTTGCTTGCGGCCGCTGATCTGAGTTTCTGCAGAACCTTCTCTCAGATTTTGTGCGGTTCTGGCTCCTTCCAACCCCGGACGATCACCGGTTTGGCTGGTGGCACCGATAATAACTTGATTGCCTTCGTCCGCTACCGGCTCCTGCGTCGGCATCGCTCTGGTCAGAACGGCGTCACCGCCGTCATTACCTTTGCGTTCCAGTTCCAACCGCGTATCCGATCCCGTATTTTCTTCGGTAACCACTTTGGTTACAACCGGTTCAGTTTTTTCGATCGGTTTGGTTACAACTCTTTCCTCGCCGCCTTTAACTTCTTCGTACATAACCCGCTTATCACCCGGACAGTTGGTGCCCTCGCCGATAACCCGGATTCGACGCGTCATGGTCAGAGTTCCGTCTTCGTCAACCGGCAATCCTTTGTATCCGGCTCCGGCGACGGCAAAGAATTTCTGAGCGTCCATACGGCCGTCCTGACGTCCGGCTTCGTTCAAGGTACAAATATCCAAAGTCTTGCGCGCTTCTTCCATTTGTTCGGCATTTAATTTGTCACCGCAGCCCAGCAAGTGATAAATGTTTTCCATCTGTTTGCCGAGAGAACCGGTACCGATCGTTCCATATTCGCCGCTTTTAACAGAAGTGATTGCAGCCAGACGCGAGAACTTGAACAGCACCTGTTCAGCAGTCATCGGATTTTCGCTGTCAACACTGAGCTGAGCGGCATAATGTTCGGCATGGGAATAGAAACGCATCATTCCTTCGCCGTCGGTGGTATCCAATTTATCATACCATCCTTTCAGGATTTCAAACTGACGTTTGCTGATCCCCATCTTGTCATTCCACTGTTCCGGAAAATCTTTCAACTCGGCAATGCCTTCGTCTTGTTCCGGCTGATCGTCGTTTTCGCCTTCAGCCTGATCCTGATCGCCGTCGCCGGTCAGATTCTGATCACCGTTTTCGCCTTCAGCCTGATCCTGATCGCCGTCGCCGGTCAGATTCTGATCACCGTTTTCGCCTTCAGCCTGATCCTGATCGCCGTCGCCGGTCAGATTCTGATCGCCGTTTTCAACTTTGACCTGATCCTGATCACCGTCGCCGGTCAGATTCCGATCACCGTTTTCAACTTTCAACTCCTGTTGCTGATCGTTAGCATTGACCTCACTGTGACCGGAACACGCTTCGGCAACAAAAATGGTCACCCCGGCAGCTACTGCCGAAATTCCGAGACTCCGCCATTCTTTGCGACGTTCTTCGGCATCTTTGGCCGTTGCCACACCAACCAAATTGCTGGTTAAGGAACCGATCATGGTTACGCTGCGTTTGAGCATTCTTTCGGCTGCCAGTTTTTTGGCGACTTCGGCAGCTGCTTCAGTGGCAATATTGGCACCGGCGGAAGCTGCCGTATCGGCAATTCCCCAACTGATGGCAGCAGCACCGCAGGCAAACGCTGCTTTGGTCAAGAATTTGCCGTTGGTACAAATTTGTTTATACGTTTTTTTAGGATCTTGTTTTTTCTGCTTATATGCTTCGTAAACAACCCTGCGTCCGATCGTATAGGCGGCATAAGCGGCACCACCGACCAACGCTGCCGTTCCGCCGCTGGCTACCGTCGCGGCAAAACCGGCTGCAGCAAGCATATCGGCACCGATTTCATATTTGTTTTTGTTAATCGCCTGAATGGTGGCATGGGCAATTTCATATCTGTTTTCCCAAACATGTTTGCAACCTTCGTGGAAAGCGACAATACCGTCCGACATTTTCTGATTGCAGGCATCGTAAACTTTGTTGGCGTTGGCACGAAGTTTTTGCCACTGGCCGCGCAGTTCTTTGCCCTGATCCTTCAGTTTGGCAAAACCCTGGTTAATGCGCATGGCAATTTTTTTAACATTCGCTTTATATTCGGCCAAATGATTTTCGGCATTTACTTTGACGTTGGCGCAATAAGCCGCCGCACCGTCGACACCAAGCGAAATTTTATCCAATACGCCGTTACCCAGATTCACAATTTTCTGTCTGATTTCTTTTTCGCGCGCCGACAACAAAATCTTGGCTTCTTCGTTGGCTTTTTTCTCGTCCTTGCCGTATTTCTGCTGCATTTCCTGATTGATCTTGGTGGTTTCGGTTACCAGCAGGCTTTGCAAAATCGCCATATCAATTTGGTCATTCAGGGTCTGTTGATAAATAGTTTTGCGGGCATTTTCATCGGCAGCATTACGAAACTGCTTGGCAGCCGGATTTTCCGGGCTGCTGGCTCCGCGCAGCGCATCTTTGGCGGCAAGCTTGGCGGCAGCAACCAACTGGGCAATCATTTTGTTACGCTGTTCACCCTCAACAACTTTAGTCACCGGTTTGCCGTTTTCTTCAACCGTATGGGTCAACTCAACCTTAGAAAGCTTTTCACGGGCAGCGGCATAAACCGGGTCTTTTTCGTCCAACGGATTATTGACGGCACTGAGTTCTTCAACCGATTGTGCGGCCGTTGCCAGTCCGGCATACAAACTCATGTCCATTTTGACCTTGGTTTCGATGTGCTTGAGCAGGGCGGCAAACTCTGCGCCATATTCTTTTTTGCCAACCAGAGCGTCATAAAGCTCATTGACATCGTCAAAGTTGCCGTTCTTAACTTTTTCAGCTGCCTGTTTTGCGTCCATTGCCATTAGTTATCTCCTGAAAATTGCCATATTTTGTCATATTTGCGTGCAATATACCATAAAAAGCAATTGCACGCAAGTATTTTTTTGTCAAGTTTTTGTGTTTTTTTACAATTTTTTAATAATTGGCATCACGAATATGCAACAGTTACCGGTCGTGGGAATCGTAATAGCACGGTTTGCCTGGTTTCCCAACTCTGGCACCACCGTCTCTCGTCAATACCGGGAAAGCTTTCTCGGTTGCCTCGTTGATCTTGGCTTTTTCTTCGTCTGACCGTTCCGCATAAGGTTTGCCTTTGACGACAAAAGAACCGTTTTCTTCAGGCTCGCGCGCAATGCTGTCTATTCCGTAACGCTGCAATGCGGTTTCATACACAGCCATCATCTCCGTATCTTTTTTATGCTCGGCACGGGCATATTTTTTCAACAGAATTTCTGCTCTAGCCTTATCTTCTCCGGTTGCTTTATACCATCCTTTATTCAAGTTTTCTTCCATTTTGGCTATTTCTGTATCAAACTCGTCATTTCCGGCATTTACGGCACGTTGGCTGTAATGATCGGCAGAATAAACTCTGCCCGAATATTCGACTAAACGCCCTTTTGCAATTACAGGATTCAGTTTATATTCAACATGTTCCTCTGTTTTTTCTTCAGTCTGTGTCTGAGTCTTGGGTTTAAAGCTATCATATGCCGCCTGATCTTCTTCGCTCAGGCCCTGCATGGCAACGCCTCCTTTGGCACAAGCCTCGATCAAAGCAGCCTTGAAAGCCGGAGACATGGTCGTCCCGAGTTTGATGTCCTGATCATTTTCCTTAGCCATGGCGATGACCGCTTTGAAGTGTTCGGCCGAGATTTCCTGCCCTTCCGGCGCTTTAACCGAGAGCTTGTCGGGAGCCGTATAATGGATTTCGGTTCCGTCGGCAAGGTTGCCTTTCAAACCGTCGGGCCGGTTGCCGTTTTCGTCCGGTTCGTTATCGCGGGTCCATTCGTTATTGTTTTCTTTGCCCCATTTGGTCAACGCGGCATTATATTTGGTTACCCATTCGGCATCTTCATGTTCATCCGTACGGGGGCCTTCGCCTTCCATGGCATTGACTTCAACCGCGTCTCCGCTTCCGGCGTTGTCTTCCTCTTCACCGTTGCCCGTACCTGTTCCGGCGCCTTCGGCAGCGGCACCGCCGGCGGCATTTTCTTCTCCCTGCTGAGATTGACCGCCGTTGGCCTTGCCTTCTTTATAGGTTTCGTACAAGGCTTCGAGCTTTTTCTTATCTTCGGCGCTGATTCTTTCTCCCAAATTCAAGGCCTTGACCGCGTCGCTTTCATAAAATTCGGAATCGTATTCCGGGCGGTCAAACATTTCGTTGTTGCCTTCTTCTGTTACATTTCCATTATTATCGCTCATGTTTTCCTCCTCTGATACTATTCCTAAAAATTGACCGATTGTGCCCGGTTCAACGTACATTTCCCGGTACACGGCATCTTTGAACTCTTCGTTTTTCAACAAACCGTGCAGTTTTTGCTGTTTAAGCTCTGCCAGCAGCGTTTCCTCAACCTTTTTCTGCCCTTTGGCGGTTGCGCTCAAAAACTGCGGTACCTTGCCGCTGCGCAGCGTTTCGCCGATGCGGGCAAAGGCATCGCCTTCGCCTTTGAGGGAAGCCGCCCGTTTTGAAACCACCCGGACTCCTGCCTCATAATTTTGGTAAGCTTTCGATTTTTTAACTTTGCCGAGCACTTCCATCAGTTGTTCGATTTCCGGCCCGCTGAGGTTTAACTCTGTCATATCACTATCCCGTTGTTAAACTATATTCCCAACATAACACAAAAAAATATTTTTGTCCAGTTTTTTGTTAATTTTGTTGTTTTCATTATAAAAAAAAGAGCCGCAAAAGCAACTCTTTTCAAATTTTTTACGCAAATTTATTTGCGGATGTCAAATACTGCAAATTTTGAACGCAGAAAATTCAGTAAATCCGAATCAAGAAAAAACTGTTCGCAATCGGCATCGGTAGTGGTTTTGTCACTTTCCACCGGACGATATTTCTGCAAAAAATATTTGGTAACGCCGCGGGCAGCCAACTGATCGGCAGTCGCATAAATGTCGGCAGTCTGCAAAATGCGCGGATCGCAGGTGGTCCGGCACTCGAAGTCGACACCGCTTTGCCGCAGCAGCGACAGGCTTTCTTCAACCTCCCGCAGATGATTGCTGCCGCCGACGGCAATTTGATACTTTTCTTCCGCCAGCGGTGCCTTAATATCAAAACCGACCCAATCCGTCAGAGGCAGAATCCGTTCCAGATGCCGGGGACGATATCCGCCGGTATGCAGGCCGATTTGATAACCCAGCGCCTTAACTTCGGCAACGGCGTCGGCCAGACTGTTTTGCATCAACGGTTCGCCGCCGCTGAAAACGACTCCGTCCAAAATACCGCGCCGGCTTTGCAGAAATTCGACAAACTTTTCCCAGATAAAAACATCGGCCGCCGTTGCGTCCTGCAAAAAGGCGTTGTGACAAAAAGGGCAACGCCACGGACAACCCTGCATAAAAACAACGGCGGCAATTTTTTCAGGAAAATCGACGGTGCTGAAGGTCTCAACACCGCCGATCTTAATCGGGTTTACCATCGCAGGCTATTCGGCCGCAACGTTGGTGTACACACCGCAGGCGCAGCTTTCAACAGCCTTGGCTTCGGTAAAATACTGTCTGGCGTAAAATTCCGATTTCTTGCCTTTGTTGAACTCGGAAACCGGGCGCAGATAACCCATAACGCGGGTCCAGATCTCGCAAGGCTGTCTTTCGGCGTCGCTCAGTTTTACGTCATTGATATTTACAACTGTCATATTTATTCTCCAAATTTATTGTAACATATGGTTAAGGATTATGCAACTTCTGTCGAGGCTGCGGCTTTTCTTTTTTCTGCCATTTTCTCTTCGTCGCAGAGCGGGCAGTATTTGTGTTCCCCGGAAATGTAACCGTGCTTGGGACAAACGGAAAAAGTCGGAGTAATGGTAATGTACGGTAAACGGTAGTTGGTCAGCACGCGCTTAACAATTTCGCGGCAGACTTTGGCGGAGGACACGCGTTGTCCCATATAAAGGTGCAAAACGGTGCCGCCGGTATATTTCGATTGCAGTTCCGACTGCAGTTCCAACGCTTCGAACGGATCGTCGGTAAAGCCGACCGGAAGCTGGGAAGAGTTTGTATAATAGGGATTTTCCGCCGTGCCGGCCTGAATGATGCCGACAAAGCGCTTTTTGTCTTCGCGGGCAAAACGATAGGTCGCACTTTCGGCCGGAGTGGCTTCCAAATTGTACATGTGGCCGGTTTCTTCCTGGATCTTAACCAGCTTGGCGCGGATATAATCAAGGAACTTCTCGGCAAAGGCACGTCCCCACTCGTCGGTAACGTCATGTTTACCGTCGGTAAAGTTCATGATCATTTCGTTAATGCCGTTGACGCCGATGGTCGAGAAATGGTTGCGCAGCGTGCCCAGATAACGTTTGGTATACGGGAACAGACCGTTGTCAATCAGACGCTGAATCAGCTTACGTTTAATCTCAAGGGACTTGCGGGCAATCGTCATCAGTTCGTCAACGCGGCCGAACAAACCGGCTTCGTTGCCTTTATATACAAAACCGAGACGCGCGCAGTTAAAAGTGACCACACCGACCGATCCGGTCTGTTCCGCCGAACCGAAGAGGCCGTTTCCTTTGGCCAAAAGTTCGCGCAGATCCAGTTGCAAACGGCAGCACATCGAACGAATCTGTCCCGGCTTCAGAACCGAATTGATAAAGTTTTGGAAATAAGGCAGACCGTATTTGGCCGTCATCTCAAACAACAGCTCGGTATTTTCGTCTTCCCACGGGAAGTCGGGCGTCATATTGTAAGTCGGAATCGGGAAAGTGAACGGACGTCCCTTAATGTCGCCTTTCATCATCACATTGATGTAAGCTTTGTTGATCATATCCATTTCCGGCTTGAGGTCGCCATAAGTAAACGGCTGTTCAACTCCGGCAATCAACGGATGCTTGTCACGCAGGTCTTCGGGGCAAACCCAGTCAAAGGTAAAGTTGGTAAACGGCGTTTGAGAACCCCAGCGCGAAGGAACGTTCAAATTATAAATCAGTTCCTGAAAAGCCTGTTCGACCTGTTCGTAAGAAAGCTTGTCGACACGGACATACGGAGCCAGATAGGTGTCAACCGAAGAAAAAGCCTGAGCACCGGCCCATTCGTTTTGCAGCGTGCCCATAAAGTTGACCATCTGCCCGACGGCCGCCGACAAATGTTTGGCCGGACCCGCCTCGGCTTTGCCGGGAACACCGTTAAAGCCCTCGTGCAGCAAATTCTTCAGCGACCAGCCTGCGCAATAAGCCGCCAGCATATCAAGGTCGTGAATATGGATGTCGCCGTTGCGGTGCGCTTCGCCGACTTCGGCCGGATAAACGTGGCTCAGCCAGTAGTTGGCGGTTACTTTGCCGGAAACGTTCAGGATCAAACCGCCGTTGGAATACCCCTGATTGGCGTTGGCGTTGACGCGCCAGTCGAGTTTTTCGAGATATTCGTTGATCGAGCTTTCGACGTCAACCATGACCTTTTTCTCGGCGCGCATGCGATGACGCTGTTCGCGGTAAAGGATATAAGACTTGGCGGTGGTGAAATAGTTGGCGGAGATCAGTACCTGTTCAACCACATCCTGAATACATTCAATCGTCGGCAGCGATTCGGTAAATTTGTGTTCCAAAACTTTCAAAACCTGCGCCGTCAGCAAATAGCTTTCCTGCTCGCCGAATTCGCCGGTCGACTCACCGGCCTTGCGGATGGCGTTATAAATTTTATCGCTGTCAAAAGGAACCAGGGTGCCGTCCCGTTTGATGACGTTGGCGATTTTGGTTTCCTTCACTTTGCAAACGCTGTATTCTTTTTCAGACATCGCTGACTATTTTCCTTCCCGTATCTAGTAGTTAACTGTTTTCTGATATACCATATGTAGTATTAACAAAAAGTAAACAATCTATATCTGGTATGCACAACTTTTTTATCAACCCAAAATTTATGATATAAACCGATTAATTATCTGTCAGGAATACTGCACCAAAAGGAGGGATTCATCAACCCACAAAAAATTGCCTCAAACTCGTTTTTAGGGTTGACAGTACGGTATCCTTCGGGTTGCGGCAAAAATTTTTTTTAGCCGTTGGTGGATAATTTTTTGCAAAAAATGTTTTTTGTCACAAAAACAACAATTTATTTTAAAAGTTAATATACACAAGCTTTACAGCCCGATTGACAGCGCCAAAAGTTTTATCCACAGACAATTTTTAGACGAAAAGAAGAATCTTTTGCAAGTTCTCCTTTTATCGCCGCCGCCGGCAACCGGCAACGCGGCAGCAACGCCGGCACCGGCAAAACAGAAGATCTGCCGTCAAAAAGGTTGTAATACGGCGGGAAGTAAATTATATTAGCTTTAGTTTTAGAAAAATCACCATAACAAGGAAAACATGATGAAGGTTATTTACGCGGCGGCAGCCGTACTTTTGTGTCTTCTGGCCCGGCCCGTTTCCGCCCAGAGCAGCGCCGAAATCCGTAAAATCGAAGACTATCTCAATTCGGTTAAAACCCTGGAAGCGCGTTTTGTGCAAAACGCCAGCAACGGCAATGTTGCCGAAGGACGGCTGTGGATCGAAAAGCCCAACAAGATTCGTATGGAATACAACGAGCCGACCAACGTCCTGATTGTCGGCAACGGCGATTTTATCGTTTATCATGACAAAGACCTCGATCAGGTCAGCAATATTGACTACGACGACATTCCGGCGAGTCTGATTCTCGGCAACAACATCAAAATCGACGGCAAGAATATTAAAGTTACCAATTTTTACCGCGATTCGGGAACCACAATCGTCACTTTGGAATACGCCAAAGGCGGCATCGGCCCGATCACCCTGACTTTCAGCAACGCGCCCTTTGAACTGCGCCAGTGGAAAATCGTCGATCCGCAAAGCGTCGAAGTCACGGTTTCGCTTTACGGCAGCAAAATCGACCAGCCGATCGCCGACAATATGTTCCGTTTCCGCAAAAGCCGCAGCCCGCTGCAAAACAAGAAAGGACGATGAAAACTTGACTAAACTCATCAGCTGGAACGTCAATTCACTGCGAATCCGTCTTGACGGTCTCAGACAAATTGTCGAACGCGAGAATCCCGATGTAATCTGTCTGCAGGAAGTTAAGGCCAAACCGGAAGACTTTCCTTTTGAGGCCGTACGCGCCCTCGGTTTCGAACACATTGCCCTTTACGGCATGCCCGGCTACAACGGGGTGGCGATTGCCGCCCGCGGGCCGCTGAGCGACGTCCGACGTTACGACTGGGCCGGCAAAGCCGATGCCAGGCACATCAGCGCGGTGACCGCCGACGGAATCGAAGTGCATAACATTTATATTCCGGCCGGCGGCGATTTGCCCGATCCGGAAAAAAATCCCGCTTTTGCCCGTAAACTGGCGTTTATCGAAGAACTGGAACAATATTTCAGCCGCCGCGCCGAGGAGATGCGGAACTGCCGTTTGGTCGCCTGCGGCGATTTTAACGTCGCCCCTTCGGAAAACGACGTTTGGAATCATAAACAGCTGCTGAAAATCGTCTCGCATACCCCGGCCGAAACGTTGCGACTGCAAAAATGGTATCAGAACTCGGGGCTGATTGATGCGGTGCGTCATTTCTACCCCGAACCGCAAAAAGTTTTTTCGTGGTGGAGCTACCGCAATCCCAACTGGCAAAGCAATAACAAAGGCCGACGGCTGGACCATATTTGGGTCAGTCCGGCGTTGGCACCGCAAATGCGGGAAGTTTCTCTGCTTAAGGCACAACGGCAGGCTCAACGTCCGTCCGATCATGTGCCGGTTTGCTTAATTCTAGCCTAAATTCAACCGATAACCGTTTTCTTCGGTCAGGATAACCTGCCCGGCCGCCGCAGCGGATTCGATTTTCTGCCGCAAACGATAAATATGGGTTTCGACCGTATGGGTGGTTGCTTCGGGATTATAACCCCACACTTCCGCCAACAGTTCGGCTTTGCCGACAATCTTTGCACCGGCTTTATACAAATATTTGAGAATCGCGGTTTCGCGCTCGGTTAATTTGATGCGGTTACCGTCGGCATAATGAATTTCTTTGGCCGCAAGGTCGAGCAAACAGCCGTTGAGCGCCAGTGTCGCTTCGGCAGCCGGTGCGGTATTGATGCCGGCCTGCAGGGCCTCCAAAAGATACTCCAGTCGAAACGGTTTGCGAATCACGGTCATCCCCTGCTCCGAAACCGGTTCGATTTCTGCCGGCCACAACAAAAACAACGGCGTTTGCAACAACCGCGTACGCAAGTCCCGCGCCGCCGCCGCGTCTTCATCCACCACCACCGCGTCAAAAACGGTTTCCGCGGCATATTCCTCGACGGTTTCCCGGTTTTGAGACAGCGTAAACTGTTGTTTTAAATCGGCGCTTAAAACAGGATTGCGGGAAATCAGCAGAATTTTAGACATGTCCGTTCCTAAAACTTGAGGGCGACACCGCCGATAAAAGCGTAGCCGCGGTTACTTTCAAAAGGGTTGGGTCCGTCAAATTCGCCGTGAGCAACCGCTGCCTGCAGTTCAATCTTTTTATCGAGCTGATAACGCCCCGACAACTGGATGATTTTGTCTTCGTAATCACGATCATCGGCTTTGGAATAAAAATAAGTCAACGACGTTTTAAGCGGTCCGATTTCGTAACCGATCCCGGCGTTCCATGCCCAGGCGTCACGATAACCGTCAAAATATGCCGGGCAGCGCCGGCAGCGCCGATTAATATCTGCATCCCTGTGGCTGACAAACGTCTTGCGAAGGCCGCCGCCGACCGTCCAGCCTTTGTAATAAACGCTCAGACCGCCGGAAAGTTCATTGTCGATATCGGTAAAATGGGCAGCGCCAAGCGAACCCGAAACGCTGAAATTATTAAATTCCCGATTATGATAAAGCGAAGCAACATACCCCGATTTGCGACGATACGAGGCGTCGCGGTTGATCAGTCCGTCACGGCTGTAACTTTCGGGCACATAGGTCAAACCAAACATGGTACCGTCCATTTCCGGACTGATATAAGTGAGTTTGGGCGCGGTGCCGTCGGTGTTAATTTCGGTAGAATTAAGCGTGCGGTAGGAAGTGCCGCGGCGATTGCGCTGCCAGTTGGGGTTGGCAATAAAGTTGACTATATCGCTCTGATTGACGCCCAGCACACCGGCATCCGGCGCCCCGACTCCCAACTGATAGGCCGCGTTATAACTTTGTCCGCCGATAAAACGCCCCAACGGCGCATCCAAAATCAAATAAGCTTCTTCTCCCCATGAGCCGTGATTATAATCTTTCAGCTGCTGATCAATACCGTAGGCCAGGTCCAAATAACCGCCCAACTGATAGTCGTCGTTAAAACTGTACTGCGCCAACAAATTGAGGTTAAAGCGCATCGGCAGATGATGGCGCGACCGGTGATACGAATAACGTGAATCGGGGTCACTGTAGCCATAAAGGGCCCGAGCTTTTCCCATCGTCTCAAAATTCCATTCTCCGGCGGCGGCATGACCGGCCCAAATTGCCGCGCAGACAACGGCAAATATTGTTTTCTTTATCATAATTGACCTCTGTTTCAAATTATCGACAGTCTAGAAATCTATTTTCCGGGTGTCAATAAAATAATTTTTTCTGGACAAAAAACAATTGTTGAAATATAATATAATTATGAAAACTAATTAAAAAATTATTAGATATGTGTAAAAGAGACGAATTGTCTTATTTAAAAGACGACATTCGAGAAGAGTATCTCGATTATTCATGTTCCGAACTGCACAACGAAATCAATCGTCTGCAGCAGGTTGAACAAACCGAAGAAACCCGCCTGCGCCTTCTGGTTCTTACGGAACTGCTGCGCGACGCCGGTCCCGATCGGGATGTTTTCTTCGAAGATTAGCAGATACTTTTCTTTCTGCACGCCCCCGACTTTTAGTTTGGGGGCTTTTCATTTTTTGGTGGAAACTGTTCCCGATAAGTCTTATATAATAAGAAGCGAATTAATTTAAATATGAAGGAGACCCGATGAAAAAAATTCTTGCACTGGCATGCGGCCTGTTTTTGGCAGCCTGCAGCCCCGACAAAACTTCCGACATCAAAGGCAACAACTACATTTTGCTTGATGCTCCGGAGGGAATGGAAATTTCGCTGTCTTTTGACGCCGAAGGCCCGAAGTTTTACGGTCAGGCGGTCAACCGCTATTTCGGAAATTATGAATTAAACGGCAATAAGATCAAGTTTTCGGCCATCGGCTCAACCATGATGGCGGCACCGGAACCGATGATGAAAGCCGAAACCGATTACTTCAGAGCATTGGACAACGTTGAAACCATCCGGTTTGACAACGGCAATTTGATTTTGTCGGGCGATGAGACGACATTGAAGTTTCAACCGGCGGAAACCAAATAAAAAGTTTTTTTGCAACCGAAAAGTACAGATTCACAGGCGGAGAAATCTTTATTTCTCCGCCTGTTTTTTAACCGGAAAAAAGGGAGACTTCAGTCTCCCTTTTTATTTTATTGTCGTTGCTAAAAATGCCGATTATTTGGCAGCTTTTTTAGCCGACGATTTTTTGGCCTTCGCCGGTTTGGGCTCTTCGTCAAAAGAATAAAGCTCCTCAACCGAAACCGTTTTTTCTTCGACTTTGACCTTGTCGAGAACAAAATCGATGATTTTTTCTTCAAATACCGGCGCTCTCAGAGCTTCGACCGCTTTGGCGTTTTTGAGATAAAAATCAAACACGGCCTTTTCCTGACCCGGGTATTTTTTGGCTTCGTTCATAATTGCCTTGTTGAGATCATCGGCGGTAACCGTTACTTTGGCTCCGGCACCGACTTCAGACAACAGCAGCCCCAGTTTAACCCGGCGTTCGGCAATCTTTTTGTACTCTTTCATCAGTTCTTCTTCGGGCGTATTCTTTTCGTGTTCATCAAGCTGGTTCAGCTCTTTGGCACGTTTGTACTGAGCTTCGATCGACTTAAACTCTTCTTCGACCAGGCTTTCCGGCACGTCAAATTTGTAAGCCTCGTCAAGCTTATCAAGCAAATTGCGTTTGAGTTTCAGCTTTGAGGTATTTTCATAATCGGCTTTAATACGGTTTTTGATGCTTTCTTTCAACGAATCGAGACTCTCTTCGCCAATCGATTTTGCAAACTCGTCATTCAGTTCCACCGCTTTGGGTTCGCGCATTTCTTTAACCGTTACCGCAAAAACAGAATCTTTGCCGGCCAGTTCCTTGGCGTGATAATCTTCGGGGAACTTAACTTTGACTTCAACTTTGTCACCGGCCTTGGCACCGATCAGCTGATCTTCAAAACCGGGAATAAAAGTCCCCGATCCGAGTTCGAGCGGATAATCATTGCCTTTGCCGCCCGGAAATTCGACACCGTCGATCGAGCCGACAAAGTCGATAATCAAAGTGTCGCCTTTAGCCGCCTGATGCGCCGCATCTTCGATTTTGGCGGTTTCGCGACGGGAGCTGACAATATACTGCAAAGCTTTTTCAACTTCTTCGGCCGGAACTTCCGCCATCAGCTTTTCAACTTTGATTTCGGAAAAATCCCCGACTTTGATTTCCGGCAGGATTTCGGCTTCGATGTCAAACTCAATGTCTTTGCCCTCGTCAAATTTGGTGATGCTGATATTCGGACGCAGCGCCAGTTTCAGCTTGTTTTCCTTAACAACCTGATCGGCGGCGTCGCGTACGATTTCATCCAGAGCTTCGCCCATAACCGAAGTGCGATACTTTTGTTTCAACATTTCCTTGGGGGCTTTGCCGGGACGGAAACCCGGAAGCTTGACATTTTTAGCGACATCGTTCAGTTTCTGCTCGACTTTTGCTTCAAAATCCTTGTGTTCAATAACCACCTGATATTTTTTCTTCAGGCCTTCTGCTTTTTGTTCTGTTACCTTCATTTTCTTCTCTAATTATAAATGTTGAAACCAAAATCTGGTGCGGGCGAAGGGACTTGAACCCCCACGACTTGCGTCATCAGAACCTAAATCTGACGTGTCTGCCAATTTCACCACGCCCGCACTTGTCTAAAATTCGTTCAAAATACTACCCAAAATATTTTATAAATCAAGCCCTAATTCCAAAAAAGCCTCATAAAACGCGTTCTAAACGCTTGCAAAATGCGGAGAAATATGTAATATGCCGCTTTAAGAACATTTTTAACCTTAACAGGCGAAAATCATGAGCAACATCAACACCAACCCGAGAAAAACCTTTGCCATCATCTCGCACCCCGACGCCGGCAAAACAACCCTAACCGAAAAACTGCTGTTGTTCGGGGGCGCCATTCAACAGGCCGGTGCGGTCAAAGCCCGGGGTGAAAACCGCCGCGCCCGTTCCGACTGGATGAAAGTGGAACAGGAACGCGGTATTTCGGTTGCTTCCTCGGTGATGACGTTCGACTATGAAAATATTACCTTTAACCTGCTCGACACCCCCGGCCACGAAGACTTCTCCGAAGACACTTACCGGGTGTTGACCGCCGTAGACTCCGCGGTAATGGTGATAGATTCGGCAAAAGGCATTGAAACTCAGACCAAAAAACTGTTTGAAGTCTGCCGCCTGCGTAACGTGCCGATCATTACTTTCATTAACAAACTCGACCGCGAGGGGATGGACCCGTTCAGCCTGATGGACGATATCGAGAAAACGCTGGCGCTTGATGTGACGCCGGCCAGCTGGCCGATCGGCATGGGCAAGGATTTTCTCGGCTGTTATGACCTCATCGGCGATCAGCTGATTCTGATGAACAAAACCGGCGACAAATCGCAAAAAAACACGACTATCGAAACCTGCCGGGGACTGGATGATCCCAAACTGGACCGGATGCTGCCGCCCCACGCGGTTGCCAAATTGCGCGAGGACATCGAAATGGTGCGCGAATTGTGTCCGGCTTTTGACAAAGACATGTATCTGGCCGGCGCCTTGACGCCGGTGTTCTTCGGCAGTGCCATCAACAATTTCGGCGTACGGGAAATTCTGGAAGGACTGCACTCCATGGCACCGGCGCCGCGGCCGCAGCCGGCCGCCGAACGGCCGATTAACCCGGACGAAGCCAAAGTCAGCGGCTTTGTTTTCAAAATTCAGGCCAACATGGATCCCAAACACCGTGACCGTATCGCTTTTATGCGCCTCTGTTCGGGACATTTCAAACGCGGCATGAGCCTGTATCAGGTACGTACCGGCAAACCGATTAAGGTTGCCACCCCGGTAATGTTTCTGGCTCAGGAACGAGAACTGGCGGAAGACGCATTTCCCGGCGACATTATCGGCATTCCCAACCACGGACAGCTGCGTATCGGCGATTGTCTAACCGAAGGCGAAAAACTGCATTTTACCGGCATCCCCAGTTTTGCTCCCGAACTGCTGAAAAGCATACGCGCTTTAGACCCGCTGAAGTCCAAGCACTTGGGCAACGCCTTGCAGCAAATCGCCGAAGAAGGCGGCGCCAGCGTTTTCAAGCCGGTGATCGGCGCCGAGTGGATTGTCGGCGTGGTCGGGGTGCTGCAATTTGAAGTGATGGCCGACCGTATCCGCACCGAATTCGGCATCCCGGTCGCTTTCGAACCGACGCAATATTTTACCGCCCGTTGGACGGATGCGGACGATAAAGAATATTTGAAGAAGTTTATCGATACCAACCGCGCTTCGATGGCGGTCGATCACGACGGCGCCGACGTTTTTCTGGCACGCAACGCCTGGCATCTGAACAAAGCCAAGGAAGATTTTCCCGACATACGGCTAAACAAAACCAGAGAACAGATTTTCTAAACAGTAAACCCCTGTCAGTCAAAGCCGACAGGGGTTTACAATCTACTTCAGATAATTCCAAACGGGCCGCAATAACTTACCGGTCATGATACCGACAGTAATAGATCCGCCCATAAGAAATAAAAAATAGATACCGGGATTCTCTCCGTTGTTAACGATAACGTCTCCGACGAGTTTTCCCACCCAAACAAGATTAACAGCAAACGCAACTTTCCACAACATGCGAATAAGCTGTTTTTTGCTGCCAAACGCAAAAACGGCCAAAGCGGCAACACAGAAAGCATAAAATGCCAACCGAATCATTTCCATAGTCTTTTGGGTTTTATTGATTATATTAATATACAGAAAAAATATTAATTATATTGATCCTTTTAAAAAATATCTTTTTTTTCAGCAAAAATCAATCAAAAAATACTGTTGTCAGGAATCTGCATACAAATTTTATAACGGCACTAAAAAACTCTGCCGAAATTGCCGGCAGAGTTTTTTAGCAATTTGCCGGAGCAATCTATTCTCTCTGTCTTTTCAGGTATTCTTTATATTCCATTTCCAACGGATCCTGACCGAAAACCGCGGCTAACTCTTTTTTGTTCTTTTCGGAAACCAGCACAAACTTTGCCCGTTCTTCGTCAATCCGGGTGGCCTGTTTCCAGCTCTGCCAGCCGGCCATTTGCGCAACCGTTTCCAAAGCCTGATGATGAGGAAAATTCAGTTTTTTTCTCAATTTGCGGGCTTTTTGCTTCAATATTTCAAGATAAACCTGCTTGGCGCTTTTTTGCATCTGCGGCAGCTTGCGATAAACGGCGTCAATAAAGGACTGCGGCGCTTGCTGTATTTTCAGTTCCAACCCGGGGAAGTGCTTCGTCAGTTCTTTTTCAATATCCGCCGCCGCATAATCGGGAACATCGTCTGCCATCACCAGTGTTCCGTCGTCAAACAAGGCATAACGATTTATCAACGACAATTCCCGCGGCGCCACGCTGATACAGCGCCGGTCTTTGAATATTTCTTTAACAAAAGCATCACCGGCAGCACTTTCCTCTGTCGTCGGCAGCGTTTGAACCGGCATCGCCGCCGCGGCTTCTTCCACGGAAATATACCATCCGTACCTTTCGGCACGGCAATAGAGCGCATCCAAATAAGATTGCGGCACATATTGCGGCTGAAGATAAAGATAATCGGGATAAGCACGTGTAAACTGCGAAACTTTACGATAATCATAAATTCCGTAACGGTTGGTCTTATATAAATCGGAAACGATCAGCCGTCCGTCGGCAAACAAAGCCAAAAATGAACGACAAGCGGGATCGATTTTCTCCTCACGGCCGGCGGTCAGGCAGATATTGCCGCCGTCAAACAGAGCATTGACAAAATTTTCCTGAGACGGCAGCGGTTCAAAACACAACTCGTCGGGATCGAGAGTTGCGCGGGCATAATCATTGACAGCCGTCAAAAAACGCCATTCAAAATTGCCTTCTTTCAGTTTGACCGCATAACCGAGCTTTTGTGCAACCGCGGCAAAGCGCGCCACGACGGCCGCAGAAGTGTAACGGCCGGGAATCAGAGTTCCGTCCGCAAAAAAGGCAAGCTGGGTATCTTGTTTTAAGGCCAGGGGAGCGGTTGAGCAAACCACGCGTCCGCAGCGTCCCGCAGTTTTTTGCATCACCGCCGATACGTTCTTAACATCTTGAGAAAAATCAAATGTCAGGCATTTGCCGTGTTTAAACAACTCAACAATTTGCGGATCGGCCGGGGATAAAATATCATTTGTCATTACTTTAACTCCTTTAACGGGAAACTTTTTGACGCCTGCCTGTCAAAATTCCCTGAATAAAGGATTAAAGCAACTAAAAAAATGAATTGTCTCGTCCGAGTTCGCTCCAGGCAGGCAGCAAGCGCCAATCAGCGCTCTGTTTTCATCAGAACATAAAACTCTGCCGCTGTCAAATTATTTATTCCACGGGCGGTAACCGATGCTGTCTCGTACCGTTTCCGTCCGCAACCGCCCGTCTTGCAGATAAAAGCTGACCCCGCCCGCACGCTCAAGGTCAAAGTCGCTGCCGTCAACCGTAATCCCCTTCCGACGTATAACCGCCACCCGTGACGGATACACCGCGTTGGCGATTTCCCGCTTACCCTTATATTCGGTCATTGCATATTTGTTCAGCCAGTTTTGTTTGTTCCAGCGGTCGGCGCCGGGCATGAAATAAAAGCCGTCATCCGTTCGCACCGCCACCGTACGGGCATCGCGATCTACAATCAAATCGGGAATGCTGACCGTTAATATACTTAAAAACCCGACCGCAATCGCCGCCAAGCCCCAAATCCGCCAACGGCAACGCCACAAACACAGCCACAGACCGCCAAAAGTAATCAGCAGCAGCCCCCATAACGGCATCGAAACCACGCCGGCCGCCGCATGCGGCAGCGACGCTACCCAGGTGGTGAGGTTATTGACGGCCGAGAGGCCGCAACCGACCAGTTTCAGCGGCAGCGTTTCCAGTCCCAACGGCATCAACAAAAGCGAAACCAACACAAAAGGCATAATCACAAAACCGATCAACGGTCCCGCCGCCATGTTGGTGAGACTGGTATAAAGCGCAACCCGGTTAAAATGATAAATCGCGAACGGCAGAGTTGCCACCGAAGCCACCAGATCGGCAATGATCACACCGAGAAAATAGGCCCATATACCGCGCAGCACCCGTCCGCCCGGCGAAACTTCCTCACCGCTGAGAAAACGATTGAGACGACCGGCAAATTTTTCATAAAAAGCCACCAAAGCCGTCACCGCAGCAAAAGACATCTGAAAACTGGCGCTGATCAAAGCCTGCGGCGAAATCACCAGAACAATCAACGCCGCCCAGGCCAGCGTGCGCATCGAAATCGCCCGGCGTTCGAACAACACCGCCAACAGCACCACAAACGTCATCACAAAAGCCCGCTGTGCCGGAATGGCGGCACCGGAAATAACCAGATAAACCGCGCTGATAAAGATGGACAGAACCGCCGCCGCTTTTTTGGAATTGTAACGCAACGAAAGCGCCGGAACCAACGCCATGACAAAACGCACCAGAAAAAACATCAGCCCGGCCAGCATGCTCATATGAAGTCCCGAAATCGACAGAAAATGCGCCAGTCCCGAATCGCGATAAGCATTGATCAGAGGTTTGCTGATTTTGCTCTGATTACCGGCAACGATCGCGACCGCCACCGCCGCCTGATCCGGCGGCAAAACCGCCTCAATCCGCCGTGAAATCGTTTGGCGCAATGCCGCCGCCAAGTCCGAAAAACGCGGTGACGGATTCGGGCATGTCACCGGCAGAACGTCGCTGGGAATATAACCGGCGCCGGTGATGCCGTTAAAAAACAACTGGCGGTCAAACTGATAGCCGCCGGCCATGCCGGTTTGGAACAACGGCGACACTACCGCTATCATTTCCACGCAGTCGCCCGCTTTCAGTCCCGGATCCTTTTGAACCATGGTCAGACGATAGCGACCGGCAATTGCCTTTCCGTCAAAATCCTTCATATCGCTCAGAAGAATCCTCGGTTTACCGCGGTAGTTGGCGTCCAGCCTGTCGATGCGGCCGCTCAAATAAATTTTGCGGTCAGCCGCCGGCGCCTCCAAACGGCTCAGATAGATCGTTTTGAGCTGAATGTCGGCAAACCCCAAAACCGCCAGCAGCAGCGGAAACAAAAATCTTAAAGCCGCCAGACGATGTCGCAGCAGCCACGCCGCCACCAAAAAAGCTTCCAGAACACCGAGAATGATCCACGCCGACGGCTCGACCGGCAAAGCAAAATAAATGCCGATCCCGGCGGCAAAAAATACCGGCAGCCACAGAAACCAGCGGTTCTGTTCAGCCAAAAAACAGTTTTTCAATTGAGACCACACCGGAATTTATCCTCGTTTGTTATACATTTCTATATAAGGTTTAGTTGAAAAACAGAAAAGTGCCAAACAAAAAATGTTTGACACTTTTCAATAATTCTAATCCAGCAGCATTTCAAGCCGCGCTTTAACGGCAGCCATATCCCGCAGGCGGACAACGATGACGTTCATCACCAAAGAGGGTGTAAAAGACACCAGATCCTCGGTGACAACCAGCGTGCCGCTGTTCTCGAAAGCCGGCATGTACATCGGCAGATCGTCACAAACAAATACGGCGGCTTCGTCATAATAGGATTGCCAATGGTCAACCAAACGGTCGACGGGGTTTTTTTCGTGTCCGATCACAAGTTCGGGCGAAAACTCTGACAATTCGTCTAACAATTCTTTGATGGTCATAATTTCTGAATAATGGTTATTATCTTATTTATATTCGTTTTTTGTCCAAATGTCAACCGGCAGATCAGAAGTTGCTTTTCAGCCGTATAAAACGGCATTGGTCACGGCCGGCGGAAGACAGGGCTTCGGTTCCCTGCCCGATCAGATCAATCACTTCCGCACTTCGGTCGTAATCGACATGGGCCGCCACCGGATTGACCACGCCGACACCGAACGCCGATACCGCACCGGTGACGTTGATGCTGACGTTGGTTACCTGCGGACACATGCGGGAATCGATATAGTTGTCGACAAAATCGGGCTCAATCGCATAAGTCAGGAGGTCGTTGGGATCGTTGAACGCCACGATATTAAGGCGGCTGACGGCGCGTTTGGCATAATTTTTGCCGCCGGGCGTACAATAAGAAGGTATCTGGTTGTTGACCGGGGCCGGATTTGCCCGCATATGCAAAAGCGGCAGTTGATTGGCCATCATAAATACGGTCAATTTTTTGTCCTTCAAACGCGCCGACGCCGCATTGTGCAAAGACTGCTCCGTCTGATCCAGATTTTCGATCATTGCGGTAAAACTGTCGATAAAAATTTTGCTGCCCAAACTGTGGGTGATAAAAACAACGTTTTGTTCTGCCAGCGCCGTCATTTGTTCAGAAGCAGAAATCCGACAGGCACCTTTTTGGTACGACGGAAGGTCCTCCCAATCGGTTCTCAGCATCCAACACATTGCCTGAGCGGCCGATTGCAAAATCAGATCACGGCCGCTGCTCATGTAAAAAACCGCATCCGGCAGCGCGTTGTCCAAAAATTTTTTCATCATCTGATTAAAAACGACCCGTCGACTTGCATACAGTTGCGAATAATCATAAACCAGCATTTGTTTCTGAGCCGCGGTTATTTCCGACCACGTCAATTCGTAGAACAGAATCCTTTTTTTCATTTCGCGGTCGGCCAGAAAAGTCACCCGCAAATTGCCGAGATCGGTATCCGGATTATCGAGACTGCGCAAGGCAATATTTTTATTGGAACGCGACATCACCTCCAGTCCCAAATTTCGCGCCAGATTTTCCTGCAAAAGCAGCGAATAGCCGGGATAATGGGTGCCGATTCCGTGAATCATCAAAATTTTAATCGGCTGCCGCGACTGCAAATGACTGTCGACGCCGGCAACCTGATGACCGGTGACAATGCAGGGCCCCAGATTATTAACGGTTTGAGTTTCGCGCAGCAGTTCTTCGGCAATTCCGCGGCCGACGGCCCGGCAGCCTGCCGTCAAAACAAAAATGATCAGCAAAAAAATGATTTTAGGCATTTAAATGTTCCAAATTAACAAATTATGGGCTATTATCAGTTGATATAATCTTATTTCAGAAAAATTAAATATGACAAGGATGGGAAAAATGGCCGCCGATTATTCGATGCTTACAATCGTAAACCAGCAAATTCAGAATCTGTACAAACAGGTCAAGGGACTGAGTTGCAACAACACCACCGAAATACTCAAAACCGGAGCAATGGTCGACAAAATGCTGATGCAGTATCGTGATAACGTCGAGCTGCTGATCTTGCAGGCCCATCTGGAAATTCTCAATTCCCGCGAACAACGGGCGCGCGCCATTGCCTCGCGGGTATGGGAACTGGGCGGAAACATTTCGCTGCTGTTTGAAAAAATGTATCTGGACGACCTGATCAACCTCGGTATGCTCGAAATGGCAATGATGCTGATCAAGCCGCATTTTGAAAATCTCGATCAGGACATCGACGTTTTTCCGCTGGAAATGATCAAATTCGCCCTCGTCACCGGCAGTGTACCGCTGCTGAAAAAGTTGGCGGTTCTTAACCCCGCCGAACCGCTGTTTGCCGCCCTTAATCAATTTGCCGACGCTTACCGCGTCAACAATTATGAGGAGCATTTCAAAAATATTCAGCGGATTGTGATTGACACCTTCGGCCGCGAGATTTGCGCCTATGATTACAATATATATACCAACCGCGGTTTTACCGATCTGGAAATTGTGCTTTACTTCAGCAACTATAACCTGGAACTGAAAAAATATCAGACCCTGCTCAATACAAAAATCGACGGATATTGTCTGACTTCCGGTGTTAAGCGAATTTACAATCTCAGCTTTGTGTGCCGCAACATCAAGGACCACCCGAAGTTCTGACCGTTTTTTCCGCAAGCAAAACCCCCGCCCTTCGGCGGGGGTTTTGCTTGCAACCGTTTTTTATTTGGCCGGCGTAATAATCTGCGGCAGCCCCTGCGCTTTGCGTTTGGTTTCTGCCTGTTCAATCTTGGCAAACAGCTTGCGTCCGGAATTGCGCAACAGCTTATGGAGCAGTTTTTGAGCAATTTCCTGTTCGTTTTCACCGTTTTCAAACAAGACAAAACGATTTTGGTGCTCAGAGAACGAGACGGACGCCGACTGCATTTTCAACTCCAAAGAAACCACCATTTGGATCCGCTTGGTTTGAGAATTGAGGGCGTCGATCTTGGCTTTCAGCACCTTGGGCTGCAGCACATAAGCCGCGCTTCCCCGATTGTCGACCAGCAAATAGCCTTCGGTATCGGCAAACATGTCTTTCAGCACCTGAGCCGATTTTGACGAATGCGTATTGTTGTTGAACTCGACCGGACTGACATAAACATAAGCCTTTTCGGACACCGCCGGAATCGCTGCCGTTTCGGCAGCAGGGGCGGCAACTTTCACCGGAACGTCAACTGCCGGTATCGCCGTTTCCGGTTCGGGCAGATTTTCGGGCGGCGGCGGCAATTCCCCGGCAGTGAGATACTCGTTGGTTTCATCCTCGGCCTCTCCGCCGTAAACTACGGCCGGTTCTTCGTTTTCGGCTTCGCTTCCGACATCCGTTTCCTGTTCGGCCGCCAATTCCTCACGGCCGTCGTACAAAACTTCCGAATCGGGCTCTCGGGACTCGGCCGCAACCGGGTCGTCCGCTTCGGTCAGCACTTCTTCTTCGATCCCCGCCGCTTCTTTAATATCATATTCCGGCGCCGGATTATGAGGGGAATAGTTGGCAATTACGGTTACGATATCGGCAGCCGGAATCGCCCCGGTTACCTTAACGCACAACTCGTTGTCGTTTTGGCTGACGGTACGCACCATCAGGTCTTGTACATAATTGTCGACCAGATTATAAACGATAACGTTAAAATCGTGTTCCAACATACTGGAACGCAACTCAGAAAGGCTTTCGACCTGGCTCACCGCCTTGTAACTGGCTTTGTCGGTTACCCGGACGCGGATACTTGACTTCGACTGCCCGGGAACAAATTTTTCACAGGCTTCGCCTTTGATTTTCACCAAATCGGCCGTACGGGCCGAAAAGGCCAGCACACCGAACAAAGCCACCGATGCTGCAAACAAACCCGCTTTCAATTTACCACCAACTTCTGTCATCATTTTGAACCTGACGGATGGTTTCCATCCAGCTGCCCACTTCATTGTTGTTTTGATCAAGCAGGATCATTTTATATTGCAAAAGACTGCCGGGCATTCCTTCGACATTCAGGCGGCTGACGACAATGTCAAGCCAGTAGTCGGCATCTTCCTGTTTGTTGACCAGCGTAAAAGCTTTGGAACCGTCAATAATCTCGCGGGTTACGCGGCGCGAATGCGAAAAACCGTCCGGCACATGACCGGCACCGGCTTTTTTAATCTGCATCACATATAATTTCGGGCGTGCCGGCTGTTCGTAAATTTCGGTCGTTTGATCCAACATCTTGTTGGTGGCACGAGCGGCGACCACGGCATACAGCTGCGACGCCGAAGTCTCTTCATACAGGTTATTCAGTCCGTAGGGCGTTTCGGTCACAAGGTGCGGTGCGACGGTTTCGGGTTCCGGCTGCGGATGTTGCCATGCCGTACATCCGGCCAGAGCGCCGGCGGTCAGAATAACGAATATTTTGTTCATGAATTTAGCCTTCCTTATCAAATCAGTTTATGCGGAGTATAAGCAATTTTTATTATTTTCTCAATCAAATTTTTGTCGTGACCGGGAAAAATCGATAGTTTTATTGCTTTTATTTTTTTTCTGTTTTATATTCGGCATTAGATTTTTAACATCTCAACAAAGATTTTAAGAAAATGGTTTTGACTTTTACGGTGATTCTGCTCGGACTGCTGCTGTTGGTGCCGCCGCTGAAAAAAAACAGTTTTTACATGGTACATACCGGCCTGGTTATTATGGCAGCTTATTATGTCGAAAGCTTTTATTTCACTACCACGCCCTTCCATCCCAAAACGCTGCTGTTGTTTCTGGTTTTTCAGCTTGCCTCGATCAACCTGATCACTTTTGTGGCTTACGGCGTCGACAAGCACGCGGCACAAAGCGGGTCGTGGCGGGTGCCCGAAAATACGCTGCACACTTTGGAGTTTTTGGGCGGCTGGGGCGGCGCGCTGCTGGGACAAAAGTTTTTCCGCCACAAATCAAAAAAGAAAAGCTATCAGACCTTTTTCTGGATGATGATGCTGTTTGAAGCAGCGTTGGTGTTTGTTATTTTGAAATTTTTAAGAATAGTTTAGGACGACTGATGAAAACACAGGACTTTACGCTGGAGCCGAACGGCAGCCGGAACTTTAAATTCTCCGATCACTACAAACAAATGTGGCCGTTTGTCAAGCCTTATTGGGTGCGCGCGTTGCTGGCCATTTTGATCTGTATCCCCGTCGGAGCGCTGGACTCGGTGGTCGCCCTTGCCCTCAAACCGTACATGGACGACGTTTTGGTCGACAAAAGCGCTTCTTCCCCCGCCTATATTCCGGTGCTGATCGTTGCGTTCACAACCGTACAGGGCTTTTTGAACTATGCCGCCACTTACCTTAACACCTGGGTCGGCACCAAAATCAACCATGATTTGAAACGCGCCCTGTTCAAAAAGCTGATGGGACTGGAACCGGGCTTTTACGACCGCAATGCCTCGGGAATGGTGATTCAGCGCTTTTCCGCCGATGCCGACACCGCCTGCACCGGTCTTCTCGATAACCTTAAACTGTTTGTCTCGCGCTTTTTTTCTTCGCTGTCGCTGATTGCGGTTTTGATCTACAATTCATGGCAGTTGTCAATCATTGCCATCGTGGTGTTGTTGTGTGCGCTGCTGCCGCTGGCTCAGGTCAAACGACGGATCAAAGGCATCATCAAAGACACCATCAACCGTTCTTCGACCATTTTGACGCACTATAACGAAAGCTACGCCGGCAACAAAACCATCGCTTCTTACAACCTGCAGGAAAAAATGTACCGCCGTTTCAACGATATTTTGCGCTCGTTGTTCAAACTGACAATGAAAATGGTACAGAAAACCGGCTGGATGACGCCTCTGATGCACGTGGTGGTTTCAATCGGCGTCGGTGCGGTGATCGGATACGGAAGTTATCTGATCGTTAACGGCACCATCAGTTCGGGCAATTTCGTTTCTTTTATCACCGCTCTGATCATGCTTTACACGCCGGTCAAAGGCATCGGCAAAAACTTCAACAATGTTCAGGTCTCGTTTTTGGCGATTGAACGAATCGTGGAAGTTCTGGATCTGGAGCCGGCGATTGCCGATAAAACGGACGCCAAAGAACTGACCGAAATCAAACGGGAAATCTCTTTCAACCACGTCGGTTTTGAATATGTTGAAAACACCCCGGTCTTAAAAGATGTCAATCTCAAAGTCAAAGCCGGTTCCACGGTGGCGCTGGTCGGCAATTCGGGCGGCGGCAAAACCACCGTTGTCAACCTGCTGCCGCGCTTTTACGACGTTGCGGCAGGTTCGGTAACTATTGACGGCATCGATATCCGCGACTATTCGCTGCAATCGCTGCGCGACAAAATCGCCGTGGTTTTTCAGGACAATTTCCTGTTTTCGGGTACCGTCAGAGACAACATCCTGCTCGGCAAACCCGACGCCGACGACCAAGAAATCAAACGGGCCCTCAAAATGGCCTATCTGGAAGAGTTTGTCGACAATCACGAAAACGGCATGGATTGCGACATCGGCGAAAGAGGTTCGGCGCTTTCGGGCGGCCAGCGGCAGCGTTTGGCCATTGCCCGCGCCCTGATCAAAGACGCGCCGATCGTTATCCTTGACGAAGCGACGTCGGCTCTGGACAACCGTTCGGAAGCGGTGGTCCAAAAAGCGATCGATAACCTGATGCAGGACCGTACCGTATTTGTCATCGCCCATCGGCTGTCAACCATCCAGAACGCCGATATGATCGTTGTGCTCAACAACGGCGAAATTGTCGAAACCGGAACCCATGAACAACTGATGCAAAAAGACGGCGGTGCGTATAAAGCTTTGTACGAAGCCCAATTTAAGAAAAAATAAGATTAAAAGCCCCGGTTTTCGGGGCTTTTTCGGCATAAGGTTTTTCTGCAGACGGATAATCGGTCAAGCAGAAGCCAATTTAACGGTACAATTCCGGCAGCGGCTGCGCTTCTTTTGACGCTTGTTTTTTGCGGTTGCGACTGACGTCGGCAAAAACGTTCATAAACTTTCCGGCATCAAAGCCTTCCGGGGTCCCGGAATACAATGCTTTGCGCAATTGTTGCAGCTGAATTGCAAACTGCGGATCTCCGCTCAGCTTGGCGACATCGTCCAAATTGCGAACCTGCGCCTGAGGATATTGTTTGCGTCCCCAGGCCATAACATTGTCGCGAACTGCCCGCAAATCATTGCTGCGAACTGCCTTTGCCACACTGACCGGGGTCGCGGGCGCAAGAGGTTCTTCCTTGTTTTTTTGCCGCGGGTGACGCAGCATCCACAGACCGAACAACCCCGCCGTCGCTGCAATTCCGGCGGCAAAAGCGGTTACGATATACCATATGACCGGTGCCGGCGCCGCATTTTTCAGCAGTTTGACTTCGTCTTCGGCCAGCGTTTTCAATTGTTCGCCGCGAGACGGCGCCGCGGAAACGCTCTCTTCTGTCGCCGGCAATGCCGCGCCCGGTGCAACTTGAACCGTCACCGCCGGCAAAACCGCTTTTTCCATTTTGCCGCTGTCAACGTTATACCAATGGACCGTTATGGCGGGAATTGTCAAAGGACCGCTCTTTTCCGGAATATACACGGTGTTGATTTTCATCACCGAAACCACATCGCCGTTTTTAACTTCGCTTTGAATTGCCGGTTTTTCCGGATATTGTTTCACCCCCGGAATTTCCGCAAACTGAATTTTCGGCAGCTGGGTATCGATCACACCGGTGACGCGAAGATAAATTTCACGGTTGACTGCTTCGCCGCTTTTAAATTGCGGCAGTTTTTTTTGCCAGTCGGAGTAAATTTCCGCCTTTTTGGCCGGCAGCCACCAATAACCGTTGTTTGCTTCGGGAATTTTGCCGACCTCGATGCCGATCGGACGGGCTTTGAGGGTTACCGGCACTCGGGCACCGAACATTCCAAAGCCGAACGCATCGTCGTCCAGACCGCGGAAAGCGCCGAGAAGGCTCTGCACGGAACTGTTACGACGCGCTTCGGGATCCAGATAATAGCCTTCGAACCGCACCTCCGGAATCACCAGGCTGCCGCTCTTTTGCGGAAACAAAGCATAGTTAAAAGTGATTTCCTTAACTTCGACACCGTTTTGGATTTTCGATTCGATCTGCGGGTCACCGAGACTGCGGATAATCCAGTCATCGCCGCCGCCCACCGCCATAAACTGCGGCGCATTGCCTTGCAGCGCTTCCGAGGTCGTTATCTTAAAACTGTAATTTATCTGCTGCTGTACCAAGGGATCGGCATTATCAATGCTGCGGCTGACCGCAAACCGCGGTGCCGCCGGTGCATTTTGCAATTCATCAGGCATTGCGGCCGAATCAACCACTTTCAGACTGATCGCACGGCTGGCCGCGTTGCCGACTTTCAGAGCAGGAATGGTATAAGTTCCGGCCTGATCGGCCGCCATTGATACGTTCCAGATATAAGTCTTTTTCATCTGACCGCCGCTGTAGCTTCCCCGGTAGGAGTTGGAAACCATGTAGACGTTAAAATCACGGTTCAACACCGAAAAATCGGGACGGCTGCTGCCGGGGTCGCCGTCATACTCCAGGCTGAGGACAAAAGTTTCTCCGGCAGGAACCGGATTGCGATTGACTTTGGCCGTCAGAACCGCGGCTTCGGCCTGACTAATCATCAACAAACTCAAGACGACGAATAAAATCCATTTTTTCATAGTCAGTTGTCCTTATAACGGTTTTTGAGATACTCTTTCCTGATAAAAGCCCGCAACAGGCCGCCGCTGTCCTCGGGAATGTCCCGGAACTGCTGTTCGCGCGCCTGAGCCGCCTCGGTATATTCGGGGTTTCCTTTTTCAGGCGTTTGGTTGCCTTCGGCCTCGGCCTGCGGCTGCCGGTCGCTTGCCTCCTGTTGTTCCTGCGGCTGCGCGGCCTCGCTTTGATGAGTGTTTTCTTCATCATCGCCGCCGGACCGGTTTTGTTCTGCCGGACGCGGCTGCGGCGTTTGTTGCTGCTGCGTCTCAGTCCCTTTCCCGCCGGCAGAAGATTGACGATCCGGATTTTGATCGGATTTCTGATCCGGATTCTGCGGCTGAGCATCATCGGAAGACTGTTCTCCCGACGATTGTTGTTGCTGTTGATCCGGCTGCTGCCGGTTCTGTTCCCGGTTTTGTTGTTGATCCGGCGATTGTTGCTGCTGTTGCTGTTGTTGCTGCCGTTTCAGGTATTCAAGATTAAATTTGGCATCTTCATGCGCCGGTTCCAGCTCCAGAACCCGCTCATATTTGGCAATTGCTTCTTCGGTTTTGCCGCCTTTGGCCAGCGCGTTTCCCTGATTATACAGACTTTCGGCATCATCACCGGCAAAATACTCGTAAGCACGCTCAAAATTGCCGGAACGATAATAAGCCGAAGCTTTCCAGCCCGGATCGTCAAAACCGGCGGCCGCTTTTTCAAAATCCTGATTGTTAAACGCTCTCATCGCCTCCTGGTTGTTATTGAGAAAGAAGACCGCCTGCGCATTGTGGACAAACCCCACCGCCACCGCCGCCGCCATAATGCCGCGACGGAAAAAATACAAAGCGCAAAGCAACGGAACAATCAGCAGGTAATAACCGGCATCTTCCCAGATTTCGCGATTATTGCGGCTTTGCTTCAGTTTTTGAGCCGTATCTTGCGACAAGTACGCCGCAAGGCGGCTGATACCCGAAACGACATTCACGGCGATGCCGCCGCCTTTTTCGGCAATCATTTTCAATTTGTCGGAACCGGCCTGATTCACCGTGACCGTACTTACGCGATAACCCTTGGTCTCAGCGGCCGCCGCCGATATCATAGCCAGATTGAAATCCTGTCCGACGTCAGCGGCCAAAACGACGATATTGCCTTTTTGGTATCCCGACTCGCGAAGACGCGCCGCCGCATAATCAATCGCCCGGTTAAGACGGTCGCCGTTTTCAGGCATGATATCCGGCACCACCGCACCCAGCAGATTGTCAATTACGCGGCTGTCTTCCGTCAACGGACTGATCAGGAACGGTTCTTCGGTATAAACAATCAGACCGCTTTGCGCATTGCCCAGCTGTTTCAAAAGATCGGAAATTGCATATTTGGCCCGGGTCAGACGGTCGGGGGTAACATCGGTATTATCCATATCCGAAGACATATTCAGCAAAAACATAACCGGATTTTCCGGCGCAAATGCCGGAACGTCTTTTTTCTGCCACGCCGGCCCCGCCAAAGCGACAATCGCACCCGCCATACCGGCAAACAACAGGTTGGCCACCAGACTGCGCTGACGTGACGATCCCCGCACCAACAGAAAGTCCAACAGTTTCTGATCACAGACGCCTTCCCAGGCGGAAACGTTCTTCAGTCCGGCAAAAAAGCGGAAATAACCGACAAGCGGCAGCAGCAAAGCCAACAGCCACCACGGACGCAGAAAGTGAAAATTGTTGATAAAATCTTCCATCTACAGTCCCTTTCTTTTTAAAAAGACAGCCAACAGCGCCAACAGCAACGCTCCCGACAGCGGCCAGTAAAAAAGGTCTTTGGCTTCGCGAACAAACTGGTCTTCGTTGACAGTAGGCTCCAGGCGGTCAATTTCGTCATAAATCTTTTGCAAACCGACGGTATCGCCGGCACGAAAATAAGTTCCCTTGGTTTCCGCCGCCAGTTGTTTCAGACTCTGTTCGTCAATCCCGCTCTGCGGCGCCAGCCGGATACCAAACAACGATCCCGTTAACGAATCTTCGGCACCGACGCCGATGGTATAAATTTTTACTTTTTCGTCGCGGGCCAGATTGATCGCCTGCGCCATGCCGAGACTGCCGTCGTTATTCTCGCCGTCGGTCAGCAGGATAATGATTTTATCGTCGCTTTTGCCGCTTTCGCGAATATTTTTGAGGGCTAACCCGAGAGCATCGCCGATTGAAGTGGAATTTCCGGCCATGCCGGCGTCCATTGCCCATAAAATATCACTGACCGACTGTTTGTCAAAAGTGACCGGCGACTGCAAATAAGCGCGAGTCCCGAACAAAATCAACCCGATACGGTCATTTGGCCGCTGTTTGATAAAATTTCCGGCTGCCAGTTTAACCGCGGTCAGACGGTCGATCCGGCGGCGGTTCAGCACAAAATCGGGTTCGCGCATTGAAGTGGAAATGTCCATCACCATCATGATATCGCGGCCGTAATCTTTGATCCGCACCGGTTCGCCCAACCACTGCGGACGAGCGGCAGCGGTAACCAGCAAAATCCACACCAACGACAGCAAAGCCATTCCTTTTGACCAACCTTGGCCGCCGTCGGCAGACTGCCGCCACAAACTGCCTGACTTGAGATTAATTTGAGCGATATCTTTTAAAAAAGGCACCCGCAACGCATCGCCGTGCAGTCCTTTGACCGGCGGCAAAAAGCGATACACCGCCCATGGCAGCAGCAACAGCACAAACATCCAAGGGTACAGCAAACGGATCATAAGTTTTCTCCAATCCAGCTGCGGCAAAAACGATAAAGATCGGCAATATCGCTGCTGTCATAGCTCTTTGAAGCCGCGTTCATATAAGGGGCATCCAGCAGAAGCCGCGCCGCTTTGCCGGAAATTTTCACTTTGGAATGCCGATTTAAGAACTCAATCCAGTCAATGCCGAACAAGGCGGCCGCCGACTTGTATTTATAAACGCAGATCCGGCGTAAAATCTGCGACATCTTAACCGCCGACGCCGGATCGGGACGGCGGGCGTTTTCCAACAGCCTGAGCGCATAGCGCTTTTTGCTCTTGCGCAACGCCGTCCTTATCAGCCAAACGGCAACAACCAACGTTGCCAGCACGGCCAACATCACCCACCAGCCCCAGGCCGGCGGAAAAAAAGATATTTCGGTGAGCGGCAGGTGAATGTCGCGCAACTCCGGTAAATTGTCCTGCATTGATCAACGCCTTTTTTGTTTTATCTGTATTAAATTTAAGTTTTAATCCGCCAAATATCAAGACTTGTTTATATATTAAACAGAAAACCCGGCTCAACGCCGGGTTTTCGAAAAGCGATTGCGGTTTAGGAAACATGGTTGGAAATCTGTTCAATCAAAACCGTAATGTTAGTGATAAACAGCTTGACCGAAATCGCCAACAAAATGATCCCGAAAAACTTTTGCAGCATATAAATGAAACTGGGACCGAGCTTTTTCTCAATCAGCTTGGCAAGACGTATAACCACATAAACCACCAGCATGTTCGCTACGATGGCCAGCAAAACGTTAATGTTGGCAAATTGGGCGCGAATCGTCAACAATGTTGTCAGAGCGCCGGCACCGGCAATCAGCGGAAACACCAGCGGCACAAACAGCGAATCTTTGGGCGTGTCCGGCCCTTCGCGAAAAATCTCGATATCAAGTATCATTTCCAGCGCCATAATAAAGATAATCAGCGAACCGGCAATCGCAAACGACGACATGTCAAGTTTGAACAAATCCAGAAAAAATTCGCCGATATAAAAGAAACCGATAAACATCAGAAAAGACCACAAGGTAATTTTATCGGCATTGATTTTCTTGCCGCGCTTTTTCAGCTTAAGAATGATCGGCACCGACCCGAGAATGTCAATCACGGCAAACAAAACCACAAAAGCACTGATAAACTGGCGCATACTGAATTCGGAAAACATCTGTACCTCTTTGAAAAAAATTAAAAACCGCACTTGTCTTAACACTTTTGCAAATGCAGTCAACAAATTTTAATCATAAAAGGCCGAATTTTTGTTTATCGTATAAATATCGCGGTTTTCGGGCAGATTATACCACACATACATCAGATTGCGGTCGGGGCAGTCCGCACGACACCAGGCGTCATAATTGCCGATCACCTGACGTTGCAGGCGGGACGGAAAAACCAGCCGAATCGTATTATCCAGTTTTTGCGCCAGCGCCGAAGAAAACGACGGCGAGCTGACAATATTCATCACCACCATACCGCCGGGCGCCACCCGCCGCCGCACCCGCGCAAAATACTCGGCGGTTACCAAATCAAGCGGAATAATATGACGGCTTGAATAAGTGTCGAGAACTATCAGATCGTACAATTCCGCGTTTTCTTTCAGAAACTGGTTGGCATCCTGAACCACAAAGCTTTTGTTGGGCCCAAGCTTTTCCGGTAAAAAATATTGCTCGGAAATTCGTTGCAGCGAAGCGTCGACATCAACGTAAACATAACGGTTATGCCGGTCGTTGAGTCCCATCGTAAAACCGCCGGCGCCGACAATCAGAATATTCTTGGGTCGGCCGTCAGTCGGCAACGGCGCGATAAAATTGTCTTCGACAAAACGAACATAATCAAAACGCAGCGCCGGATCATCCGAAACTTTGGAAGCGCCGCCGCCGTTCATCATCATAATTTTGGAGCGGCCGCCGTCGGCTTCCTCCACCGATACCGTTGTCACCGCGTTGTTCTCGACAATATGATACAATTCTGCCAGCAGGCTGTCACGGTTCAGCAATATGGCTGCCAACATGATTATCCCGGCAACCGTATAATTGCGCCATCCGAGCATCCACGCCGTCAAAAGCGTTACCGCGGTTATCAGCATCACGGTGTGATTAACGCCGATAAACGGCATAATCAACAGGGTTGTTAAAATCGAACCAAGTACCGAGCCCACCGTATCGACCGCCATGATCTGCCCGGTATTGTTACGATCAAAGCGATTGAGATAACGACTCAAAACCGCGGTAATTTTTCCAAACAAATAAGGTGCTGCCGACAACAGCAACAACGAATAAACAAAAGTCTGCACAATGTTGGAGCGTACGCCCGCCGCATTCATAGCCACAAAATAAAGATCAATCAGCAGGTAAGAAGAAGCCAGTACCGTCATCAGCGCAATGATGACAAAATCAACCGCCAACACCCGGCGAATCCGATTGCGGCGAATCGGAACCACCGAACCGCGGTAATAACCGAATGACATAAACGCCAGTATAATGCCGATGATAATTGAGGCCGTTACCGCGGTAGAACCGACAAAACCGCTCAACTGGCGCATCACCGCCAACTCCAGTGACAAGCTGGCAAAGCCACCGGCAAATACCGCCGCAAACAAAACATATTTCAGATTTCGCACCGTTCAGTCTCCCGCTTTCGTTTTTTCAAAGTTATAGGCAAAGCAGATATTATGCAACAATTTTTCGGCAACGCCAAACTTATCCGCTTGACCTTGCGGGGAAAAAACGATAACGTAAGCGTACGGCTCCTTTCTCAAACGAGGTATGCGATGCGAACGGAAACCAGACTGGAAAAATATCAGGAACAGTTAAAAAACACCCCCCGTCCCGGGCGGTTTAATTTGTACGCTTTTATCTTCAATTCGTTTTACTATCTCTATACCGCAATGCCGGGATACTTTCTGCTGTATTTTTGCGGCAGCCTCATTCTGATGACAGCCGGTTATGCTGCCGTTCGCAGTCTTTGGGTTATTCCGCTCGTGATGCTCGGAACCAGAATCGTCAACGCTTTTTGGGCCGACCGGGCCCGTCTCCGCCACATCCGTCGTTTTATTGAACGTAACCAAGACGTCAATTACAGCCGCCCGGTCATTTTTTACCCGGTGCCGGTCAGGCGTCTGCTGATCAGCAGCTTGGTCAGCGGCGGCCTGTATCAGATTTATTGGATGTACAAAAACTGGCAGGCGGTTCGGCGCGATACCCGCGACAACCAAATTTTCCCGGTCGTCCGGGGGTGGCTGTTGGGAATCTTTTATATTTATCCGCTGCTGCAAACCGTTCGCCTTAATCTGCAACGCAGCAAAACCGAAGGACGGCATTTCAGGCAAACGGCCGTCGCTTATACGGCATGTTTGTTTATTCAGACCGGATTGTGTGTGGCTTTTTATTACGGCAGCGCCCGATTGACATATCTTTATACCGTATGGTTTGCGCTTACCGCCGTCTGGCTGACCGGCCTGTATCTGCTGATTACCATTCAAAAGCGCATTAATTTTCATAACCGCAAAAAAAACACCAAACTGCAACTGCAAAACGGCTGGCACTGGGGCGAAGCCGCGGTTATCGCCGTCGGTTTTCTTCTCAGCTTCGGATCTTTGTTTTGGCACCATCCGCAGCAGCAAAATGACGAAAAGCTGGGACTTGCTCTCGCCAGCACCTACCGAATGACAGAAGGATACGCCGGTTTTTGCCGCAAACAGGGATATGAAATGACGCGTTTTCCCAAAGTTTACAACGAATATTTCCGTCCTGAAATCGAGATTATCAATCGTCGGCTGAAACCCTACAATCTGACAATGGAACAGGCGTGGGAATTTTTCCGCATCAAACTCAACACGGTGATGGACGAAAGCATCATGCGCGAATTCTCTGCCCTCAAACCGGCGGTGATCGAACAAATTATCCGCCAGTACAAAAAAGAACAAATTGATAATTTTGACGAAAGCGTTGCCCGAGAATTTCTCGAAAAAGAAATAACCCTGCCGGTTATATGCTCGGAAACGGACAACAATGCCGAAATTTTGATTGACAATAACGAAGCTTATAAAAAATTCTTTCGCGAAACTGTCAGCCAAATTCGCTGACATCAAATTTTGGATATAAAAACCGCCCTTTACCGATTTTAAAAGGCGGTTTTGCGGCTTTTACTCCTTTGGTTTTATACCGGTAAATTGTTCAAATAACGATATAATGTACTTTCGTTGACTTTCAGCAAGCGGGCAATGTGGCTTTTGGATGCACCGCCGTCCAACAACTTTTTGATCTGCGGCGCCTTTCCCGCCAGTTTGCTGCCTTTTTTGTTTTTGCTGCCTTTGGGGCGCCCCAGCACCTTCCCTTCGGCTTTCAGCCTTTGCAAACACTGCATCGTCCGTGATTTGATCATGTTTTTTTCAATTTCGCTGGAAAGGGAAAACGCAAAGGCCAAAACTTTGGAGTTTATGTCATCTCCCAACTTATACCCCTCTTTGATGGTCCATACCTGACACCCCTTTTCCATGCATTGATGCAAAATTGCCATCACCTGCAGCAAATTCCGCCCCAGACGGCTCAATTCCGAACAGAGCAAAATGTCGGTATCGTTAAGCTTGTTCAACAACTTGGACAATTTTCGCTTTTCCAAATCCTTTGACGAAGAAACGGTTTCCTCAACCCAACGATCGATTTCCAAAGAATTTTTATTTATAAATTCCCTGATCTCAAATTTTTGGTTTTCCAAATCCTGTTTACAGGTGCTTATTCTTAAATATCCATATATCATGGCAAATCCCTTAATTCTGTTAATGAGAATTTTCTTGTAACAGGTTTGATAAGTTATCTCTAAATTATCAAACACTTATATAGGGTATCTTTTGCCACCCGAACTGTCTGCGGCATTTCGATCTTTAAAAACAAAAACCTTTCTGCCGGCGCCGGAATACACCGGTTGCCCGGTTGTCTATTTTTGACAGCGGAAATTCAAGATATAAAAAAAAAGCAGGTTTTAACCTGCTTTCAAAAATGGTGGGTGTGACAAGGATCGAACTTGTGACCCCTACGATGTCAACGTAGTGCTCATACCGCTGAGCTACACACCCGTGTGATGGATATCTATTTAGCCTATCCCGATTAATTTGGCAAGACTTTTTTTTACTTACCATAAATTTTATATTAGAAACGGGTTCAATTTTTGAAATGCTTTTTGTTATCAAAAAGTTAATCTTTTACGAGTACGATAGATTTTCCAACATGATGCAGGAGTAGCCATGACAGAGCGAAAAATTGATTTTAACGTTGATTATTCCAAACTAAACATCATCAGCGAACACAACACCAAAGAACCGCGTTATCCGATTGTTCTGTCGGTGCCGCACAGCGGCCGCGTTTTTCCGCAGGAATTTCTCGACAATGTCGAAGTTGACGTCAATGAACTGCGCAGCAACGAAGATCCGTTTGTTGACGAATTGTTCATGGACGCTTCCAACCTCGGCATTCCGATGGTCGCTTTAAACGTCGGCCGCGCCTTTATCGACGTGAACCGCGATGCGATTGAGCTTGACCCTTCGATGTTTTACAATTATCCCAACGCCGACATGGTTGTCGGCAACCGGCGCTGCCGGGTCGGTTTGGGTTTGTTTCACCGCATTACAGCTTCGCGACAGAATATATACGGCGGTTTGCTTGATTATGAAGAAGCCCTGCAGCGGATCAAAAACGTCTACAATCCCTATCACGCCCATTTGCAAAAGATGATTGACCGCTGCAGCAAAAAGTTCGGTTTCTGTCTGGTACTCGACTGTCACTCCATGCCTTCAAAAATCTGCAATATCATGCAGGACAACCGGCAAATCGAGTTCTGTCTCGGCACGTTGTTTGAGCAGAGCTGCCCTTCCGAAATGTATGAGTTTATGCTGCAACGGCTGAAACAAAAGTATAACGTCAGTCTCGACTGCCCGTATTCGGGGGCACACATCAGTTTTAACTACTGTCAGCCGCGCAAAAACGTTTATACACTGCAAATAGAGATTAACCGCAGCTTGTACGAAGACGAGGCTGTGTATAAAAAAAATGCTAATTTTCAATACATTAGCTCCGATATCTGTGCAGCTGTGATTGATCTTGGCAATTTTTTACTGGATTTTAAAAAATAAATATGGTATAAACGCCTCTGTTTTAATGCTTTATGGCTATGGGCCGTTATTGTATAACCTGCCCCCAAATCGATCTTTTTTCTATTTATTTTGCCGTTAAGCAGATTGAAATCAACCACTGGTTTGAGGGATGTCTGTGGCAGTTTGGGGAAACAGAGGGATACTGTTGGAAGTATCAAATTTTTTATGTTTTTTCTTATATTGCTGATGTTGTTTCAGCCCCTGCCGGCAAACGCCCGGGACACCGTAGTTGTGGATGACGCGTTTGTTTGTATGGATGCAACCACCAAAGCGGAAGAAAGGTACCAGATTCAAAAATATCTGCTCACCTCGATCTCAACCGTCGAAACCGGTAAATGGAACAGCCAAACTCAGCAGAAAATGGCTTGGCCCTGGACAATCAACGTCCGCGGAAAAGGTCATTATTATAAAACCAAAGAAGCGGCCATCGCCGCGGCAAAAGCTTTTCGCAAACGCGGGATTAAAAGCTTTGACGTCGGTTGTATGCAAATTAACATGAAATTCCACGGGCACGAATTTGCCAGTTTGGAAGAAGCTTTTGATCCGCAAACCAACGTGGAATATGCAGCTCGTTTTCTTAAACGCTTATATGACCGTCGTCAGGATTGGATGAAAGCGGCAACAGATTACCATTCTAAAAAACCGAGGAAAGCTCGGATTTATCACAAAAAACTGCTGGCAGCCCTCGAAACCGCCAAAAAAGGGCATGCCGTCTATACAACTTTATACGCCGCTGCCGCGGTTCCGGAACCGGTTAAACAAAAAAGAAACTGGCTGAGCCGTTTGCTGTGGGGCGATGATGAGAGCGAGAAACAAGAAGTCAAACTCTCTTTACGGAGTTGAACTTAATGCAAGTCGATAAAATTTCACTGGACTATCATATCAAAAGTTATGAATGCAATCGCGACGGCACTTTGCGCCTGTTGACCCTGATGAACATCTTTCAGGACACCGCCGACACTCACGCTTCAAATCTCGGCGTTGGAATTGAACACTGTCTGGCACACGGCCTCGCCTGGGTCGGTTCCAACTATCAGGTTGCGATTGACCGGATGCCTTCGTGGCACGAAAAGATAACCGTCGTTTCATGGCCGGCCGTAGAGAAAAAACTCGGCGCCGTTCGTGACTTTGTGATTCTGGACGCCCAAGGAACGCCGATTATCCGCGCTTCCAGT
Source organism: uncultured Alphaproteobacteria bacterium (assembly GCA_910577095.1). Lineage (GTDB taxonomy): Bacteria > Pseudomonadota > Alphaproteobacteria > RF32 > CAG-239 > JAFUYI01. The sequence goes on from CAJTLY010000011.1 coordinate 58,866, forward strand.
CAATGGGTCCTCATTGATTTCGCCAAAAAACGGCCGGTAGTTCTGCGCGATAATCTGCCCATGTACAAAGTGATTGACGAGCGCAGCCTGGAAACTGATTTTCCCCGCCTTCCCGAACCGGAAAGAACGGATTTTATAAGTGTTTTTAAGGTTCGTTATGACGATATCGACGTCAACCGCCATGTCAACAATGCCGTTTACCCGTTGTGGGCTTCGGAAGCGGTGCCGGCGGATTTTCGGCTGTCGCATCACCCCGCAGGGCTGGAGATTGCATTTAAGAAAGAAGGCCTGTTTGGCGAAGGAATAGAAGTTCAAACCCAAATCGACGATCTGACGACATTACACAGTATTCATGCCCGCAGCGACGGCCGTGAGCTGGCCAAACTTCGTATTCGCTGGAAATAGTCGGTTATAAGACATTTAATCTTAAAGGCGCCGTACCGGTGCCTTTTTATTTTTCATCCCCTATACAAAAAGATACCTTCGCTATAGCCGGGTTTTCCGGGTACAAAAAAGCACTGTTTCGTATGAAACAGTGCTTTTTTAAGAATCGAGGAATTCCTCGGGCAGTTATTCGACAAAGACGAACCAGCCGTTGTAAATTCCCTCTACCGTCAGCGCGCCGATCTTTACTTCGACCGTCAGCGTCAGGAAGTAGTGCTGTTTGTTGCCGTCGCTTTCGATAAAGTCCCAGTCGGCGTCTTTTACCTTAACCTCCTGGCCCTCGTACGAAACGCCCGCCATGTCTTCCTGGATCACGATGTTGTCAAACAGAGCACCGTAACGAACCAACGGTATCCGAAGATCAAACTGGTTGTAATGCAGAACACAGTTCTCACTGATCCGTTCCAACGTTACATACTCGCCGCCTTCTTCAAACGAACGACCGGTTTCTTCGATCTCCGTGCTTTCAAGCTTCAGATCCGAAAGCGAACCCCGAACCGTGATCTCTTCTCCTGTCGTCCTTTCGCTGATCGAAGGAAGTTCCGCCGTATACGTCTTCTCTTCTTCCGACCCCGTCGACATCACTGACTTAACTTTGATCGACGACAAGAAACCGTTTCCGTTCGACAACGCTTCAACCGACTTGTCCATTACCTCGCTCCGCAGAATATACGGGCTGCCGGCAGGACCGATCGTTCGTCTCAGCGTTACTTCCGCCTTTACTTCATACGTCTCGCCTCCGAAATCTACCGAAATCGAATGACGATAGATCCGACGCGCGTACGCTATCCCTTCATCGACGTAAGAGTCCGCCGTTTCAAGCTTTCCTCCGTTGTCTTGCAGGTTGCTGAAGTAGTAGTACGGCATAACCTGACGCGTTACGTGATCGTCATAAACCGGAACTTCGTAGTTCAGACGATACGA
>CAJTLY010000012.1 GCA_910577095.1 uncultured Alphaproteobacteria bacterium
GCGCCGCCGGCACAGTCGGGATCGCCGACGAAACAGACCTTGGCCGCAACGTTGCCGGCACTCCAAAGGCAGCCGCATGCCAACAGCATACATACTGCTAAAGTTCTGCCCAATATTTTCATAATCATTCCCCTTTATTAAAATTGTTAGGTTCAGGTGATTGAAAATATTGTACGTTAAAATGCAAGGAAAAGCAAGACCAAAAATCAAGCCTTAGCGAAGAAATTTTGTGCAGCAAAAAAACGTACCTTTTTTTGCAATAGTCTGTTTTGCCATATAAACGTTGTCTCACAACGTTTACAGCCTAAAACAAGTTGTTACGCCCCGTCTTAAACGTGCGTCGTATAAAAAAAGTAGCTGAGCATAATTGCAGCAACGATTCCGGCCAGATCGGCCAGCAACGCGCAAGGAAGAGCCGCCCCGGTCTTAGAAATTTTTACCGCGCCGAAATAAACCGCCAAAACATAAAAAGTCGTTTCCGTAGACCCCTGCACAACCGAAGCGACAAATCCCGGGAAACTGTCGGCACCATAGTTTTGCAGCGTTTCGATCATCAAAGCGCGCGCTCCGCTTCCGGAAAGCGGTTTCATCAAAGCCGTCGGCAAGGCCGGAATAAATTCAGTATCTATTTTGGCGAAAGCAAACAGATTTTGCAGACCGTCCAACAGCAGGCCAAACATTCCCGACGCCCGAAAAACGGCAATGGCAACCAGCATCGCCACCAGATACGGAATAATGGTCACCGCAATTTTAAATCCTTCTTTGGCACCTTCGATAAAAACTTCGTAAACGTCAATTTTTTTCCGCAAGCCCCACGAAATAAACCAAACGATGATCAAAATCAGAAGAAAATTTCCCGCCGCGGCCGAAACCTCAGTCCGGGCCTCTATCGGAAGCCGCAAAAAAGCCCAGGCAACCGCGGCAACCAAACCGGCTAAAAACAACATCCAGCTTAAAACGACCCGATTGAACACATTCAGCTTCTGAACCCAGGCCACGGACAAAAAGCCGACTAAAGTCGAAACCGAGGTGGCCAACAAAATCGGAATAAAAACCGCCGCCGGACTGCTGCTGCCAAGCTCTGAACGATACATCAGAATCGTCATCGGAATCAGAGTCACCGCCGAAGAATTGATCACCATAAACAAAATCTGGGCATCAGACGCACGATCTTTGTGCGGATTGACCTCCTGTAGCTGCTCCATTGCCTTTAACCCGGCCGGGGTCGCGGCATTGTCCAGTCCCAAAACGTTGGCGGCAATATTCATAACCATCGAACCGATGGCCGGAGAATCGGGCGGAACACCTGGCATAATCCGTACGAACAACGGTTTCAGCATGCGGGCCAGCATCTCTGTAATTCCGGATTTTTCGGCAATTTTCAGCAGTCCCAGCCACAGGCACAACACCCCGGTCAGATTGAGGGCAATCGTAAACGAGGCTTTGGCCGACGAGAACAACGCTGCCGCCATCTCATTCCATACCGTCAGCACACCGCCGGCACTCTGCCACAAAGCGGCAGCAAAGGCGGATAAAAAGAAAAACGACCAGACGGCTTTCAGCATTTTCAGTCCTCCGCTTCAATAAAACCGGAAGACTGCATCGCATAAAAGCCCCAATAGGCACCTTTGCGGCGAATCAATGCCGGATGCGAGCCGCTTTCAACGATTTTACCTTTGTCCATCACCACAATCCGGTCCATTTCCTTGAGGGTTGACAAACGGTGAGCAATTGCAATCACCGTTTTGCCGGCCATTAGTTGTTTCAGCGACTCTTGAATATAACGTTCGCTTTCGCTGTCCAAAGCCGACGTCGCTTCATCCAAAATCAAAATCGGCGCGTTTTTCAGGATGGCACGGGCAATCGCGACTCGTTGGCGCTCTCCGCCCGAAAGCATGACGCCGCGTTCGCCGACCTTGGTTTGGTAGCCTTCCGGCAGTTTGACGATAAAATCATGAATATATGCCTGCCGCGCCGCTTCAAACACTTCTTCATCGGCGGCCTGAGGACGGCCGTAACGGATATTTTCGATAATGCTGCGGTTAAATAAGCTCGGATCCTGCGGAATCAGCGCAATCTGACGACGAAGACTGTCCTGAGTGACCCGGGTAATATCCTGACCGTCAATCGTAATTATGCCGCCCTGAAGATCGTAATAGCGGGACAAAAGCTTTATCAGGCTTGATTTTCCCGAACCTGATCGCCCCACCAGACCGACCTTCTCGCCGCCGCCGATTTGCAGATTGAAGTCTTCAAACAAAAAGCGTGCTCCTTTATAACGATACTGAATATTGCGAAACTCTATCGCCGCACCGGAAATCCTGAGCTTGGCCGCACCGGGAGCATCGCGGACGTCACAGGGCTTCGACAACAAATTCAAACCGTCGCGGATGCTGCCGTAAATTTTGAAAAACTGCATAAAATTCATCGAAAGCATACTGAAAGTATTGCTCAAAATCGCAATTAGCGACTGTAACAAAACAAAATCGGCAATGTTGATTTTGCCGACATACCAGTACCATACCGGCAACGCGTAAAACAGCACCTGTACCAGCGCGCGAAACAGGTTCTGCCAGATAAAAATCTGTCCGAATTTGCGAGTCTCGGCGCGATCGGCAGCCGCCGCCGTTTTCATATATTTGAAATAGTGTTTTTTCTCATATTTATAACGGCTGAAATTTTTAACCAAACCGGCGTTGGTGATGCTGTCAACCAACACGCCGTTTGCTTCCGACATGGTGCGGGCACGCCGTTCGGAAACCGGAACCATACCGCGACTCAGGCGATAAATCACATAAATCACCAACAAATTCAGCATCAACAAAATCAATGCCAGAAGCAGGTTAATGTCCGCAACAAATCCGATGGTAATCAGCATGGCCACCAGCGGAGTCAAAAAACCCCACACCAGATTATAGTAAATCGGATAAATGCTGTCGATAATCGTTTTGGTCTTGCCGGAAATGTTACCGGCCATTTCTTCGGCAAAAAAAGCCGTGGAATGCTGATGAGCATAGTCAAACAGATCTTTGGCCACATTTGCCACACATGAAGGCATGAACCGCGCTTCCAAAAAAGCGATAAAGTTCTGGGCCAGGCTTTTTGCCAGCAGCAAGACCGAGGCAATCACCACCAACACCAACGCCCGGTGCAACATTTGTTCACGACTGCCCTCACCGGCAATAACTTCTACAATTTGCGCCGCATAATACAGAGACAGCCGGACCAGAAACTCCCCCGAGACAATAGCGCCGAGAGTCGAAAAAAACAAAATCTTCTGCCGGGAAAAATAGTGCCATAAAAACTTCCACACCGACGAAGGTATCGTCTTTATTTCCATTTTTTCTTCCTTTGTTTGAGCCGAGTCAGCTTATCACTGACAATTGCCGTATCGCGGCCGGTTTTAGCCAGCCGATCGTACATGCGCTCAATTTCTTTTTCCAGATAAGCCTGTTCAACTTCGCTTTCCAACACCTGTCTTTGTTCTTCGCTGCCGTCCGACTTGACTTTTTCCATTGCCGTCATAATGTCTTCGACATGGACGCTGCTGTCGGTTTTTTTCTTGAGGAAATACGGCAGTTCATAAGCCAGCTGTCGGGCGGCGGCATAAGCTTCTTCCGAATTTGCGCAATTGTTATAGCGCAGCCGCAGCAGACGAAAAGCGGTTTCCAGCTCTTCGCTGTCGTCAACGACGATGAACGGTACCGGCGCGGCAAAACCGCTTGCCGCCAAAACTTTCAGATATTCGAGAATATGATAGAAAAAGCCGTTGATATTATAGATGATGAACGGCTTGGTTTTCAAAAAGCCGTCCTGCATTGCCACACAATCATAGGCCAGTTCATCCAAGGTACCGACGCCCCCGGGGGCAAACACGACGATATCCGCTTCCAACAGTTTGATCTTACGATTTTCCAGCGTATCTTCCAACACCACTTCGCTGATCTGTTGCAAAATATCGTCTTTTTCGTACAGTTCGTAATATTCACGGGTGGTCACGCCGACAATCGGCGTTACGTCGTTATAATATTTGTCTTCGCGTTCTTTCCAATTATCGAGCACGCCGCGAGCCACCGCTCCCATCACGCCCGAGTTTGAGAAGCCGTAGTCAAGACGAAAACCCATTTTGGCAATTTTGGCGCCCATTTTATAACATTCTTCGACATAGGCCGGATCTTTGCCGTCACAATGGCCGCCGGAAACGCAGACCCGCAGGTTTTTGGATGGAATGCAATGTTGATTTTCTGTCATTTTCAAATCTCCTCAATATCACCGCGAGCCTGATCGGCATAAAAATCGGCGGCAAACGCGTCCAAAGCATTATTTTCGATCGCGGTGCGCAAACCGGCAGTCAATCGTTGATAGTAACGAATATTATGCCATGTCAGCAGCATAACCGCCAATATCTCGTTAGCTTTTTGCAAATGATGCAGATAAGCGCGGGTATAATGAGTACACAGAGGGCAGTCGCAGCCTTCTTCCAGGGGCCGCGGATCTTCGCGGTGGCGTGCATTGCGGATATTAACGGTGCCGAAACGGGTAAACGCCTGAGCCGTTCGTCCCGAACGGGTCGGCATCACGCAATCGAACATGTCCACTCCGCGCAAAACCGCGCCGACGATATCGTCCGGCCGACCGACGCCCATCAGGTAACGGGGTTTGTCATCCGACAGCATTCCCGGCGCATAGTCAAGAACCCTGAACATCGTTTCCTGTCCTTCGCCGACCGCTAAACCGCCGATGGCATAGCCGTCAAAACCGATCTCTTTCAACTTTTCCGCCGAATACGCGCGCAAATCTTCATAATCTCCGCCTTGCTGAATACCGAAAATGCCGTAACCGTCACGGTTAATCCAGGCATCACGGCTTCGTTTGGCCCAGCGCATTGACATCTCTACCGACTGTTTGACGGTCTCATACGAGGCCGGCAGTTTAACACATTCATCCAAACACATGGTAATATTGGAATCGAGCTTATGTTGGATTTTCATCGACTCTTCGGGAGAAAGAAAATATTTTTTACCGTCAACATGAGAACTGAACTCCACCCCCTGCTCGTTCAGTTTGCGCAACCCGGTCAGGCTCATTACCTGAAAACCGCCCGAATCGGTCAAAATCGGCTTGTCCCAATTCATGAAGCGGTGCAGGCCGCCCATTTTTTCGACCAAATCCGCCCCCGGGCGCAACATCAGATGATAGGTGTTGCCGAGCAGTATTTCCGCACCGGTCGCCGCCACCGATTCCGGCATCATCGCTTTTACGGTCGCACAGGTTCCGACCGGCATAAAGGCCGGGGTATTGACAATTCCGTGTTTGGTATGCAAGCGGCCGCGGCGGGCTTTGCCGGAACGGCCGAGGATTTCAAATTTCAAACTCATTTTTCCAGTCTTCCTTCTCTGTTTTGGCCCTTATAATGCCGTAAAATATTATCCATAGCAAGAAATTTGATCATCATACCGATAAATTTTATAGACAAAAAAGGCAATAACCTTTATAATAAGCGGCAATAATAATTATTAATTTTTACAATATGAGAAAAAAAGACAAACGATCTGGATTTACCGTCGCAGCCATCGGCATAATGATCATCGCGTTTTTGGTCATCTGCCTGTCTCCCCGTTCCGGAAAAAGCACAGAAAGCATCAACCGGCTGTTAATTGAAAGCTGTCAATTGCAACGGGTTGAGAACGCTTCTTTCAACCCCGAGGCCCAAGTTATCGTCGTCCTCAAGCACTTTGGAAACAACTATATGGAAAGAAGCCGCTATCATCTGCCGCTGCTGCCTACAATTTCCGCCGCGCTTGTACAACAACGCCGAATGCTTTCCGTCACGACGACCACCGGCAAACAAGTGGCCTTTGACAAAGCCGGAAACGCCTACGGCGTCGTTACGGCCGAAACGGCTGTCGACACTCCGGGCGCATGCGAAAGGTAAAACGTGATCGCCATAAAAAAATAAGGTTAGCTTGAAATGCTAACCTTATTTTTTTGATCAGAACCGTCAGTTCTAAAAACAGACGTTGCCATTGTTCAGACGCGAGAGGTCTTTGACAATCTCGGCGAGTTTCCACAGCGAATAAACGCTCAGAACCCCGATTGACAACCATGCCGCCTGAAGAAAAGCGCAGAACGTAAACAAAACGACAAACAGCGCTTCGCCGCCGTATACACACCAATTGCAGCCGTTGGACGGATAAAAGCTTTCCATCGCCTTACGACGCAGGGGACGCAACACAAATCCGTAAAGTGCCGTTAAGGTCGCCAGTACGAAAAAACCGTAATCGGCCAGCCACAAGGCACGACCGGAAAACGGAACATCTCCCCATTCGGTCACGGTTAACACGCTGATTACAAATGCCGCCACCATACCGATGCTTTCTGCTCCGAGGAGAAGACAGGCGGCTGTTTTTGCTGTTTCTTGCTTCATATGTTAAGAAATTTATAAATAATAATCATTATGCCGTTAAGTATAAGCTGTCTCCGTTTTTTTGTCAACCTCGGCAGGATCGCTATTTTTCAGCTTCGTTATCCTCGGCATGACCGGTATCAATCGCATAGCCGGTTGCCCGTACGGTACGGATATAATCGGGGCCGAATTCGTTCAACGACTTGCGCAGCCGGCGGATATGAACATCGACGGTGCGCGATTCGACATAAATGTTGTTACCCCAGACATTCTTAAGCAGAAACTCACGCGAAAAGACCTTTCCCGGCGTTTCCATCAGCATCCGCAATAACCGGAATTCGGTCGGTCCGAGGTGAATATATTTGTCGCCGCGAAAAACCTTTTTCTCCGACAAATCCATGCGGATATCTTCAAACACCAGTTCTTTTTGCGGCAAAAGTTCCGGCGCCCGGCGCAGGTTGGTTTTAACCCGAGCCATCAGTTCCGGCACCGAAAAAGGTTTGGTGACATAGTCGTCGGCACCGGCCGACAACCCCTTAATCTTGTCTTCTTCTTCCCCTTTGGCCGTCAGCATGATAATCGGGATATCCTTAATATCGGGCTTGTTGCGAATCATCTTACAGATATCCACACCCGAAAGTTCGGGCAGCATCCAGTCGAGCAAAATGACAGACGGGCAATATTTTTCGACCGCCGCCAGAGCTTTGTTGCCTGAAGACTCCCAAATGACTTCATAGCCTTCTTTCTCCAGATTGTATTTCAAAAGCAGAGCCAGAGCCTCTTCGTCTTCAACCACCATTACCAAAGCCATTTCGGTTCTCCTTCTTATCGGATTGTCATTTATCAGAGTTTAGCGTAAAGCCGCAATATTTGCAACATAATTGCCGCCGCGGAAAACCGCGCTGCCGGCAACCAGCACGTCTGCGCCGGCGTCAATACAACGCGGTGCCGTTTCCGGATTAATTCCGCCGTCAGCTTCAATCAGGATCGGCCGGCGGCCAATCATTTTCTTAATCCGGCCGATTTTTTCCAGTTGTGTCTCGATAAACGACTGACCGCCGAAACCCGGGTTAACCGTCATCACCAAAATCAGATCCAGTTTGTCAAGAACGTATTCCAGCACGGTTTCCGGCGTCGAAGGATTGAGCGAAACCCCTGCTTTTTTGCCCAAACTGCGAATCATTTCCAGTGTGCGGTCCAAATGCGGACAAACTTCGGCATGAACCGTCAGAATATCGGAACCGGCCTCGGCAAACCGGGGGATCATCCGATCGGGCTCGACAACCATCAGATGAGTGTCAAAAACCAGACTGCTGCCGTCGCGCAGACTTTTGACCACGGCCGGACCGAAGGTCAGGTTGGGAACATAATGCCCGTCCATGATATCGAGATGAAGCCAATCGGCGCCGGCGTCTTCGACCGCTGCCGTTTCAAGAGCGAGGCGGCCGAAATCGGCAGCCAATATACTGGGGGCTATTAAAACCATGTTTCCTCCGCAAATATTCAACATCTTTATAAACTTATTATAAGAACGATAGGTTGATTTTTCTTTAACAGTAATTATCTAGCTCAGAGTATTTAACCACTCTTAAATCAAAAGGAGAAAAACAATGGGTGAAATGGCAAAAAAAATCAGCAGCGTCGACCATGCCGAACTGTTAAATCTTTTAAACGTTGCCTATGCGGAAGAATGGCTGGCCTATTATCAGTACTGGGTTGGGGCCCAGGTGATTGAAGGACCGATGCGTCGCGCCATTCAAAAAGAATTTATGAAACACGCCGGCGAAGAGCTGGAACACGCCGGCTGGCTGGCAACCCGGATCATTCAACTGGGCGGCACCCCGGTTCTCAGTCCCGGAGACTGGGAAAAAGTTGCCGTTTGCCGCTATATTTCGCCGGAAAATCCTTTTGACGTCGAACTCCTCAAACAAAATCTCGCTTCCGAACGCTGCGCCGTCAAGCGTTATCAGGAGATATGCGATCTTTGCTGGGGCAAAGATTACGAAACTTTTTCGATCTCCCGCAAAATTCTTCATCAGGAACTCGACCATGAACAAGACTGGGAAGATTATCTGAAAGACATCAACGGCGGCGCCAAATATGCCAAAGAACAGCAACCCGGAAACAATGCCGAATAAGAAGATTTTTTTCTTTTATCGGCAATCTCTCGATTTATTATTTGACAAATAAAACAAAAAAAGTCAAAATAAGACAAAATGAAGCCATTGGTAACATTTTTCCCTAAAAGACAGACACTCCAAATAATCAGTTTAGGGAAACGCGAAGCACCGATCTTAAGATCGGTGCTTTTTTTAACTCTCCGGCTCGGTTTGTTGGGATAAATTGTCCTTTATTGTCCGCTCCGTTCTTGCAAAATGCTCAACGCAACCTTGATGCCGTCTACGGCAGCCGAAACAATGCCGCCGGCATAACCGGCACCTTCTCCGCAGGGATAAAGACCGGTCAGCTGACTTTGCAGATTATCGTCCCGCATCATACGGACCGGGGACGAACTGCGTGTTTCCACCCCGGTCATTACGGCATCGGGAAAATTGAAACCGTGCAGTTTCTTGTCCATCTCGACAATCGACAGCTTGAGCGTATCAATCGCAAACGGCGGCAAAACATCTTTAAAATCGCGCCAGACCACGCCGCAACCGTAACTGGGGGTCACCGCACCCCCGCAGGATGAGCGGCGGTCTTTTAACAGATCCTGCACCCGTTGCGCCGGCGCGGCATAAGTTCGTCCGCCGGCAACAAAAGCCTTTTCTTCCAGCTGCCGTTGCCAATACATCCCCTGCAACGGATGATCACCGCCGTAATCCTCCGGCGTTACCCCGACCAGCAGCGCCGCGTTGGCATTTTGGCGGTCGCGGGCGTAATAGCTCATGCCGTTGGTCACCACCCGGCCGTTTTCCGACGCCGCCGCAACCACCACGCCGCCCGGACACATGCAAAAGCTGTAAGCCGAACGACCGTTCGGCAGGTGCACCGCCAGTTTGTAATCGGCAGCGCCCAAGCCGGGGGATCCGGCAAAATCATGGTAAACCGCGCGATTGATCAAAGATTGCGGATGTTCGATCCGTACCCCGACCGAAAAAGCCTTCGCCGTCATCGGCACACCGCGGCGGTGCAGCATTTCAAAGGTATCGCGCGCGCTGTGTCCCACCGCCAGCACCAAATGCGAAACCGGTTCTTCGTAAACGGTGCCGTCAGCGGCGCGAATCTTAACCGCTTTGAGGCGTTCCTGATCAATTGTCAGATCTTCCAACCGGTTTTCAAAACGATATTCGCCGCCCAAAGCCACAATTTCGGCGCGGATATTTTGCACGATCAGCGCCAGCTTGTCAGTCCCGAGATGCGGTTTGGCCAGATACAGAATCTCCGCCGGTGCGCCGGCAGTCACCAGACTGTTAAAAACTTCGACCGTGTAACGGTCTTTTTTGATTCCGGTCATCAGTTTGCCGTCGGAAAAAGTACCGGCGCCGCCCTCGCCGAACTGAACGTTGGAATCGGGATTGAGACAACGGCGGTTCCAAAAATTTTCGACGTCCCGTTGCCGTTCGGGGACCGCTTTGCCGCGTTCAAGCACAATCGGCTTGGCGCCGGCACGCGCCAAGATCAGCGCCGCAAACATTCCGGCCGGACCGCTGCCGACCACCAACGGCCGACCGTTCAGCCGCGAAGGCGGGATTTCCAACGGCGGCGGCGTCTCGCTCTTTTCAACAAACGGGAGCCGGCGTTGCAAAACTTGCGGCTCATCGGCAGTCGCAAACTCCAAAGTGTAAATCAGCCAAATCTGAGAACGGCTGCGGGCATCAATCGCTTTTTTGAGAATCTTGACGTCGGTAACCGGTACGCCGATCGCCGCCGCCAGAAGTTGCGGCAGTTTCTTTTCATCGCTTGGCAGCGGAAGTTTAAAGTTACTGATACGAAGCATTTTTAATCCGAAGTTGTTTTAATTTCCGAAATTTATAGCACGAAAAAAATTTTTCGCATACTCTTTTTACAGCGGTACAACCGATATTTTGCTTGTTTTGCGGACAGAGAATTGTATTATATTCTTAGATATAAGGTTAAGGAAAACGCCATGAAAAAACTGATCTTCATTTTAGCGCTTTTGCTCATCAGCACCCCGGTTTCGGCGCGTCAATCGAAGGAAGACATTATTAACGGTTATAAGGCCGAGTTGGAAAAATGCGATAAAGCTTTTGACAAACAAGCCTATGATGCTTTCTCCACCGCAGATATGATCAAAAGCGCTTATGACGCCACTCATTGTTATGAAGCACTTATTCATAAAATCATTGAGCAAAAATATAGTAAAAGAGCAGAAGAACATAAAAAGGCGCTGACTGATTATATGCAAGCCTCATATGCCATAAGCAATTTAGTGTATCAAACAACCGACGCTTGTGACAATCGATGCGGGACGGCAAAAATTGTAATTGGCAAATCTACCGCTGCAAACAAAACCCGGGAAATCGTGGAAGATTATCTCCGGGCTTTGAATGCTAATTTGCTGGATTAATCATATGAAAAAACTGATTCTCATTATAGCGATTTTACTGATCAGCACCTCTGTTTCGGCACGTCAATCGAAGGAAGACATTATTAACGGTTATCGCGCCGAGTTGGAAAAATGCGATCAGAATCGTAAACAAACAGCTCACGAGGCATACTCCACCAAAGATATGCTCCATAGCACCTATGATGCTACAGATTGTTATGAAGCCCTTATTCATAAAATTATCGCTCAACAGTATAGTAAAAGAGCAGAAGACCACAAAAAAGCTTTGGATAAATACATTTTAAATGCTCGTCACATAGAAGGACTTGTGTATGAAACAGTCGATGCCTGTGGAACAACCGGATGCGGTACAATGAATGTTGTTGTCGGACAAACTCATGCTACGAATAAAGCCCGGGAAATCGTGGAAGATTATCTCCGGGCTTTGGACAATAATTTGTCGGACTAGCGCTCTAAATCATCGACGCGATTCATCCAACCTCTGAAAAAGCGTTCTTGGGTCGGATTTTGTCTGACACGATTTTGGTAATGATTACGCATTCGCTCGGCAAAAGCGCTGATCCGCATTTATCCGTTCAATCAAGGCGGGCGGGATATCATCACCATAACGCGAATAATCCGGCTCCGTCGGCGTCAGCTGCGCAAAGGCCATAGATTCCGAAAAACGGGAACTCGCACGACCGTAACGAACGGGGCTTTCGACCAAATCTTCCCGATTTTGATCATAGTTGAAATAAACGCTTTCCGGTTCTCCGGTATAACGGTTTCTTCGGGTTACCGGCATTTCGCCGTTAAAAACGGCTTCTAAAAAATTTCTGGTATTACTCATATTGTTTCTCCCTGTTTAAATAATACTATTTATGTATAACATAATAAGTATTTAAATCAAGGACTTTTTATGATATGTCGCAATCAGACCTAATATATATTCATAAACCGACCGCGGTTTCAAAAAAACCCGCGTTAACCGCGGGCTTTTTTATTTTTAGGCACACAGACGATTACAACTCGCCGGCTGCGTATTTCTTGGCCATTTCCGCCATCGGAATCGCTTTGATCCGATCGGCGTGTCCGGCCGCACCGAAAGCAATATAGCGGGCTTCGCAGACTTTCTGCATTTCTTCAATCGCCGGTTTGAGATATTTGCGCGGATCAAATTCTTTCGGCTGTTCGGCAAACAACTTGCGAATTGCACCGGTAATCGCCATCCGGCAATCGGTATCGACATTGACTTTGCGAACGCCCGACTTGATGCCGCGGACGATTTCTTCGACCGGAACGCCGAAAGTTTGCGGAATCGCGCCGCCGTATGCGTTAATCAGATCTTGCAGTTCTTGCGGAACCGACGAAGAACCGTGCATCACCATGTGGGTATTCGGCAGCTTTTGGTGAATTTTTTCAATCACGTCAATCGCCAGAATATCACCGGTCGGTTTGCGGGTAAATTTGTAAGCGCCGTGCGAAGTTCCGACCGCAACCGCCAGTGCGTCGAGTTTGGTTTCTTCGACAAAACGGGCGGCTTCGTCGGGATCGGTAACCAGACGTTTCTTGTCAATGGTTCCTTCGGCGCCGTGACCGTCTTCTTTGTCGCCTTTACCGGTTTCCAGCGAGCCGATCACGCCCAGTTCGCCTTCAACCGAAGCGCCGACGGCATGGGCACGGGCAACCACTTCTTTGGTGACATGGACGTTATATTCAAACGAAGAAGGCGTTTTGCCGTCCGCTTCCAGCGAGCCGTCCATCATTACCGACGAATAGCCGTTGACAATTGCCGACTGGCAGATGTTGACCGACGCGCCGTGATCCTGATGCAGGCAGATCGGCAGTTCGGGAAACATTTCGATCCCGGCCGCTACCATATGGCGGATCATCGGGTCGCCGGCAAATTTGCGGGCGCCGGTCGACGTTTGCAGGATTACGGGTGCGTTAACTTTCCGTGCGGCCTGCAAAACCGCCAGAATCTGTTCCATGTCGTTGATATTGAACGCCGGAACGCCGTAATCGTGTTCGGCGGCATGATCCAGAATTTGACGCATTGTAACTAAAGGCATAAATTTTCTCCTAAAAGTGGGTTAGATCAGATTTGTTCTGAGTATAGTCAGCCGTGGCTTTTTTTCAAGTTTTTTTATCAAAGCGCGCAAAAGCGGGGTAAAAAAACCGGAAGTTTTCACTCCCGGTTTCAAACGCAATCAACAATATTTCTTAACCGCTTCGACAACCGCTTCGACAGTCAGGCCGAAATGACGGTAAAGTTCGGCTGCCGGCCCCGAAGCTCCGAATCCGTCCATGCCGATTATTTCTCCCCGGTTGCCGACGTATTTGTCCCAACCGAATTTGGCCGCGGCTTCCACCGCAATTCGCGGCGCCCGTCCGAGCACCTTGCGGCGATATTTTTCATCCTGGCGGTCAAACAATTCGGTACAGGGCATCGAAACAACCGCCGTTTCAATTCCCTGCTCCCGCAGTTTTTGCTGCGCTTCCGCCGCCAACGATACTTCCGAACCGGTGGCAATGATCGTCGCCCGGCGACGGGCGCCTTTGGCAACGTCTGAAATGACATATCCGCCTTTAGCGGTCAGATTTTGCCGTGCCGAAGTCCGCAACAGCGGCAGATTCTGCCGACTGAGCGCCAACAGTGACGGCGCGGTTTCGGTGGTGAGGGCAATTTGCCATGCTTCCGCCGTTTCAACCACGTCGCAGGGACGGAACATCAACACGTTCGGCATTGCCCGATAAGACGCCAGATGTTCAATCGGTTGGTGGGTCGGACCGTCTTCGCCGACACCGATCGAATCGTGGGTCAGCACATACACAACCCGTATTCCCATTAAAGCAGCCAAACGGATGGACGGACGCACATAATCGGAAAAGACGAAAAAGGTGCCGCCGTAAGGAATGACGCCGCCGTGCAATGCCATCCCGTTCATAATCGCGCCCATGGCGTGTTCGCGGATGCCGTACATCAGGTTATTGCCGTCGTAATTGCCGGCCTCAACGGTTTTCATGCCTTTGACAAAAGTCAGGTTGGAAGCCGCCAGATCGGCCGATCCGCCGACAATTTCCGGCACTGCGGGAACAATTTTTTCCAAACACAGCTGCGAAGCTTTGCGAGTGGCAACTTTGGTTTGTTCTTCAATCGCCTGTTTTTTGAGGGCGTTTAACCCTTTATCCCAGTTTTCGGGCAGTTTTCCGCTGATGGCATCGGCAAATTTTTC
This sequence comes from uncultured Alphaproteobacteria bacterium, assembly GCA_910577095.1. Lineage (GTDB taxonomy): Bacteria > Pseudomonadota > Alphaproteobacteria > RF32 > CAG-239 > JAFUYI01. Next base: position 14,153 of record CAJTLY010000012.1, read on the forward strand.
GCCCGCTGCCGCCGCGTTTCCGACCCATTTTTCATAAGCGGAAACAGAACGTTTTCCGGCTTGCCTCCAGGCCGACAGAACATCGGCCGGAACTTCGAACGGCGCCTGATCCCATTGCAGATTTTGCGCCATCGCCGTCCGTTCTTCAGCCCCCAACGGCGCACCGTGGCAGGAAGAAGTGCCCTGTTTGGCGGGAGCGCCGAAACCGATCAGGGTTTTGCAGGCAATCAGCACCGGCCGGTCGGATTTTTGCGCTTCCTCAATCACGGCGGCAATCGCCGGCTGATCATGGCCGTCAACTTTTAACACTTTCCAGCCCGCCGCTTCAAAACGTTTGACCTGATCGACGGAACTGCTCTTGTCGACGCTGCCGTCAATGGTAATGTTGTTATTGTCCCAGAAAACAATCAGCTTGTTCAGTTTCCAGTGTCCGGCCAGCGCAATCGCTTCTTCGGAAAGCCCTTCCATCAAACAACCGTCGCCGGCAATCACATAAGTATGGTGGTTACAGAGTTCGTCCCCCCAACGTGCATTGAGACGACGTTCGGCCAGTGCCATTCCCACCGCCGAAGCAATCCCCTGCCCGAGCGGTCCGGTGGTGATGTCAATGCCGGCCAAATGGCCGTATTCGGGGTGACCGGCGGTCTTGGCGCCCAGCTGGCGGAAATTTTTGATATCTTCGAGCGAAATATCCTTATAACCCATCAGATACAAAAGCGAATACAAAAGCATTGAACCGTGTCCGGCCGAGAGGACAAAACGGTCGCGGTCAAACCAGCGCGGCTGTTCGGGATTCAGTTTGATATAACGGCTGAACAACACGGTTGCCACATCCGCCATCCCGAGCGGCATGCCGGGATGCCCCGATTTTGACTTTTCAATGGCGTCTGCCGAAAGAAAACGAATCGCATGAGCCATTCGCGACGAAAGTTCCTGATTGTTGTATGACATTTGCTTGCTCCTGATTGTTATTTGAGGCCATGGGTACGATTATAACGGTACTGATAGTCGCTCAGCACCAACCCCATTTTGATCGGAAAACCCGGTTGTCCGTCCGGAATCCGCACTTCAACGTAATCTCCCTGATACATCACCTTTTCGCCCACCTCGGAAACTTTGACGCTCACCGGATAAGCCTGTTTACCGATCAGGGCGGCTTTGTTGTCGCCGGTATCGGTATAATAGCTGAATCTGACCGTTTCGTCCGAAGCCGCGGTCAGACGCGAAACCTCAAAAATCGGCGCAATCACCGCCTGAGCCTGATTGCGGGCGTCGAGACGGCAATATCCTTCATAACCGATCAGTTCCACCTTTGATTCCGGCACCCGGCCGGCGGTTTGCGTGAGACGGGTAAATTCCGCCGCCATCTGCACATTGGGGCAATAGTGAACAAACGGCTTTTTTTCTGCGGCGCAGGACGCCAGGATCAGCAAAGCCGCCACCAAAAAGATTTTTTTTGACATCGAAACTATTCCTTTATTCCGTTAATATGTTTTCAACTATAAAGAATGGCAGCTTATTTGTAAACCATTCCGCAACAGGTTGTTTATATCGCCGTTTCGTCGGTAAAAAGAGCCGCCAATTCGAGATGCGGCGTAAACACGAACTGGTCGACCACCGTTACGTCGGTCAGCCGGTAACCGCCGTTTTGCAAAATTTCGGCGTCACGGGCAAAACTTTCGGGATTGCAGGAAACGGCGATCAGCTTTTGCGGCCGTTTTCCCGCCGGCAGGGCGGCCAGACGGCCTGCCTGCTCTTTGGCGCCGGCGCGCGGCGGATCAAAAACCACGGCGACAAAATCCGCGAGTTCTTTTCCTTCCAACGGATATTTAAATAAATTGCGGCTGACAATTTCAATATTGGGAATCATGCGCCGGTTGACCGAATCGCGAAAACCGTTCAGCAATTCGGCCGAAGAGTCGACCGCAACGATTTTGTTGGCGGGATTTTGCGCCAACGGATAGGAAAAAGTGCCGGCGCCGCAAAACAAATCCGCAATCCGTCCCGAAGTCTGTCCGAGGTATTTGACCACCAAATCGGTCAAAGCAGCCTGCCCTTCGCGGGAAGGCTGCAGAAAAGTTGCCGCCGGAATCAGAACCGGCACGCCGCCGGCTTCGATAAAAGGGCGTCCTTTTTCAAGAACGGTTTCGGCCCCACGGTCAGCGCCGCAACGATGGGAAATGCGGATAATGTCGGAATTGGCCGTGACCTGTTCGAAAATAATTTCGCGCATTTCCAGATTAAGCGGCCGGTCAAATTCCAACACCACGTCCAAGCCGTTATCGGCCTCGGTGACCCACAAGTCTCCCTGATCAACGTAAACCGTCTGCGTCTTTCCCTTGCGGCCGCTTTTAACGGTCAGCGGCACCCGGCAAAGTTTGAAGAGCAAACCGCGAAAAAAGTCAAAATTGCGATTAAGAGTCGGCGTCAGCTGCGGACACGACGGCAAATCGACAATTTCTTTGCTGCGAAAGGCGTTAAAGCCCATCACCACCGTTCCGCGGGTGCGGCGAAAAGCCAAAGCGGCACGACGGCGACAGCCCTCCGCGATAAAAACAGGTTCGGAAAAAGAAAAATCCTGCCGGGTAATGGATTGCAGCGCTTTGCGAACCAGGCTGAGCTTATATTGCCGATAATCCTCCGGTGCCAGATGCCTTAAAGAACACCCTCCGCACACACTGGCCAAGCTGCAATCCATTACTTATTCCCCCAATCTACCGGCGTTACGCTGCTACCTTAACCGCGATTAGTTAAAATATATTAAAAGTTAATTATATTTTACAAAAAAAAGATGATTATTTAAAAAATATGCTATAACATAAGCCATGCTTTTTTATAATGTACAAAAACAACAAGGACTGTGGGCAATGAGGAAAAAACTTCCCAGACATTTAAGTTACGATTACCAGCTCAAGCTGGAAGAGGTGCCGACCAAACACGCCGACCGGATGCCGCTGAAAGTGGTGATGCCGGGCATTATCCTCGGATTTCTGATGGTTGTCCTCGGGTTATTTGAACTGATGAACGGCATGTACGATCCCGAAGGCTGGAACTACGCCCTGGATGCCGACACCCGCGAACCGTTATTCAGCCATACGGCCGTGGACGGCGCGTTTATCGTGCTGGGACTTGGTATCATTATCAGCTCGATCGTTTCGCACATCCGATACAAAAAGATATTTTTTAACGGAAAAACCTTTTCGGTTGATCTGCGCGGCGTCTTCGGCGAAAACGAACTGTTCCGCGAATTTCTGCGCAATTACGAAGGCGTGCGGCTGCGGCTGGAGTTTTTTCAGTTCGGCATTCTCAACAAAAACAAGTACATTATCGAGCTGGAACACCGCGATCCGCAAAAAAGCATTCCGCTTTATATTTCCACCGACGGCACCGGCATCTACCAGATATGGTATTATTACGCCAAACGGCTGAACATGCCCACCCTGATGGACACCGACGAAGGGACGGTCGTCAAAGAAGTTTCCGAACTTGACAAGAGCCTGCGCGAGTATCTGTTTGCCAAAGGGATGATCTCCATCTATGACGATATGCCGAATCCGCCCAAAAACATGGCCTGCATCCGCAAGCCCGACCGCACCGTTATTAAGCCGCGGCGCGTTTTCTGGGACGTTTTCAACCTTCTGGGCGCTTTTTGGTTAGCTTTTTACCTGTTGGTACTGACCGCCGCCGCTTTTAACTATGCGCGGATTGAAAGACTGGTCGGATCGCCTTACAAAACCGCCCTCATTTTCGGCATTGCGGTTGTGATTGCCGTTTTGCTGCTGGGGATGATGTTCAAAAAAGACAAAATTGTCCTCAAAGGCAACAAGTTGATTTTGGTGCATAAGTTTTTGTTTTTGTCCCGTAAGGAATATGCCGACCTCAGCCGCATCAAAGACATTCAGGTTGCCTACAATCCGGCAACCGACCGCTATTATCTGTCGATCATTACCGATGACAACATGCTGGCGTTCGGCAAGTCGATCCCGATTCAGGACTTGCAATGGACACGAGACTTTATTATCTATTCGATGACCAGATGATGTTTTAAAAACCGGCCGGACGCATATTTTGGTTGCCAAAGCCGAGGATTTGTTTATAACTTTGGATAGTTTAACGACAAGACAAACTTTAACGAAAGTACGAAAATGAGAGAAATTGACACCGGCGCACAAGAAGCCTTTATTAAAGAAGTTAACGAAGATTTAAAAAACGAATCGATGAAAAAGCTGTGGGACAAATACGGTCTTTATATCATCATTCTGGTGGCGGCCGCCCTCACCGCTGCCGTCAGCTTTGAAACCATCAAGGCCTGGCACACCAAAAAAATCCAAAAATGGTCGGACTCCTACGCCTATGCGCTGAGCCTGCAAAACCAGGGCAAATATGACGACAGCATCCAAACTTTTGACTATATCGCCGGTCAAGATTACGGCATTTTCAGCGATTTGGCGCAAATGCAAAAAGCCAACATTCTGTTGGAACAAAACAAAACCGACGAAGCGCTGAAACTGATGGCAGAGATTGCCGCCGACAAATCGTTTAATTCGCAACTGCGCGATACGGTGGTGCTGAAGCTTGCCTCCTACAAACTGGAAAACGCGCCGATTGACGAGATCCGTCAACTGATCGGAGACATCGCTCAGGATGCAAAAAACAGTTGGCAGCCATCGGCTAACGAAATGCTGGCGCTGGCTTACCTGCGCGACGGCGAAATTGCTCAGGCCCGCGAGATTTATGACCGGCTGCTGCAAAGCGACACGACTTCCGAAGTTATGAAAGTGCGGATTAAAGACATTTTATCTGCCCTTCCCCAATAATTTTTTTCAGAGGTGTACCCCGATGCATTTAACAAAAACAACTGCTCTTGCCGCCGCTTGTCTCACCTTGGCCGGGTGCGGACTGTTCGGCAAAGAGAAACTGAAGATTGACGGCGAAAGAATTCCGGTTCTGAACGAAAAAAGCGTAATTGCCGCCGATTATATGGCCGGCGATATTGAAATTGCATTGCCGACACCCTACGAAAACAGCAGTTGGTCGCAAAACGGCGGCAATGCCGAACATAACATGGGGCATCTGGCCGGCACCCAAAAACCGGAAAAAATATGGAGCCGCAACTTCGGCGCCGGTAATTCAAAACGCGATTATCTGATTGCCGAGCCGGTCATTGCCGGAAAAACCGTCTTTACCATTGACGCCGATGCCGTAGTCAGCGCTTTTCGTCAGCACGACGGGAGCCGGTTATGGAAGCAACGTTTAAAACCCCAGTTGCGCCAAGACAAAGAAGTATCGCTGAAAGGCGCAGGTCTCGCTTTTGACAACAACACTTTATATGCCACCACCGGTTTCGGCGGCGTTTTTGCGCTTGACCGCAACAGCGGCAAGATAAAATGGCAGTACTTTGCCAAAACGCCGATCCGAATTGCACCGACCGCGGGCGGCGGCAAATTGTTTGTTCAGACCATTGACAATACGTTGCTGGCGCTGGACGCCTCGAGCGGCCGTGAAATATGGCGCTATGCCGCCCCCAGCGAAGAAACCACGCTGGTCGGCGGTGCGGTGCCGGCTTACAGCGAAAATCTGGACCTGCTGATTGCCGGTTTTACCAACGGCGAACTGCGAGCGCTCAAAGCCAACACCGGGTCGCCGCTGTGGGGAGATTATTTGGTTTCGTCACGCCGCACCAACTCGCTTGACGACATTAATGTCATTCACGTCAGCCCTGTCATTGCCGGTGACACCGTATTTGCCGCCGGCAGCAACAATTTGCTGGTTGCCGTTGACCTGCGCAGCGGACAAAGAATTTGGGAACGCGAAATCAGCACCAACAATCAGCCGTGGGCGGCCGGAAAATATTTGTATGTTCTGACCGAAGATGCCAGACTGCTCGCCGTTCAGAGCGAAAGCGGCAAAATTATATGGGACACCCAAATCCCGGCGGCCGACGACGGTCAGGCCGGCATCCGTTACGCCGGACCGTTGCTGATTAACAACCGGTTGCTGATTAACGCTTCCGACGGAAAAATGTTTTTTGTTTCCCCTTACAACGGAAAAATCTCCGACATTGTCACCAACGGCAAAGGTTCGTCGCTGCCGCCGGTGGCCGCCGAAAAGCAGATCATCATTACGACCACCGATGCCGATATCATCGCTTATCAATAAAGGAACAGTTTGATGCCGTTAAAAGTTGCCATTATCGGGAGACCGAACGTCGGAAAATCGACTTTGTTTAATCGTCTGGCCGGAAAGAAGCTGGCGATTGTGCACGACAAACCCGGCGTAACCCGTGACCGCAAGGAAACCGAAGCACGTCTGAACGATCTTAAACTGACAATCATCGACACTGCCGGTTATGAGTATTCAAACGAAGACAACCTCGAAGCCCGGATGTGGGAACAGACACGCAAAGCCATTGACGAGGCCGACGTCTGCCTGTTTTTGTTTGATGCCCGCGCCGGTGTTCAGCCTTACGACGAGCATTTTGCCGATATCTTGCGGCGTTCGCACAAACCGGTGGTTCTGCTTGCCAACAAATGCGAAGGGAAACTTCAGGAAGACGGCCGTTTCGAAGCCTATAAGCTGGGGCTCGGCGAACCGATTCCGTTTTCGGCCGAGCACGGATTGGGCATGCTGGATCTGTACGATGCCTTAAAAGAGCATTATTTTGAAGACGAAACCGAAAACGCGGAAGAAACAACGGCCGAAGACGAAACCGACAACCGACGCCCGATCCAAATTGCGATCGTCGGCCGTCCGAACGTCGGCAAATCTACCCTTGTCAACGCCTTGCTGCAAGACGAAAGAATGCTTACCGGCCCCGAAGCCGGAGTTACCCGCGACGCCATCACTTCCGATTGGGAATGGCACGGACGTCGTTTTAAATTGGTTGACACGGCCGGATTGCGCCGGCAGTCCAAAGTCAGCGACTCTTTGGAAAAGCTTTCTGCGGCTTCTTCCCGCTATGCGGTTAACATGGCCCAGGTAGTGGTGTTGGTTTTGGATGCCGACGCGGTGCTGGACAAGCAGGATCTGACGATTGCCTCAAAGGTGCTGGATGAAGGACGGGCATTGATTATCGCAGTCAACAAATGGGACATTGCCAACAAAAAAGAGGCGATTGACCGTCTAAAATATCGTCTCAAAACCTCGCTGACCCAGGTGGAAGAAATTCCGACGGTAACGATCTCGGCCTTGAAAGGCGAAGGACTGGACAAACTGATGAGCGCCGTTTTGAAAATTTATACCCGATGGAACAGCCGGGTGCCGACGGCGCCGCTCAACAAATGGTTTGCCGACACCACCGCAAGCTATCCGCCGCCGCTCGGCAAAAACAAACGCCGCATCAAACTGCGTTATATTACCCAGGCCAAAATACGTCCGCCGTCATTTTTTATTTTTTCGAGCAATCCCGAAGGACTGCCGGACAGTTATCTGCGCTATCTCACCAACAGCCTGCGCGACACTTTCGATTTCGGCGGCGTTCCGATCCGAATTACGGTACGCAAAACCGGAAATCCGTATGCAGACAACGATTAAAAAACATCCCCGGAATTGGCCGGGGATATTTTTGAAAGAATGTCAGCCGATAAAAAAGCCTCCCGAAGGAGGCTTTTCGTATAACACCGCTTATATACGGGTAAGAGATGTTTTCTTGGCTTTCAGAAAAGCCAATACGCCGAGCGGGATGCTCAAGGCATACATTGCCGTCATGATGCTTAAGACCAACCACGGCTGGCTGAAAATCATGGTCGCAAACAAAACCACCACAATAATCAACGGCACCACCATATAAGTCGGAATTTTCATGTGCTTGGTCGAAACGGTCGGAATCCGACTCACCATCAACATCGCAACCACACACATAACCAAACTGCAGAACCAGTTGCTTCGCAGAAAACTCAATTCGTGATATTCGAAACTGAGCATTATCGGCAATATCCCGAGTGCAGCAGCGGCCGGCGCCGGCACGCCGACAAAGAAATTATGCCAATAATCGGGCTGCGGTTCATCTTCCAGCATCGTATTGAAGCGCGCCAGCCGCATCGCCATGCAAATTGCAAACAGAAGGCAGAAGAACCACCCAAACTTCGGAAAACCGGAAAGCGACCACTGGTACATCAAGATCGCCGGCGCAACGCCGAAACTGGCAAAGTCGGACAGCGAATCGAGTTCGGCGCCGAATTTGGTCGATCCTTTCAGCATCCGTGCCACGCGACCGTCCAGCATGTCAAAAAAAGCGGCCAGAAAAATACAGATAATCGCCCGTCCCCACTGTTCGGTCATCGAATAGCGAATGGAGGTTACACCGGCGCAAAGCGCCAGCGTGGTCACAATGTTGGGCGCAATTTTGCGAAAAGGCAGCGATGTCAGCTTGCGGGGCAAAAGCTTATTATTTATCTTTTCCATCAGCGGATCACTCCTTCAACAGCCGCAGCACCGGAACTCATGTTGGCAATAACGGTTTCGCCGGCGACCATTGTCTGGCCGACGCATACCTGCGGTTCCACCCCCTCGGGAAGATATACATCCAAACGCGAACCGAAACGAATCAGCCCAAAGCGTTCTCCGGCCTGATAATTGCTGCCCGGTTCGGCAAAACACAAAATGCGGCGGGCAATCAACCCGGCGATCTGAACAAAAACGATCTCTTTGCCCGATGCGGTTCTCATCGCCAGCAACTGGCGTTCATTGTCTTTGCTGGCCTTGTCCAGGGTTGCATTTAAAAACTTGCCGGGAACGTATACCGCTTTGGTGATTGTTCCTTCCGCCGGCGCGCGATTGACGTGTACGTTAAACACGCTCATAAAGACACTCACGCGGGTAAACTCCGCATCCCCCATTTCCAGTTCTTCCGGCGCTTTGACTTTGGTGATCATCTGCACCGTTCCGTCAGCCGGAGAAACCACAACGTCTTTAATTTCCGGCGTTACCCGTTCGGGATCGCGGAAAAAATAATAGCACCAGATTGTGCAAACGGTGCCGATCACGCCGAGCGGGGTCCAGATCATTGCCAATAACGCTGTTATTGCCGCAAAGATGCCAAAAAACTTCCACCCTTCTTTATTGATGTTGGGCAGAAGGTAACGGCGCCAGGAAATATCAATATTCTTCATATTCAGTCCTTTCTGTAATCAAAAAACAAATATACCGAAACGCTGTTTCCGTCGTATATTTTCGTTTTTCAGCAAAACACATTTTTCAAACAGTTACAAGTTTTTAATCAAAATAGTCCAGATAAGAACGCAATTTTTTAAAAAGTCTTAAGTTTATAGTTGCAATTATCGATTTTTGTCGTTATAAGTTGGATAGATTTTTTGCGCTTGTGGCGGAACTGGTAGACGCTGCAGACTTAAAATCTGTTGGCCGCAAGGCCGTGCCGGTTCGATTCCGGCCTAGCGCACCATTTGCACCTTATGATTAAGGTGCTTTTTTTTGTTTTTTACCATCACTTTTTTATCAACGGGTTGCAGGGATACACTGTTTTTTTAAACAGCGGATACATAAAAAACAGCCCCGACCTAGGTCGAGACTGTTTTTTGAGTGAGGTCTTCGGTTGGCGGATTTTCAAGCGCAGGGGGCGTTTTCTTAATCCAGGCAACCAAAGACAACTGCAGGCCGTAAACCAGCGACAGCAAAAAGCCGGTCGCGGTGACGTTTAGAGCCAAAGCCGCCGAATTTGCAGCTTTTGCGGTTTTATCATCACATTCTCGTACAGCGGCCAGAAGGATAACCGTAAGCGTCAAAGCCAGACCAACCAGGCAGCTCACACCGAGTTCAATCGGCGTGGGCGTTTCGGTTGCGGCTTTATTCTCCGGTTCTGCTTCCGCGATATTAAATCGTGCCGTTAAGAACTGCTTCGCTTCCGGTGTCGGCGCCTGCGCTATTTTTTCACGAATAACGAAAGGCACCTCGTCGGTTGTCGCATTAGATGCAACCGCGCCGATAATCAAAACAATTCCCACCACCCCGCCGAGGGCAGCTTTTTCCATTTTGCCGAACGGCAGAAACAGAATGGCCAGATTGCCCACGAGAGTGATGATGACGATGATTAATACCGATGTCGCCATACTTGTTTTTTTAGAATTTATAACTTATACCCACCCCGGCCGTCGGCGTCAGGGTATTCATGGCCAAACGACCGCCCGCTTCGGTAAAGAAAATGAAATTTTCTTTGGCAAAAGCGGCAGCCAGATGAAGGCCCGTTTGCTCGGTTCGTTTCCAGAAAGCGGCGCCGAGAGACATTACAAAATTGCGAACGACCGCAACATTGTTACGCTTGTAAGAAACAATCCAGTTTTGTTTTTCACTCCCCAACTTGTTGCCGGTCACCGTTAAGGCGTTGTTTTGATCGGCCCATTTGGCAGCGGCAAAACCGGTTTTGTCTTCTGCAAAATCAACACCGCCGGTGACAGAAACATTTTTGCAAATGTTCTGCTGAGCAAAAGCATACCAATTTCCGTCAAATGCGTAGAAAGAGGTACCGCCCTGATGCCCGAAACCGAACCTGGTGTTTTTTCCTGCAAAAGCCAACTGCATTGCATTTGCCGCGGCGGCACTTTCGCCCATATCAATACAGAAGTTGGAGAACTGCGGGTCAAAACCTGTCGTCTGGACAGCGTTTCGGCCAAAGTTGCCCACTCTGTACTCGATTTGGAATCGATTGAAATCCACACCGGCATTGACAAACAAAACCGGACAGCAAACGCCGTATTGGTTCGAAATCGCACCGACCGCCGAAGCTCCGACAAAGAAACCGTTGTGACGCTTGAAATAATTTGCGCTGAGCATTGGCTGCACCAAACTTTGTTCTGTGGTCTGGTTTACATTCATGCTCAGGTTAACACTGTGCGTTACGGTATCTTTTCGGTTTAGATCCTTCAAGCTCAAACCGCCGCCGGCAGTTGAAAATAAAGAATCGGAACCTTTCGGGGCCAACATGATCATAACGATAACAGCCGCAATGGCTACTAAGAAATAAATTGCATTTTTCTTCATAACTTTAATTTTTATTGATTATTTTATTATTTTTCACAGAAATATATCAGTTTATGATTTGAGCAAAAAGCAATAATCCATCATACGGGTTGAGGCCCAAAATTAAAATTATGAAACTTTCCGCATAATAAACATAATGATACACAAATCTGTATAAATACGGATTTAGTATACTTTCGTTTTCGAAATAATTCAACCATTTTGATTGACAATTAGACAAAATTACGGACCGGTGTCAAAACTATAGACCATTTTCGGCTGTCGGCGGTAACGTGAAGATTAATTTGCTTTCGCATCCGACGATTGCATTTTATCTTAAAAGCTTTTATAAACGAATCAGTCAAAACAGAAAGGTGAGCCTATGAAAAAAATCGGTGTTATCGGAACAGGAATTTGGGGAACGGCGCTGGCTTTGACCGCTGCGCGAGCCGGAAACGAAGTGCTTTGCCGAGCACGTCGGCAGGAAGTCGTTGATGCCGTCAATCAGAAACATGTCAACAAAGACTATCTTCCCGATATTCCGTTGCCCGACGCTATCCGGGCTACCGCCGATATGGAAGAGGCTTGCCGCTTTTCCGACGTCATTTTGCTGACAACTTCGGCTCAATATACCCGCGACACCCTCCGCCGGATGCAACCTTTTGTCAAAGCCGGCACGACGATTGTCCTCTGCGCCAAAGGGATTGAAGCCGAAACCGGAAAAATGCTGTCGGAAGTCGCCGCCGAAGAAACGCCGGCGGCCACCGTTGCCGTCTTGTCCGGTCCCGGTTTTGCAATTGACGTTGCCAAACGCAAGCTGACGTCAACCACAATTGCCTGTGCCAAAGAAGGGGCGGCGGCCGATTTAGCCCAACAACTGGGAACACCGTTCTTTCGTCCCTATTTAACCGCCGACATCATTTCGCCGCAGATCGGCGGCAGTGTTAAAAACGTGATTGCGATTGCTTCGGGCGTGGTTGAAGGCGCCGGATTCGGTGACGGTGCCCGCGCTGCCCTGATTACCCGGGGCCTCAACGAAATGGCCCGCCTGTCAAAAGCGCTGGGCGGAACCCTGCCGACCATGATGGGCATGAGCGGTCTGGGCGACTTGGTTTTGACCGCCAGCTGCTCACAGTCGAGAAATTTCAGTTTCGGATACGAAGTGGGCGCCCACGGACAGGCGCAAAAACCGCTGGAACAGAACACGCGTACCGTTGAGGGAATCGCCAGCGCCAAAGCCGTTGTCAAACGTGCCCGTGAAGCCGGGGTGGAAATGCCGATTTGCGAAATGGTGAATAAAGTTTTGTTTGAGCGGATGCCGCTGACAAAAGCGATCGAAGAACTGACGGCGCGCCCCTATAAAGAGGAAGGTTTTTGACGGCCCCTTCGATATCGGCTTTTTAATACGACCGGCGACCGCGCTTTTATATTTTTCTTTCTTTTTGCGGACAATATTCTATAATCCGAATGTCATCAATTTTCGGGAGTTATTTTTATGAAAAAAATTTTGCTTCTCGGCACCGTTGCCGGCTTATTTTGCATTTTTCCTCTTCAAGCTGCCGATAACGGGATCAGTTTTGCCGAATTTAACAACGGCGTTTCCGCCCGCCTCGGCAGCATTAATCTTGACTTGTTTGAAATCAGCGATATCGACGGCAATCGTAAATTGTCACGCAATGAAATCAGCGAAGGCATCAAAGGCGCCCTGGCGACAGAGAACCTGTCCGGTGACGAAACCCGGCGGCGGATGGAGGAAGCAATGGCGGACTTTGACCGTTTTGACCTCAACCACGACGGTTGGCTGGATCCGGGCGAAGGCGAAGCCTACTTTCAAAATTACCAGGATCAGACCGTACGTCGTCAATTTGACCAGATTGATCAAAACAAAGACGGCTTTTTGTCCGACGACGAATTCGAACGTTTTTACCACACCCGGGCAGCTTCAGTCTCTCCTGAACAGGCTTTGCAAAATTTGGAAAAACTAACCGACAGTTTGAAACAAATTGCCGACAATCCGGATCAATTTGCCGAGAAAATGTTCGACAATGTTGCCGCCCAGCAGGCCGGCGAACAATTTTATCAAATGGATCGCAACCAAGACGGCAAAGCCGACCGCAAAGAATACATCGCCCTGATGCGGCAGATGCAAAACGAAGCCAACTTATATCAGGATGTTTTGGCCGATTTGACCGAAGAAGATTTCGGCGAAATGTTTGACCAGATGGAAGGCGCACAAAAAGGTTATCTGAGTAAGGAAGAATATATACAATATTATGTCAAAACGCTCAGCGAACCTTTGAACTTTGACACCGACGAAGAAGCGGGAACCGAGTGATCGGCGGCCAAACGGCCACCGCTAATTTTTCAGACGCACTTCAATGCTGTTAAAGCTTAAACCCAGTTTGCGGGTATCGTCGCCGTACCCCAGTTTTTGCGGAGAATTCATTCCTTCTATTTTGAACGTCAGATTAATCTGCCGATCGGACGGAATTTCTTTTTTAGCCAGTTTGATGATTGTTTTCGGCATCTTCTTGCCGTAAATAAAGTCCCATTTGGCAATCTGGCGATCCTCGAGATAAACTTCGGTATAAATTTCCGGATTGCGTGCATTGACATACGGATCGATATTAAAACAGAGCAAAACGTCCGAATAGGCCGACGGCAACAAAAACGAGAGTTTTGAAGTATTTCCGTCCGTCCAGAGACCGTTTTCCTCATAACGGGCAAAACCGATAACGCGCAAGTTCCTTTCGTGTACGTTAAAACGGTAAACATGGAAAAAATCGGTTATCTTTTTAATCGGGGTCTGTTTGAAAGCCAATTCTTGCTTAATCGAAAAACTGCGGGCATCAAACAAATAATAGTCGGCATAATACTGACAGATGTCCCGGCTGAGCATACAGTAAGTAACCCCATAGTAAATCAACGCAACCAATACGATCAGCATAATTTTGAATTTCAGCATGCCCGCTTCTCCTTATAAAGGGGATATAGCTTGACTATAGCCGATATTGCGATAAATAGCCAAGCTCAATCTTGTTTGCGGAACCGAAATTCATATTTCTGTAACAACGGTTTCATTTGTCGTCGTTGTCCTCGGCAGAACGCTCACCTTTCAGGTTATCCAAAAACTGCTTTTCCATCCGAATATATTGATCCAGCAACCAACGCGAACGCGAGATCAGTACGATTGAGACAATCAGCAGTATCAAAGTCACTTTTGGATTTTCGGTCAGAAACTGATGAACGACCGTAATGATGAAAAATGAAATCACCAACAGGCGAAAACTGGTCAAAACCAGCAACGGCAGACGGTTGGCTTTTTTGGCACGCCATAATTCGTAATAAACCCGTGCAATTTCGGCGTTGGAAACAAAAAAGGTTTTCAGGTTGTCGGCGTTTTCACCCAACAGATTTTCAAGCAGGCCGCTTTTTTCACGCGAGGGCACTTTAGGCTCCGCCGCCTCCGTCACGGCAGTCGTTTCCGCAACAGCGGTCTTTTTGCGGGAAAAGGGATGTTTCAGCGTTGCCGCAAACGATCCGACGAAGGAGGGCAAAACCACTTCCCAACCGATCAGGGCTTTTAAAAAAGGCGACATCAGAATAAAAGCAAGCGCCGTCATCACGATCCGTCCGGCCAAATTCGGCAACACCAGCCGTATCCACGGGCGGATGAAATGCGCCGAAAAAGCGATGATCGAAAATAAAATAATCGAAAACAGGATCAAGCGGATCGCATAGTTTTTAAATAACACACTCCATAGGCGTTCTTCCGATTGGGAAGGGCCTTTGACCGAAGCCGTTTTTCCGATGTAGCGGCGCCAACTCTCGGGCATGATCCGCTCCAGCAATTTGTAAACCGGGCCGGCCGACCGAATCATCACCGGCGTCAAAAAGGTGGTAATGACCGAAACCGCCACGATGATCGGATAAACCTGACGGTTCAAGACGCCGATGCTCATTCCCAGACTGGCAATAATAAAGGCAAATTCGCCCACCTGAGCCAACGAAAAAGCGCACAAGACCGACGTTTTCAGCGACTGCCCCGAAATCACAAATCCAAAACAGGAAAAAATCACCATACCGACAATTACGATCAGGGTAATAATCAGAATCGGCGTCGCATAAGTGACAAACATCGAAGGGTCAACCATCATTCCGACCGAGACGAAAAAGACGGCGCCGAAAAAGTCCTTAATCGGGCGCACCACATTTTCAATGCGGCCGATCAAACCGGTTTCGGACAAGATAGACCCCATCAGAAAAGCGCCGAGCGCCGACGAAAAGCCTGACGAAGTTGCCAGAAGCACCATACCGAAACAAAGGCTGACGGTGATCAGGAGCAACATTTCATCATTCAGCAGCGGCGTAATTCTTTTTAAGAACGTCGGCACGATATAAATGCCGATGACAAAACAAAGCACCAGGAAAAACAGCAGCTTCAACGTACTTAAGCCCAACGCCAGCCCGTTGATGCTCTGTCCGAGCGCCACCATCGGCAACAGCACCAGCAACAAAATACCGACCAGATCCTCAATCACCAACACCCCGAAAACCAAATCGGTAAATTTTTGTTTTTTGATGTTCAAATCATCAAAGGCTTTGATAATAATGGTGGTCGAAGACATCGAAATCATTGAACCGAGGAAGAAACTGTCCATGGTTGACCAACCCAGCAGAAGCCCGGTATAATAACCGACAAACAACATAAACAGGATGTTGGCGTTGGCGGTGATCATCGCCGATTTGCCGACATTGAGCATTTTTTTGAAACTGAATTCCAGCCCCAAACCGAACAAAAGGAAAATGACGCCGATGTCAGCCCAGATATTGAGGTTCTCGCGATCACCGACAGTCGGCAGCAGATTGAAATACGGACCGGCAAAAATACCCGCCAGCACATATCCCAGCACGATCGGCTGCCTCAGTTTTTTACAAATAAGAGTCGTTACCCCGGCATAAATGGTTATCAGTGTCAAATCAATGATCAGTGCGTGAATCGAATGCATTTTTTCCTCTAAATTGTACCGTCGGACAATATACAGGCAAGTTGGTTTAATTTTGGTTAAATCAGAATCGCAAAACCGGGTCAAGTCATTAATAATCGCCGCGACTCAGCGCTTCGGCAAGGTGTTTTTGCGCCGCCGGACCGTTTTTTTCAACCGATTTGGTTTTGTCTGCTTGCTTTTGATCATACTCTTTGACATATTTAAGCGAATATTTGTATACGTCGGCAATTTTATGATCCAGCAGGTTTTCCTCCGTCTGTTCTCCGGTTTGGTCGTAACGCTGCTCCGCTTTGGCGAGAGCCGCCGCATCACGGGCCAGCCCTGCCGTTTCTTTATAAGAGGCCGGGGTTTTGCCGGCGTCTTTCTTAATTTCTTTTGCCAGATCTTTGCCGTTTCTTTCCAGTCGCGCCTGCACCATCGGATCTTTCAGGTTCTGACCGGCTGCCCGGTCACAAAAAGCGCCGAGCTTTTCAACCGCTTCGGCGGTTGTATTCAACGCCGGCAGCATATTCTCGCCCAGAACTTTCCCCATTTCAACGCCCATTGCGCTTCCGGCTAACTCCAATTTTTGCTCATAACTCAGTTTTTCTTTCCCGTAGCCGTTTTCCTCGCACGCCGCAATATAATCTTCACAGAGATCATATTGCAAATCGTCACAGAGTTCTTTAACCTCTTCACCATTCCAATTATCTTTTTCGACAATTTGAATTTGCGGCAACGGGTATTCGGGAGCCGGAACATTCAACCCCGCCGGTTGAAGGTCCGATGCGGGCGTTTTTCTTTCCGGATCGGCAACGCTGTCCGGATCAACCTGCGGATGCTCGGGATTGATGGCGGGCCATTCGGCCGTAGGCGTATGATCCGGCATCGGCTGCGGCGCCGGCTGGGTTACCGAATCAATTTTACGGTTGTAATCCGCCGCTTGCCCGACAACTTTTTCACCGCCCGTTTCTAAAGCGGCGGTTGCCGCAACGGCGGTCAGCACCGTTCGCTGCTGGCCGCGCAAAAATTTTATCCAGCTTCGTTTTTCCGATTTTTTCCGTTGTTCTTCGGGAGACAACGTTTTTTTCTCTTTTGCCATTGCTTGGATCCTGTCTTGTCAAATATTGATCAACCGGTCGTTTCATCACCGCCGCCGTTGGCGAGAGCCATGACCGCCGCCGATATTTCCGTCGGATTGAAACCGCTTTTTTCAATCGAACGCCGCAATTCTCTTTCTTCGTATTTCCGCACATACCCGATCGCATGGCTGTATGTGCCGGAAATCTTTTCGTTTAATTCCGGAAAATCGGCCCGTTTGCCTTCTTTTTTGTAATCGTGCCGCATTTTTCGCACGATCCGCATTTGCTGCAGGGCATCGGCAAGATCCCGATAAACGGCGGCCGCATCTGCCGCTTGTTTTCCGGCTTCGGCGGCCAGTTTTTTGCCGTCGCGTTCCGTCAAAGCATAAACGATCGGATCGTTCAGTTTGCGGGCATCCAGATTCTCGATGTATCCTTCCGCTTTCTCCAGAGTCCGGGTCAAACCTTCCAGCAGCGGCAACACCGCTTCTCCGCCCGCAGTCGAAATCTCTACATCGGCAGCGGCCGCCGCCAGCCGAAGTTTTTGTTCATAACCCGGATTTCCTTTTCCGTAACCGCTGCGCTCATATTCGCGAAGATAATTTTTACAGATCATATAATGTCGATAATCCGACAATTCTTTGGTTTCAAGGAAAGTCCAATCGTTTTTTTCTTCCGCCGTCTCCAAAGTTTCGGTAACCGGAGCACCGGTAACCGGCGTCGAATTCGTTTCCGGTTGACACGACGAAACGCTCTGCCGCTGTCCGCGCAGAAATTTTATCCGGCTTTTTTTGTCGTCCGCCGGCGGCCGCCGACCGGTCATTGAAATCTGTTTTTCGTCTGCCATTTTTTTCCCGTTGTATTTTTGAATAATTATAGCATAAACGTCAACGGATTGCCACAAATTCTTTTTCGTGCCCGTCCGGATCGCACCACATGGTCAAAAACTCGTCTGCAATCACCAACCGCACCTGATCATAATAGGGATCATAGACCAGAATGCGATGTTCTTCGGTATCTTCGGCGTCACGAACGGCAAAATAGCCGAGCACCACTACCCAATGGGCATAATTATACATACATTCGGCCATCACATAGTATTTTTCTTCCAAAAGGCGGGCCAGCAGCGGCAGACCGATCTTTTCTCCGGCAAAACTACGATTTGTTTTGACCACCCGCGCCGGCGCCAACATCTGTTTTTCGATCAGCTCATCCACATAATGCGGACCCGGAACCAGCCCGAATTTTTCAATAAACTCGTTTTCGGAAGCAACTTCCGCCACTCGTCCCGACAACAGGGTGCGGATGCAGGCAACCGAACAGGTCCAGTCGCGTTCCTGACGATAAAGGCGGGGCGGCGTGTTGGAAACCGAAATGTAACCTTGCGGCTTTTCATAAGTAAAAAATTCTCTGATGCGTTCCATGTTACTGTCTCTTTTTTGGTAAGTCTGTTTTATCTTAACAGCCGGAACGAACAAATGAAAGCTTTTTTTCGCCCAACCCGTTTTATGAATTTTGGCGGGCGGCAACCTTAAGCCGGGCTTGCAGTTTGCGGTAGGCGCTGAACGCATAAAGATTTTCGGCAATTGCTTCGCCGCGGAGAATCATTCGCCGTTCTTCGTCATGAATCGTTTCCTTCAGCTGTTCAAAATATGCCGACAATTCCTGAGCATCTTCAAATCTGACTGACATCGCCGCCTCCGCTTAAAAATTACTTGGTCATAAATTAAATATATCACAAAAGGCATTTAAAAACTGTGATATTTTCATGACAATAACCGCCGAATCCTTTGCAAAGAGCCTTTTTTGTAACATTTTTGAAACACCCGAAAACATAATATGTTATTATCGGAGCCGTTCAAATAAAAACAGCGGCGGCAAACTTAACGATTGCACAATAAGAAGATTTGGTTTAGTTATGAAACCAACATAAACATCTTTTGACAGGAAAAATTTAAAATGGCAAAAATTACTTGGAAACCGGGAACGATGGAATATCCGTTGCCGCCGGTGATGGTCAGTTGCGGAACCATGGAAAAACCCAACATCATGACCGCCGCATGGACCGGCATCGTCAGCAGCGAACCCGCGATGACCTATGTTTCAATCCGTCCTTCGCGCTATTCGCATCAGTTGATCAAAGAAAGCGGCGAATTCGTCATTAATCTGACGACACTGCCTCTGGTGACCGCCGCCGACTTTTGCGGGGTCAAATCGGGACGCGAAACCGACAAATTCAAAGAAATGGATTTAACCGCCGGCGCCTGCTCGCAGGTCTCCTGCCCGCAAATTATGGAGAGTCCGGTTTCAATAGAATGCAAAGTGGTCAGCGTAACCAATTACGGCAGCCACGATATGTTTCTGGCCGAAATCGTCGCCGTTAACGTGGACGACAAATATCTCGACCAAGACGGCAAACTGTGGTTGGAAAAAGCGGGACTGATTGCCTATTCGCATAATTATTACTATACCCTCGGACGCAACGTCGGCTTTTTCGGCTTTTCGGTCTGTCGCAGCGCGCTGAAAGCAAAAGAAAAGATGAAAAACGTGGTGGTCGAAGTCAAAGAACCGAAAATTGCCAAACCGGCTGCCGAAAAGTTTAATCATAAAAAATGGGGCGAAAAACCCGCCGGAGAGCGCAAATTTGACGGCAAACGAAAATTTGCCAAATCTCGCGAAATGAAATTTGACAACGACGACAGAGCCTCTTCACGTCGTGCGCGCGGCGACGAAGAACACCGTTCCGGCGAACGCAAAAGTTTCGGCGGACGCGCAGGCAGCAGCGACAGAAAACGTTTTGACGACAAAAAAGAATTCGGAAACAAAAGAAGATTCGGCGATGCCGACAAATCCGGCGGTTTCAGCCGTCCCCGCAAACCCCGCGAGGACAATGCCCGTCGCGAAGGCAACTTTAACAGCCGGCCGCGGCGACCGATGAACAAGCCGCAACGATAACAAACCTATTCAATCCCTGCTCCGGCAGGGATTTTTGGGCATCAGGAAATTATTTTTTTGCGGATCATAAACCACAACAGTCCCAGGCCGGGAATCACCATCACCGAACAAATCAAAAAGAACTCGGGCCAACTGACCCGGTCGGCCAAAAAACCGCTGGTCGAAGCCAACACGTCACGCGGCAGGCTCATCAATGAGGACAGCAGTGCATATTGAGTGGCGCTGTAAGCGACGTTGCATAACGAAGCCATATAGGCAACCAACGCCGTGGTTCCCATGCCCGCCGCCAAATTGTCCATACAGACGGTAAGCGCCAGAAGACAAATATTGTTACCGGCGTAAGCCTGACCGATGTAAGCCAAGTTGGTCACCCCCTGCAAAATGCCGAACCACAGCAACGACTTTTTAAGGCCGCAGCGGTTGACGACAATTCCTCCCAGCAATCCGCCGGCAATCGTGGCCAGCATCCCGTATATTTTTGAAACATAGGCAATCTCGGTATTGCTGAAGCCCATGTCCTTATAAAAAACAAAAGCCATCGGCGCTTTATATTCGTCGCTCAACCGATATAAAAGGATGAACAACAAAATCAACTCCCAGCGATGATGGCGCATAAAATCTTTAAACGGATTATAAACCGACTCTTTTAAAAAGCGTTTCAGGCGCGGACCGAACGCAAGCTTTTCGCGCTTTTCGCGATAGCGGCGGTCTTTATAAGGCTCTTTGGCCAACAAGACGGTTATAATGCCGACTCCGGTACCCAACGCCATCACCAAATAGACCTGATGCCAATTCAGATATTGCGTCAGCCACAAGGCAAAAGCACCAGAAAAAAGCATTCCGATCCGATAACCGAGAACAAATACGGCGGAACCGGCGCCTTGTTCTTCGGTTTTAAAACTGTCAATGCGATAAGCGTCGAGAATAATATCTTGCGAAGCGGAACAACCGGCCACAATAAATGCCGCCAATGCCATCCATGCGGTATGAAAATGCGGATTAATCGCGGCCATTGCCAAAATGGCCGTCAACATGCAAAGCTGAACAAACAACGCCCAGCCGCGCCGCCGTCCCAAACGGTCAAACAACGGCAACCGAATGCGGTCGATCAGCGGCGACCACGCCCATTTGAAACTATAGGGCGTGCGGGCCAACGAAAATAAACCGATTAAGGCATAAGGAATATGGCTTTCCTGCAACCAGACCGTTAAGGTACTGCCGACCAGAAGCAACGGAAAACCGCTCGAAAAACCGAATCCGAGCATGGCCAGCATTCTTTTGTCGGCATAAATTTTTGAAGCTTCCAGCCATTTGGCAAACATTGTCGTTCTCCCCGTATCCGCGTTTTTTATAGCACACACAGGTTAATTTTTTATATAGTATCTTCGGTTTTTCCGTTCTAAGGCCCAATTCATGTCATATTACAAACGATAACGGCAACTTAAAACTTTACAGGCACAATTTTTTCACCACATAATTGAGCAACAGCCGGCCTTTAGCCGTCACTTTGAAGCGGCGGGGCGTTTCTTCAACCAACCCTGCTTCCGTCAGCGCGGCAATCTGCGGCGGAGAGGCAAAAGCGTTCCAGTCCAGACCGCAGGCCGAGGCAAAACGTTCTTTGTCAATTCCCTCGTTGAGACGCAGTCCCATAATCGTCAGTTCTTCGGCTCGTTCACGGGAAGAAACCTCTTCCAACCGGCGCCTGTGCACGGTCGTTACAATCTTTCCCTCACAATGCAAATAGCCGACCGCCCCTTCGCCGACGCCGACATAATCGTCTCCGTGCCAGTAGCCGAGATTGTGGCGGCATTCGAAACCGGGTTGCGCATAGTTGGAAACCTCGTATTGCCGGTAACCGGCCGCAGCCGTAACGTCGGAAGAAAGACGGTATAATTCGGACGCCGCATCGTCTTCCATCGCCGCCACCCCCTTGCGCGCAAAAACCGTCCCTTCCTCGATGGTGAGCTGGTAAAGGGAAAGATGCTTCATACCCATGGCCGTCGCCTGTCGCAATTCCTTTTCCCATGCTGTCGGCGTTTGGCCGGGACGGGCATAGATCAGATCAAACGAATGATTGTCAAAGTTTTTCAACACCGAATCGACCGACTGCAAAGCATCTTTGAGCGTATGAGTACGACCGAGAAACTTCAGATCACGGTCGTTCAATGCCTGAACGCCCAGCGACAACCGGTTAATTCCCGCTTGTTTGAAATCGGCAAACAATCCCGGCCGATCTGTGTTGGGGTTGGCTTCGAGCGAGATCTCCGGGGTTGCGCTCATCGGCCATAAGGCCGCGATCTTATCCAAAATACGACTGATTTGACGCGGTGCAAGCAGCGAAGGAGTCCCGCCGCCGAAAAAAACCGTATCGACCGTATAGTCATCGTTTAAATGCCGGTAATATTCCAAATCGGCCAGATAATCGTCCACAATGATTTCCTGACCGGCGATCGGAGAAACCCGGCTGAAAAAGTCGCAGTAAGGGCACTTGCTGCGGCAGAACGGCCAGTGGATATAGACGCCAAGCCGCTGCATCAGAGAATGAACTTCGACAAATCGCCTGAAACCGTATATTTGGCCAGCCGTTCTTCAACCATCGCCGCGCTGATCACTGCTTTGCCTCCGCTTTGGTCGGAAGCATTAAAACTGATGTCTTCCAGCAGAATTTCCAGCACCGTATGCAAACGCCGCGCGCCGATATTTTCCACGTTTTCATTAATCTGCACCGCAATGTCGGCAATCTTGTCAATTGCCGCCGGCTCGAATTCCAACGTAAAGTTTTCGGTTGCCAGCAAGGCCTGATACTGCTCAATCAGGTTGGCTTCCGGCTCGGTCAGAATCCGCACAAAATCGTCATGGGTCAGTGCCGCCAGTTCAACCCGGATCGGCAAACGGCCTTGCAGCTCCGGCAGCAGATCGGACGGTTTGGACAAATGAAACGCACCCGAGCAAATAAATAAAATATGGTCGGTTTTTACCATTCCGTGTTTGGTTGACACCGTTGTCCCCTCGATCAACGGCAGCAAGTCGCGCTGCACGCCCTCGCGGGAAACGTCACCGCCGCGGCGTTCGTCATGGCCGCTGATCTTGTCAATCTCGTCAATAAACACAATACCGTCATTCTCAACCGATTTGACAGCCTGAGCAATAATCTTTTCATTGTCCAGCAGCTTGTCGCTTTCTTCCTGCAATACCAATTTTTCGGCATCGGCCACCGTCATTTTGCGGGTTTTGTACTTTTCACCCATTGATTTGCCGAAAATGTCGCCCAAACTGATCATCCCCATCTGCGCGCCCGGCATACCCGGAATTTCCATTGTCGGCATCGTATTACTGCCGGCGTCAACAACGCTGATCTCAATTTCCCGTTCGGCAAGTTTCCCCTCCCGCAGCATTTTGCGAAACTTCTGTTTGGTTTCGTCACTGGCCGAAACGCCGACCAGCGCTTCGAGAATCCTTTCTTCGGCGGCAAGCGCGGCCCGCTCGCTCACTTCTTTGCGCATTCTCAGTCGGGTGGCGTTAATCGAAATATCGACCAAATCGCGGATAATCGACTCGACATCGCGGCCGACATAACCGATTTCGGTAAACTTGGTTGCTTCCACCTTGATGAAAGGCGCTTTGGCCAATTTGGCCAACCGGCGCGAAATTTCGGTTTTGCCGACCCCGGTCGGTCCCACCATCAGGATGTTCTTCGGCACGATTTCCTCTCGCAGACGTTCGCTGACCTGCATACGCCTCCAACGGTTGCGCAGAGCGATTGCTACCGCTTTTTTGGCCTCGTTCTGGCCGATAATATAACGATCGAGTTCGGAAACGATTTCCCGCGGACTGAAATTTGCACTACTCATCGGCAGTCACCTTTTCAATAATCAGATTATGGTTGGTATAAACGTCTATGTCACCCGCAATATTCATCGCCTTGCGGGCAATATCCTCCAAAGACAACCCTTCCACGTCATACAGGGCTTTGGCGGCAGCCATCGCATAATTGCCGCCGGAACCGATGCCGATAATGCCGTCATCGGGTTCCATCACTTCGCCGGTACCGGAAATAACCAGCGAAATATCCTTGTCGGCCACAATCATAAACGCTTGCAGCTGCCGCAAATACTTGTCCATCCGCCAGTCTTTGGCCAGTTCGACCGCTGCCCTTTTGAGCTGATAAGCATATTTTTCCAGTTTGCCTTCCAACCGCTCGATCAAAGTGATTCCGTCAGCGGCCGCACCGGCAAACCCGGCAATGATTTTGCCGTTGCCGATCCGCCGGACTTTAACCGATTTGGATTTGAAAATCACGGTTTCACCCAATGTTGCCTGGCCGTCGCCGGCAATCACAACTTCCGAACCTTTGCGGATACATAAAATGGTGGTCATCAATTTTCCTTAATTTTTCATTGCACTGATTAGTATGTAGGTAAAAAAATCGGCGATTGCAAGAGCGCCCGAAAACAGCACGTCTTTTTTGACTAATCCCCGCTGTTGCCGCATCGACAGATCGGAATTTCGGGAAACAACAGCGACGCCACTTTTTGCGCGTGCCGGTTAAGGCTGCTGACTTCAAAACGGTAACTTCCGCCGGTGCCGAGACAATTTTGTATCTCCGGATGCCGTTGCAGATAATCTTTCAGTTTGCCGGCCATCAATTCGTCTTGCGACACGATTTTAACCCCCCGCAGCGCGGCGCGAAAAAAATGTTTGACCAGCGGATAATGGGTACAACCGAGAATCAGGTTGTCGCATCCGGCAAAAGAAACTGCACATTCGCGCGCAATCTTTTCCGCTTTTGCAAAATCGTCCGCCTCTATTGCCGGCACCAGTCCGGGCACGGCAATTTCCAAAACGTCGGCGGCCGGATTCACTTTGCCGAGTTCTTCGCGATAGATATGCGAGCGCGCCGTGGCCGCCGTGGCTGCAACGCCGATCCGCCGCGCACCGCCGGCAGCGGCAACTTCAACGGTCGGGATCACAACCCCCAACACTTTAACATCCGGTGCTTCCGAAGGCAAAAAACGCTGCTGGATATAACGCAGCGCGATTGAGGTCGCGGTATTGCAGGCAATAATGATGATTTTGCAGTCTTGCGAGATCATATAACGCATCGCCTTCAGGGTATAGGACAAGATCTGACCCGAGGTTTTGTCGCCGTAAGGCAGATGGCGCGAATCACCGTAATACAAATAATCGTAATTCGGCATTTCTTCAATAAACGCCTTAGTTATCACCAGACCGCCGAGACCGGAATCAAATACTCCTATTTTCATGTCAAAAGCCTTTAATTTCAATGCTGCCGGTCGGAGTTTAAACCCACGGAAATCCGAAGTCCATTACTTTTTTCGGATTTTTTTCGTTTACGCTCTTGCAACCTGAATAAAACTACTATATAATTTGTATTAAATTTTCTGCCATGCAAATAGTCTTGACCCCCAATCAACTACCGGCGGAAAATTTGGCACTCTGCTTCACGGCAGAGTGCTTTTTCGTATCTTCTCCGCCATTTTACGGCTGCGGATGATTAAGATGAAGGCGCATCGCCAGCCAGGCCAGCGTTTTTCCCTGCAACAGCACCGAACTGATCACCAGAAAAAAAATCAGATTAAACAAAAACTGAGAATCGGGAAAACCGATCATCAACGGATAAGTGGCCAAAATAATCGGCACCGCTCCCTTTAAGCCCGCCCAGCTGATAAACAGCTTTTCGCGAAAGCCGAAACCGCTGCGATACAAACAGATGAAAACGGCCGCCGGACGGGCGGCAAAGATCAGAAAAAACGCCGCCGCCAAACCGGCCGGCATCACCGACAACAATTCGTGGGGATTGACCAGCAACCCCAGCAACAAAAACATCCCCACCTGCATGATCCAGCTGAGAGAATCGTGAAAACGGATCAGGTTGCGCCGATAAATGAAAGGAGAGTTCCCGACTACGATGCCGCTGACGTAAACCGCCAAAAAACCGTTGCCGCCCAACAACTGGACCAAGCCAAAAAGCAGCAGCACCAAACCCACCCCGAACACCGTATATAACCCGAAATAACAAATGCACACTTTTTGCAGCAACACCAAGGCCGATTTTCCCAGAACAAAACCGAGCGCCAAGCCGAGAATCAATTGCAAACCGAACATTTTGAGTAAAGCAACGGCGTCAAAAGCCGAATTTTGTAAAAAAGCCAACGCCCCCAACGACAACAATACCGCCATCGGGTCATTGCTCCCCGATTCAAATTCCAACAGCGGCCGCAAGCTGCCGCGCAACCGGGTCTTTTGGGTTCGCATAATCATAAAAACCGCCGGCGCATCGGTCGAAGAGACAATAACGCTGAGCAAAAGAGCAACCGCCAAATCAAAACGCAAAATACCATAGGCTGCCGCAAACAAAAACAATGCCGTCAGCACCACCCCCAGAGTGGCCAGCAGGCTGCCGCGAAACAAAACCGGCCGCACGTCTTTCCAACGCATATCAAGACCGCCGGCAAACAAAATAAAAGCAAGCGCTATCGTACCGATGTTATTGGTAATTTGGGCATCATAGAATTGAATTTGTCCGATTCCGTCACTGCCGGCCAGCATGCCGACGGCAATAAAAACCAGCAAACCGGGAATTCCGAGAAAAGTGGAAATCCGGTTGGCAAAAACGCTGACCAACAGCAAGGCACCGGCCACAGCCATCAGGACTTCGATCTGCATTATCACGTTCTCCGTTGCATCTATGCCAAATATAGGCGCAATAAAACGGTTTGCAACGCTGCAAGATGCCAAATCCGAACTCGGCAGTCACCAAAAAGCCCGGGAATTTCCCGGGCTTTTTTTGCGGTCGGGTTGTTTAGTCGCCATATCCCCCGCGGCCGCGGCGAACAGCCGCCCGGGGCTGTCCTTCATAGGCATTTGCCTTGACGATCTCACCGTTGGTGTCATGCTTCAATCCCAAATCGGTCAACCGTCTATCATGAGCCTGCATAAAACGGGACTCCGCCGCTGTCAATTCACGGCTGCCCGATTGTTCCTGCAAATGATCGTAAATCGCCTCGTTTTGAGTAATTTTTTGCGCTTCCATCAATGTTCTGCTGGAAACAATCGAATAATTTCCCGATTTAATGGTTCCGTTTGCCGCCGTATATTTGCCGTCAGCGTCCTGCTGAATGCCTTTTTCGCCGCGCAACGCCTGCAAAACATCCTGATCTACGGTGACGCCGCCCTTTGTTTCAAGTCGGTAACTGCCTTGGTCGTCAAGTTCAATCAGTTTGTAGGTTCCTTTAAAACCGCCGCGATCAATTTCCACCGGTTCATTAACCGCTGTCGACGCCACAACGACCGTTCCTTCGTCGGATTTTTCCGTCTTTTCGGTTGTCTCGCCGGTTGTCTTTTCGGTTGTCGTCGTTTGATCCCCGGTTTTTACTTCCGGATCCTTGTGTTCTCCGCTCAAATCATAAAACCGGCGGCTCCCGCCCTGATCCGTTATTTCGCTGCCCTGCCGCAAAACTTCGGTTCTGCCGGCAATCTGCGACGCCGCTTCCGGATTGTAGCTCAGACGCCCGTCTTCGCGTACCAGCCCCAAACCGGCCAAATCCTGCTCATAATTCCGGCGCCATTGCATATCCTGGTCGCTCAGGGTATCGCCTTTGCCGACGCGGACGTCCATATCATGATAAACGGCTTCGTTTAACGAAATCCGTTCGGCCAGATATTCGCATTTGATCATAATGCCCGAAGCTTCCGGATTGGTCGGATTTTGCGAACCAAAGTTATCGGCCCGCAAAGCGCCGCCCAACGCGCTGAAATCGTGCGAAGTGTCACCGTGACTGCGGATGGTGCTTTGGAAAGTGTCCAGCAAACCGCGGTCAATGTTCAGACTCTGACGGTCGGCAATGCGATATTGCAGTTGCGGGTTGCCTTCGGAATCGTTCTCAATCCAGTATCTGCCTTTGAAAGTGGTGCTCCATACCTTATGTTCGACAACTTCCGGCGTTGTGGTTTCATAAAGCTCGTCGCCGCCGCGATGCTTGCTGCCGGTATTTTCATCGCCGTCTTGCAGTTCGATTTTCTGCGATTGCTGCAAACCGGCCGTTCCGCGTCCTCCTTCATTGTCCGACGAGGTATGGTCGGCTTTCAGGACCTCTTGCAAAGCTGCGGACGCGCTTGACGCACGGTGAGTTTTGAAGTGATCGCCGTCAATTTCGGTCACCAGAGTTTGCGGACGGCCATGGCGGTCAAGCGTGGTTTTAATCACTGTCGAATGAGTATCGTCTTGGAGAACCGTTATTTGGGAAGAAACCATTTTTTCGTTCGAATCATACAAATTGACAACTTCAACGTTTTTACCGTTCATCCTACCGGTGCCGGACATTTCATAGCCCTTGCCGCTTTCAAAATCATGACGCGTCAGCTTAAAATCTGTATCCTTCTCGATGCCGGTTTGGGCAGTCGTCTCGGTTTTTTCTTCGTTTTCCGGCTGTTTTTTCACTGTTTCGTCCGCAACCGTCTTTTCTCCCGTCGTTTGTTCGGGATGCGCTTCTTTATATTGTTCCATGAATTTTAAAGCATTGCCGTCCAACTGTTCTCCGTTGGCCAGCCGGGTTTGCAGATCCTGATAAATCCGGGCATCCATTTGCTCCGGATCCATATTATTCAGATCCCCCAGTTCCATCCGATAGATAACCCGGCCGTTTTCGTCAAAGGAATAGCCCTGAATCGACGTTTTGTCGTCATTGCCAACCTTTTGATCCCCATCACCGGTAACGGTCTTTTCTCCCGTACCGTTTGTGTCGTCGCCATGTCGGTCGCCTTCGCCGGTGTTTTGTTCGCCTTGTTTAACTTCGCCGGTTGTATTTTCTTGACGGCTTCTTTCGGTTGCTTCTTTAAGCAAAGCAGCGGCATCGTCACCGATCGGCTGACCGTCCTTGAAATGAGAATCGGCAAATTTGACCAACGACTCGACCTGCGCAGAACTCAGTTTGCCCTGATCATAGAGATCCTGCAAAGTTGATGACGTAATCACACCTCTTTTGTAAAGATTGCCTTCGCCTTCTAATTTAAAGGAGCCTTTTGTTACATCATCCACCGACGGATTTTCGGTGCCTTCGAGAATAATCGTTGCCGCCCGCGGATATTGTTCGAACAAATCGCTCAGATTTCGCTGTTGAACCTCTGTCGGCTCAAACGCCGTTTGTACAACCGGTTCGACGACTGTCTGATCGCCGTTTTCATCAGCTGTATGTTGTTCGGTCGGAATTTGAACATCGTCTACGGTTGCGCTGTCCGCTGCCGCAGCGGCATAATCAAATCCGAAACCGCGGAAAGTTCCGTCGGGATTAATCAGGCTGAAGGTCGGATTGCCGCGAATATTTTCCCATTCTCTGAACCGGTTGGGCGTATTGACATCTTCCAAAACCGTAACCGTCTTTTCAACACCGGTACTGTCGGCCGCAATATTCTCGGCCGGCGCCGTCACTTCCTGATTGCCATAACCCATGAAGCTCTGAATCCGAGAGAAAAATGACGGCGTTTCGGCAACCGGCGCCGTTATGGTGTCCGTCGCCGCTTGGGTGGCCTGCGTCTCTTTTGTTTCGTCCACAGGATAATTTATCGTTGTTCCCGTACCGTCATGCATAACACTATCAACACTGTGACTGACCCCGCCGTAAAGCATATAAGCACCGACGGTTTCGGCAATCAGCCCGCTGCCGTTGCTGTACAACTGTTTCCACGCTTCCTTGTCACGACCTTTTTTATTCCACAGGGTTTGAATCGCTTTGCCGGTGCCTTTGGCTTTGGCAGCCAACCCTTTCCAATAAGTTTTGGAGACCATGTTTTTGGCAGCCATTCCCAAAGCATAGGTTTGACCGATAACCGGCAACGAGCGGAAGAAAATTACCGAGTGGTTGGCCATATCATTAAAGGTCTTTTTATCCCGCAGCGCCCGAGCAATTGAAACTTTGCCCAGCGACTGGTTCAAAGCCTTGACCTGCCGGTATTCGGTTTCCGACACCGCGCGGTCGCCGGCTTTTTTCTTATATTCTTCATAGTTATAGGCCCGACGAATATCGGTATATTTGACCACATTGTTAAACATATCTTCGCTGACGGCCTTGTCACCGACGGCTTTGGCGTACGCGGCATAAGGCTGCCCGGCAAATTGACGGGCGCTTTCGAAACTTTCGCGGGTAAATTCGCTTTTACGCTGAAATTTCTTAAGCAGGGCAAACTCTTCTTCCGCCAGCCGGTTGTCAGCCTTAGGGTGTTTTTCGACATAGGCGGCATAATCAGGATAGGCCCGCACCTGGTTGTAGTCGTGCAAAGTCACTTTGCTGTCGGCGTTTTGCTCAAGATAAAGCTTCAATCCGTGCTCTGCAACCTGATCCTTAAACACTTCCTTGAAGGCCGCATAATCTTTAAAACCCTGAAAATCGTTATACAGCGCACGCGCCGAAAGAATCGAACGATAGCCCATGTAAACCGGATTGCCGGCGGCAACGAAGTTCATCCCCAGCCCGAACAACGGGTTTTTGCTTTCAAACTTCTGACACCAGTCCATTGCTTTGCCGAAACCGTGCATACCGCGGCTGAATTTGCTGCGTTTTTCCATAAAGTCGGCAATCGGTTTGACGTTGGCTTGGGTCGTGGTGGCAAGCGCCATCTTTTTGGCGGCATCGTTCGGATTGATCGCCAGCATCTTGAAAATTTCTTTTTCCGTCTTGCCGGCGCGAACCGCCTGATCGATTTTCAAAATCCGTTCAAGATGGGTTTCGCCTTTAATGTTGTTGTACTTATCGCCGAGAGCAACCGCATAAAGGTTGTTATAGTATTCAACTTCAATCCGCGCCCTTTCTTCCCGGCGGGCATCGTTCAGAGTATCAAGGTTGATTTCAAGGTCCGAAGACGCCAAGCGGCGGCAGGCGCTCAGATTAAGCGCTTCTTCCAACGATTTGTCGTCACTGCCGTCAATGCGGATACTGTTATTTTTCCAAACTTCCTGTTGCTGCAGATTGCGGCCGGCTTCGCTGTTGAGCAGTTCATAAGCTTCATTAAAACGGGTCGTTTCGACTTCCGGCGCCGGTGCATAAAAATCTTCCCAACGGAAAGGATCGCTCAACATCGCCTCGGTTTCAATCGGAACAACGCCGACGTCCATACCGGGTTCTTGACCGCGTTCTTCCAGTTCTTCTCCGTCAGCCGCATCTTCTCCGGTTTCTTCCGCCGCCGTACCTGCTGCCGCTGCCGCCAGATCATCATTGACGGCATTGTTCAGAATCTGTTCCGCTTTTTCCCGTTTTTCCACTTCGGCGTTAAACTGCGCGGCAAAATCGTTGAACACCGCCTCGTTGCTGCTCAGAGCCTGCAAATCGCCCGGACCGTACCATCTGATAAAACTGTCATAAATTTCGGGGGCCTTCTGTTTCATTTCTTCCAAGGCACTGCTAAAATCTTTTGTCTCCGCCATAATTATTCTCCGAAAAAAGTAAAGCCTTAATTGGTTTTATCGTACTATATGCTTTCCATTTAGTCAACTCTGTTTTGTCACATAATT
Organism: uncultured Alphaproteobacteria bacterium; assembly: GCA_910577095.1. Classification (GTDB taxonomy): domain Bacteria; phylum Pseudomonadota; class Alphaproteobacteria; order RF32; family CAG-239; genus JAFUYI01. The sequence continues at coordinate 45,673 of CAJTLY010000012.1, forward strand.
CGTTTTTTTGTCAATTAACAATCCGCTGGACAAGCCGCGGTTTTGCGCTATATTAAAAAACCGGCATTGGCATAAAAAAGGAGCAAAAAACAATGAAAAAGCTTATTCCGCAACTTCTGCGTCCGGGTGACGAAGTCCGAATCATTGCCCCGGCGTCCGGCGTTAAAATCATTTCTCCGGCTTGTCGGGAACTGGCACGGCAACGTTTTGAAAAAATGGGACTGAAAATCAGTTACGGCGCCAACGCCGTTGACGAAAACTGGGACGCCGCCGGCTCGACGACGGTTGAAAAACGCGTCGAAGACCTGCATCAGGCGTTTGCCGACCCAAACGTCAAGGCCGTTTTTACCATGATCGGCGGCAACAATTCCAACCAGTTGCTGGATTATCTCGATTATCGGCTGATTGCGGCAAATCCGAAAATATTGTGCGGATTTTCCGATATCACCGCCCTGTTAAACGCCGTTTATGCCCAAACCGGACTGGTCACATTTTCCGGCCCGCATTTCAGTTCGCTGGGAATGCTCAAAGGAATTGAATATACGATTGACAATATGCAAAAAATGCTGTTTGAGGACGGCAGCCACACCATCCGGCCTTCGGAACAATGGAGCGACGACTTGTGGTTTTTGGATCAGGAAAACCGTTGCTTTATCGACAATCCGGGTTGGTGGTTCCTGCAGGAAGGTCAGGCCCGCGGCACTTTGCTGGGCGGCAACCTCGGAACGTTCAACCTGTTGCTCGGCACCTCTTACCGACCGACTTTCGCAGCGGACACAATCCTTTTTATTGAAGATACCGGCAGCGCAAACATCGCCGACTTTACCCGCAACCTGCAGGCCCTGATGCAGCAACCCGATTTTGAAAACGTCAAAGCGGTTTTAATCGGCCGTTTCCAGAAAAATTCACAAGTTACTCGCGAACAACTGGAATTTATGGTTGAACGTCTGCGGCCCTATCTGAAAGACAAACCGGTTATTGCCAATCTGGACTTCGGCCATTCGACTCCGCTTTTGACCATCCCTGTCGGCGGAACAGCCGAAATTGCCGGCGGCAACATCAGTCTGCATCGATAAACGGTTCGATAACCGTATCAAAACAGCCCTGTCAAATGACAGGGCTGTTTTCATTTACCAGCGGTGATAGTGATAACGGCGGGGCCGGTACCGATATCGGTTTCGGTGTCGTCCGTACTGATAACCGCCGTTCCACAAAAGTGCACCGGCACCGATGGTCAGAAGAGCACCGTTATCGATCCGCGCCGCTTGCGGCCGGCGATGATAAAGATCACTCTCGCCGTTAACAACCACAACCTGCCGTGCACCGTTGTTTCCGGGATCGATCGCTACCACCGACGGTCCTTCAGCGGACGAACCGGTGGTTGTTGTCGTCGTCACCGTGGTTGTGGTAACCACGGTTTCGGCCCTTGCCGGAAAGGCGGCAACAATCAAAACGGAAAGCAGGCCCAACAAATGTTTCATAACACCCCCGCGCAAAATTAATTTTTTCTTATTATACTTGTTTTTGCTTAAAAAGCAACCGCCGATGCGTCAATTGACGACAGATGTTCATATAATATTTTCACCCCGAGCAAAATCAGCACCACACCCGCCGCAATCTGCAAGGCGCAGGTCGGCAGCCGATGAAAAACGCGGCTGATATAAAAGCCCGCCAACGTACAAACGAAACAAACGATGCCGATCATCAAAGCCGCCGTCAAAATACCGACATTCATAAAATAAAGGCTGATTCCCGCTACGCAAGCGTCAATGCTGGTCGCAATGCCGATACAGAACAAAAGCCGCAAAGACAAGACGCACGGGGCTTTTTCTTCTCTGTTGCCGCGCCGGGCATCAATAATCACGTTCAGTCCCAGCAGCAGAAAAACCGCAAAGGCAATCCAATGGTCAAAGGCCTCGACATACCGGTGGACCGATCCGGTGGCCAGCCAGCCGGCCAACGGCATCGCAAACTGTCCCGCCGCGGTTGCCGACGCCAGCTTGAAAGCCGATGCGGCCGCATTGCGGCGAATCACCAAACCATATGAAAAAGCAACCGCAAAAGCGTCTGCGGACAGCGCCAACGCCAATAAAAAAACACTAAACATTTTGTTTATCCCAAAAGGCCGCAACAATGTTTAGTGCTTTTAAATTAAAAAGGAAAATTAATCAACTGTAATTAATTTTTCAAAACGCTCAGATTATGCGCTTCCGGACGGCCGGAACGATCAGGCACGATGTCAAAAGACAGCTCCTGCCCTTCGGTGATTTTGTCCAGCCCCGATTTTTGGATGGCGGTAATATGAACAAAAATATCTTTTTCGTTCTCCGGTGTTTTGATAAATCCATAACCTTTTTTGTTATTAAACCATTTTACTGTTCCGTTTAGCATTTTAGTTCCCTTTTACGAAATTAAACCTTATCTGACAACAATTCGTCTCAGACCCAGTGTATTTATTCGCCAAAACGCCTTTTTCAAGTATCGGAAAAAAAATTATTTTAAACTTCTGATTTTAGCGGCCAGTTTTTTGGCTTCGCAAATAATTTCCGCCTCGTTTTCCACCCGTCGTTCCCGCATAATCGGCCGGCCGTCGCAAATGACGTCGCAAATACAGGAACTGTCGGCAGCATAAACAAGGTTGGAAACCAGATTATAAGCCGGAACCATAAACGGATTGTTAAGGTCAATCAGCAGACAGTCGGCCAGCGCCCCCTCCCTGATCTCACCGGCATCCAACCCAAAGGCCGACGCTCCCGAAACGGTTGCGGCCCGAAAGACGTCGGCTGCCTTGCCGGCAACGGCCGAATCGGCCTGACATTTGGCAACCAGAGAGGCTATTTTGATGCTCTCCATCATGCTGAGATTGTTGTTGGAAGCAGCGCCGTCGGTACCGATGGTTACTTTTCCCGGCAATTCGCGGTAAAGTTTTTCAAAACAAAACAGCCCCGAATTGAGCTTGAGGTTGGAAACCGGATTATGAGACAGAAAGCTGCCGCGACGTTTGATGATTTCGATATCGCCTTCGCTCAGATGAACCGCATGCGCCAGTACGGTGCGCGGGGTCAGCAGACCGAAAGAATCGAGACGTTCGGTCGGCGAACAGCCGTATTGTTCGCGACAATCGGCATTTTCGCGCGCGGTTTCGCTCAAATGAATCTGCATGGATAAATGATGGCGCGCGGCCGTTTCGGCGGCAAATTTCAGCAGTTCGGCAGAAACCGTATAAACCGCATGACAGGAAAGTCCTTTGATAATCCGTTCCGGACAGGGGTTGGGCGCTGCCAGAAACTGTTCGGTTGCCGCCATTTTGGCAGCGGTCGTCTTGGGGTCGAACAGGTCCATTTCCACCAGTGATACGGCCGCGCGAACGCCCATTTCCTTAACTGCCTGCATCGTTGCCTCGCCGTGAAAATACATATCGGCAAAAAAAACGGTTCCCGAACGGATCATTTCCAGCACCGCCAGCCGGCTGGCGGTATAGATGTCTTCGGGCGTCAATTTGTCTTCCACCGGCCAGATGTCTTCCTGCAACCATTCAAACAGAGGCTTATCGTCGCCGTAACCGCGCAAAATCGACATCGCGGCATGATTGTGGGTATTGTAAAAAGGAGGAACCACCGCTTTGTCGCTGCCGTCAATAACCACATCGGCGGCATCGTCAAGCTGCGACGCAATTTTGCAGAAACGGTTTCCGCAAATTAAAATGTCAACCCGACGGTCCTGATGAAAAATGTTTTTAATTAAAATTGACATCGGCGCTTTCCAAATCTATGTTTAAAATATGGTTTCAATTTAGAACAGAACGGAAAATTATGGAAGACAAAATTTTGGAAGAACGGCTGATTGACATCGAAACCGCAATCGCCATTCAGGAAAAAACGGTTGAAGAACTTAATCAGGCGGTCATTGAACAGGGAAAACTGATCGACCGGCTGGTCAAACAAAACCGCTGCCTGGCGGAAATGATCAAAAACGACACCGTTCGGCCGCAAAGCGAAGAAACGCCGCCGCCGCATTATTAGTCCCCTCTTGTATCGGCGCAAGACAAGTTTATATTATCTGAAATAAGGAGAAACTTTGGTTATGAACGCCGATGCTTTATATAAACTGACCCACGGAGTATATGTTCTCGGAGCCGACGACAACGGACGCCCTGTCGGCAGCGTGGTCGATGCGGTGATGCAGGCAGCCAACAAGCCGCCGGCGATCGCCCTTTCGTGCCATAACGGCAGCTATACCAAAAGCTGCATCGAAAAAAGCGGTTATTTCAGTCTTTCGGTTCTCAGCCGAGACGTTGACCCTTTTGTGGTGGCCAACTTCGGTTTTCAGAGCAGTCGCGATACCGACAAATGGAACAGTGTGCCGCATTTTATGGAAAACGGGCTTCCTTATTTGCAAAACTGTATCGCCGTTATGAGCTGCCGGGTACTCGATAAGCAAGTTTTTGAGAGCAATACCCTGTTTACCGCCGAAGTCATCGACTGCCGAGATATCGCCGAGGGGCAGCCGTTGACTTATTCCGATTATCGCACTTCGTTTAAAAACGAAGTTTTGAAGTTTTTACCCAACATCTTAAAAGCAAAGGAGAAAAAAAATGGCTGACAACGAAAAACAATGGGTCTGCGTAGTTTGCGGATATGTCTATGACGGCGACATCCCGTTTGAAGAACTGCCCGACGACTGGGCCTGCCCGGTTTGCGGCGTCGACAAGAGCTTTTTTGAACTGCGCTGAACATCGCCGGCCGGCTCGCAACCGTCTTGTATCAAACAGCTTCTCCGATCGGAGAGGCTGTTTTTTTTGAACGGAACAATCGGTAAAAACTTGCTGTACTTTCCTTTCAACGCGGCAAAAAAAGGATCCTTTTTTTGATACGGGTAAATACTACAGCCGCAAGCTCTTTATTGCAAGAAGTTTATAAAATTATCAATAAGTTATCCCAAAAAGACAAAAGGGAAAAGATGTATCAAAAAAAGGATCCTTTTAAATAATTACCGGAAACTGACTATGGCTAAATTTAAAAACATCGAATTCCTGCGTTTTATTTTTTCACTGATCATCGTTCATTTTCACCTCTATCCCAGCATCGGCAACACCTTCGGCGTTCCTTTTTATCAAACGATGGGAACTGCTGCCCGAGACGGATATCTGGTGGTTGAAATGTTCTTTATTTTATCGGGCTTTTTCCTTTGCCGCGGTTGTCAGTGCGATACCTCCCCCGCGTGGAGCGATTTTGCCCTCGGTAAAATTATTCGCATGTGGCCGCTGGCTGCGTTCATATGGTTGTTTGATATCGCAGCCTATCAAAATTTTGAGATCACTTACACCGCTTTTCTAAACCTCTTTTTTCTCCAAAGCACCGGCTTGGTTCTCAATTACAGATTATCGGTGTTGATGTGGTTCGTTTCCGCCCTGTTTTGGGTTTTGCTTTTTTATTATTACCTGCTGAAAAATTTTGACCGACAAAAAACCGACCTGTGGATGGCACTGATTGTTTTTTTCTCCTATGCGGCGGTAATTAACCACAACCACGGCGCCTTGAGCGGTGCCGGCGGTCCGGTAATCGGCGGCGTCTTCAACCTAGGCATTCTGAGGGCATTGGCCGGCGTCGGCTTAGGCTGCTTTCTGTTCCGGCTTTATCGTATTTTGAGCACCCGCAATTTGGCGGCAAACCGAAAAGCTTTCGTTTTGTTTTCGCTTCTTGAGGCCGGTTGTCTGCTGTTTGTTCTCGTCAATACCGTTTTTCGTCATATTTCTTACAGTGACAAATTTGTTTTCATTCCGGTTTTTGCCTGGCTGGTGCTGAGCTTCTGTCTTCGCCTGGGGGTTGTTTCCCGTTTGCTGGAAAACGATTTTTCTCAAAAACTCGGCAAATATGCTTATGCCATATATGTAATGCAGGTAATCGCCTTCTATATATGCAACCGGACTTTATGGAAAAGCGAAACCGTAGTGGGACGTCCGCTTCTAAATATCACTTTGACGCTGGCAATCGCTTTGAGCGCCGGTATCGCCGGTTATCATTTCATTGAGGTTCCGGCGAAGAAAATTCTGAGCCGCCGGCAAAGGGAAAACAAAAGCTAAACCGGCATTTTTCCGGGTTTGGTTTTCGCTCTGAAAGTCAAAAAAGGAATCAATCCAAACAAAAAATGTTCGGATTTGCTGTTATCGGGCATCGTATAAATCCGATAAAGCAAAATTCCGCAACAATAAATACTGACTGTCCGGCGGCGATGAAAATCTTTTTGCTTCAGGTAACACCAAAACCGGTACAGATCCTTTTGCTCACCCGGAGTCACCGTCTCTCCGCCGTCAAAATCTCCTTTCCGCAGTTTGAGCTCCGGCAGCCGGGCGACAATGCGTCGATAAAACATTTTTTGCGTCGCACGGTCAAGCAGGTTGAAATAATAGCGAAAATTACGCAGATACCAGAAATAAACGCTTTTTGTCAGCGGCGAACTGATTTTATGCCTGAGGACAAAACGGTTGAAATAAACCAGATCCTTTACCCAGTCAAGAACTTTGGCGTCTTTGACCCCGGTAGTGCTGGCCGGGTGCTGCCGGTAACAATACACATTGCGGACAAACGACACCCGTCGTGCCGCCAACCCGATCAGACAGCCCCAGGAATTGTCTTCATAAAAGCTTTTCTCAATAAATTTCAGTTGATTGTCCTTTATAAAACGGCTTTTATGCAAGCGGCAGCAGACCGGTGCCATTGTCGCACAGAAATATTTTTCCGGAATCCCGTCGCGCCAGCTGTCCCATCCTTCATAATTGCAATAGTTACGCTGCATTGCGTTTCCGTCGCGGTCATACAAACGGGTCCCGGTCAACACAATATCGGCATCATCCGCCACAGCTCTGTCATACAGAAGCTGCAAGGCGTCATCATCCAGCCAATCGTCCGAATCGACAAACATAATATAGCGTCCCGAAGCCTGCGCCAGTCCCCGGTTTCGGGCCGCGCCCTGTTTGGCGTTGGACTGTGAAAAGACTTTGAGCCGGCAATCGGCAGCCGCATAACGACCGAGAACCTGCGCGCTGTCATCGGTCGAGCCGTCGTCAACACAGATAACTTCCAAATCTTTAAAGGTCTGTCTCAAAATACTGTCCAAACATTGCGGCAAATAACCGGCGGTGTTATAAACCGGCACAATCACAGAAATCTCCGGCATCAGTCTCTCCTCACGATTTTGAACAACGTCAGTGCACCCAACAACGATAACTTAAAATAACGCGGCGACTTGCGGACGATCAACAACCCCAGACAAGAAACCTTGGTTTCGGGCGGCATGTGACAAATTTTTAACAACGGCAGTTTGAACAAACCATATGACAAATACCGCCGCGGCGGCAACGAGGGCGGAACCGGTGCCGGGGGAGGAGGGGGAGGAGGAGGCGGAAGAATACTGTTATGAAGTCGGACGAAAGCATCGGCCTGCCACCATGAGCTTTGATTCCAGTGAATAGCCACTGTTTCCGGCGTCACGGCTTTTTCGCCGAAAACACACCACGAAGGACAAAAACGGCGGCAGGGATAAACCGAAATTTGTCGGCGGTCATCGCGATAACATTGTTGACCCAGATATACTTCATAGTCGTCAATCCGCCGGTTATTGAGATAATATCCCTCCGCCCGCAAAGCGAGTTGAGAAGAATCGTACGGCACTCTGGCAAAACCGCTCAATTCGGCAAGCGCCTTTTTCATTACCAGCGGAATCATCGGTTTTTCGATTTCAAACACCTGTTCCGACTGGTAGAGTTTCATGGTTCCGGCGATCAGCGGATGACCGGGCGTACTTCCCATTACGGCGGGTTCGGGAACGTTTTCCTGCCCGTGAATATCGCTTTCAACACTGACAAAAAAACCGTCATCCAAAAACTTGTCAAAGTTTTGCAGCAACTGAACATCCGTATCCAAATAAATGCCCCCGTATTTGTTAAGGGCATACAAACGGACATAATCGGAAACAAACGCCCATAACTTAAGCTCATATGCTTTGCGGACAAATAGCGACTGTTGCAAAATCTGACCAAACTCGGGACTCTTCTCATGCCACAGCATCAACGCATAATCGGGACAGGCTTTTTTCCAAGAATACAAGCACATTCGAAACTGCGGATTTTTCCCTTTGGTCCACGGATTGACGTCATCATAAAAGTAGTGGATAATCTTCGGTATTTGCATAGTTTTTTCCGGTCAGTCACTGTCGCATTTTAATGTACGTTAAAATGCGGC
>CAJTLY010000013.1:0-34713 GCA_910577095.1 uncultured Alphaproteobacteria bacterium
AGTGCGGGAAGAAAACCATCAATTCGTTTTTCTTCCCGCCCCGTATCAAGGGCCCCGCCCTTAAAGGGGATTGTGTCATCTGTCTCATCAACAGATTCGGGCGGGGAATATCTAATAATTATCAACAGTCTTTATTCTTGCCGCACTTATTTTCTTTGTATGACTTCCAGCAGGTCCCCTCACCGCAGTCTCCGCCCCTGTTGCCATTACTGGAAACATGTTTTCCTTGTTTGGATCCATATCGGCAAGATTTCCATGCAGCGTTTGTGGTCGACCAGGTTTGAGCTTGTACGACAGATCCTGTTTGGACTCGGAAAGCGCCGCATCCCATAGATGAGATAACGTGATCATTGGAACGACTGCTGTACATATAATAGGTGGCATTACTCATCAGCCAGATATTATTGTAGTCTTTTTCTTTGGACCAACCGGCCTCAGATCTGACAATATAATACTTACCGCCGGAAAGAACGACATTGGTATCGGAGCCGCGGGTATACAACTTATTAGCCACGAACGAAGACGGGCTTATGATCCAGTTTAACGGGTCTGCGCTGCTGCCGCCGTTATTAAAGAATATTTCTCCGATTTCATAATCTACTTTGGTAGAACGGAGAGAGGAACCGCTATAGAAATTCAGGTTGCCTCCTTTAACCTTGGCAGCGGCGGAGTTGGAAGAATACTCCGATTTTTCTGTATTAAGCGCCGAATATACGTTCAGTGTGTTAACAGTCAAAGTTCCGTTGACGATCGTAAGCGGACGCGTCAGTTTTGTTGAGCTTGCCGACATTTTGACATTCAGCCCGTAAAATCTGATGGCCTTTTGGGACGTCTGAGGAAAAAGGGAGGCACTGATCGTGACTGTAGGAGTGACGGTACAGGCAACTTTCATTGCCTTGGCGCCGTTGGAACTTCCAGTTGATAATTGCGCCGGAGAATAGTATGTTAAAGCTGTGCTCTTACCCAGTTCGCCTTTGACGGTGGTGGTCGAAACGTTTTTATCGTAAGTACTCCGACAACAATGTTTGTAAGGACTGGAGCATGTCGGCATCGGATAATCCGAAGTTTCATAATATTTGCACGTTTCTGTTGAAGCGGCACAACTCATGTAAGTGCAGACTTTTTTGTAAACGGGTGTTGAACTGATTGTAGAAGCACCGCTCACGCTAATATTTCCATAAACAATCGCTTGACTTGCTTTGCTTTGGTTGCCGTCGGCATCAAGGAAATTTGTACCGTCGAAAATGCCGTATGCCGAGCTGTACTCTTTGACGTACATTTTAACAGCATCTTTACATGGGATCGGTTCGCAGCCAGATCCGTCCGCTTTAGCCTTATATCCGGGTTCGTTACATTTTTTTATGCGGAAAAAGGTGTTGGCGGTTTGGTCGTAAGGACAAACTTCGTAATCGCAATCGGGATTTTTTAAATTTCCTTTTTGGTCATACTCACATAACCGCGGTTTTGTATACGAGTTATAAGCGACATGATCCAGATTTTTTGCTTTATAACGGTCACAGCTGGCGCAGCTTTCATAATGCATGATTGTGTCAAAACAAGTTTGACGACTGGCATCCCCGGTCAGAGGATAACATCCGGCATCTGTTTTAGGAAAATTGCTCGTGTTGCAACGGCAGAATTTATAATATAGTTCTGTTGCGGCCGAACCGGAGTATTTCGTTGAACAGGGACCGTTTTTCTCAGCATTGTTATCACAATCTTTAGGGTCTTTGGGATAAATGCCGCGGTCGCACTGGCAGGACGAATACTTGATTTCGGTGGTTATTTTGCCGCTTTTGCTGTCATAACCGGTTTGCATGCACGAAGCGCCGGAAGCATAGGAGTTTTGGTATCCTTCTCCGGCATGTCCTTTCACCGTTTTGCATTCGCGGTCGGTATATTTGTATTGCGACGAATCGCATTCGCATTTGTACTTGCTGCCGCAGCGGCCTTTGTTGACCAACGGATAGACGCAGGCATCGTAAGAATATTCCTTGCCGCAGCAAATGACATAATTGCTGTTATATGGGCAATAGGCGGAAATTTGTTTGTGCGGATTGTCTTTGCAAGCGGTTGCCAAGACGGTATAGCCTTCCTTAATGCAAACGCTTCCGTCTGCATCAGGATCAATATAACTGCCGAATTCGCCGCCGCTGCCGCAGTCGGGATCGCCGACGAAACAGACTTTGGCCGAAACGTTGCCGGCACTCCAAAGGCAGCCGCAGGCCAACAGCATGCACACCGCCCAAATTTTACCCGATATTTTCATAACCCTTCCCCTTTATTACCTTGGTTGTTTGAGGTGATTGAAAATATTGTACGTTAAAATAAGAGGATTTTTTTCTTCGCTGAGCCTTGATTTTTGGTCTTGATTTCTGCTGCAAAATAACGTACCTTTTTTTGCAACACCGCTAAAGGATAAAAGCTTTAGTAAAATCAATTTGTTATGTGTAAAATCATCCTTTGGGAAACGGTTGGTCGGCGTCGGAGAACGAATCCGGCACAAAACGGCCGGGATCGCGGCAGCAACAGAGGGTTTGGGCATAAAAACGAATTTGTCCTAAAAACGAAATCGGCACCTTGCGGTACCGACTCGACAGACGGAAATGACATAACTGACAGATTCTAAATCAAATTAAGCCCATTTTTTGAGCGATGATCACCGCCTGGGTACGGTTGGTGGCGCCGATCGCCCGCAGCAGCGCATTGATGTGCAGTTTGACGGTGGCCTCGGATACGCCCATTTCATAGGCAATTTGTTTGTTTGACATACCCTTGGCAACCAGGCCCAAAACCTGAGATTGTCGGTTGGTCAGCATTTTACCTTTGCCTTTTGCCGGAGTGTCGTCAAGGTTTTTGCCCAACATGACCGGGGGAATATAGGTGCCGCCGTCCAGAATCAGTTTGAGCGCGTTGCTCAAAATTTTGGTTTCGGCCCGTTTGGTTATGTAGCCGCTGGCGCCTTTTTCGAGACTTTCACGAATATTATGGATATTTTCAGATGCCGAAATCACCACCAGCCGGGCATCGCCGGCCTTGGCGCGGATTGCGTCAAAACCTTTTTCCCAGGCCATGTCCTGCATATCGAGATCGATGATAATGAGGTCAAACTTGTGTTCGGTATCAAGAATTTTCAGAGCCTGTGCAAAATTAGAAGCCTGCAGAATTGTGGCTGAACTGTCCAGCTGCTCAATCAGCAAACCGAGCCCGTCACGAAACAGTGCATGCTCATCCGCGATTAAAACTTTCATATAACTTTCTCCAACTGCGCAATTCACCTCCTCAACCGTGTTGCGGTCAATTGCATTAATGTAAAACTTTGAGACAGCATCAATTTAGTTTTATATAATCAGTGCGATTTACATTTAAAGAGGACGTAATCGTCTTTTTTAGGAGAGAATTTTATATTCGACTCCGGCTTCCTTAAACATCTGTTCTGAATAAACCAGCTTGTCGCGCCATCCGCCGGCAGGTGCATTTGCATCGTCGGCCAGACGGTTTGTCACCACCATTTTAATGCCAGCCTGGATAATGGCCCGTGCGCAATCGGTGCAGGGCGGGTGGGTTGCATACAGGACGCAGCCTTTCAAACTGGTTCCGGTCAGGCAGGCATTGTACACGGCGTTTCTTTCCGCATGCTCAAAAAAATCGTATTTGGTCGGACGTTCCATCCGTTCCGGAATATCATCATTGACGCCGCGTACCAGCCCGTTGTATCCGGTTGCCCGGATTTCGCGATCGGGTCCGACCACGATGGCACCGGTTTTGGTATTGGGATCTTTGGACCAGCTTGCGATCAGTTTTGCCACTTCCATAAAGCGGTAATGCCATTTTTCCGAAAACATAAACCTCTCCCTGTTGATAACATTCTGCTCTATTGTAACCGGATGGCAGCGGTTTGCAATTATTTTTTGCGGATTCTGCAATGTTATCCCACGCATACACTTGACAAACGGGTGAAAATGGTCAAAGTTAAAGGCAGTTTTGATAATTTAATTTAGGAGAAAAAAATGAGTGCTATTGTTGATATTCATGCCCGTGAGATTTTAGATTCCCGCGGCAATCCGACGGTGGAAGCCGAAGTGGTTCTGCAAAGCGGCGCTTTCGGACGCGCAGCGGTTCCGAGCGGTGCCTCGACCGGCGTGCACGAAGCCGTAGAACTCCGTGACGGCAACAAAAAACGTTACGGCGGCAAAGGCGTGTTGAAAGCCGTAGAAAATGTCAACGACAAAATCTATGACGCTCTGGCCGGTTTGGAAGCCGAAGACCAGATCGAAATCGACCAGACCATGATTGATCTCGACGGCACCGAAAACAAAGGCAAACTCGGCGCCAACGCCATTTTGGCGGTTTCGCTGGCGGTTGCCAAAGCTCAGGCCGAAGAAGCAGGTCTTCCGCTCTATCGTTATTTGGGCGGCACCATGGCCCGCACTCTGCCGGTTCCGATGATGAACATCGTTAACGGCGGCCAGCATGCCGACAACCCGATCGATATTCAGGAATTCATGATTATGCCGGTCGGTGCCGACTCGATCAAAGAAGCCATTCGCTGGGGTGCCGAAATTTTCCATACCCTTAAAAAGAATCTCAAGGCTGCCGGCCACAATACCAACGTCGGTGATGAAGGCGGTTTTGCACCGAATCTGAAATCGGCCGAAGAAGCTTTGACCTTTATTGTCGAATCGATCAAAGATGCCGGTTACAAACCGGGCGAAGACGTTGTTCTGGCGATTGACGCCGCTTCTTCCGAATTCTATAAAGACGGCAAATATGAAATGACCGGCGAAGGCAAATCTTACACCAATGCCGAAATGGTTGCCTTCTATAAAGATCTGTGCGAAAGATTCCCGATCTTCTCGATCGAAGACGGTATGGCCGAAGACGACTGGGAAGGTTGGAAACTGTTGACCGAAGCGATTGGCGACAAAGTTCAGCTGGTCGGCGACGATTTGTTTGTAACCAACCCGAAACGTTTGGCAATGGGTATTGAAAAAGGCGTTGCCAACTCGATTTTGGTCAAAGTCAACCAAATCGGCTCATTGAGCGAAACCCTGAAAGCGGTTGACCTGGCTCAGCGCAACAAATATACCGCCGTCTTGTCTCACCGTTCGGGCGAAACCGAAGACACCACGATTGCCGATATTGCGGTTGCTACCAACTGCGGTCAGATCAAAACCGGTTCGATGTCGAGAACCGACCGTATGGCCAAATACAACCAGTTGATTCGCATTGAAGAAGAACTGGGCGACGTTGCCGTATTTGCCGGAAAATCGATCCTGAAAAAATAATTTTCGGTAAGAACATAAAAATCCCGCATTGCCTGCAGTGCGGGATTTTTTCTTTTTTGTCTGCGGCGACAACAAAAAAAAGCGGTCGAATTTCTCCGACGCGCTTTTTTTTCTTTAATAAAAATTAAAATGACTTCATTTATTTGCCGAGCGCTGCCCGCGAAACGTAATAGCTTCCTTTGTCCTGCTTCAGCGTATGACCGGAAGAAGCGTTAACCGCGGGAGCATAGAACTTGTCGCTGCCTGCCGTCCAGTAAACCGTTCCCGCCGGCAGAAAATCGGCGTTGATGCCGTTTTCGCGTAAGACTTGCACGGTCTGGTTAATTTCCTCCCGGTGTGACACCCACAGTTCAAACTCTTTTTTCAAAGACAGATAGCCGCAGTGCCCGTCGGCAAAAGTCAGATTTTCACATTCCCGTTCCGCGCCGCTATACGTCATGCGAATTTGATTTTTCAAACTCATCAGCGTATTTTCAACGACGACGGCAATAACTTTTTCGCCTTTCAGCAATTCGTCGGTCACCATGCCGTTAAGATAAAGCAGCGGACAGGATAATAAAATTTTTTTCATATAATTAAGCTTAATAATTGTTTCACATACCGTCACTTTGTCATCTTTTTGGACAAAAGTCAATTTCTTTCTGAAACCGTAGCGGCAAGTGCGGCAAATATCTCTCATGAGCAAAAAAACGGATCGCCGATTTATTCTGCTTCGGAGGTGTGCTGCGGTATCTGTCCGGGACTGTGTTTGATTTCGGTAATCAGTTCATAAAGAAGCTCGGCAATTTTCGGCGTGTCGATGGCATTCATCAGACGGATGTTTTCGGTGCGCAACATTGGATCCTCGACAGCCGAGATGTCGTCGACGATTTGTTTAATTTCTTTGAGCGAATTGAGGTTCATCCGCGGTGACCGACCGGTTATTTCCTCGTCCATACCCTGAAAAAAATATTCGACCGACACGTTGAGAACGCGCGAAAAGTCCCACAGGCGCGAAGCGCCGATGCGGTTGTCGCCGTGTTCGTATTTTTGGATCTGCTGAAAGCTTATTCCCAGCATTGAAGCAAGATATTCCTGGCTGAAATTCAGCTGTCTGCGGCGCAAAAACAGGCGAACGCCGACATATACGTCGACCGGGTTGGGTTGTCCGTCGGCCAGCCGGCCGCGCGCCAATTTTTTTGATTTTTCCAAAGGGAGAGAAGATTTTTGGGGGTTGTTAAGCATAACTCTGTTTCCTGATCGAAATGAATGGAAAAAAATCTCCTTCTTTCAGGTCTCGAAAGAAGGAAGGAGTTTTCCATACTGCATCACCAGCAACACTTATTCGTCCTCAAAGGAAGCTCTTGCGAGTCCAATGAAGCTTATTTCGTTGTACTCCTTCCTCACTTCCGAGGAAAAGGGTAACAACGATGTTTCTGTATAACTCATTGTTATATTATGTGATGCGGGATGGAACTCCCGACAGTTTCATAATAATAGGCGGTTTATGCTTAAAACCGGTTTAAGCATAAATCGGTTTTGGTTAATTTCCCCTTAAAAAACGCAGCCTTCGGATAAAATATCGTTTTGATAAGGCGGAGGAGTTTCGAATACACAGCGAGGTGCAGCCACTTATTTGGCTATGCCTGCAGCGGCACCGGCAATCGGTATTACAAAAAACTCCACCTTCGGCAAACGCTTTAAGGTGGAGGAGTTTCGAATACACTAGGGGTGCAGCCACTTATTTGGCTATGCCTTATTCATGGCACTCCTCCTTTGCAGAAGAGCGCCAACTTTCGCCATAAATACTTGGCAATATTTCCCTAGAGGATTCGATTCCTCATGGCTTAATAATAACGCCGCCGATACAGCGACAATTTTTGTATAGCATAACGGTGATAAAATTGCAACTGTTTATTGAACCTCCGTTTTATTACTACCGTGTTTTGTGGCCGTTTTTTTGTTTTTTGCGGCTTATCACTTTGTTTGGGACAACTTTTTGTTCGTCCTTTCCTCCCGTGCGGCGGGACCTTCCTCTTCCAAACCGTGTTACAGCCGTGCCTTCCTCGCACGACCTGCCCATTTCCCGTTTATCCTTTCCTCCCGCGCGGCGGGACCTTCCTCTCCCAAACCTTACGGCCGTGCCTTCCTCGCACGACCTGCCCATTTCCCGTTTATCCCTTTCACCCGCGCCGGGCCCGGCCGTCTTCCTTCCGGCCTCCCGTTTCTTTCTGCACCGACCGTCTGCCCTCCGGCTTCCTTCTTCCTCTCCCGCGGTCGTCTCGCTTCCCGGCTTTGGTCGGTGTTTTGGCGCAAAAATCTGTCCAAAAAGCGCTCACTCGCGCTTTTTGAGGTTGCCAAAATCGGCAAAACAAATTATAATCTCGATTACAAAATACGATTTTGTTACTTTTTAGGTTAATTATTAATATCCGTCTCTTTTCTGTGCCAAATGAAATGAGGATATGTAGTTAACTGACAAAATGTCTGTATTTTTAGGTTGACTGCCTGTTCGATTTCTGTGCCAAAAGATAACAGAACACAGTTAACCTTTTTTTGAAAAATTTTAAAATCCAATATATGGAATGGGATATTGTGTTTTCACTGCTTGGCGGGCTTTGGTCTGTTGTGTGGTGGATTGTAATCGTCATTGTTAACGCGGTGGCGATCATCAATTTCTTGTCTGCGGGAAAGATGACCAATTTTTTCTTGTACGTGCTTGCGTTGGTTGTTTATGCCAATGTCAGCGGCGGATGGGCAGTTGTGGTTTGGATCATACTCTTTTTGATGTGGTGCAAATCATTTGCCGACTGAGAAAGAAAAGACCGAAAGGAAATTGCTTTAGAAGCAGTTTCCTTTTTTTTATGTCCAAATTTGCGGCTTTAGTCTTGTCGCGGGGCGCAAAATGTGCCGGTTGAACGTGACGAGCGTAGGGCGCGCGGTTGTTCTCCGGCGCGGAAAACGTATAACCGGCGCGGCCATAACGGCAGCCTGAAAAAACGGTTTTTGCGATATTTCCGGTTTGAACAAGCCGGCATCAGATATAAGAAAACCCCCGTGATGGAACGGGGGTTCGTTTAGTTGTGTATTTACTGGTTTATTTTTTCAAAACGACGACACCCGGCAGCTCTTTACCTTCCATCCATTCGAGGAAAGCGCCGCCAGCGGTCGAGATGTATGAAAACTTGTCGGCCACGCCGGCATTTTCCAGTGCCGAAACGGTGTCGCCGCCGCCGGCAACACTCATCAGTCTGCCGGCCTGGGTGAGTTCGGCCGCATGTTCGGCCACTTTGTTGGTGGCGTTGTCAAACGGTTTCATCTCAAACACGCCGAGAGGTCCGTTCCAAACCAGGGTTTTGGACTCGTCCAGTTTGGCGTTGATCTGAGCGATCGTCTTTTCTCCGACGTCCAGCAGGCTCCAGCCTTCGGCCGGGATATGTTCAAGATCAACCGTTTTGTGTTCGGCGTTGGGTTTGAATTCTTTGGAAATCACAACGTCCAACGGCAGAATAATCTCGCAATTGTTGGCTTTGGCGGCGGCCATGATTTCTTTGGCCGTATCCAGCATATCCGTTTGGACCAGCGAGTTGTGTTCGTTAACGGTATCAATGCCGCTCGCTTTCATGAAAGTGTGTGCCATACCGCCCGAAATAACCAGCTTATCGACTTTTTTAACCAGATTGTTGAGCAGGTCGAGCTTGGTCGATACCTTGGAACCGCCGACAATTGCCATCAACGGGCGTTCGGGGTCGGACAAGGCGCCGTCCAGGGCTTTGACTTCTTCTTCCATTAAACGTCCCATTGCGGCCGGTTTCTGCTTAACTGCGGCAACCATCGAAGCATGGGCGCGGTGAGCAGTTGAGAAAGCGTCGGAAACGTAGATGTCGGCCGGTGCGGTCAGCTGTTCGGCAAAGGCTTCGTCGCCTTTTTTCTCTTCGTTGTAAAAACGCAGGTTTTCCAACAGCAGAACTTCGTCATTGTTCATCGCTTTGACGGCGGCATTAACCTTTTCGCCGATGCAGTCGTCGACAAAGACAACCTTTTTGCCAAGAGCCTTTTCAAGGTCGCCGACAACATGGGACAGCGAATTTTTGACGTCGCCTTTGCCTTCCGGACGTCCGAAGTGGCTGATGACCACAACTTTGGCGCCTTTTTCCATCAGTTCGCGGATCGTCGGTACCGTGCGGTCAATGCGGGCGGTGTTGGTAACGTGAAAATTTTCGTCCATCGGAACGTTCAAATCGGCGCGCAGCATGACAACTTTGCCGTGCAAGTCGCCAAGATCGTTTATCGTTTTATATTCGGTCATAGAATTTCCTTTTGTCTTTTCAATAAAAAAATCCCCGTGCTTAACCGTGCCGTTCAGAAAGCGGAGCAGGTTAGAAACACGGGGAACATCGGTTTTAACCGTTAACTTTGGCCATGTGGGCAATCAGGTCGAGAACCTTGTTGGAATAGCCCCATTCGTTGTCGTACCAGCTGACGACTTTGACAAAAGTCGGAGTCAACTGAATGCCGGCTTTGGCGTCAAAGATTGAGGTACGGGCATCGCCGAGGAAGTCGGAAGAAACAACGGCGTCTTCGGTGTAACCGAGAATACCTTTGAGTTCGCCTTCGGAAGCAGCCTTCATGGCTTTGCAGATGTCTTCGTAGGTGGTTCCGTTTTTGAGGTTAACCGTCAGGTCAACAACCGAAACGTCCAACGTCGGGACGCGGAACGACATACCGGTCAGTTTGCCGTTCAAAGACGGAATAACTTTGCCGACCGCTTTGGCGGCACCGGTAGAAGAGGGAATAATATTGCCGGCGGCGGCACGTCCGCCTCTCCAGTCCTTAACCGACGGACCGTCAACGGTCTTTTGGGTCGCGGTGGTGGCGTGAACCGTGGTCATCAAACCGTCTTCAATGCCGAAAGCGTCGTTCAAGACTTTGGCGATCGGGGCCAGACAGTTGGTGGTGCAGGAGGCGTTGGATACAAACTGAGTTCCTTTAACGTAAGAATCGGTGTTGACGCCGCAAACGAACATCGGGGTGTCGTCTTTGCTCGGTGCGGACATGACAACATATTTGGCGCCGGCTTCGATATGACCCTGAGCTTTTTCTTTGGTGAGGAACAAACCGGTCGATTCAACAACGTAATCGGCGCCGATTTCGCCCCATTTGAGGTCTGCCGGGTTCTTTTCTGCCGTAACGCGGATGGCTTTGCCGTTTACAACCAGTTTGCCGTCTTTGACTTCGACGGTTCCGTCAAATTTGCCGTGCATGGTGTCGTAGCGGAGCATATAAGCCATATATTCAACATCAATCAGGTCGTTGATGCCGACGACTTCGATATCGTCTCTTTTTTGAGCGGCACGAAAAACCAAACGGCCAATACGTCCAAATCCGTTAATACCGACGCGAATTGTCATATTATTATCCTTCCTTGTAAAATTTAGTATGCGGAATGCCCCGCACAGGCATGAATTTTTCAAGCCTAATGTATCACCGATTGAGTTTTTTTCAAGATTTTTTTATGTTTGTCCGAGTTTGTTTTTTATTGACAAAAAACTAATAAAGGAGCATTATTGAATAAACTATAAATTATTAATTTTAAATATATTGTTATGAAAAGAATGTTTTTCCTTCTCGTGAGTGTGATCATGGTCGCCGGTGCATACGCTGAAACAAAAGCTGTAGATTCGGTTACCGTGAACGGTATAAACCTGGTGATAAACGACGCAACGACCGTTTTCGAAACGGACATGTCGGAAATCAAGTCTGCCAAGACGGTTGCCGCCTACAAGGTAACTTTCGTCAGCAGCGGCGTCGCTTCGGACTGGGCATTTATTACCAAAGGCGCAGACGGGGCATATTACCTTTCTTACGAAAGTGTAAAGCTCAGAATCTCCGGTACCGACATTTCGCCCGTATCTCAGGCCGAATATGATAAGGTGGAGATGGATCTTGACGTAAGCGAAGAAACATTCGCTTCGGTTGCAAGTCCGATGGGAAAGGCGAAGTACAAGTATGTGTGGGGGTTTGACGACAAGCACGAAACCTACATCATTGTTTACTGTCGTCCGTAAACGTTCCAAAAACTAAGAAAAAAGGCGGCATCTCAGGATGTCGCCTTTTTTGTGTCGGCTCTTGTATTTAATGCGGCTTTTTAGTAAAAACTACCATTTTCCCCAGTGGATTTTATCGGGGTTGTAACGGTCTTCGGGCTGTTTGGGCGTTTCGGCCGGATAACCCATCGGTACAATCGCGAACGGTCGGATGTTGTCGGGGAGATTGAGGTGTTCTTTGAGTGCGTCAACCACTTTCTGCATCGGGGCGGCGCCGCAATAGCAGCTGCCGATGCCTTTGGCCCAGGCGGCCAACATCAGGTTTTCGGTCGCAATCGCGCAGTCGACGTCGATAAAACTCCATTTTTCGTCATCTTTGTTGCGGTTGAACGACTTGTCGATGTCGCCGCAGACAAAAACCACGCAGGCGGCGTCTTTGGCAAAAGAAGTCCAGCGCTGAATGTGACGCAGGTTAGCCAAAATTTCGCGGTCGTCCACCACCAAAAACTCCCACGGCTGGCGATTGTGGGCGGTCGGCGAGTATTGGGCGGCTTTGATGATTTCCCGAATAGTGTCCTTGTCAATCGGTTTGTCCTGATATTTGCGAACCGAACGGCGGGTCAAAAGCCCTTCCATTAAATCCATGTTTTTTCTCCTGAAGTTTAATTTTGTGTTTGCGGTTGTGCCATCCGCGGCAAAACCGTGTTTTCAATAATAAAAGCGATTGAACGGTTGACCATTTTGTCGGTATTTTTGACCGTTGCAACCAAATTTTCGATGTTTTGTTCCTGTTGCAGGCGTTTGGCCAGTTTGAGATAGAGTGCGGACAGATCGCTGAGGGAATCGATCAGTTCCGCCAGATAGGCAGGAATTTTCAAGTCACTCCGTCCGCCCCAAAAGCCCTCAATATACCCTTGTTCCAGAGTTTCGGCGCGTCTGAGGCACAGCTCGGCCCAGTCGTCGCGGGAATTTTCCGCTCCCCGGGCAGGAAGGCAGACGGCGTTCTGCCGCACCAGATTGAAGATATGGTCCCACAAGCCCATAAAAAATTTGAAAAACAATTCGGCTTCCTGTTTGGTCTGCAGCCGGGGTTCCTGGTTTTGCGGCCACAAAGAAGAGATGACGTCGGAAGGGCGCAGTTCAAGGTTGGGACTGCATATAGCGCCGGCAAAACGCATTTTGACGGTGTCGAGCGGCAGCGGACAAAGATAGTGTTGCAACATTTTTTGCATTTTGTCGTCGCCGATGTATTCATTTTGACTTTGCATTTTTAACTTCTTCATATATAAATTAAATTTCGATGCTGTCCCTAATGTAATGGAGATTTAAAAATTGTCTAGGATAAAATTGCCGATATGTGCCCTGATGCTGATTGTGACGGCCGGATGCTCGTGGGTGCAGCCGTTTGTCGACCGGCGGCGCAATGCCGGCGCGCCTGCAGAGCGTTTATATGTCGGGATGTCAAAGCCCGACCGTCCGGTTATCTGTTACAACGGATGGGTAAGCGATTTTGACGAACTGCAGAAAATGGCGGACCGGGAATGTGTCCGGCAAGAGGCCGGCGATTATGCCGAGCCGGAAAAGCAGTCGTTTTTTACCTGCCGGATTCTGACCCCGGCGGCGTATCAATTTAAATGTGTTAAAAAAAGCGGAAAGAACTGATCAATGAGCTATGTGTTGGATGAAATCATCAATCAAAAACTGGTAAAAATATTTAATGAACTGCAGCTGGACGAACGCTATGCGGCGGCAAAGGCTTCCGATCGTCCCGATCTGAGCGATTTTCAGTGTAACGGCGCGCTGGCGCTCGCCAAGATCGAGAAGAAAAACCCGCGCCAGATTGCGGAAACGATTGCCGAAAAACTGCGCGAAGATTCTGATTTTTCCAAAGTTTCGGTGGACGGTCCGGGGTTTTTGAATCTTTCTCTCAACGATGTTTTTTTGGCTGGTGTTTTGGATCAGATGAGAGCCGACGGGCGTTTCGGCTGTGCCAAAGTCAATCAACCGAAAACGGTGGTGTTGGATTACGGCGGTCCGAACGTGGCCAAGGAAATGCACGTCGGGCATTTGCGTTCGGGCGTGATCGGCGAATCGATGCGGCGAATCGAAGAATTTGTCGGTAACAAACCGATTTCCGACGTTCACTTCGGGGACTGGGGAACGCCGATCGGCATGATTTTGGCTGAAGTGATCGCTGCCGACGGCAGTCTGGACCAAATGGAAACTTACGATATTGCACAGATTACGCGTTTTTACAAGCAAGCCAACCTGCGTTGCAAAGAAGACGAAGCGGCCAAAGAAAATGCCCGCGTGATTACCGCTAAGTTCCAGGACGGCGACCCGGCGTATCGCAAGGCATGGCAGCACATCCGCAAAGTGTCGGTGGACGCGGTGAAGGAAAATTACCGCGAACTCGGTGTTCATTTCGATTTGTGGCTGGGCGAGAGCGACGCCCACGAGGTTTGCTTTGAAGTTAAAAAAATTGCCGAGCAGAAGGGTGTGTTGGAGTACGATGGCGGCGCTTATATCATCCGGCTGGATGAAGAAAACAAGCCCAAGCCGCCGGTCATTATCGAAAAATCGGACGGCGGTTTCACTTATCAGGCAACCGACATTGCCACCATTAAGATGCGGGTAGATGATCTGAAAGCCGACGAAATCATTTATTTTGTCGACAAACGGCAGGCGTTGCATTTTGAGCAGGTGTTTGAGACTGTTGAAAAACTGGGTATCGCGCCCGGCGTTAAAATGCAGCACATCGGTTTCGGAACCGTTAACGGCGCCGACGGCAAGCCTTTTAAAACACGCGACGGCGGCGTGATGAATTTGTGCGACATGATTAAAATGTCGAAGGACAAAGTCGCCGAATCGATGCCAGCTCCGGATGAGAGCAAGGGAATTACCCGGGAATATATCGACAGCCTGGTTTCCAAGATTGCCGTTGGGGCGATCAAGTTTCAAGATCTGAAAAACAATATCGCTTCCGGGTACATTTTCGAGTTGGACGATTTTGCTAACTTTGACGGCAAGACCGGTCCCTATATTCAATATGCGGTGGCGCGAATCAATTCGATTATGCGTAAAAATCAGGATCTGGCGCCGGGCGCGGTCATCATCACCAACCCCGAAGAACGCCAGTTGGCACTGAAGCTGACTCAGCTCAACAACATTGTTTTCCGTGCCGAAAGCGACAAAGAGCCGAGCATCATTTCCGATTACGCCTATAATCTGGCGCAGGTTTTCAGCAGTTTCTACAACACCTCGCCGATCATCGGTGCCGAAACGCCGCAAATTGCCGCTTCGCGTCTGGCACTGGCCAAATTAACCCGGGACGTTTTGGTTCAACTGCTGTATTTGTTGGGGATTGAAGCGCCTGAGGTGATGCTCAAAGCTTAAAAGCCGTATAATCGACACCTGGAGCGGTTTGGTTCGGTCTCACAAAATTCATGTACTTCTGTGTACATTAAAATTTTGTTTGCCTTCCAAACCACTCTATCTGTCTCATTCTCCGGCTTTTACAAGTAAAAAATTCCTTAAATCTTATTGTCTGTCTCATAAAACAGGCTTTAAGCATAAAAAATCCCCCTTCTCGTATCAGAAGGGGGCTTTAACTTTCCTTACCAGCTGTAACTTAAGCCGACACCTGCGGAAGCGGAGTTATTCGTCAAAGACGGCGTAAATTTGCCCGACCGGTGTTTCGGGGGCGGCAAAAACGGTTTGAAAGCGGATTCGGCCCTCAGGGGCGATTGTTTTTGCGGTGGGAATCACGGTCAGACTGCGAATCAGTTTTTGCCGGTTGTCACAAAGGCTGATCCTCAATGAAGGGATCGGCTGCCGTTGTTCGCCGGGGTTGGCGATTTCGCCGCGCAGGCGAATTGCCGGATGCCGGTTTTGTTGTTCATAGCCCCAAACCAGACTGGTGATCTTGAGCGGAACAGCCGAACGATTATACAGGCGGTCCAGTTTTTGGTAAAAGGCTGCCGTTTGCGGAAAAGCGTTGATGATCGGCCGGCGTTCGCAATAAATAACGACGGCGAGTGTTGCGAGTACCAGAAAAAACAGAATGCGGCCGAGGAGATTGCGCCGCGGCGGTTGCGGAAAGGTATTGACCGGTTCGCGGACAATATGATCCTCGCGACTGAAGGCAAAGCGAAAGGCTTCGGGCTCAATCAGAGGCGAGTCCGGCGAAGTTCCGGTTTCGGGATCGGGAAGGGCGCGCCAAACATGGCGGCATTTTGCACAGCGCATTTTGCTTCCTTCGGGCGGAAGAGTTTTGTTTTCGATCCGATAGGCGGTATGGCATTGCGGACATTTGACAAACATTTTGTTCCCTCTGCGGTTGGCGTTTGGCAAAAAATCTTTTTTATGACGAAAAAAAAGATTTTATTAAAGATTATATTATTATAGTATTAAGTCAGTCAAAAACCAAGGAGTATTCGCGGAAAATGAGCAAAACCCCCATTATTGAGATGGAAAACGTCGGAATCCGCTACGGGCGCGGGCCCGAGATTTTGAGCAATGTCAATTTGTCGCTGGAGAAGGGGTCTTTTCATTACCTCACCGGCAAAAGCGGTGCCGGCAAAACGTCGCTTCTCAGTATGATGTATCTGGCGCAGAAACCGAGCCGGGGGACGGTAAGCGTGTTCGGCAACAACGTCAATTTTGCCAACCGTAATGCCCTGGCGATGTTTCGCCGCCGAATTGGCGTGGTGTTTCAGGACTTTCGGCTGTTGGAGCATTCGTCGGCGTTTGATAACGTGGCGTTGCCGCTCAGAGTTTGCGGCATGAACGAAAAAGAAATCCGCAAACGGGTTAACGAATTGTTGAAGTGGGTGGAAATCGACCGCAGCACTTCCGCCCTGACTTCCACTTTGTCCGGCGGTGAAAAACAACGGGTGGCGATTGCCCGCGCCGTGATTAACCGTCCCGACGTTTTGCTGGCCGACGAACCGACCGGCAACGTTGACAACGATATTGCGCCGAAGCTGATGAAGCTTTTCGTCGAATTGAACAAGCTCGGCACCACGGTGGTTATTGCTACCCATAACGAGAATTTGATTAAGGAATTCAAGTATCCGACCATTCATCTGAAAAACCGCAGCCTGTCGATTATCAACCCGGAAGACGGAGACGAATATGCTGAGATATAATAATATGCGCCATCGCGAGCTGCCGCTTTCGACCGATTCTTCAAATCTGTTCTTAAAGGTGATGATTTCTATTGCCGTCTTTCTGTTTGCCGTTACGCTGGCCGGCGTGTTGTCGATTAATTCGATGCTGGTTAACTGGAACTCCAGCATTTTGGGCTCGCTGACGGTACAGATTATTCCGATTAACGGGGTTGATAAACTGAAAGCCAAAAACGAAACCCTGATTCAGGAACAAAGGGCGGTGGCACTGCTGGAAGCGATGCCGGAAGCCTTGAAAGTCACACCGCTGAACGATGTGCAGTTGCAGCGGCTGTTAAAGCCGTGGCTGGGAGACGACGTTGATCTCGACAATCTGCCGATGCCGCGTCTGATTGACGTTAAGCTGAAACCGGATGCGGAAATCAATTTTCCGGCACTGGCGGAAAAACTGGCAACGGTGGCGCCGCAGGCTTCGCTGGACAATCACAAATTGTGGTTGAACAAGCTCATCAATTTTGCCGGCGGTTTGAAAATGCTGGCCCTGAGCGTGTTGGTTTTGGTTATCGGCGTCACTTCGGGGGCAATATTCTATACCACTCAGACCAGTTTGGGCCTGCATCGCGACATTATTGAAATTTTGCACCTGCTGGGTGCCAAGGATACGTATATTGCTCAGCAATATGCGGCCAAAACCGCAGTGCTGGGTTTTTGGGGCGGTCTGGTCGGCGTATTGTTCGCCATTCCGACGATTTTTGTGATTGCTCATCTGGCACAGCAGATTGAAGGCGGCATTATCAACGAAGCGCGGTTGTCATGGGGCGCTTGGGCAGCTATTCTCAGCCTGCCGTTGTTTTCAATGATGGTGGCGATGCAGACCGCTTATTATACGGTTAAACGCACTTTGGAAAAAATGATGTAAACCGATGCTTAAAAAAACGTTCTGTCATACTTTGATTATCGGGGTCTGCATCTGGTTCGGCGGTCTGATCGGCTTTGGTTACACGATCAATCATTTTAAGACCGATGAAGTGACCGAAACCGATGCCATTGTGGTGTTAACCGGCGGCCGCAACCGCATCAGCGAAGCCGTTAAGCTGCTCAATCGCGGCAAAGCCGGACAGTTGCTGATCTCCGGCGTTTCGAAAGGAATGTCGCTGGAGACTTTGAAAAAACGCCGTGACGTCGAAATTACCACAACGCGCGAAATTACGCTGGACGAGAAATCGAACAACACGGTGGAAAACGCCATTGAAGCCGCGGCATGGGTCAGACAAAACCGGATCGGGTCAATCCGGCTGGTGACCTCAAATTATCATATGCCGCGCAGTATGGCGGAATTTCGGGCGAACAACCGGCAGCTGGTTATTTTGGCGCATCCGGTATATTCGGACCGGGTGGAAAAGCAATGGTGGCGCAGTTGGCGCAGTTTTTGCCTGATTGCGTCGGAGTATAACAAGTTTTTGTACGTATGGGTTAAAAACCGTATCAGCGGACGAGGGGAGGACTAAATGATTTTGATTCGTTCATGGGCAGGCAATATCTGGATTTATCTGTGGATTGCGCTGGGGGTTATTCTCAGCTGTATTTTCGGCTGGTTTGTGCCGCAAAGCCTGGTGGTGGCCTATTGGAACCGTTTTATTCTGCCGACGGCCTTGTGGGGACTGCGCGTATTTGGCGGTATCAGCATTGAAGTGCGGGGACGGCAATATCTCAATCAGGAACAGGCGGTGTATGCCAGCAAGCACGAATCGGCACTTGAAACCTATACGATGACGACGATTGTTACCCGCGGGGTGATGATTCTGAAAAAAGAACTGACTTACATTCCGTTTTTCGGCTGGGCGCAATGGTTATACGGATTGATTCCGGTTGATCGGGGCGCCGGAGCGCGGGCAATGAAGAAAATGCTTGCGGCGGCGCAGAAGAGAGTGGCCGAGAAACGTCCGATTATCATTTTCCCCGAAGGACACCGGATGAAGCCCGGAACCACTCAAAAATACAAGCCCGGCTTTTTGTTTATGGCGCAAAACCTCAAACTGCCGGTGATTCCGGTTGCGTTGAACACCGGGATGTTCTGGCCGCGCAGTTCGACGAAACATTTGCCGGGAAAAGTGATTATTGAGTTTATGGAACCGATGGTTCCCGGTTCGGATAAAAATGCCTTTATTGAAGAATTACAGGCAAAAATCGAGGCCAAATGCGCCGAATTAAATGAAGAAACGGTGAAAAATTATCCGTATACGGCAGTTAATCTGGCTGAGAAATGATGCCGTTACGGATTTTGGAGCTTACAAAAAACACCGTCTGCTTAACAGCAGGCGGTGTTTTTTCGAGAACGGGAACGGTTCAGAACCAGTTCTTGCGGAAAATTTTCAGGTAGTTCTCAATCGTTTTGCTTATCACCCAGCCAATGACGGCGCTGATGCGCGCGGTCCATGTCAGGATAATGCCGCTCAACGGAAAACTTACCGGAGGAATGGCCAACAACCACCACGAATAGTCGGCGCTGACGATCAGACGCAGGCAGAACATGATGTTGAAGATCAGCAGGGCGATGTGAAACCATGAGCGGAACGAGCCGGCGATCATGAATTTCATTGCCTTTTTGGGCCAGAATGCCTTGTCGTTGTAATTGTTGCAGATAACGGTAACCACCGTTATGAGGAACAAAAACGCCGTTACGGCGAAGCTTGCCCAGAAGAAGAAACCGGTCAAATTTGCGGCCAGTTCTCTAAGTGAAATTGAAATCATAATGTAAATAATTAAGTTGAACAGTAATGATTATAGATTTTTTTAGACAAAAAGTCAAGCCGCTTGTTTGCGGAGAAAAACAAAACGGCTGATGCCGTAACAGCGGTCGTCAATCGTTTCCAATCCGGCCGGAACGGCAAAGGTTTCGTCACGGGCCAGTTCCACCACGCACAAAGCGTCTTCGGCCAGCCAGTTTTGCCGCAGCAGCGAAGACAGCGCCTTTTCGCTCAGCCCTTTATGATACGGTGCGTCGAGAAAAATCAGATCAAACGGAGCATCGGCTGCGGGAAGTCGGGCAGCGTCGGCTTTCAGGAGGCCGATTTTGTTTTTTTCGGCCGGAAAAAGCGCAACATTGCGCGCGGCGTCGGTGAGGTCGATATCTACCATGGTTGCGCGGTGTACGCCGCGCGAAACCGCCTCGAGTGCAAAAGCGCCGCTGCCGGTAAAAATGTCGGCGATCCGAAGTTGATCCCACGGTTGGGAAAGCTTGCCGTATAAAATGTTAAAAACAGCTTCGCGCGCCTGATCGGAAGTGGGGCGAATGTGAGCCGAACGCGGCGAAAGAAGTTTTTTGCCGCGGTATAAACCGCCGATAATTCTCATAACCGGAATTTGTCTCCGAGCTGCTCTTTCAGAACTTTTTGCGAAACCTCGCGTACTTCGCCTTTTTTCAGACTGCCGAGCTGAAACGGACCGTAAGAAAGACGGATCAGGCGTGCAACTTCGAGACCGATATATTTCATCAGACGGCGGATTTCGCGGTTTTTGCCCTCTTGCAAGGTGATGGTGAGCCAAGTGTTGGTTCCCTGAGTTTCGCCGAGAAGGATTTTAACCGGACCGTAGGCAACCCCGTCAACGGTAACGCCGTCGGCCAGCGAGTCGACTTTCGCCTGACTGATACGGCCGTGCACTTTGACTTTGTAACGGCGACTCCAGCCGTTTTGCGGCAATTCGAGCGTGCGCGAAAGTTCGCCGTTGTTGGTCAGCAGCAGCAGCCCTTCGGAATTGAGATCCAGGCGTCCCACCGATATTACCCGCGGCAGTCCGGCCGGCAGATTGTCGAAAACGGTCGGGCGGTTGGAAGTGTCTTTGTGGGTTGTCAGCAATCCCGTCGGTTTGTAATAAAGCCACAGTCTGGTCGTTTCGACGGCGGGAAGTTTTTCACCGTCAAGCAGAATCTTTTCGTTTCCTTCGACGTTGAAGGCGGGGGAATCGACGATTTCGCCGTTAACGGTGATCCGTTTTTGTGCAATCAGTTCTTCGGCCGCGCGACGCGAACAAACGCCGGAACGGGCAATAAATTTGGCTAATCTTTCGCTCATTTTAATGGTTCCTTGATAAATTTGCGTTTATAATAAACAAAAAGAAAGAAAAATAAAGATGAATCCGCAAGATTATATGAAAATTGCCCTCAAAGAGGCAAAAAAGGCTTTTAAGGCCGACGAAGTTCCGGTCGGCGCCCTGATTGTCGATCCGATAAGCGGCGAGATTATTGCACGGGCGCATAATGTCAGCGAACACGGCAAAGATGCGGTTGCCCATGCCGAGATTGAAGTCATGCGCAAAGCCTGTCGCCGTTTGAAGCAAAAACGGCTGTGGGGGTTGGAAATGTATGTGACGCTGGAACCCTGCACGATGTGTGCGGCGGCGGCTTCGCTGATGCGGATTGCCAAAATTTATTTCGGTGCCGCCGATGCCAAAGGGGGGGCCGTTGTCAGCGGGGTTTGTTTTTACGAGGCACCGACCTGTCATCATCGGCCGATTGTCGAAGGCGGAATTTTACAAGATGAGGCAGCACAATTGTTAAAAGTTTTTTTTGGTCAGAAACGGCAAAAATTGTTAGCAAAGAAAAAAATACTGGACAGAAAAAATACTTTGGTCTAAATTTTCGTATTATATAACGCAGACGGATAGCGGAAATGGAGTTGAAAGAAGTTATATTTACCAAAGTTTCTCGGGAAATAAGAAAACACCACCGCCGTTTTTTTGAACGTCACGTCCGCAAGATGTTTATCAAATATCTCGCCTATACCAATCAGTTTGACGGTGTTTTGAACGAACGCGAAGTTGAAGAGGCAAAGCTTGGGCATTTGCCGCCGGATCTTGACGTGCATCATATTTTTCCGATTTCCGGCAGCGAATCGGAAGATGTCAATTCGTTTCTCAACCTGACGGTTTTGCACAAGACGACCCACGTCAGGATTAATCGGGAAATTTTTGCGCCGCAGTTGAAAGAGATTGACCAACTGCCGGAAGGAACGCGTCTTCCGATTCAGCTTCCTCAGTTTGCGCCGGTTGATGCCGAGGGGATTTTGGCAGCGCGGGCGAAAACGTCCCGGCATTTAAAAAATGCCGAAGGAACACGCCTCCCGCCTTTGGCCGCCGGTTATGACAGAACTTGAAAAACGGTGTTGCCTGCTTATTTAAATTTTAGCAAAGTTTTAATTGAAGCAGGAGATAAAGTGGTGAAAAAACTGGTTTTGGGGCTTTCGGCGGCGGCACTCTTGTGCAGTTGTGCTTCGGAAAAAAAGTATAATCAGGAACTGAACCAAATGCTTAATCAGCCGGTAAGCCGGGTCGAAGGCAAGTTCGGGCGTCCGTCGGCGGTCAAACTTCTCGGCGATGACAGCAAGGTGATCACTTATACCAAGATCAACGAATCGTATGTGCCGTCCGAATATTATATCTACAGCAATACGTTTATTCCCGGACAGGAGGTTGTTTATTCGCCGTTTACCGGAGATTATGATTTTTATCCGTTTGAACAAAGTTTCGGCTATACGGTCGAATACACCTGTCAGACGTCGTTTTTGGTTGAACGCGGAGTGGTCAAAGCCTGGCGTTGGAAAGGAAACAATTGTGTCGCTTATTAAGGCGCGGCGTAACTAATTATTAACAAAATTTGTCTAGTATCCGACTCTGTAATAACGGTATCAGAGTTTTGACATGGGTTTTTTGTTTGATCTTAAAAACAGGCTGAAAAGTTCCGGAGTATATATCGCCTTCACGCTGGTGATTTTCTATTTCGGCTTCTATGCTTTTTATGGTGAGCGCGGGATACGCAAGTATCTTTATTTGCGCCACGAGGTGGAACATGCCCGTGTTCTGGCCGATCAATATAAGGCTCGCAAGGAGCGGTTGGACTCGGAAGTCCGGTTGTTGTCGCCGGACAGTCTGGACCCCGATTTGCTGGACGAAAGAGTGAGAATTGTTCTCAATTTTGTCGGCAGTGACGAGTTTGTCATCCTTGACGAGCAATAGGAGCTTCCGTTCTCCGCAGCGGAGCCGAAGGCGGTTTTTGGGCGTACAGCAAAAAAAGGCTGTATTTTTTTATTTTTTTTTGCTATATTAAATTAACTTTTAATTAACCGGAAAAGTTTTTTCCGATTGTCTGGTGACGGAATTTTATGAAAATAGCTAAAAAAACAGCTCCCGAACCGATGCAGTATGCTTCTAAAAAATCGTTCTTTTCCGACAAGGAAATCATTTTCAGAAGCAACGGCCGGGCCAAGGTCTTTACAATATCTTCCAAAATGCAGGTTATTTTCCTGTTTTTGGTGGCGTTTGTCGGTATTTGGAGTTTTTACTATTACCATATGTATCGCCGCTCGGATTTGATTATTGTCAGAAAAAACAACGAGCTGATTGCAACCCGCGATGCTTATGTCGATTTGATGGGCGATTTTGTGACCTTGCAGGGCAATATTGCCGATATGATCAAAACGCTTGACAATGCCAAAACTTCGGAACTTAATCTGGGGCAATATCAGCAGCAGGCTTCGGTAGTGGAAGAAAAAGTCAAGCAGATTACCACTCAGGTGAACTGGATCAATACCGAGAAACTGGCCGAAAAAGCGAATCTTAACGAAATTTCGCTGCAACGCGACATTGCAATATCCGAACGTGACGAATTGCGGCGCCAACTGGTGGAACTGCAGGAAACGGTCGAAGACATTAAGAAGGCCGAAACCGAAATTCTGGACCGGGTGGCGGCGATTGCCGAAAAAGAAATCGGCAAAATCAAAAGCGCGGTGGCGGCGGTCAATGTGCCGCTGAAAAAACGCGGCCTTTATTTTAACGCCCTGGCCAACGACAAACGCAAACGCGGTGCCGGCGGTCCGTATATTCCGGAAAACAACAAGTTTTTGCAGCAAAAAGACGTCAGCGACAAAGTGAGCCGGATTTTTGAAAATGTTGACGATCTGGAGTATTATCGCGAGGTTATGCAATATGTTCCGTTGGGCAAACCGGTATGGAGCCTGTGGGTATCGTCGCCGTACGGCCGTCGCTCCGATCCTTTTAAGAAAACCAAAGCTTATCACAAGGGGGTTGATTTGGCGGGACGTACCGGCAATAAGATCAAAGTGATGGCCAGCGGCAAAGTGATTCGTGCCGAGGCGGCGTCGGGCTACGGCAATTTGGTGGTGGTGGACCATGGCAACGGTTTTAAAACCAAATATGCCCATATGCACAAAATTTATGTAAAAAAAGGCGATTATGTTGAGTTGGGCGATGCCGTCGGCGAAGTCGGTTCGACCGGACGTTCAACCGGGCCGCATCTGCATTATGAGATCCTGTACCGGGATAAGGATGTTGATCCGATGCCGTTTATGAAAGCTAAAATCTCTTGAAAATTTTGAGGAATTTGTGATGAAAAAATTCAAAAAAATGATGTATCTTAAGTTGGCGCGCGCTTTCGGCCGCAGCAACAACAGCCGCCAGGTGCCGACGATCATCGGCGAAACCACCAAAGTTTGCGGCGATATCAACAGTAACGGCATTTTGCATGTGGACGGTTATATCGAAGGCGATATCTGCTGCGAAGAACTGGTTATCGGCGTCAAAGGCAATATTTTGGGAACGGTGAAAGCTCAGAGCATGTTTTTGTACGGCACTTTGCAGGGCAAGGCGGTTGCCGACAGCCTGTTTATTGCCAAAACCGCAAAACTGATCGGCGATGCCACCCATAATACAATTGCGATCGAACCGGGCGCGTATATTGACGGACACTGCATTCGGGTTCATAACGGCAACGCGCCGGCGACTCCGGCGTTGACAACCGTTCAGGCGCCTCAGATCGTGGCCAAGATTAAAGCGGTTAAATAAGCAAAATGGCTGTTAAAGAAAAAAAATCGGATTTTATTTCGACCGGTTTGGTGGCCCATAACCGACGTGCCGGCTTTGACTATTTTATCAATGAGAAATTTGTTGCCGGTTTGGAACTGAGCGGGACGGAAGTCAAATCGCTGCGGTTGGGACATGCCAACATCAACGATGCCTTTGGTGTGGAAAAAGGCGGTGAATTATATATTTCCAACATGTTTATTGCCGAATATGCCAACAAAGGTTATGAAAGCCATGTCGAAAAACGGGATCGGCGCTTGTTGCTGAAACGGCGCGAGATCAACGAAATTATCTCGGCGCTGGCCAAAAAAGGGGCTACGCTGGTTGCGGTTCGTCTGTTTTTTAACGAG
The DNA here is from genome assembly GCA_910577095.1 of uncultured Alphaproteobacteria bacterium. Lineage (GTDB taxonomy): Bacteria > Pseudomonadota > Alphaproteobacteria > RF32 > CAG-239 > JAFUYI01. The sequence goes on from CAJTLY010000013.1 coordinate 24,669, forward strand.
AAAGGGCGAGCCAAACTGGAAGTCGGGCTGGGAACCGGCAAGAAGAACTATGACAAGCGCGAGACCATCAAAACCCGTGACTGGAATCGCGAAAAAGCCCGGGTGATGGCAAAATTTTCTTAAAATTGCAGAATTAATTGAACGTTCAGCCGCCGTTAACGAAAATACTGTTGTCATATGTGCGCATGGCCAACAGTTCCAACGCTTTAATTTTGTCACGGTAAATGACGGCCTGTTCAAATTCGAGATTCTGAGCCGCTTCTTTCATCAGTTTGGTCAGTTCTTTGATTTGCTTTTCAATATCGCGGGCGTCGCCGGCGGCACCGGCTTTGTCGTCAATATAATCGGCAGCCGTCATGTCGCTTAAGGTGGAAGAAATGCTTTTCTTTACCGTGTGCGGGGTGATGCCGTGTTCAATGTTGAATTGCAGCTGTTTGTTGCGGCGGCGTTCGGTTTCGCCGATTGCTTCTTCGATGGAACCGGTCATCCGGTCCGCATACAAAATGACCTTGCTGTTAACGTTGCGGGCCGCGCGTCCGATGGTCTGAATCAGCGAACGGGTCGAACGAAGAAAGCCTTCTTTGTCAGCGTCCAAAATGGCGACCAGCGAGCATTCCGGAATATCGAGTCCTTCGCGCAGCAGGTTGATGCCGACCAGAACGTCAAAGACGCCGAGTCGAAGGTCACGGATAATTTCAATACGTTCCAAGGTGTCAATGTCGGAGTGCATATAACGGACCTTGATGCCGTTTTCGTTAAGGTATTCGGTCAGGTCTTCGGCCATTTTTTTGGTAAGGGTGGTTACCAGAACCCGTTCGCCTTTGAGAACGGTCTTGCGGCATTCTTCCATCAGGTCGTCAATTTGGTTTTCAACCGGACGAATAACGCATACCGGGTCGGGCAGACCGGTGGGACGGATGATCTGTTCGACGAAAACGCCTTTGCTTTGTTCCATTTCCCAATTGCCGGGCGTGGCGGAAACGAAGATTGTCTGCGGCCGCATCCGGTCCCATTCTTCAAGTTTGAGGGGGCGGTTGTCAAGACAGGACGGCAGTCGCCATCCATATTCGGCGAGAGTGCTCTTGCGATTGCGGTCGCCGCGGTACATGCCGCCGATCTGCGGCACCGAGATGTGACTTTCGTCAATAAACAACAAAGCGTCCGGCGGCAGGTATTCAAACAGAGTCGGCGGCGGTTCGCCGGGCGCACGGCCGGTCAGATAGCGCGAGTAGTTTTCGATGCCTTTGCAATGGCCGGTGGTTTCGAGCATTTCCAAGTCAAAACGAGTGCGTTGTTCCAGTCGTTGCGCCTCGAGCAATTTGTTGTTTTCGCGGAAATAAGCAAGTTGGGGCCGGAGTTCCTGTTTGATGCGGGAAATGGCTTGAGACAGGGCCGGCCGCGGCGTAACGTAATGGCTGGCCGGGTAGACCACCACCTGGGTAAGGTCGGCGGTTTTTTTGCCGGTCAGCGAATCGAATTCGTAAATGCTTTCGATTTCGTCGCCGAAAAAAGAAATCCGCCAGGCCCGGTCTTCCAAGTGAGCGGGAAAGATGTCGAGCGTATCTCCCTGAACCCTGAAGGTGCTGCGGACAAAATTAAGCTGGTTGCGTTCGTATTGCAGTTCCGACAAACGCTGACAGACAGCCTGCGGTTCCGCTTCGTCTCCGGTTTTGAGTTCGAGAGTCATCGCCGAGTAGGAGGCCACGTCGCCCAAACCGTAAATACAGGAGACCGAGGCGACGATGATTACATCGCGGTTTTCCAGAATACTGCGGGTTGCCGAGTTGCGCATGCGGTCGATTTGTTCGTTGATGGCGGAGTCCTTTTCGATATAGGTGTCGGTTTTGGGAACGTAAGCTTCGGGTTGGTAATAATCATAATAAGAAACGAAATATTCTACCTGGTTGTGAGGAAAAAACTCTTTCATTTCGCTGTAGAGTTGGGCTGCCAGGGTTTTGTTGGGGGCCATGATCAGGGCCGGCCGCTGGCACCGTTCGATGATTTTTGCCATTGTAAAGGTTTTGCCCGACCCGGTAACGCCGAGCAGAACCTGATTGCGTTGGCCCTCTTCAAGACCGCGGCAAAGTTCGTCAATTGCCTGCGGCTGGTCGCCGGCAGGTTCAAACGGGCTTTCGATTTGAAATTTTTCACTCATGTCTGTTCTCTTTTCAGAGATAATTTAGGCGGCGTTAACGTTATTTTCCACTGGAATTTACAAATTAAATTTTATTTGACGTCTCTTCCAACATTTGTTCGGTGATGAGACGGGCACGATCCAGTTTCATCCGACTCAAAATTGCGGCCGCACTTTCGGTGTTCATCATCTGCAAAAGACGGATCGCCTGCCGGGGTTCCAGGGTTTCGATGATGCGGGCGGCATCGGCGGGGTTCATTTCGGTGTAGAGTCCGGCAATGCGGCGACTTTCGATCCGACTTTCAAAGCCGGCAACCGCGGAAAAATCATCTGTCGCGTTATTGAGAGCGGCATCGGCGTCGAGACGGCGACGGATTGCCTGTTCAATTTCGCGGCCGGAAGAGACGGTTTCCGGTTCGGCAACGGGGCGGCGAATTTTGCGACGGGGCAACTCGCGGCCATAACGAATGCCGTTTTCGGGGTAAATAACCTCAACATGGGCTTGTGTTTCGGCGTGCCGATGGAAAAGCCGGGCGCTTTTAATGCCGATCAAAAGCAGGGACAAAACGGCCAACAGAGCAAAAAGAACGGATTTTTTCATGGGAAATTCCTTTTATTTAATGGATCTTAAGGCCTGCAAAAGTTCAAGTTCGGCTTCGGAGGGTTCTTCGTCGGCGGCGGTGAGTGACGGGACGGTAAAATGCGGCGTTTCGTGGATTGTCGGTTCGGCAAAATCCGGTTGGTCAAAACCGGGCGTCGAGCGTGCTTCGAAAAAAGGTGCTGTCGGCAGTGTTTCTTCCGCAATCGGCGGCTGCGAATCCGTTTGATCAGGCGCGGCGTTTTTTTCAGCGGCGGCGTAGACGTCGGCGGCATGACGCAAAGCCTCGGCGAGTTCGATCATCCGTTGCTGGTTTTGTTGCATTTTTCCCAGCCGGCAGCTGAGGAGAGCGGCATAAAAGACGGTGGGGATTAATAAAAGGATGACGGCTGTATTCATCCAAAGTTCAACATTTGTCATTTATCATTACCTTTATTGTTCAATTTGACGGCGATCCGGGTTCCTTTGCGACCGATTACGGCTTCAAATGCCGGGGTGCCGGCAGCGCTTAGGCGGATCGGACTGTCCGGTTTCATTTCTAACGGGATGAAGGTTCCTTTCTGCCATTGTGCAACCTGTGACAGCGGCAGTTGCAGCGGAACGGTTCGCGCGGTCAGACAAACCTCGGCCCGTTGGATTCCGTTAACGAGGGGCGCTTTGGCTTGACGCGGCCCGTTTGCAGGTGCCGGTTTGGAGTATGGCTGTTTTTGCAGGACGGTATCGCCGAATATCAGGTCAAGTTTAACCGCGCGGCCGCGGATGTCAAGTTGTAAAAGCACTGAAAAGTCCTGATGACGGTTGTTTGCGGCAACGGCGGACGAAACCGGAGAAAGACGTTCTGTTTTGAGAAACAAATGCGGAAATTGCCCTCCGATTATGCGGTTTAGCGGCAGTATGCAACGATAAAGAAGATTATACGAAATGCTGCCGGCCGAAAAACGGGTACAATTTTCGGCTGTGCCGAGAGCGGCGGCAGCCAGAACAGCCGCATCGTCGTTTGACAGGCGGTAAATGATTTCTGCACTGTCTCCGGGCGTAAAAAGGATGTCGGAAGACTGAAAAACAACGGATTGCGGGGACACGGAAAAAACAGCGTCAACCGGGTCGCACAGCATTTTTTTTAAGACGGCGGCATATTGCCGGGCAACGTGTTGAAGTTTTGATTTGATTTCGGGAGCGCTGACGACTCGGGCTGCGGCCAAGTCAGTCAATCGGCCGGCCCGAGCCGGTCGCAGCAAAAAGGCGATTTCTTCCGGGTTTAAGATTGTTTCTCCGGCGTTCGTTTTGGTCATGGCCGTCTCCGATTGAAATAGATGTTTTTGATTTTGGCCGGGGCGGCTGCCGAGCGGATTTCTTCCAACAGGGTCTCTTTTAGGGCAGGCTGCCGTTGATGCCGGGTCAATTCGCGGGCGTTGAAGCGGCGGACGGACAGGATTGCCTTTTGTTTGACCTCGGTTTCGCGGCGGCGGATCAGTTCAAGGTCGGCGGGGGTTTGCGGTTCGATAAAAATTTCCAGCCCGAATTTCCTGTTGTCGGCGGTAACGACGTCCAGCAGCGGCAATTCGTAAAAAACGGGCATTTGAAGAACCGGCGCATGTGTTGCAGGCGACAGGGAACTTTGGGGAGACCGGTCGCCGAATATGGCGACGGCCGCAACCGCTGCCGCCAATACTGCAAACAGCCGCCGGGCAACCCGCTGCGGCGAGAAACGGACAATTCGGTTGACTTTTACCATCGGCGTTCATTTCCTATCTTAATTGAAATATGGCGTATTCTAAAACATTTCGATGCGGCGGCAAAGCGGAAAATATAATTATAAGCTGCTTTTTTTGCATATAAAAACAACGGCTTTGCGGCGTGTTACAAATATGTGAAAAATAAGATGCGTTTTAATAATTGCTTTTTTTTAAAACTGATTTATGCTACAATACATAGAAGATATAGTGTTTTGAAGGTTAACTGAATGTATTTATGGGTGATTATAGCCACCTTTATTGCGGCGATTTTTGCAATGAATATCTCTATTCGCGGTGATATCAAGGAATTGTATGTCGAACCGCAGGCGCAGAACGTGGTTACCAAACTGTATGTGCAACATCGGGCGGCAATGAATTACATCTCGAAAAGAAACCGCAATTCGACGACACCGGGACTAAGCTATCAGCCGGGCGAACTGACGGCGGATATGCTGGAAGCCGATCTGCCGTACGGTTTTCAGTATGACAGCGGCGTGTCAACTTATAAAACCTGGGTTTACTGTCTGGATAAAGACAAGCTGGAAAACAGCGGCGCCGCAGCCCTGCCGGCAAGTTGCACCGGCGGAATGCCGGCCGATCCGGACGATCCGGATCCGGCGCCGGTCGGAAATTGCTGTTCGGGACCGTCAACCGCGGTTTATCTGGTGACTTACGGCTGTGTGCCGGCAAAGTGGCGCGATGTCCGTTCCGGCAAGCCGGACGGTATGCTGTTGAACGCCATGAGAACCACCACCGGATTTACCAACGGAATGGGATATGCGATTGACCGTAAGGAGCTTTCGGAGATTGACGTTAAGCTGGAAACCATCAAAACCAAAATGGGGGTTTACGGTCAGGGCGGCGAATATTACCAGCCGATTCCGAATTATATTGCAGACACTTCGATGGGCGGCCGCTCTTTTGCCAACGTATGCGGCAGTTCGCGGCGGCATAATCAGGATTATGATCCGGAAAATCCGCAAAGCCTTGACAGCCTGTACAGCAGCTGCGATTATTGTTTAGTTTATATGACGCCATTCTAATTTTTGGGGGAAAAATGATGAATAAAATATTTAACAGAGTCAACGAAGCCGGTACAATGCTGGTGGAGGCGATGGCAATGCTGGGACTGATTGCCATGGTGACCCCGATTTTATACAAAAAAGCGGCCGAACGAACCACCGAGCTGCAGGACATTAATGCGGCCAACCAGTTGCGTGTGCTTTCCAATGCGATGGACGCTTATATCAAAGACAATTTTACCCGCATCAATAACAATGAAGTGGTCAAAAACAGCTGCGACGAAGGCACGGTTGACTATAAAGATTTTGACGACAATACCAAAGTCGTATTTGGCTTGTCGCATTTATGCGAATATTTGCCCTACGGCTTTCTGAAGGACGGCAAAACTCAGGATACCAAATTGTTTACCACCGGCGGCGATTCGTTTAAGGTGGTGCTGAGAAGAACGACCGGTACCGAAACCGCCGAAGACGGTTCGGAAGTGGTGGTTGCGCAGACGGTAACCGGGTTTTTGACGGCTATTCCCAACGAGGGCGCCGATTTTCCGTCAACGCGTACTTCCCGTATTGCGACCATGGTCGGCAGTAACGGCGGTTATGTTGAAAATGACGGAACGATTATGGGGGCGCAGGGTATTTGGAGCCTGAGCGGCGACAGCGAACTGGGTGTTACGCTGCCGGCAAATTCGTTTGTGGTTTCTTCGCTGCAGCCGATTTCTTCGCAAGGGCTGGCCAACGAAGACGTCTTGCACCGCAAGACCGAACGGCAGAACGATTATGTGCTGAATGCGATGGAAACAGACCTGTTTATGAGTTATAATGACAAAAATCATAATATCCGTCAGGTTAACCAAATCATTATGAGCCCGCAGCCGGAATGGATGCTGGGCGGCGATCAGAACGATTTTAAGCGGCAGACCGACGATACGCCGAAGTCCGAATTGAGCGAATATAAGGCCGATTTGGATCATACCTTATATATCGGTTCCAAGGGCGGTGCTTTTATCGAAGGTAATATGGCGGCGCTCGATTCTCTGTTTACGGTCAGAAGCGAAGCCGGCGGCGATGACGGCGGCATCAAGTATTATGCAACCGACTCGACCACCGACAGTACCGATCCGTCAAATCCGGTGACAACCAACAGCCGAGGTGCCAACATTTTCAGCGTTACCACCGCTAAAATGGAATACGGCAACATCGGTGCCGAGACCGCGGGCGCTTTGCTGACGGTCAGCAAAGAAGACAATTCGATGGAATTTGAATCGAAAACCAGCAGTACCCCGGCCGGCGGCGGCACACCGACCACCAGTTCGCAAAAACTGATTGCCGCCAACGCCGAACGCGTCAATTTGATTGACGGTGCGCTGAGCGTACGCAATCCCGGAGTTGCAGCCGACGGCGGCAAGTATGACGACTATGACACCAACAAATGGCCGGAGCAAAATGCGGCACCGGCGGTGATTGTCGGCGGCGGCGACGTTCACAAAGCCTCTTATACCACTTATGAGTATAATGATGACGGAACGCCCAAAACCGACGGCGCGGGCAATTTTGTCAGCAGTGATCTGGAAGGCGAACATGCTTTGACCGTCAACGGGCCGGCGTTTGTCAAAGACAGTTTGAAAACCGCCAAGTTGAAGGCCTATAACGTTGATGCCGCCAAACTGCGTGCCGGCGTTCGTCCCGAAGACTTCAACGACGTTACCGAAGATCCCGACTTTTATATGGTTGCCGAGAAAAAAGGCACCGACGACGGGCGTTTGCTGGTCGGGCACTATACCGATGCGGCCAGCGGCGAAAACCGTTATCGTTTGCAAATTTCCGAAGCCGAAGAAACGATTACTCACAGTGACGGTACCTCCAGCGTCGTTCAGAAAGGGGTGCGGCTTGACCATGAAAGCGGCCTTAATTTGCGGGCGGGCAGTGCCGATACGAACGTCGGCCTGATTGAGCATGATGTTGCCGCCGCAACCAGCAGTATCAATAGTGATACGGCTGACGGTCAGATCAAACTGGGAGCTTATAACGCCATTTCTCTGGCCACGATAGGCAGCGACGGCAACTTCATTGATAAATCGGTTGTGTCGATTCAGGATGACATGTTGCGGGCTTATAACGATGCAGCCAGCGGAGCCAGCCTCGGTTATATCGATTCTGTTACCGATTATGCCCGCTTTATGTCGCGCGGTGCTCAAAACGGCGGTTTTACGCATGATGATCTCTATGCCCGCAGTAACGACAATAATTTGTTTGCCCTTGGCGATATGGATTTCTCAATTACCGAGTTGGGGACCGGGACCGACAGCAGCGGCAATACGGTTACGACCACCCGTCCGGTGGCAGATATCCGGGCAGCACGCAGCAAAGATTATGTAAGCTCGCGTTTTTCGGGTGGTTTTGCCGTTTATGACCACGACGTTACCGGCGGCGACTATCCGGATGACGGCAGTAATATGGGTAATGCGGCTTTGTATGTTAACAAAGGTGATTTCCGGGTTTTGGCCACCGAGACCAACGCCGATACCACGCTTGACATTACCAAAGGCGATACCATTTTGCAGGTTGACAACAATTCGGATACCGACGTTATCCCCGATGACGACGACCGCGGCAGCGTTTATATCCGCAAAGGGGCGATCAATCTGGCAACCAGCGGCAATACCCGTTTGCTCAACAGTGAGATTGTCGATGATTACAGAACGGATGAGACCAAGTATCCGGTCGGATACATCAGTGCCGACCGCTTTATCGCCCATACCGTTCCGGCGGCGGTGGCGTTGAATTCGTCGACTACCAGCGTCAATTCGGGAGGAGATATCAAAGGTACCGACGGCAAAACGGTTACCCCTTATGAAAAATATGAGGTTAATCCGGCTTATACTTCGGTGATGAACGATATCAAGTTAACCACCCGCGGCGGCGCCCGTTTGAGTGATATTCTGCCCGATTTCATCAACCGCGGCATCTATGTGGTTGACAATACCTTTAAAGATGAAATCAAATGGGTCGGCGCAACTTCTGATGCCTTAAAAGGATCGGAAGTCACCAGCGGGTCGGCGGAAGCGTTTACGTCGGCTTATCTCGGGTTTGTTCCGGCACCGACTTGTCCGCCGGGATACTCGAAAGTTATTACGATCAATCCGTCCGGTTGGGCAATGGCGCAGGCCGGTACCCCGGTTTATCGCGACAGCAAAATTGACATTAACAGTCATAACAATCCCTATTTGTATTGGTATACCCAGAACGGAGAGCTGCGCACAACCGCCGATGAAATTGAACCGGTTAATCCGTTGACCTTCCAGAAAAACAATTGGCTGAAGGCGATGGTTATGCCGGAATGCGACGGAAAATTCCAGAGCGACGGCAAATGTACCGACAGCAACCTGAAGACGTTTAAGGGTTGGGGAACCGTTATGGGCTTTATTTATCCGGCAGCTTATTATGATGACTTCATTAACGGCAATGTCGGCGGTCATAATGTCGGCGGCGGCAACGCCAACACAAATAACGAACAAGATACCGTGTATTGGAATCTGTATCCGGTTCATTACCGCGAATTGGAAGCCTATGTAACGGTGTATTGTTACTTCCGCCGTGCGGCTTTTGATTCGGACTATGTTGATACGTCGTATGATCAGTTGAATGGAACCCGCCGTGATTTCTGGGATAAGTCTTCAGCGACCAACATTGACAATCTGAACGATCCGGCATTGAAGTATAATGATCCGTGGTAGTCGGATTACGGTTAGAAAATACCCCCGTTGTCGGGGGTATTTTTGTTGTAATGAGTTACGAGTTCCCTCCGTTTTTTGTGAGAGTGATGAGTCGTTGAAACAGTCCGTTACGTTATTCTGGGGGAATTTAATCGATGTTCCATGGTCAGCGGGGGGGTAAAACAACCGCAAGCCTAACGGTTGAAGCGTATTTGTTGGCGTGGATCGGTGCCTGACGATATCTTGGTATTCGGTCCCGGAGAAACGTGGGTTTTTTGGTGAGGCATCTAATAAAGAAAACGCCTCCGGCATAGCTCGGAGGCGTTCTTTTGGTTTGGCTCAAACTACCAGCTGTAACCGAGTCCCAAACCGCCGGCAGTCGCCTTGTAGTCGTCGCCGAAGGTATGGTTCGCCCAGCCATAGGCCGACAGTTGTTCGGTGAAGCCGTAACGGCCGCCGATCTCAATCCGGCCCAGCGTCTGGTCGTCCAAAGTGTTGACCTTTCCCAAACCGGTGATCCGAACTTCGTCGCCGTCGGTAACGGTTTGCACAACACTCGGTTTGACGTAAAGGTTGGCATAGCCTTCATCCATTACAAACGCCTTCGTCAATTTGACACCGGCTTCCAACTCCAGCTGACGCAAAGTGTTGTACTTCGCAACCTTGCCGGCACTGTCGGTCGCGTCGTCATAGTCAACCTGAGTATAGAAGGCGCCGACGCTCGGGGTCAGATAAACCGTTTTGTTGAGCGCATAATCATAACCCAACTCAACGCTGCCGCCGAACTCGGTGCCGTCGGTATCCGACTTGATGCCGTCTTTGGTCTTCAGATCAACTCTCTG
>CAJTLY010000013.1:34813-53394 GCA_910577095.1 uncultured Alphaproteobacteria bacterium
GTCGAGTAATGATGCTTGCCGTCGCCGTTCATGTCATAGTTACCTTTACGGTAAGATAAGAACAGGCCCAGTTTGTTGTTGAGATCGTGCTGCAAGTCACCGCCGGCCTCTAAACCCCAGATATCGGCATCCATATCAACCGGCGCTTTGATGTTGGTATAATGGTAAATCGGATTCACCCAAGCGTTGTACAAGGTACTCTTGCAGAGATTATCTTTATCATCTTCTGCAGATAAGCAAAAATCAGGCAGCAAGCTGTTGACAGTGACCTTGCTTTTGATGTTGCCGACCAGAGAACGTGTTTGTTCAACGGCAGCGGAATGTAAGCCTGTATAAGCGATAACTTCGGCAACAACCTTGTTGCTGGCGCCTGGAACAGGTGTGTCCGGCGTCTCTGGAATATCCGGTAAAACAGGATCCGGTTCCGGCTCAGGCGTTATTTCAAAGTCTGGATTGACCGTGCTATCCATAACTAAATACCAGGTAGAACCATCTGTTTCTCCATTTTTGTTCCTTTCTGCCAGCCATAAATAAGGTGAACCATATACTCTGTTGACGGTAATTGTTTCGTCATCCGGGTTGGTATCATTCAGAGCTTCTAAAAATACCACACTGGTTCCAATATCCGGAACTTTGCTTAATGAGTATACATTAACCGTGTAATCTCCGCTTAATTCTCCGTTAACAGAGACTTTGTCGGCTGTCCAAGCGTTATCTTTTTTGCCGACGTTAACATTGAGTTGTGAAGCTGCAGCTGTTAGATTTTTAATTTTTAAGTTGTCATAATAGTTATTATGCAAATCAAAAATCGAACTCGTAAAGCTTAAGTTTGTAACCGGATCTTTGCCGTCAACGCCGGTTAAAAACTGTCCGATACTGTGTGTGCCGTCAGCCTGGGTAAAATCACCAAACTTTAAGGTAACATCACTGATATTTATATTGCCGGCGTTAACGATATCATTATTTATAATAACCTTATTATCGCCGTTTCCTTTTATTGTTAGGTTAAACTGCTGATTATAGTCATATTTGCCATTATTTAACTGTCCGCCTTCAATAGAGTCATTAAAAATAATGTTTCCGCCTTGGAAGGCATCTAGAGTCAATGCCGGTACACCGGAAAACTTTTTCATAAATATGGCTTGATATTTTCGTTGGCCGTTAAGTTTGTTTTCAGCATAATTGCCGCTGAAAAAAATGTTTTTGCCGCGAGAGGCAATGGTGATTGGTTGGGAAGAATAGATAGCTGGCGCAAAAGTGTCTTCAAGCAAAGCATAGTTATTAATAAAGCTGCCACTGATGACACCTACTCGGTTTATATTTGTAATTACCAATCCTAATGCGCCTTTTCCAATAGCATAATTACCGATAAAATCAGCAAAAATATTATTGATTTTTCCGACGTTGTATATTACGCTGCCGGCATATGAGTTAGAGATAGCATAATTTTTTATAAAATTTCCTGAAATTGTTGTGATCTGGCTGCCACTATCGCTCATAATTGCGCTACCATAGCCATGCGTGTCTCCTTTAACGTGATTACCAATAAAATCACCTGTAATATTTTTGATTTCATAACCATTATAAATGGCGCCCCCATAAGCATAAGTTTCACTTGTGACTGAATTGTTTATAAAATCAGCTCGTATATCTCCGATATATCCGCTTTCTGAGGAATAAGTATTGTAAATAGCGCCGCCTTTATCTATTGCTGTAAGATTGAAAAAGTCACTGGCTATATCGCCTTTGTTGATTGTGTGCTCTTTATCAATTCTGGCATGGGATTTTAGTCCCGTTTTAATTTGATATTGGTAATAATATGGCGTCACATTACCGTCTTCTGTCAGATAATAATCAGCAAACATTGTGCTGTTATCGGGATCAAATTCTGATTTATCTAGTGTTTCAAGGGTATAAGCTCCTGCTTTTCCCAAAGTCGGGGGGAGAGGGGCGGCAATTGCGGGCGCACTCCAAAAAGTCGTCGCCGTTAACGCAATTGCTAAAGATGTATATTTAGTCATTTTATCGTGTCCTTAGCAAAATGAATTCAAACGATCATTTTTTTGATACATTTTACTTCTTCTCCATGTCTCTTGCTAACCTAATGATAATCTTAAAATCTTCTTGATCTTAAATCTTCTTTGCAGTATCATTTATCTGTATCAAAAAAATGATCCTTTTTTTGATACAGAATCGTCAGAGGACAATAAAAATATCCGCATAAAAAAAAGCACCTTGTAAAAGGTGCTTTTTAAGGTTTTGAGGTCCGGAAACTTATTGCGGAGCGCCGAAAGATTTCATTTTCAGTTTGTTCCAACCGCTGTTGTTCTTTTTTTCTTCGGCGGCGCGTTTCGCTTGTTCAACCTGGGTTTTCTGTTCCCATTTGCGGATCGGTTCGCTGCGTTTGTTAACAATCTTGCGCTGTTGCTCGTTTTGGACAACGCCGACCGGAAGCAGTTGGTTGAGAAGTGCCGGCGAAACAAATTCGGCATGTTTGGGGCCGAGGGCTTTCAGCATGGCGTCAATAATTTCGGCACCGGGTTTAAAGTTGTAAACATGGACGCTGCCGCCGTAAAAGATGGCAAAAGAATGGCAGGGCGAAGAGATCAGTACATCGGTGTAGTCAACCCCGCGGATAAAGCGGATGATGATTTTGGGCTCGATGATGCATTGTTCCGCCCGATCAAACAAAACGTTGCTCTCGCTGCTGAGAAAATAGCGGCCGATCATATCGCGGACCGGTTCTCCCATCACGCCGCAAAAGCCGCGAATCGGAAATCCGTCAAGCGTGTAACCCTCGTATTCGTCGTTTTGCGGAAAGACTTCGTAACAAAAAACCTGTTCTGCCTTAACGATATTGTCGATGGCAAATTTACCGGCCTCGTCAATAAACCGCTGCTGCGGGTTGACGGCGTTTTCTTCCGCAACCGTTTCGCGCTTCCACGAGCCTTCGGGCTGACTGAAAGCCTGAACGCCCTCGACGGTTTGGGCAAAACCGGCCAACGGCCAAAAGGCCAGAAAACCGGATAAAAGCAGAATTGGTAATTTCATAAACAGTTCCTCCGAATAATATATCTGATTATAATAAATCGTTGTCGCTTTCTCAAGAGATAAATTCGTTTTACTGATCGCCGATACGCAAAGCTTCGATGAAGGCGGACTGCGGAATTTCGACTTTGCCGAACTGCCGCATCCGCAATTTGCCTTTCTTTTGTTTGTCGAGCAGCTTGCGTTTGCGGGTAATGTCGCCGCCGTAGCATTTGGCGGTAACGTCTTTGCGCAGGGCGGAAATGGTTTCGCGGGCAATTACCCGGCCGCCGATTGCCGCCTGAATGGGAATTTTGAACAAATGCCGCGGGATCAGGTCTTTGAGGCGCTCACAAATTTGGCGCCCGCGCGATTCCGCCTCCGAACGGTGACAAAGGAAAGCCAGTGCATCCACGGGCTCCTCGTTGATCAGAATTTGCACTTTGACCAGATCCGATTCCTGGTGGCCGACGATTTCGTAATCAAAACTGGCATAGCCGCTGGTAATCGATTTCAGCCGGTCATAAAAGTCAAATACGATTTCGTTGAGCGGGATTTTGTAGACGACCATCGCCCGGCTGCCGGCGTAGGTCAGTTCCTCCTGTTCGCCTCGGCGGTCGTTGCAGAGTTTGAGCACGGCGCCCAGATATTCGTCGGGTACCAGAATGGTGGCGCGGACCAAAGGTTCTTCAATCGAACGGACGGTGGACAGGTCGGGCATATCGGCGGGATTGCACAGCGTTATCTGTTCGCCGTTGGTCATATTGAGATTATAGGCAACCGAAGGGGCGGTGGTGATGAGGTCAAGGTCAAATTCGCGTCCCAGACGTTCCTGAATAATTTCCATATGCAGCAGGCCGAGAAAACCGCAACGGAAACCAAGGCCGAGGGCGGCCGAATTTTCGTTTTGGTATTCGATGCTGGCGTCGTTGAGCTTAAGTTTGGCCAAGGCGTCTTTGAGGTTTTCGTACTGGCTGCTGTCGACCGGAAAGATAGAACAGAATACCACCGGAACCGATGGTTTGAAGCCTTGCAGCGGTGCGGCGCAGGGCAGGCGGTTGTCGGTGATGGTGTCGCCGATGCTGCAGTCGCTGACGCTTTTGATGCTGGCGGTAATAAAGCCGATTTCGCCCGGATAAAGCGCTTCGGCATCCTGCATTTTGGGCGTAAAAACACCCACTTTGTCAATTTGATAAACCGCATTGTTCGACATCATGCGAATTTGTTGTTTTTTGCGGATGATGCCGTCTTTGACGCGGACTAAGATGATTACGCCCAGGTAAGAATCGTACCAGCTGTCGATCAGCAACGCCTGCAGCGGCGCTTCACGGCGGCCTTGCGGTGCCGGCAGCCGGGTCACGATCGCTTCCAGCAGTTCGGGAACGCCGAGACCTGTTTTTCCGGAAGTTTCCACCGCGTCGGAAGCGTCCAGGCCGATCACGTCTTCGATTTGGCGGCGGACTTTTTCCGCTTCGGCCGACGGAAGGTCGACTTTATTTAAAACCGGGATGATTTCGTGGTTGTTGTCAATTGCGAGATAGACGTTGGCCAGCGTTTGCGCTTCCACGCCCTGAGTGGCGTCAACCACCAGGATCGAGCCTTCGCACGAGGCGAGCGAACGGCTGACTTCGTAAGAAAAGTCGACGTGTCCGGGGGTGTCCATCAGATTGAGCTGATAGGTTTTGCCGTCGGCGGCGGCATAGTTCAGCCGCACCGTCTGAGCTTTGATCGTAATGCCGCGCTCGCGTTCAATATCCATTGAATCGAGAACCTGTTCCTGCATTTCGCGACTGGTGAGCCCGCCGCAATATTCGATCAGGCGGTCGGCAAGGGTGGACTTGCCGTGGTCAATGTGGGCGATGATTGCAAAGTTGCGAATTAAATTTAAATCGTCAGACATCTCATTCCTTGTTTTTAATTAATCTTTTGATTAACTCATAAATAGGGCAAAAAAAAAGATTAGGCAATATAATATTGATTATAGTCGTCAAATATGATATTAATGAATATGTATCCGGACAGGAGGTAAACAATGAGAAAAATGATTGACGTTGATTTTGGTTCTTCCCGTTATGACCAACTGGTTGAACTACGCTATAAAATCCTTCTGGAACCGCTCGGTTTGAAGTTTCTGGATATGTATCGCGAAAAAGAAATGGGGTATCTGCATATCGGTTGTGTCGAAGGACTGGATGACAGTTTGGTCGGCGGTTTGATGCTGGCCCCGCTTAATGATGAAGAAATCCGTATGATGCAGGTGGCCGTCGATACCAAATACCAACGGGAGGGGATCGGCCGCGAGATGGTGAAATATGCCGAAGCCAGAGCGAAAGAGGCCGGATATTCCCGCATTGTGATGCATTCGATGCTTTCGGTGGTCCATTTTTACGAAAAAATGGGGTATCGGCAGGAAGGCGACATCTTTGAAGAAAACGGAATTACCTTCGCACGGATGGTAAAAGACTTATAAAACAGGATCGGCCGATGACGGAAACTTTTCAGGAACTCAAGAAAAAACTGACCGAATTTTATTGCCGGACCCGCGGCAACGATGAGTTGGAAGCCGCCTTTAACCGGTTGGATACAGATCATGAACTGCGCGGGATTGTTGAGGCGATGAAGGAGAGCTTTCCGAAAGAGCCGACGCTCGGTGACGAATATTCGATGTATTTTGCCTATGCGGCGATGCGGCCCGAGGTTCGTACCGACCAAGACCGCAATCAATGGCTGCAACATACCAAAAAATTTATTAACCGTTGCCCGCCCGATCCGAAACTGGCCGGTCATCTGTGCAGCGTGATTATGCGGCTGCCGGAAATGGGCGGTTCAAGCGGCGAAACGTTTAATTACGGTCTGCGGGCGTTGAAACTGCTGCCAAAAACCTTTGCCCGCCATGCCGATTGTACCAAGGCGGTTGAAAAAATGGCGCGGAACGATTTTCGTTCTCTGCTCGACAAGGCCTGCAATCAATCCGACTATCAAAAACAATTGCGGGCGTTTGACCGGGCGCTGGCGCGTTTGTCCGATATTCCTCCGGGAGACCGTTATCGCGGTTTGGACGAATGTATCCGGGCAATGGCTCCGGTTTATCATCAGACCGAATGGGGACGGCAAGAGTTGCCGCGCAAACGGCGTCTGGCTTCCAACCGAATATTCAAGAGTCTGCCGCACAATGTTCAGCAGATTATCCGCAACCGCAAAAACCATAACGATTGGCTGAGTAAATAAACTGATTTTAAAGCCGGATTTGGTCCGGCTTTTTTAATCCCCTAAAACCTCCGGATAAACCGGAGGATTTTTTTTGAGTTTAAGGGGGCAAAGATACGTTGTCGAAAGGGCAAGTTTGTACATGCAAAAAAAACACCGCCGATCGGCGGTGTTTTTCGAAAAAACTTTCAGGATGACTAGAATCCTTCGGTATCCAAGCGTTTGCGAAGTTGCTTGCGGGAACGTCTGATTGCCTCGGCCTGACGGCGGGCTTTTTTCTCAGAGTTCTTTTCGTGATGGCGGCGCAGCTTCATTTCGCGGAAAACGCCTTCACGTTGCATTTTCTTCTTCAGAACTTTCAAAGACTGACCGACATCGTTACCGATAACAGTAACTTGAACCACTTAAATCACCTCATTTCAATTTTTCGTTTATTATAAAATTGCTTTTTATTAACATACCCGAACGATAATTGCAACCTTTTTTTGTTATGGCTGCCTAAGCGATGATGTTGGGCATGATTTTGGCTTCGATCGACTCTATTTTCTTTTTGACGCCATTGCGCATGTTGCTGAGTTGTTTGGCGGTGGCAAAGTCAATCGTCGAATTGCGGGAAACCAAATGCCGGATATCGGAACACACCCGTCTTTCCTCCAGCCGCAGTTCACACAGTTGATGAGTCAGTTTGCTCAAATTGTCATTTTTAATCATTAAGAAAAATCCTCGGATTTATAAGGTAGCGTTTGCGCCGAAAAATTTTACAGACAACATTTTTGTAAAATTTGTGTTGAAATATACCACATTTATGCTAAAAAAGCAACCAATATTTATTTGACATAGGAGTTTCACATGAACCAGATCAAACGAATCGGAATTTTAACCAGCGGCGGCGACTGTGCCGGTCTAAACGCGGTCATTCGCTCGGTTGTCAATGCGGCCACCCTCAAAGGATGGGAAGTTTACGGCATTAAGTTCGGCACCGACGGCCTCACCAACCGGCCTTTGCAATACGATGTTTTGACCCCGGCGAACTTTTCGAACACGCCGTGGCCGCGGCTGAGCGGATCGTACCTCGGTTCGCTGAACAGCGGCGTCAAGCTGGAATCGATGGAAACTCTGTCGCAGAAGTTCGGCGAAGGCGCCCGCGAGCTGAAGTTGGACGCGCTGGTTGTGGTCGGCGGCGACGGCAGCATGAACATCGTCAGCAACTATTGCCATATGGCCGGCATCAAAATGGTCGGTATTCCGAAAACGATTGACAACGATACCCCGATTACCGACGCTTCGGTCGGTTTTGCCACCGCCTGTCAGGTTTGTACCAGTGCTCTCGACGCGCTTGAGCTGACGGCACGTTCCCACAATCGTGCCCTGATTCTCGAAGTGATGGGACGCGACGCCGGACATCTGGCGATGCATTCCGCGATTTCGGGTTTTGCCGATGTTTGTCTGGTGCCGGAAATTCCCTATAAGATTGATTCGATCATTGCCAAACTGAAGTCAATTAAGGAAAGCGGCCGCAATCATGCCCTGATCGTGGTATCGGAAGGCGTAAAACGCGAAGACGGCCAGCATGTTTCCGCCGCCACCAACAAAATCGGCGAAACGGTTTACGGCGGTATCGGTCAGTATCTGAGCGCCGAGCTTAACAAACGTTACAAAGAATTTCAGACCCGGGTTACCACCCTGGGCCATGTTCAGCGCTCCGGCGATCCGTTGCCCACCGACCGCATTTTGGCAACCATGTTCGGAGCCAAAGCGGTTGCCTTGTTGGAAGAAGGCAAGACCAACCGGATGGTGGTTTGGAAAAATCATCGCATCGAAGATTATGACATTGACGATGTGGTTAAAGAAGGCACGACATTGTTGGATGTCAGCAGCGATTATGTCAAAGCTGCCCGCGCCGTCGGCATGTATGTCGGTGAAGAATAAAATGCGGTGCGGGTATTGAGCGCCCGCAACCATGCGAATGCCCAACCCCGGAGACGGCTGTGCAATGCTGTTTTCGGGGGTTTTTATTGTTTGGCGGGTGAGACTTGCCGGAAAAGCCGATTGACAGCTTTTGCAACCTAAAGTATAAAAAGAAAGTCCGTTGCGGGAACAACGGACTTTTGATAACTCAGAAAGGGGTTAAAACACCCTTAACTCGCTTTCCATGAGTTAAAGATAACCTGTTTGAGTTTGATTGTCAAGTTTTAAACGGGTCGGTGTTTTCCCCTTTCGCACTGTGAAAGGAAAAGTAATGAGAATAAAAATTATTCTGATTATTCGGAAAATCCGGATTTTTTTATCTATTAAAAGATAAAAGAGAGAGGGGAGCAAGCGATTGCTCTCCTTTTTTGTTGTTAAATCAGTCGATTTTCTGAGGAAAAAATGTTTTTGAATTTCTTTGTCGGAAAAAAGTTGACAATTGACAAAAATTTCGTACAATATTCTTATAGATATATTCTGAAAGGGTTATGCCATGTTCAACAATAAAATACGCAAAGCGTTAGGGATGAAGCCGGTATCCGAGACCAAAACCGACCGAAACGGAAAAACGACGGTTACCGATTATTTTCCCGATTTTTCGGTCAAAGAAGTTGCGGAATATCGCGAGATTGACGGCGAACGTGTCAAAGACGGCAGCCATGTCGTCTATGACGAAAAAGGCACCGCGCTTTCGGTAGAGCATTATGACAGCGGAAAAATCACCGACTCGACCGAATATGACTCCGACGGCGGCAAAAAGGTCAGCAAGTTTTCTCGCGGAAAGTTGAGTGAAGTGACCGAGCATCGTGCCGACGGCAGTAAGATTATCAATGACTACAGCGACGGCTATGTATTCAAAACCAGAGTCGGTGCCGACGGCCAGACAATTTCCGCAAGCCGTCTGTATGATCTTTCCGACAAACCGGCCACCATGGTGATGAGCAAAGGTACCCGCAAAAGAACCTATGTGAAGGCTTATATCAACGGATTTGCCATCGGTGAGACCATCGGCCTCGGCCATGCCGCCGATCCGCAAAAAGCGGCGGAATCCTGCCGCCAGAATACTTTGTATAATGCAGCGCTCAGAGCAATCAGAGAAGGCAATCAGGGGCGTTTGGAAGAAATTACCAATCAGGCGCTGAAACAAAAGCAACTGCTGGGTAACGAAGATTTTCAGAAATTGGTGCAGCAATGCTATGAGGCAACCCATGCCGAAGTTGCCGCGACCGATATTTCCAAGTTTCAGGCTGCTTTTCATCAGAAGCTGGAAGAAAGCGGTTATCAAAAGTTGACGCCGGCAGCGAAAGCAAATTCGTCTTTGCGCAAAATGCGCGAGGCGGTCGGTGAGAAGAATGAGACGGCCGTCAAGACGGAAAGCAACGAAAAATCGTCGCCGACGGTGGAAAAGCCCAACCGTCAGATGACGCCGCCTGCAGTAGAACGTGACACTTACTAAAGACAAAACCCCGGATCTGTTTCCGGGGTTTTTGTTTATAAGGTGTTTTGAGCGTCCTGTCAATCGGACGCTTTTGTTTTTGGAAGGCAAAGGCAGCGCGGCGTTTTTGCGGCCGGCGCGAGCGGTTGACTGCGATAAAAAGCGCAGCGAAAACCGGCTTCGGGATCGGGGAAAGAATCAGCCTGAGAATCGATTTAAAAGCCGGATGAAATCGGGGCTAAAGAATCGGTTAAAAAGCCAGTCGAAATCGGGATTGAAAAAGGAGAGTTGAAAGCGGTGCGCCCCGCAGATCGAAAGAAAACGTCCGGCAGCGGGAATTACCGGGGAAGCGGGAGATCGTCGGCAAAAGACTGAGAAACGGGGCCGGAAAAAGGCGGCCGGAGAGTTCGCATTACCATTACACAAGAAATGGCATCCTCAGGACAAAGCAGAGGCTCCCCGGGCCGAAAAAGGCGGCCGGAGAGTTCGCATTACCATCACTCAAGAAATGGCATCCTCAGGACAAAGAAGAGGCTCCCCGGCCGATAGTCAGTGACCGGGGGTATCATCTCAGTAAATTGCTCAATAGTCAAGAGTGATGTTGACTATTGTTCCCTGGCGCAGTGCAAGATAAAAGCGATAATCTTGCCCAAGGCGCGCTGGGTTTCCTCGCTTTGGCTGAATACAAAAGCTTCAAACTCCTTAAGGTTGCGGATCGGTTTGTCGTTCGGATCATTCGATTCGCGATCCGAAGCGGTGGAAACGGTTGTTTTGTTTTGGTTGGAAATCGGTTGGCCCATGACTGCCCTCATGCAAAAATAAAGTTAAAGTCGGGGGCTGAAAGAAAAGGCGGCCGGGGAGTTAGCGTTACCATTGCTCAAGAAATGGCATCCTCGGGACAAACCAGAGGGCTCCCCGGCCGATAGTCAGTGACCGGGGATATAATCTCAGTTATTTTATGAAGAGTCAATAACTGAGTTACAGCATTTATATCCCATGCTGCTTGAGCGTTAACAGACGAACGCTAATTCGTCCGGACTATCTCTAGCCCTGCGGATACCTGTTTGATAGGTATGGTTTAAAATAATAGATTTATATTATGTGCTTTAGAAATTTGAATTAGTTCTGGGCACTTATTTATGATACATTAGATACTATAGGGTGGTATAATATAAAGTCAAGTTAAATTATAATCATTATATTAACCAGATAAGCTAAATGAGATTTTACATGTTAATTAATAAGAGAAAAAATCAAACCAGAGTAAATAAAGTCGTTCTTGCAATGAAGAAGGCAAGAATAAGACAGAAAATCAGTCGTTACAGATTGGCACATGATACCGGTCTGAGTGAAAGTTCGGTTGCAAAAATCGAAGATCTAAAGCAAAATCCAACCTTAAGTACTCTTATCGAGATGGCGATCAGTCTCAATTTTGATCTGCCGCAGGCGATCAAAGAAAACTTTCCGGACACCGCTGATGAAAGAGAAGGTGAGGAAGAGTTGCTGACGCTGTCGCCGACTTTTCATTTGGCAGTTGAGTGTCTTAAAAAGATGGATGAGGAAACGCTGCAAGTGATTTACAAAGTGGCAAGAGCGCTCAACGGTCGTTAAAAAAATCCCGCTCCAGCGGGTTTTTTTGTATCTTTTTGCCGCGGCGAAAAACGAATCGGCCCGGCAAGCATTTTAATTCTCAATTTATATACTATAGGTAGAGTTGTATTTTGTGATGCAACCGGTAATTGCTGCTGCCTTGTGAGCGCCGGTACCCGGAATCGCAGCGGTTGGGAGAGAGAGGACGCCGCGGTAAATGCGGGGACAAACGGAGAGAGGGGGAACGGCGTGGAAGCGAGGAAAAAGGGTGAGGAGATGCGGCGGCAGATGTGAGAAAAAGGCGGAATCGTCGGGAGATGGGGAGAGACAGAATCGGCCGGAGAAGAACAGGGAAAGACAGGGACAATCGGAACTGAGGAACGCAAGAAGAATCGGCTCTCCGATTAATTTAATGCATATTATAGGTAGAATATAACAAATATTACACTCTGAGATTGTGTTCGTCTTAGGGGTGTGAGGCTGTCAGACAAACCAAACCGTGTCGAGGATCAGGGAACCGACAGGGGCGGGGTCGATACAGGCGGGATGGTCAGGAGTGTGGACGGCGAGGAAAATGTCAGGCGGCAGCAGGCGGGGTGATCAGGAGTGTGGACGGCGAGGAAAATGCCAGGCGAATCGGGTAGCGGGCGACATCAGTTTAACCCGGCTGTGTCGGTGATCGGGCCGGGTGTTCGGGGTCATCGCCGGATAAAAACATGCGGCGGGACGAGGGACACGTCAGGCAAATTTTAACGAATCGAGAAAGCCTTGCAAAATATAAGCTGCCGCCGAAGCGTCCAGCACTTTTTTGCGTTTGGAACGCGAGAGGTCGACTTCCTTGATCAAAAAGCTTTCAACCGCTGCCGAAGACAGTCTTTCGTCCCAAAAAGCCAGCGGCAATTCCACCGCTTGTTGCAGTTTGGCGGCAAAAGCGCGCACTTCGGCGGCAATTTCGCCTTCCTGTCCGTTCATTTGCAGCGGCAGTCCAAACACCATGCCGCCGATTTCTTTTTCTTCGATAATCCGCCGGATCGCCGCCAGATCGGCTGCCCAGTCGGAACGTTGGATAATGCTGTGCGAAGACGCAATCGTTCGTGACAAATCCGATACCGCAACGCCGAGACGCCGGCTGCCGTAGTCAAAGCCGATCAGCGCTTTTTTGGCCGGAAGTTGTAATTTGAAATCGGTAATATTCATCCTTATGTCTTTATAAAATTTTGTCTCTGCTAATGAAATTTTAACAATGTTAACATATGTTAAGGTACAAGTAAAACTTTAAAATTCCAAGGTGTAAGATGAAAATTGTATATTACATTGTGTTGGCGCTCGGGTTTTTGATTGCGCCCGCCCGTGCCGAACTGCAAATTGACGTTAACGGCGCCATGCGCGAACCGATGCCGATCGCTTTTCCGCAAATGTCGGGCAGCGGCAGCGCCGCCGATTACGGCGAACGAATCCGCGAAGTGGTCATTGCCGACCTTGAACGTTCGGGGCTGTTTCGCATTATCCCCGAAGACAGCTATATTCAAAAATTCAACTCGATCGACGAACTGCCGCGCTTCGGCGACTGGCAGGCGATCAATGCGGTTTCGCTGGTGCAGAGCGCCATTTCGGAAATTGATGCCGACAATCTGCGGGTGGAATTTCGCCTGTGGGACGTTTTTGCCGAAGAACAGCTGAAAGGGCAGTCGTTTACCACTACCAAAGACAACTGGCGCCGCGTTGCTCACGTGATTGCCGATGCCATTTACGAACGTCTCACCGGCGAAAAAGGCTATTTTGACACCCGGATCGTGTATATTTCCGAAAGCGGCCCCGCCACCCGGCGTATCAAACGGCTGGCGATTATGGATCAGGACGGCGAAAATCACAAGTTCCTGACCAACGGCGCTTCGATGGCGCTGACGCCGCGTTTTTCGCCCAACCTGCAAAAAATTACCTATCTGTCCTATGCCGGCAGCACCCCGAAAGTGTATATGCTGGACATTGAGAGCGGACAGCAGAGACTGGTCGGCGCGTTCAAAGGCATGACCTTTGCGCCGGTGTTCTCGCCCGACAGTTCCAAGTTGCTGCTCAGCTATGCCCGCGGCAGCACCACCGATATTTATGAACTGGACCTCAAAACCGACAAGACCCGGCAGCTGACTTCGGGCACTTCGATCAATACTTCTCCCAGCTATTCGCCCGACGGCAAGCAGATCGTGTTTAACTCCGATCGCGGCGGCAATCAGCAGTTGTATGTGATGGATGTGGACGGCAGCAACGTGCGCCGTATCAGTTTCGGCAACGGTCGCTATGCGACGCCGGTTTGGTCGCCGCGCGGCGATTATATTGCCTTTACCAAAATGGCGGGCGGCCAGTTTTATATCGGGGTGATGTATCCCGACGGCAGCGGCGAACGTTTGTTGACCTCCGGTTATCTGGTCGAAGCGCCGGTGTGGGCGCCCAACGGACGGGTTCTGATGTATTTTCGTCAGGACAAGGGAACTTCGCGCGGCAATGCGCCGGTCAAACTGTATACGATTGACCTCACCGGTTTTAACGAACGGATGATTGTGACTCCGGCCGACGCCTCCGACCCGGCGTGGTCGCCGCTTTTACCCTGAGCCTTCTCCCAAAAAAACGGCTCGTTTTTCAGCCCCGGCTTTGTCCGGGGCGTTTTTTGTCTCATGAAAACCACGCGTTAGACGCGTGGTTCCAAAAAGCTTACAGCTATGGATAAGAAAAACTCCTTTGCTATACTGGAATTCGGTGACTTGACCGAAGCTTAAAGTAAGCAAAGGAGTTTTTTTTATGACACAGAATACATTAGCACACACGACATGGGATTGTAAATACCATATTGTTTTCGCTCCGAAGTATCGCAGGAAGGCATTTTATGGCGGACGTCGTCTGGAAATCGGAGCAATACTTAGGGAACTATGCCGATGGAAAGGGATAGGTATTATAGAGGCAGAGGTGTGTCCGGACCATATCCATATGTTACTGGAGATACCACCTAAATATTCCGTCAGTTCCATCATGGGCTATCTCAAAGGAAAAAGTAGTTTGCAGATATATGAACGGTGGGGAGATGCAAAGTTTCGATATAGAAACAGAGAATTTTGGTGTAAAGGGTACTATGTCGATACCACGGGAAAGAATTCCAATAAGATAGCTGAGTACATAAGAAATCAGTTAAAGGAAGACGCCGAGGCTTCCCAGTTAACGTTTGAATTAGACCCGTTTACGGGTAGCAAGTAACCATCGCCCGGTCAAGTCGCTGTGCGCCCTTTAGGCGTTTGCTGGTACCATTAGGGTTACACCCGTTAATGAAGAACCCCGCGTTTGACGCGGGGGTTACTTTTTCGCAAAGAACGAGGCGGTGGCAAAACTCTGCCGACACAAAAAAAGCTCCGCGGCGGCGGAGCTGAATTTGAAAGGCTTCAATAAACTAACCCTGACAAGCTTTGAACTTGGGGTTCTTCTTATTAATAACGAAAATGCGACCTTTGCGGCGAACAATCTTGCAGTCTTTGTCGCGGTTTTTCTTAGTCTTTAAAGAACTATAAAGTTTCATAACACATTCCTCATATCAGATGTTTTGCTGAAACTTATGATAAAACTTGCCGTTTGTCAACCATATTTTTGGTAAAAAACAAAGATTATTTTTGCATTGCAAAATATTTCCCCTATAATACCCTGTAACTTTAACCGAGGAGTTGTGATGAAAAAAATATTTGTGCTTACCGCGGCGGCGGCGGTTGTTTTGTGCAGCGGCGCGCATGCCCAGAAAGTGTCTTATATGGATGAAGTGAAGGCGCTTGGTTATGTTGCCGGGCAGGGCATGGCCTGCGGTGCATCCAAGTTTCAGACCTTTGAAATGCTGGCGCGCGCGATTCTGATTACCAAAGCGCCGAACAACAAGGCTCAGGCGAGCGCGATGTATGCTTACAACAATGCCAAAGCCGACGCCTATTTTGCCAAGCAGTCGGACGGTTTTTACGGTTGCGACGACATCAATCGCCGTTTTGACAGTCAGCCGATTTATGAAGCGACCCTGTATGCCGACGGCAGCATTAAAATGCCCGACGGCAAACTGTTTACGCCGCGCAAGCCCTATGACGCGACACTGCTTTACAAGGACCGCAACGACCGCACGACCGCCCAAAAGATTTATGACCGCGGCAAAAAAATAAAAACCGGCGACATCACGATCAAAACCGACACTTCCACCCAAACGGTGCCGGTGGTTCATTCCGGTGCCGACAATCAGCCGCAGGCGGTGCCGACGGCCGCGGTGCCGGCCGAAAATCTGGGCTATCGGACTCCCGCTTCCGCGCCTTCAACGCCGCAGGATTTCGGTATCGGACACATTAAACGCCAATAGTCATTCAATAACCAAAAATATAAGGAGATTTATCAATATGGCATCTTACCAGTATGTTTACGTCATGCAAAACCTGACCAAAGTTTTTCCGGGAGGCAGAGAACTGTTTAAAGGAATCACGCTTTCCTTCCTGCCCGGAGCCAAAATCGGCGTACTGGGGGTTAACGGGGCCGGAAAGTCCACTTTGCTGAAAATCATGGCCGGTGTTGACAAAGAATTTAACGGCGAAGCCTGGGCCGCCGACGGCGTTAAAGTCGGTTATCTGGAACAGGAGCCGAAACTCGATCCGGCCAAAAACGTGATGGAAAACATTATGGACGGTTTGGGCGAAACCCGCGACCTGCTTAAGAAGTTTGAAGAAGTTTCGGCACGCTTTGCCGAACCGATGAGCGACGAGGAAATGAACGACCTCATCAATGAACAGGCCGATTTGCAGGAAAAAATCGATGCCTGCAACGGCTGGGACCTGGAACGCAATGTTCAAATTGCGATGGATGCGCTGCGCTGTCCGCCCGCCGATGCCGAGATCGGCAAGCTTTCCGGCGGAGAAAAGCGCCGGGTTGCCTTGTGTCGGTTGCTGCTGCAAAAACCGGACATGCTGCTGTTGGATGAACCGACCAACCATTTGGATGCCGAGTCGGTCGCCTGGTTGGAAAAACACTTGCAGAATTATGCAGGAACCGTGGTGATGGTTACTCACGATCGTTACTTCCTTGACAATGTCACCGGTTGGATTCTGGAAATTGACCGCGGACAGGGCATTCCTTACGAAGGAAACTATTCTTCGTGGCTGGAACAGAAGCGTAAACGTCTGGAACAGGAAGAAAAGGAAGAAACCGCCCGTCAACGTACCCTGGCCAACGAGCTGGAATGGATCCGCAAAAACCCCAAAGCCCGTCAGGCCAAGTCGAAGGCGCGTATCAACGCTTATGACGAATTGTTGCAGGCCGCTTCGAAAGACAAGATTACCACCGCCAACATCAATATTCCGATGACCGAACGTCTCGGCGATCTGGTAATTGAGGCCGAGCACATCAGCAAAGGCTACGGCGACCGTGTTTTGATCGACGATCTGTCGTTTAAGATTCCGAAGGGGGCGATCGTCGGCATTATCGGTCCCAACGGCGCTGGGAAAACAACGCTGTTCCGCATGATTACCGGACAGGAAAATCCGGATGCCGGCACCATCCGTATCGGCGACACGGTCGATTTGGGTTATGTTGACCAAAGCCGCGACGAGTTGAACCCCGACAAA
This sequence comes from uncultured Alphaproteobacteria bacterium, assembly GCA_910577095.1. Classification (GTDB taxonomy): domain Bacteria; phylum Pseudomonadota; class Alphaproteobacteria; order RF32; family CAG-239; genus JAFUYI01. Next base: position 51,665 of record CAJTLY010000013.1, read on the forward strand.
AACGTATGGGAAGAAATTTCCGACGGTTTGGATATGATTACGCTCGGCAAAAAAGAGTTTCCGTCCCGCGCCTACGTTGGCCAGTTCAATTTCAAGGGCGGCGATCAGCAGAAAAAGGTCGGACAGTTGTCGGGCGGCGAACGCAACCGTGTCCATTTGGCAAAAATGCTGCGCAAAGGTGCCAACGTGATCATGCTCGACGAACCGACCAACGATTTGGACGTCGATACCCTGAGATCGCTGGAGGAAGGCATTATGACTTATCCGGGCTGCGTTTTGGTGACTTCGCACGACCGTTGGTTCCTCGACCGTTTGGCAACTCATATCCTTGCCTATGAAGGCAACGGTCATGTCGAATGGTTTGAAGGCAACTTTGAAGAATACGAAAAAGACAAAGTGCGCCGTCTCGGCGAAGATGCCTGCAACCCGCATGCGATGAAGTTTAAGCCGCTGGAACGATAAGGAAAATGATTGTAAAAGAAAAAAGCACCGTCCTTTAAAGGGCGGTGCTTTTTTAATGAGTAACAATCAGTTGCGGTTTATTTAAGGTACAAATAATTGGAGTACTGCCACATGAATTTAACCGCACCGGTCAAAACATATTCGACTTCTTCGCCGGTAATGTCGTCCCGACCGTCTCCGTCCAGATCCGTTCCGGTAGGTTCCCATTTCGGGGTGCCAAGATATACGTAGTTGGTGATCGTAATCGGATGGCGCCAATTGCCGGCGAAACTTTCCCATGCTTCACCGAGAACGCTGATTTCATACGCAAATCCCGTCAACGTAACATAAGGCATCTCATAAGTCAGAACCCCGTCGCGGTAAACAGGAACTTCGAAGTCCAGCACTGTGTTGGTTTCAAACAGTTTGGCATCGCTGTTTTCTTCGTCTACAAATAAGATCCGATGAGTCATTTTGACCTGCGTGATCTCCACGTTTCCGTTGGTTTTGGTTCCCATAACCACGCTATCGGTCGTCGGTTTATGGCCCAGATAATGTACTCCCTGCCATTTGCTGACGATTTTGTTGCTGTGTTCGGTGGACGAATAGCTTATTCGGTTGGTAAGTTCGGTTTCGATGCGAAAACTTTTCTTGCCGCCGATCGACCACTCCTGTTCCACTTCAATCCATGACAACGTTTTTCCCGATACATCATCAGACGAAACGATTTTGCAACCACTGTTAATAACCTTACTGGTGAGAAGGATATCGTTTTGCCTTCCTTTGTAAAGCGTAAGCTCTGCTTTAAGTGTGAACACATGACCGTTAAACATGACATCAATCGAGTGGGTTAAAGTACGACGTTCAAAATCTTTTTCGTTTTCGGAAATTTTCTCTACGGTCGTAAACGTGCCACCGTTATCTTTGATGTTTTCGTATCGATAATACGGCATTGTTTTTTGGGTTACACCGTCATCATAAACGGCTACTTGGTAAACAAGCTCGTAATCGAACGAAAAGTCGGGATAACGAACCGTGCAGACCATAATCGAATCCGTCACCGTTACAAATCCGTCTTTTTTGCTTTCTCCTTTTTTATAAGAAAAAAGCAGTTCAGGTGTTCCTTCTTTCCAATCGGTAACGTCCAATTCTCCGGTCAGATGGTTGAGCTGATTGTTGAGAGTAACCGAGACCTTGTTGTCGAAGCTGGCACGGGTGATCCCCTTGACCATGATCCACGACTCGTAGCTCAGTTTGGTGCCTTCCGTTCCCGACTGCGCCGTTACCTC
>CAJTLY010000014.1 GCA_910577095.1 uncultured Alphaproteobacteria bacterium
TGTTCAATCTCAATCCTATGGTCTTCATATACCAAATCGTCAAGGCATTTTGTCATCTTTTCTAACACGCCGTTAGGAAGCGATTTAAGCGAGCCTAAGGCTTGTTTTATTTTTTCAATGCCTTTTTCTTCATTTATATGCGTACCCTTGCATTTCGGGCAAAAAAGGTATTTATAAGCGATTTTTTCTCCACCTTTCTTTTTTGCCGCATGGATGCTGATATAAGGCGATATCATTGCACCGCATTTTTTACATTTCATTACGCCCTTAAATAAGTGTTCGTGTTTTTGTTCTTTGTGATTTATACGTCCTTCCAGAATTTCTTGGCACCGGTTAAATGTTTTCCAGTCAATTAAGGTTTCGTATCGATGTTTGTAATACTCGCCATATATTGTTTTTTTGTATGGCAGTTTGTTTTAATTTTTTTGTTGGAAAATACTTAACAGTCCGTGGATTGCACTATGTGCTCTGCCAGTCAAGATAAGCCGTCCGAAAGGGCGGTTTTTTGCGGCAACAGGTAAGTTAAATTTTAACTTATGTTCCGCTTTCAATATGCTAATTTAATATATTTTAAACTTGCAAAAATATTTTCATAACAACTATTGATTTAATATAATCTCTTTACCTATATAGTGGTTGATAGCGCTATCTTTATGTTAATTTTTATTGAAAGGAAAATAAAGTGCCAAATATAATACCTTTTTTGGTCAAACAGGCTCAAAAACAAATTCTTAAGAAAGCGATAACTCAGTCTACCGGGGTAGATGATTTCTTGGGGATTAAACCATTGAATGAAAATGAAGATATTGTGATGAATGAATATAATCGTCCAAATTCACCGGCGAGAAAAAATGTTTCATTATGGAATGATCAGGATTATTATAATGCAGTTAATTCTTATGGTTTTTCGCAAAATTATATGTTACAGAATATGTGTGATGAATATTTAAAATTGCGGAATGGTTATGGGAATTTTTAAGTAGAGGATATTTCAGGTGCAAAAAATCTTAACACAAGCAAAACATATTGTCATTTTTATACTGTTGCTTACAGTTATACCTTTAGGCTTTGTAAAGGGATTTTTTGCATATTTGAATTATATCGGAGATGAGGAACTCGCCGATATGCTGGAGATGACAGGTAAAGTTTATTATGATTTGTGTATGGATGCAGCAATTATAAGTTTTGTTCTAACCTACTTGGTCGTGCATTTTATTAAAAAAGCAGACAATATCAGAAAGTGGCTAAAATTTTTATTACCAGTAATAGTGTATATTGTTTTGTTTTTTGTATGGCAGTTTGTTTTAATTTTTTTGTTGGAAAATACTTAACAGTCCGTGGATTGTCCTATGTGCTCTGCCATAAAAAAGGTCACCGTTAAGGTGGCCTTTTTTATGGCAATCAGTGATAAGTCAGGTTCGAACTTACGGGGAAGTGAGTTCAAGTGAGTTCGACTAGAAGCGAGAGGCAGACGGAAACGGGATTTTGTGCTGGATATGTTGGCGGGAAAGCATGTTAACAGACGTTATATTTACGATCAAATTTAAACTGTCAGGCATCATTGATTTTGTTTTACCGTCTGCTAAAGCTTTCATAACGGCTTTTTATCAGGGCTATTTCCAAAGGATTCCGTTTTTGCAGATTATTATTGTACTTATACAAGTCGCGCATTTCTTTTGCATGAACATGCACACCGTGTCTTCTGCACCAATTTTCTATACCGAAACCAAACGGGTTGTTTCCCGGTGTGGCCAGAGTTAATCCCAAACGATCCGGACCAAAAAGGTTGATGCGGACACCCACATTTTTGAAAACGCTGTGAACCGCCCCGGCACAATTGTTGGTAAACAAATTATACTTTCCGCTTTTGCGAATATTTACTTTATCCATTTCTCGTTCAAAGCGTTTGGGGTCTATTCCCAATTGACTTAAATAAACAAAATAGTAATCGGCTTCCCGGCTGTAAGTTTTGAACAGCGGTTCGTCATCCATCATTGAACTGCGGCGGTTGACAACCCGATTTTTGTACTGCATGGCAGCATGTCCGACTAAGGACGGACCTTCAATCGGAACAATCGCCACCACAACCGGCTCCTCTGCCATTAAATCCAACTTTCCTTCCCGGTTTCGGGGAATTCGGGAAGTTACATCCTCACCGCCGCGGATAACATTGCCGTATCTTTCAAATTCTTCCGCTACCGGGCAATGCAATTCCGTACTGATCCGTGTCCCTTTATACAAAATATATCCGCGATTTTTGGCACGAGCCAGTTCTTTCGCCGTTTTAACGTCTTCTGCTTCCGCCCGGCTCAGGAACGTGTGATACGGATTTAACCTTGAGGCTCTTAGGCGTTTGTATAACCCGTTGTTGGTTATGGCATGCCAAACTTTTTTCAATGTCTTATGTTGTTGAGCCGTTCTTGCATAGACTATAGAATGAGGATATTCATCATTGGTATTTGTCATGATATGAACCCGTTATTACGACAATATTCCGTTCTACTCTGTTTTATCTGTAAATATGTTTATAACAAGTAATTTAAAAAGTCACTCTTTTTTCCGTTTTTTATAAAAAATACATTTAAAGCTGACAAACAGCGCCGACAGACAGAAAAGCTTATTTTGTACAAAACGTTTGCTTTTAGGAGCTGATTATACTATAATTTATAAACCGTTTTGTTCGTATGAAGGTGAATTGAGATGAGTATCTTTTCTTCAAAAGCAGAGTTTGATTTGGAACGGCACTTGCAAAATGTTGTCGGCAGATGTTGTGAAGAATTGCCTGAGAAAAAAAAGAGCACACTGCTGGGACGCGTTATCAGCGACGAAGGAAATAAAAGATATGCCAGGCGACATTTCCCTTTTGGCAGCGGGCTTTATATTGCTGAGAAAGACGGGAATAAAATTTATGAACAGCACGATTTAAGTCGATTTCCCGACTGGAAATCGAATAAAGATTTCCCCGGCAATGAGGCCTATCCCTTAGACAGTAAGGAACACCGGGAAGGTGTCAAAAAAATTGAGGACTTGATAGAAAAATTTACGGCTAATGATTCGAATGTTGCTAAAGATTTGAAGAAATTGCTGGAGAACAGCGAAATCCATTACAGAGTTTTGAGCAAGTGGGAAAAGCCGAACGGAAGCTGTTCTTTCAAAAGGGCAAAGCAAAAAGACGCAAAAAATCAAATCGTTATTTGTATTTGCGATTTGAATAAAACCGGTGATGAGGTGTTGCCGGAGATTTTGGCACATGAGTTGGGACATGCTTTGGAATTCAGCCAACGCCCTAAAGGAGCAGAAACAAAATATATGGACGGTTGCGAGACGGCGGCCGATATTTTGGGGGCTTCGTTGCTTGTAAATGCGGGAGTAAACTCTAAAGGATTCAGCAAGTTTATGGGACAAGACTACCGGGATAAGAAAACAAAAAAGTTGGATACGAAAATGTTTTATTCTCCGGACGGCAAATATCGAAGAACCAATTTTATTTTAGCTTATAAATACATGTATAAAGCCCGAAAAAATAATTCTAAATCTTTGGAAACAGAAAACCGGAATAAGATCACGGAAAAGAAAAACATAGTTGAACAGATTAAAGCTCATCGAGGATTGGCATCGAAAAAGACAACGGCGGACAAGCCTCAGTCGGTATCAGCAGAAAATTCAAAGAATTTCGGGCGTGTGCCCAATTACAACGACGGCGGCAGGTAGTCGTTGCGGCGGAAAGAGAGGCGTCCGCGTCCTGGTGTTTCAGGGCATAAACAAGAGTTACGCGGCAGCGGGGCCAGCGGTTTTGGCGAGTCCGGCCGGCAAAAAAGATTTTGGTTGCGGCCGGGGGTTATTGTTTGTCGCTTCTCTTTGTGATATAGTCTTTGTCGTGATGGAACGATGCGGGTGCCTGCAATGAAAAAATATGGAAACATCCGGAAAACGGTTTGGGGTTGGTCGGTCCGGCGATTATTTTTACCCTCGGCTTTGCCGCGGCTGCTTTTTATATTTATGTGCGGTTTAAGCAGGCGTTTTATTTCGATACGTGGATGGATTGGGGGACGGCGGCTTTAATCGTTTTATTGATGCTGTATGTTCTGTTTGAACTGTGGCGGCAACGCTGGAAGCGATGGGGAGGAGATCAATGTAAATCGTTTGAGAGAGCTTTTTGAGGGGTAATGATCAAAAAGGCTTGTTTGTAAAAAGACGATTTTTATTGAGATTTCAGCCTTTTTATCTTCTCTGACATGAGTGCCGTTTTGCGTTTGGGGTCCGGTTCGCCGTTTTGTTGGTTTTCTGTACCAAACAGTTGCCGACAGACGCGTTGGGGGAAAACGGCGTTGTGCAATCCTTCCAAAGACTGTTTTTGGTAGCTGCCGTTCAGTATCGAAGGCAGTTCCCGGAGATATTTTTGTTGAAGCATTTTGAGATAGTTTTTTTTAAGATCATCGTCACTTTCGATTTTTGCCGCCAGCTGCACCAGCTTTTGCAATGCGTCGTCGTCAAAAAAACGGCAGAGTTCGTTGAGCATGTAGGGAATGTCTTCGAGCTTGCAAGATGCCATCTTATTCTCTTTCTTTGGGGTTGGCGAAAGACCGGTTGTCGGAAGAGCAGCAAATTTGCTTGATTTTTTTGACAATGTCTCTTTGAGCCGAGACAAGATTTTCATCCGATTGGCGGGGAGTGATTGCGGCGCATCTTCCGTTTTTAACGTCCGGCAACGCATACATGTCTAAAACCGACAGATGAGTGCCATAGGCATAATTTTTAGTTTCTTCGGATTGTATGATCGCTTTTAATTGTTCTATGTCGTTGATTTTGATGCCGTTTTGAGCGCAGATATTCGAGACGGCCAAGGTTTCGGCGGCATGTCTTCTGAAAAATTGCGTTTCGCGCCGGATTTTTTGTTCCAACTCGGGGAAGGTTTTGCCCAGTTCGAAACAGGATTTTGCCTGTAAGGCGTTAGACAGCATATGCAAAGAAGTAAAGGCCTTAAAAATGTCATTGTCATCGCCTTGGGCGGTGGGACCGTTGATCAGACGACGTCCGATCGTTTGGTTGAACTCGCCGGCTTTAAATCCCATTCCGCTTTTGGTTTCATTGCCGCCCAAGAACTCGAGACACATATAACGCGAACATTTCTCGCTTGTCAAAATGCTGCGGGCTTTTCCGTTTCTGAGAGCCGTTCCCCATTGTTTGCAGAGTTGGTCTTGCAACGGCAGCATCGAAATGACGGTGTTAAAATCCATGTTGCCGATTTGGGAATACAGCGCCGGGTTAACAGCGGGCTGTACGTTGCCTTTTTGCAGGCGTTGCTTAAACGCTTCGGCGCCGGGGAGGGCGTCACTTTTCACCGAACTGTCCATATAGTCGACGTCAGCGGCCGAAAAATTTCCTTGCGCGATTTTGACGCGAAGCTTGGCTGCAGCCGCAACGGCAGCAAATTCCAAAACCTGCGCGGCGCCGTTTGGGACACCGCATGATTCTGCAATATGGTCCATATATTTGACAATATATTCGCTTTCGATATCTGTCGGAAAGAGTTGGTTCAAATCGGGAAAAGCGATGAAAAGTGCCTTGCGGTCAGTGGTACTCAATTCGGTTACGGAAACGTTATCAGTCATTTTATTACTTCCAAAACAAACTTTCAAAATTATAATAACTTAATTGTTGGACAAAAACAAGAGTCATTTGTGAAATTTGTTGAAAAACGAAGGCGGCAGAAACACCGCCTTGATGTTGGGCTATCTGATCGGCGTCATGTTCAGGTTAACGGCTTCGTCGAGATAATACATATTTCCGGTCAGCGGATCGATGATCAGATATCCGAGAATGCCGCCGATAACCAGATTGCCGGCAAAATACCAGCCGCTGACGTGCCAGTCGATGAGGGATTCTTTGGTTTGATAACCTTTTTTGGAGGCGATGACGGTATATTTTTCGGGGTTGAAATAACCGCCGGCAGCGGTTTTGAGGGTGATCATGGTCGGGGTTTGTCCTTCAAAGACGGTTTCTCCGACTTTGTTCATAATTTTGAGGTTTACTTTGTCGACGTTGGCCTTGATGGGGATCGTTTGCGTATCGTCTTTCATGATGGTGGCGCAGGAGCAAAGCGTTGCCGTAAAAACACCGATGATTAGAAATAAAAACAGTTTCTTCATGGAAAACATCCTTTGTTAGTCATTAAAAAACAAAACCCACCGGAAGGGGTGGGCGGATGTTCAGAAACCGTATATCATCAAACGGCTCGGCCTATTGGGCGCATAGCCTTATTCAGCCGACATCCGTCCAAGACAGAGATCGGCATAAATTTTGAGTCGTATGCGAACGACTGATGATATAAGGGTTTCTGACGCCCTGGATATGCGGCTGCATATCCGAAAAAGAGTGTAAACGAAAATGGTTAAATAAATCTAAAGAATCCAAGATAAAAATCTGCCGCCTGTCGCGTCGGACGGTTTGCCGGCGACAATGAGGGCGGACGCGACGATGTGTTTTGACGAGATTCGTCTGGGCAATTTTTGAAAAAAGATGTTGCAATATTGCTTTTAATAGTTTATGTTGCTGAAAAATCAGACAGTCTTGACCGGCGGTGCGGTTTGGTGCTCGGAAAATTCCGATCGGATCCGCGACCGGTAGAATAAGGCTGTCCGTTCACGTCATGTGGGCGTTGTTTTAAAATTTTTTGAGTGGATGAAGTTGATGGCAAAAGTTAGTCCGGTTTTGTTTTTCAGACAAGTAAAACAGGAAATTAAAAAAGTTACGTGGCCGACCAATAAGGAAGTGATTCAAACTTCGGTTATGGTGTTGATTCTGGTGGCGATCGCTGCTGCCTTTTTCTTCTGTGTCGATCAGGTGTTCGGCTTTATCGTTAAATTGATTTTTGGTTAGGAGAAAGTGGCAATGGCTGCTCATTGGTATGTCGTACATGTGTATTCGGGTTCGGAAAAAAAGGTTGCCGAATCGCTCCGCGAACAGGCGGTTTTGAAAAATATGGAAGATAAGATTCTGGAAGTAATGGTTCCGACCGAAAATATCGTCGAGATTAAAAAAGGTTCCAAAGTCAATTCGGAACGCAAGTTTTTTCCCGGTTACGTGCTGGTGAGAATGGAAATGTCGGATGACAGTTGGCACGTGGTTAAAAATACGCCGCGGGTTACCGGCTTTTTGGGATCGCGCAACAAGCCGCAGGCTATTTCGGATGCCGAAGCTCATCGCATCATCAAGCAGGTTGAAGAAGGCGTTGAACGCCCGCAGACCGTAGTCAACTTCGAAATCGGCGAACAGGTTCGCGTTTGTGACGGCCCGTTTGCTTCGTTCATCGGTTTGGTTGAGGAAGTGGATGCCGAAAAATCGCGTCTCAAGCTTTCGGTATCGATTTTCGGACGTTCGACCCCGGTTGAGCTTGAGTTCAATCAGGTTGAAAAAGTCAGTTAAGTTTTGAGCCGCCGTTGTTTTAGGGCGGCTTTTTACATCAAAGCAAAAAAGATTATGTCCGAGGGTTGATAATCTTTTTTTGCAGATCAGGATACATTAACGAAAATTGCAGGAGAAAAATATGTTAAAGTCTTTTTTTTCGGAATTTAAGAAGTTTGCCATGCGCGGCAACGTTATTGACATGGCGGTCGGTATCATTATCGGGGCGGCTTTCGGCAAAATCGTCGACTCGATGGTCAAAGACGTGATCATGCCGCCGATCGGGGTATTGCTCGGTACGATGGATTTTTCCAACCTCTTTTTTGTGTTGAAAGACGTTCCCGGACACGAAGGCAGTTATGCTTCGCTGGCACAGGCGGTTCAGGCCGGTGCAACCACTTTAAATCTCGGCAGTTTTCTGAACGCGGTAATCAGCTTTATTATTGTCGCCTTTGCCGTATTTGTACTGATCAAAGGCATCAACAAGGTTCAGAGCTCGCTTGAAAGCAAAGAAGCGGAAGAAGCCGCGGCAGCTGCGCCGACCACCAAGGAATGCCCGTACTGCTGCTCGGAAATTCCGGTCAAGGCGGTTCGTTGTCCGCACTGCACTTCGGAACTGAAGTAGCAGAAAGAAAAAATGATAAACGGATCTCCGGAATAACGGGGATCCGTTTTGTGTTTTAAAAACCTAAGCGGCATGAGAAGCGCCGGAAACTAAAAAACACTGCGGTCGAAAGACAGCAGTGTTTTTGAACGGATGTTACGGCAGGGGGTCAAAGATTGCCGACCAGTTGCATTGCGGCACCGTTGTATTCGGCATGGGCAAACAACCGCAAAATTTCCGTTTGGGTGGAACCCGCCGATATGTACATGACCGTTGCGCCGTATTTGGCGATGATGTTTTTTCCCGAGAGGGAAAGCGCTTCGAGCGAGGCGGCGAAGATGTTGAGATTTTCGCCTTGTGCCACACAGTAGGTAACTTTTTCGCTTCTCATATTGCTGAATTTTAAAATGTTAGTGAAAATAATTGATCATTGCAAAAAGAGAATAGGCGATTGCGGCGGCGTTGTCAACCGAAGATATCGTCAGCTCTGAAAAAAGATTGTTTGCGGTGAAGAAAAAGCTTGCAAAATGAATTGATTGTGATATACAAAGGCGAATCATTAAGGAGGGGATTCCCTTTCTTGATGGAAATTCGTTTATTTATCACAATTTGTGGGGGATTCGCCATAATCTTACCACAAACCTGTAAAGTGAGGTATTAAAATGGCTGTTAAATCTAAAAAGAAGATTTTAGGATTAATCAAGCTGCAAATCCCCGCCGGAAAGGCCAACCCTTCTCCGCCGGTCGGTCCTGCTTTGGGCCAGAAAGGCTTGAATATTATGGAATTCTGCAAAGCTTTCAATGCAGCAACCCAGAAAATGGAACCGGGTATTCCGGTGCCGGTCGTTATCACCGCTTACGAAGACAAGTCGTTTACTTTTGTCACCAAGCTGCCGCCGGTTGCTTATTATATCAAACAGGCTGCCAAAATTAAATCTGCTTCCAAAGAACCGGGTAAGGTTTTTGTCGGACAGATTACGATGGCTCAGGTAAAAGAAATCGCCGAAGCCAAAATGCCGGATTTGAACTGCGCAACAGTCGAAGCCGCCATGAATATGGTAAAAGGTCAGGCTGTTTCGATGGGTGTAAAGGTTGTGGAGTAGGACAATGGCAGGAAAAAGAATTGAAAACGCATATAAAACCATTGAAAAGTCTAAGCTGTATTCTTTGAAGGATGCCGTTAAGCTGGTTAAGGAAAATGCGAATGCCAAATTTGACGAAACCGTCGATTTGGCGATTAACCTGGGTATTGATCCGAAATATGCCGACCAGATGGTTCGCGGCGTTTGCTCGCTGCCGAACGGAACCGGCAAAACCGTCCGCGTTGCCGTTTTGGCTCAGGGCGAAAAAGCCGATGAAGCCAAAGCAGCCGGTGCCGATATTGTCGGTGCCGAAAATCTGATCGACTCGATCTTGTCCGGTAAAATTGATTTTGACCGCTGCATCGCCACCCCGGATATGATGGGATTGGCCGGTCGCGTTGCCCGCGTTCTGGGACCGAAAGGCCTGATGCCGAACCCGAAACTGGGTACGGTTACCATGGATGTTGCCGGTGCTGTTAAGAAAGCTAAGGCCGGTGAAGTTCAGTACCGCGCCGAAAAGACCGGTATCGTTCATGCCGGTGTCGGCAAAGTAAGCTTCAGCGAAGAAGCTATTTATGAAAATGCCAAGGCTTTGATCGACGCTGTTATCAAAGCCAAGCCGTCGGGTGCCAAGGGAACTTATCTGAAAAAGATTTCGATCAGTTCGACCATGGGTGCCGGCGTGCATGTTGATCTTGCCAACTTGTAAGATCGGCTGAAATTTCGGGGCGGCAATCGCTGCCCCGCGTTTCGGAAAGATTTCGGTTCAAGAATCTTTCTGAAAAACTGTCCAAGACTGCAGGTGGGCAACCTTAAATATCCTGCATAGACGGGAGTGAAGATATGAGTTTTTTTCTCCTGGACAGATTAACCTCACCGCGCGGCTTGCCGCAAAGGTGAAATTGTAAAATATAACATCTGGATTTTAGATGTTTTGTTTGGAGATAGAAAAGTGAATCGTGATGAAAAAGCACAATTGCTGAATGAACTCAAGCAGTTGTTTGATGATTCCGAAGTTGTGGTAATCTCTCATTATAAAGGGCTTACCGTGGCTGAGGTTTCGGAATTGAGAAACAACATCCGCAAAGCCGGTGCCGGGTTCAAGGTAACTAAAAACCGCATCACTCGTCTGGCTCTGAAAGATACCAAGTTTGCAGATTTGGCAGACAAATTTACCGGTCCGACCGCAATTGCATTTGCCAACGACCCGATTTCTGCCTGCAAAGCTTGTGTCGAATTTGCAAAAGGTAACGAAAAGCTGATTGTCGTCGGCGGCGCTATGGGAACAGGTGTTCTCTCCGTTGAAGAAATCAAGCGCCTGGCAAGTATTCCGTCGGTCGACGAACTGCGCGCCAAGATCATCGGTCTGCTGCAGGCTCCGGCCGCACAGCTGGCCCGGGTTACCAAAGCTTACTCGGAAAAGGACATGGCAGCTTAGGTTGTCGCTTGTTTGTGGTTTTTAATTTAAAAGATTTAATTTTATTTATTGGAGAAAAAAAATGGCCGATTTAGCCAAATTAGTCGATGAATTGTCAGCCCTGACTGTTATGGAAGCTGCTGATCTTTCTAAAATGTTAGAAGAAAAATGGGGCGTTTCTGCCGCTGCCGCCGTTGCTGTTGCCGCCGGTGGTGCCGCTGCTGCTGCCGAAGAAGAAAAAGACGAATTCGAAGTTGTTCTGGTTGCTGCCGGTGACAACAAGATTAACGTCATTAAAGAAATCAGAGCAATTACCCAGTTGGGTCTGAAAGAAGCCAAAGACCTGGTTGACGGTGCGCCGAAGACTGTAAAAGAAAGCGCTCCGAAAGCCGAAGCCGAAGAAATCAAGAAGAAACTTGAAGCTGCCGGCGCTAAGGTTGAATTGAAGTAATTTCAGTTTTAATTGCGACTTAAAAAACTCCCTGAGAATACTCGGGGAGTTTTTTTTATGGTTTGAAGGCCACACGATCTGTGCAAATGGGTAGATGCAAACGTACGGCCGTCAGGGTTACGGAGCCGTTGGGTGGGACGAACGAAGTTCGAGGCAGCTAATATCACTTGCGTTAGATGAGGAAGTTTATTATTATAGATAACGGTAAAACATTTTGTTTTGACTTCATTTTGATGGGAAAAAGGGAAAATTTATTCTGTATCAAAAAAAGGTTCGTTTTTTTGATACAGGCAAATCGTACAACAAAGAAGAATGAATATCAAGAAAATTGTGTGATTATCAATAGGGTAGTGAGAGGGGACAGAAAAAGAAAAATATATCAAAAAAACGAACGTTTAAATGCATTTAAATAAGGACTGTGTCAATGACTGAATATACATCTTTAGCGATTGCGTTGACGGCGACGACTTTTATGAGCGCGCCGGCAATTGCCGTTTCTTTAACCCCGACTTTGGGAGAAAACAGCGTGTTTTCGTATTCCGAAGGCTCTGAAAACGATTATAACTTCACATTGCAGGAAGCCGATGCAGAAGGAAATTTGACAACAAAATATTATAAAATCAACCTTAAGCCGGAAGCTTTCTCAACTTCCCCTCGCATCAGCTGGAGCGAAGTCGGCGAAGACCAGAAAGATGCTGAGAACGTCGTAGAAGTCAAACTTCCTAATAATCAGAACAAATATTTCCAATATACTTATACACCGGAAGAAGGCAGAACCGTCTATAACACGCGACAAAACAATACCCTCAGCGGAGATGTTAATGCCGATTTTGTCGAAAGCTCTTATGCCAGCAATGGTGGCGCTATTTACAATGAAAGCGCTACAATCGGTAACATTACCGGCGATTTTATTGATAATTCTACAAGCGGTTATAGCAATAGTGGAGGTGCTATTTATAATTACAATGGAAAAATCGGCGACATTACCGGTGATTTTATAAACAACTTTGCTACTGGCGAGGGGAGCGCTATCTTTAATTCTAAAGGAACTATTGGCGATATTACCGGAAATTTTATCAATAACTATACCTCAGGGGGAAGCGCGGGCAGCTGGTATGGGGGTGCTATTACTAATTATGGTGATATTAATAATATCTCCGGCGACTTTATTAGCAACACCTCTCACAACGGCGATAAGAATTATGGTGGCGCTCTTTACAATAAAGGATCTATTCACAACATTATCGGTAATTTCATCGGAAATATTTCTAACAACTCCTATGAAAGTCATGGCGCTGCTATTGCCAATGACGGCACTATTGACAATATTACCGGAGATTTTATTAAAAACTATGGAAGCCGTAATAGTAACAGCGGAAGTTCCGGAGGCGCTATTGCCAATGCCGGCATCATCGGTAATATTACCGGGAATTTTATCGAAAATTTTCTTGCACCTAATGAATCTAACCCATCTTATGACAGTAGCTACGGCGGCGCTATTTCTAATTCCGGCATTATCGGCGACATTACCGGGAATTTTATTAAAAATCATGCCAGCACCATAGGCGGAGCTATTATCAATTACAACAATATAAGCAATATTAGTGGTAACTTTATAAATAATTATGTTTCCCATATAGATTTGGCATTTGGAGGTGCGGTCTTTTCTGCAAGTAATAATATGACTTTTAGTTCTACTGCAGACACCCATTTCTTTTCTGGGAACTATACCCAAGACAAACGTGGTAAGATTTACAATGCTATAACCCTTCTGGGCGATCTAACTTCTATAGAAAATGACAGCGCAATAACACTTTTCGGTTCTTTAAACTTCATTACCAAAGAAAACGGGGTTTGGGTTATTAATGATAATATTGACAGTAATAATATCTTAGAAAACATACCTGATGCACCACAAATACAATTACAACATGAATACAAATTTACCGGCGATGGCACCGGAACGGTATGGATTAACAACGACATTATCAATGCCAGCAAGGTCACTGTAGACAATACCACGCTCAAGTTTGGCGCTTATCAGCATGAAGATAAAACCGCCCTCAACTGGGACGGTCACGGACGCTTTGTTGCGGCATTAAATGCTGACGGTTCTGCCAACCTTGATGCTCCGGCGGTAACGAAACTATCCTTAAACAATGCCACCTTCGACCTCTTCAACCAATACCAGGACACGGTCAATTTAGCCGGCTATTCGGCCACCGACAGCTATTTGCATTTGGATGTTAATATTGAAAATCTGACGGCCGATAAACTGGTTGTGAACGGCAATGTCGAAGGTACGACCAAACTGATTCTTTACCCGACTTCCGACAAGGACATTCGCGGCGAAAGCATTTTGTTTGCAGAGTCAACCAATGACACAACCGGAAATGCTGATTCTTTCGAGGTCTTTCGCGTTTACAAAAGCCCTTATATGTTTGATGTGAACTACAGTCAAATCGCAGAAGGCGAAAATCAATGGAACTTGTCCATGAACGATGTTGAAAACCCGGATTATGAAGTTGAACCTGAACCGGATCCGGAACCCACTCCCCCTACTCCGGAAGAACCCGATGTTCCTTCGCCGATTATCAGCAACAAGGTTTATTCCGAGGTTATCGCCTACACTGGTCTGCATGCAGCTTCAGTTGAACAAACCCGTTCAATGGTCAGCAACATCAGAAGCGAGGTAGCCGCTAACAGCTTGCTGCCAGACTTTTGCTTATCAACAAAAGATCGCAAAGATAATCTTTGCAACATGTTTTTATACAACGCCTGGGTCAATCCGATTTACCATTACGCCGAC
Organism: uncultured Alphaproteobacteria bacterium; assembly: GCA_910577095.1. Classification (GTDB taxonomy): domain Bacteria; phylum Pseudomonadota; class Alphaproteobacteria; order RF32; family CAG-239; genus JAFUYI01. Next base: position 13,768 of record CAJTLY010000014.1, read on the forward strand.
ATCAAAGCGCCGGTTGATATGGATGCCGATATATGGGGCGTGGAAGCCGGATTTGATGTTCAAGCCAATCAGAACCATAAAATCGGCGTTTTTGCTTCTTATCGGAAAGGTAACTATGACCTGAGCGGCAAAAGCGACAAATTCTATTCGCCGGTTGGTTCCGAGATTGACATCGACAGTTACATCGGCGGTTTATACTACCGTTATGACTACCGTCACTTATGGACTTTTGCCACTCTTTACGGCGGTGTTCAAAAGGCCGATATTAAAACCGACGACGGCATCAAAGCCGACACGGACGGCACACAACTCGGCGCCAGTGCGGAAACCGGATATATCTTCAACTTGTCCGATACTCTCAAACTGGAGCCAAGCTTAGGCGTGTTCTATACCCAAGTTGATTTTGACAATGTCAAAGACCGGGTGGGCAAAACCGCTCAATACGACACTGTTCGCCAGACTGAAATTGAACTCGGTGTCAAGTTGGAGAAATACTTCAATTTGGACAACGGCATCGCCAAAGTCTATGCCAAACCGAGCGTTATCCAAGTGATGACTTCCGGCGACAAGGTCAGAATTACCGGCTTTGACAACAAAGTTTCAACTTACGATGACGGAACTTTGGGAAGATTTGAACTCGGCGGTCGATACGCGATTACCGACCAACTTTCAACCTATGGTTATGTCAACTACACCTTCGGCGACGATTATGACGCCGCTTCCGCAGGTGTCGGCTTAAGTTACAGCTGGTAAGGAAAGTTAAAGCCCCCTTCTGATACGAGAAGGGGGATTTTTGTAAACGACTGCAAATTTCGTATTTGCGAAAGGCGTTTTGGTGTCACAATGCTGACGTATTGGGGCGCAAAACGTTGGTGGCGCGGGCGTAAAAGCGCTTGACAAGCCGTTAAAGTTACCGTACCTTTTTTGTCAATTGTATTTATAGTGGAGAGACTTGATTATGAGTAAGGAAAGCATTGATAAAAATCCGTTGCGCGGCATGCGGGATTTTGTGCCGCAAGACTGGATTTTCAGAAAAAAACTGATGCGGGTATGGGAAGACGCCGCTGAAAAAAGCGGTTTTGTACGTTATGAAACCCCGATTGTCGAACCGCTTTCCCTGTTGGAAAGAAAAAGCGGCGAAGAAATTTCGGAACAGATTTATAATTTTGAAGACAAGTCGGGGCGGAAAATTGCCCTGCGTCCGGAAATCACGCCTTCGATGGTTCGAATCGTCTCTTCCCGTCCCGATGCTTTTCCGACTCAGGGCAAAGTCTATTCGATCGGTCAGTGTTTTCGCTACGAAAGAGCTTCGCTCGGGCGCAAAAGAGAACACTTTCAATGGAATATTGATATTGTCGGCGAAAAGAACGTGGTTGCCGAGGCTTATCTGATTAAAACCGCGGTCGAGGCCATGGAAGGTCTGGGGTTCGGCGCCGATGATTACAAAGTGCGGGTTAACAGCCGGCAGCTGGTGTCGGATTATTTGGAGAAAATTGACATTGTCGGCGAGTTGGCCAAGGGCGTGATGGGCGTGATGGATAAAAAAGACAAGATCTCGCCGGAAGCTTTTGCCGAAATGTTGGCAGAAATCGGCGTTACCGGAGAACAGACCGCCGAAATCAACAATTTTATGGCGGCCAAAAGCTTGGAAGATCTTTGTCAGCTGGGGCTGAAAGACAGTGCAGGGTTGAAAGCTCTGGAGGAATTTGCCGCTTATTGTAAAGCGCTCGGTATTGAAAACAATGTGGTGATTGATCCGGCGATTGTCCGCGGGTTGGCTTATTATACCGGAATCGTGTTCGAGGCGTTTGACACTCAGGGCAAATATCGGGCTATTTTCGGCGGCGGCCGTTATGACAATTTGTTCGAAAAACTGACCGGACGTCCGAATTTTGCGGTCGGCCTCGGTTTTGGCGACGTTGTGGTTGAGGAGTTGCATAAGGAAAAATATCCTGATGAAACGACGGTGCCGGAAGCGGATATATTGCTGGGCGGTTATTCCGAAGAAGTTCGCGAGGAATTGCTGGGTGTTTTTTCCCGCCTGCGTGCCTGTCGTTTCTCGGCCGATTTTGATTTCAAACCGGCCAATCTGGGCAAGTTTCTGACCCGGGCGAACAAGCGCAATGCCAAAGTTGCCGCCTATATCGGAGAGATTGAGAGCAAGCAGGGGCAAATGCTGCTGAAAAATCTCCGTAGCGGCGAGCAACAGACGGTTATGCTGGATGATGACGGTGCAAGTGCGGCAATAGAACAAATGTTGGCCGCAAAAAGCAACGGGAATTGCATATAACAGGCAATTGTTCTTACCAACCGACGATGTGTCCGAACGAATAAAGCCTGAAGGAAAGTGAAAAATGGCGGTCCTCAATTTTATAACCACCAACCGGAGTAAAATCCGTTCATTGCAAAGTACGCTGGAGGGGTGCGGTGTGGAGGTGAAGACGCGGAAGTTGGATCTTCTGGAGCCTCAATATGACACTGTCAATGAAGTTTCGGCCTTTAAGGCGCGTCAGGCTTTTGAACGTCTGCGGGAACCGGTGCTGGTTGAAGACGGCGGTTTTGTCGCGGAAGCTCTTAACGGGTTTCCGGGCGTCTATACCAAATTTGTATTGAATACCGTCGGGGCAAAAGGGATTTTGAACCTGTTGAGCGGCGAAAGCAATCGCCGTGCCCGTTTTATCAGTTGTGCCAGCTATATTGACGAAGAAGGGCATCTGTATCAGTTTGAGCGCGAGGGCAATTTGGAAATGGAAGTCGGCGACAAGCTGGTTGACATTGATTCGCCGTATGCATGGTCGGAACTGTGGAAGATTTTGTATGTGCCGCAGATGAGAAAAACCATGTGCGAATTGAATGCGGAAGAAGTGAAGGAACTGTACGGTACGGTTCGCGGAAGTTTGCAGGTTTTTGCCGCCTGGTACGTCAAGCGATTGCATCAAAATTCCACAGCTGCGTAAAAAGATCGGCGAATGTGTATTTTTTGCTTGTAAGAATCGGAAAGAGAGTCTATTATCCGCTTGAATTTCGTCACGAATCGTGACAATTGCATGCAATTATTTTATTGACACTCATCAAGAGGGGCCGTTCCCCGAGGGTTTGGTGAGGTTTTTCGCTTTTAAAAGTATTCAACCTTCTGCGGGCGGGTTTCGGCGTTGCCGATAGTATTGTCGCAGAATTTAACCATGAGGAATCACGCAAAATGAAAGAATCTTATACGAGCAAAAGACGTGTAAGAAAGAACTTCGGCCGAATCGACTCCGTGTCGGAAATGCCGAGTTTAATTGAAGTGCAAACCGGATCTTACCGCGATTTCATCGAAAACAAAAATTGCGAGTTCGGTTTGGAAGAAGTTTTCAAATCTATTTTCCCGATTAAAGATTTTTCCGGCACCGGCGAACTCGAGTTCGTTAAATACGAACTGGAAGAACCGAAGTATGATGTTGACGAATGCATCAAACGCGACATGACGTATGCCGCGCCGGTCAAGGCGACTCTGCGCCTGGTGGTTTGGGATGTCGACGAAGCCACCGGTGCCAAGTCAATCCATGACATCAAGGAACAGGACGTCTACATGGGCGATATTCCGCTGATGACCGACAAAGGTACTTTTATCGTCAACGGTACCGAACGTGTCGTCGTTTCGCAGATGCATCGTTCTCCCGGTGTCTTTTTTGACAACGACAAAGGCAAAACCGTGGCTTCGGGCAAATATTTGTTTGCGGCCCGGGTTATTCCCTACCGGGGTTCGTGGCTCGATTTTGAATTTGACGCCAAAGATCTGCTCTATGCCCGTATCGACCGTCGCCGCAAGTTGCCGGTAACTTCGATTTTGTATTCCCTGTATTCCAAGGAAACCGAGGAAAAGCTCAAACAGTTGGCTCAGGAAGGCAAAAAAATCGACCGTTCCGAAATTAAAGGAATGGATAAAGAAGAGATCCTCGGCTATTTTTATGATGTTGACACTTATGTTGCCGACAAGAAAGGTTGGAAAAGCAAATTTATTCCCGAACGCTTCCGCGGAGTCAAATTTACGTTTGACCTGATTAATGCCGAAACCGGCAAAGTTGCCTGGGAAGCCGGCAAAAAAATTCCGGCCCGCGCCGCTCAAAAACTGGTTGACGAAGGTCTGGAGTTTTACCGGGTTGCCGAAGATCAGCTGATCGGCAAGTTTTTGGCTTCGGCGATTGCCGACAAAAAGACCGGTGAAGTGATTGCCGACGCCGGCGCCGAAATCAATCAGGAACTGCTGGATAAAATTAAAGACGCCAAGGTTAACGAAATTAAGGTTTTGTACATTGATAACGTCAATGTCGGTCCGTATATCCGCAATACGTTGGAAGTGGACAAGAACCACAGCCGCGAAGAAGCGCTGTTGGATATCTATCGCGTTATGCGTCCGGGCGAACCGCCGACATACGAAACCGCCGACGCCCTGTTTAAGGCTTTGTTCTTTGACAACGAACGTTATGATCTGTCTTCGGTCGGCCGCGTCAAGATGAACACCGCTTTGGATATTCCGTTTGAAGATGCGCCCGATACTTACCGCACTTTGCGCAAAGACGATATTTTGCGCATTGTCAAACGTTTGGTCGAATTGCGTGACGGCCACGGCGAAGTTGACGATATTGACCACTTGGGCAACCGCCGCGTTCGTTCGGTCGGCGAATTGATGGAAAATCAATACCGCATGGGCTTGCTCAGAATGGAAAGAGCCATTCGCGAAAGAATGAGTTCGGAAGTTTTGAATAATGTGAAGCCGCAGGATTTGGTCAATGCCAAGCCGATTGCTTCGGTTATCCGCGAGTTCTTCGGTTCTTCGCAGTTGTCTCAGTTTATGGACCAGAACAACCCGCTGTCGGAAATTACCCACAAACGCCGTCTGTCGGCCTTGGGCCCCGGCGGTCTGTCTCGCGACCGTGCCGGGTTTGAAGTGCGCGACGTGCATCCGACCCATTACGGTCGTATCTGCCCGATTGAAACGCCGGAAGGTCCGAACATCGGTTTGATCAACTCGTTGTCTACCTATGCGCGGATTAACAAATACGGCTTTATCGAATGTCCGTACCGTAAGATTGTTGACGGAAAAGTAACCAGCGAAGTGGTTTATCTGTCTGCCGATCAGGAAGGCAAATATATCATCGCCGAAGCCAACGCCGAAGTTCGCGAAGACGGCACTTTTGTTAAAGATACGATTGCCTGCCGCAAAGCGGGTGAATTTGAATTCCATACGCCGGAAGAAATCAACTTCATCGACGTTTCGCCGAAACAGTTGGTGTCGGTTGCCACCGCGCTGATTCCGTTCTTGGAAAACGATGACGCCAACCGTGCGTTGATGGGTTCGAACATGCAGCGTCAGGGCGTGCCTTTGTTGCGCTCGGAAGCGCCGCTGGTCGGCACCGGTATGGAAGCCACGGTGGCCAAAGATTCCGGCGCAACGGTGGTTTGCAAATACGACGGTGTGGTTGATGCGGTTGACGCCAACCGGATCGTGGTTCGTTCGGATGACAAAAAAGCCGGCGGTGTCGGTGTTGAAATTTACAAATTGTCGAAATTCCGCCGTTCCAACCAGAACACCTGCATTAACCAGGTGCCGCTGGTTAAAGTCGGTGACGTGGTCAAAGCCGGTGACATCATGGCCGACGGTCCGTGTACCGATATGGGCGAACTGGCACTCGGCAAGAATATGCTGGTGGCCTTTATGCCGTGGAACGGTTTGAACTACGAAGATGCGATTTTGCTTTCCGAGCGGGTTTCGCGCGACGACGTTCTGACTTCGCTTCATATTGAAGAGTTTGAAGTGATGGCTCGCGACACCAAACTCGGACAGGAAGAAATTACCCGTGATATTCCGAACGTCGGCGAAGAAGCGCTGCGCAACCTCGACGAAGCCGGTATCGTTTATATCGGTGCCGAAGTTAAGGCCGGCGATATTCTGGTCGGTAAGGTAACGCCGAAAGGCGAATCGCCGGTAACGCCGGAAGAAAAACTGCTGCGCGCCATTTTCGGCGAAAAAGCTTCGGATGTTCGCGACACTTCGTTGCGCGTTCAACCGGGTATTGAGGGTATTGTGGTTGACGTTCATGTCTTTTCGCGCCGCGGCGTCGAAAAAGACGAACGCGCTCTGGCGATCGAGCAGCAGGAAATTTCCCAGCTGGCCAAAGACCGCGATGACGAAATTGCGATTATCCGCAAGGTGTTCGATGCCCGCTTAAAAGAAATGCTGATCGGACAGACCGTGGTTGACGCGCCGAAAGGCATTGCCAAAAAGTCGGTTCTGAGCGAAGAATCTTTTGCGGACGTTCCGTCTTCGCAATGGCGTAAGATTGTGGTCAAAGACGAAGAAGCCATGGCCAGAATCGAAGAGTTCATCGCTGCTTTTGACGCACGGGTTGCCGGAGTTCAGAAGCATTTTGACGACAAAGTGGAAAAAGTTCAGCGCGGCGACGATCTGCTGCCGGGCGTTTTGAAAACGGTTAAGGTTTTCATTGCCACCAAGCGTAAAATGCAAACCGGCGATAAAATGGCCGGACGTCACGGTAACAAAGGTACTGTTTCGCGCGTATTGCCGCTGGAAGACATGCCCTATACCGAAGACGGTACCCCGGTTGACATCGTATTGAACCCGCTCGGCGTGCCTTCGCGTATGAACGTCGGACAAATTCTCGAAACCCACCTCGGCTGGGCGGCCAAAGAACTCGGCAAACAGCTCAACGAGATGTGTGAACAGTATAAACGCGGCGAAAAAACGCTGGAAGAACTGAACGGCAAGCTGAAAGAAATTTACGGCGAGAAACAGTTCAACCGTGAAATTGCCGATTTGTCAACGGCGGAAAAGGTCGAAATGATTTCGCACGTTAAGAACGGTATTCCGATGGCGACGCCGGTTTTTGACGGCGCTCACGAAAACGACATCAACCGTATGCTTGATATGGCCGGCCTGCCGACTTCGGGTCAGATTGATCTCTATGACGGTCGTACCGGTGAGAAGTTTGACCGTAAGGTTACCGTAGGTATCATTTACATGATCAAGCTGCACCATATTGTTGACGAGAAAATGCACGCCCGTTCGGTCGGACCGTACTCTCTGGTTACCCAGCAGCCGCTCGGCGGTAAGGCGCAGTTCGGCGGACAACGTTTCGGCGAAATGGAAGTTTGGGCTTTGCAGGCCTACGGCGCTGCCTACACCTTGCAGGAAATGCTGACGGTTAAATCCGACGATGTCAGCGGAAGAACCAAAGTTTATGAAGCGATCGTCCGCGGTGAAGAAGGATTTGAAGCCGGCGTACCGGAATCCTTTAACGTTTTGGTTAAAGAAATCAAATCGTTGTGCCTGAACATCGAATTGCAGAACGAAGCCGTTTAGAATTGGAGATAAAAAATATGAATGAAATTATGAAATTTTTTGGTCAGCAGCCGGCAAACGGAGATTCTTTTGACGAAATCAAAATCTCGATTGCCTCTCCTGAACAAATCCGTTCTTGGTCTTACGGTGAAGTCAAAAAGCCCGAGACCATTAACTATCGTACTTTCAAACCGGAAAGAGACGGCCTGTTCTGTGCACGCATTTTCGGACCGGTTAAAGACTATGAATGTTTGTGCGGTAAGTACAAAAGAATGAAATATCGCGGCATCGTCTGCGAAAAGTGCGGTGTCGAAGTCACTTTGGCAAGCGTCCGCCGCGAAAGAATGGGCCATATCGAACTGGCGGCGCCGGTTGCTCACATCTGGTTCCTGAAGTCGTTGCCGTCGCGCATTTCGATGCTGACCGACATCGGCGTCAAAGCACTGGAACGCGTTTTGTACTTTGAAAGCTACATCGTGATCGAACCGGGGTTGACCCCGCTCGGCATGTATGAAATGTTGTCGGAAGAACAATATCAGGAAGCCATTGACGAATACGGCGAAGATTCTTTCCGCGCCGGTATCGGTGCCGAAGCGATTAAGGAAATTCTCGCTTCGATCGATCTGGAAGAAGAAAGAAAAATTATCCGTGCCGAACTGAAGGACAATGCTTCCGAAGCCAAGCGCAAAAAATTGGTTAAGCGTTTGAAGATCATCGAAGCCTTTTTGAATTCGAACACCAAGCCGGAATGGATGATCTTGGATGTGCTGCCGGTTATTCCGCCGGAACTGCGTCCGTTGGTTCCGCTGGACGGCGGTCGTTTTGCCACTTCGGACTTAAACGACCTTTACCGCCGCGTCATCAACCGCAACAACCGTTTGAAACGCCTGCTGGAACTGCATGCGCCGGACATTATCATCCGCAACGAAAAACGGATGTTGCAGGAATCGGTCGACGCCCTGTTTGACAACGGCCGCCGCTCGAGAGCGATTACCGGCACCAACAAACGTCCGCTGAAATCGTTGTCGGATATGCTGAAAGGTAAACAGGGACGTTTCCGTCAGAACCTGCTCGGTAAGCGTGTTGACTATTCCGGTCGTTCGGTTATTACGGTCGGTCCGGAACTGCGTCTGCAACAATGCGGTTTGCCGAAGAAAATGGCGCTGGAACTGTTTAAGCCGTTTGTTTATGCCAAACTGGAATTGTACGGACATGCCACTACCATTAAGGCGGCCAAACGGATGGTTGAAAAAGAACGTCCGGAAGTTTGGGATATTCTGGAAGAAGTCATTCGTGAGCATCCGGTATTGTTGAACCGTGCGCCGACGCTGCACCGTTTGGGTATTCAGGCTTTTGAACCGGTGTTGGTCGAAGGTAAGGCGATTCACCTGCATCCGTTGGTTTGTACGGCATTTAACGCCGACTTCGACGGTGACCAAATGGCGGTACACGTACCGTTGTCGGTGGAAGCTCAGTTGGAAGCGCGCGTTCTGATGATGTCGACCAACAATATTTTGTCGCCGGCGTCCGGTAAGCCGATTATCGTGCCGACTCAGGATATGGTTTTGGGTATTTATTATCTGACCTATGATGCCGAAGGCTTGAAGGGCGAAGGTTCGATTTTTGCCGATTATAATGAAGTGTTGCTGGCACTGGATGCCAAAACGGTGGATTTGCACAGCAAGATTAAATGCCGTATCACTTATATTGATGACAACGGCGAAAGCCGTTACGGCATTGTCGACACGACACCGGGACGCCTGATGGTGGCCGAAATTCTGCCGCAGCATAAAGATGTGCCGTTCTCGCTGGTTAACCGCCTGGTTAAAAAGAAAGAAATCGGTGAAATCATCGATATCATCTATCGTCATTGCGGCCAGAAAGAAACGGTTATGTTTGTTGACCGTTTGATGTCCCTTGGCTTCCAGAATGCCTGCAAGGCCGGTATTTCGTTTGGCAAGGACGACCTGATTGTTCCCGATGCCAAACAGGAACTGGTTTCCGAAACCGAAAAACAGGTGAAGGAATTTGAGCAGCAGTATCAGAACGGTTTGATCACCAAAGGCGAAAAATACAATAAGGTAATCGATATCTGGGCGGCTTGTACCGACAAAGTGGCTGACGAAATGATGAAAAACATTTCCAAAACCGAAAACGGTTACATCAACTCGGTTTATATGATGGCGCACTCCGGTGCCCGCGGTTCGGCGGCCCAAATGCGTCAGGTTGCCGGTATGCGCGGTTTGATGGCCAAGCCGAGCGGTGAAATTATCGAGCAGCCGATTATCTCTAACTTTAAAGAAGGTCTGACGGTGCTTGAGTACTTTAACTCGACCCACGGTGCCCGTAAAGGTTTGGCCGATACGGCGTTGAAAACCGCAAACTCCGGTTATCTGACCCGTCGTTTGGTCGATGTGGCTCAGGACGTCGTGGTGACCGAGCAGGATTGCGGTACCGAACGCGGTATCATCGTCCGTCCGGTGGTTGACGGCGGTAATGTGATCGTCTCGATCGGCGAACGCATCCTCGGTCGTACGATTCAGGAAGACGTCATTCATCCGGAAACCGGCGAAGTGCTGTTGAAAAAAGGCAAGCTGATTACCGAAGACGACGTCGAAATCGTTGAAAAAGCCGGTGTCGAACAGGTTCGGATCCGTTCGGTTCTGACCTGCGAATGCGAAAACGGCGTTTGTGCCGCCTGCTACGGACGTGACCTGGCCCGCGGTACGCCGGTTAATATCGGCGAAGCGGTCGGCGTTATTGCCGCGCAGTCGATCGGTGAACCGGGTACCCAGCTGACGATGAGAACCTTCCACATCGGCGGTGCGGCGTCCAAATCTGCCGAACAGTCAACGGTTGAAGTTCCGTTTGCCGGGGTGCTGAAACTGGAAAACAACCATACGGTTACCAACTCCGAAGGTCATATCATTGTCTTGTCGCGTAATTGCGAGATCGTGATTGTTGACGGTAACGAACGTGAAAAATCGCGTCATAAGGTTCCGTACGGCACCAAGATTTTGGTTGCCGAAGGCGCCAAGGTTAAAAAAGGCCAGAAAGTTGCCGAATGGGATCCGTTCACGATTCCGGTCATTACCGAAAAAGCCGGTAAAGTTGAGTGGGTTGACCTCATCAACAATATCTCGCTGGAAGAACGTGTTGACGAAACCACCGGTGTGGTTGACAACGTTGTCATTGATTGGCATTCGGGAGCAAATTCCGCCAGCCTGAAGCCGGGCATTATCCTCAAAGATAAAGACGGCAATCCGGTCTTGTTTGACAATGGCAAAGACGTTCGCTACTACTTGTCGGTCGGCGCGATTTTGACAGTTGAAAACGGCGCCGAAGTCAAAGTCGGTGACGTTGTGGCGAGAATTCCGCGCGAAAGTTCCAAGACCAAGGATATTACCGGCGGTCTGCCGCGGGTGGCCGAGTTGTTTGAAGCCCGCCATCCGAAGGATCAGGCGATTATCTCCGATATTGACGGTATTGTCGAATTCGGCAAAGACTATAAGGCCAAACAACGGATTACGGTGGTACCGATGAAGGGTGAAGCGATTGAATATCTGATCCCGAAGGGACGCCATCTGGTGGTTCAGGAAGGCGATGTGGTCAAGAAGGGTGATATGCTGGTCGAAGGTACGCCGGCACCGCATGACATTTTGCGGGTTCTGGGCGTTGAAAAACTGGCCGAATATCTGGTTAAGGAAGTTCAGGACGTTTATCGTCTGCAGGGCGTTAAGATCAACGACAAGCATATTGAAGTGATCGTTTCGCAAATGTTGCGCAAGGTTGAAGTTCGGGTTCCGAACGACACCACCTTCCTCACCGGAGAACAGGTTGACCGTGACGTTTTTGAAGCCGAAAACGCCAAGACGATTGCCGAAGGCGGTGTTCCGGCCGAAGCCGATCCGATTTTGCTCGGTATTACCAAAGCTTCGCTGCAGACCAAGTCGTTCATTTCGGCGGCTTCCTTCCAGGAAACCACCCGTGTTCTGACCGAAGCTGCTGTTGAAGGCAAAATCGATCATTTGAGCGGTTTGAAGGAAAACGTTATCGTCGGCCGTTTGATTCCGGCCGGTACCGGTACCGTTTTGCGCAACCTCAAACGGGTTGCCGCTCAGAATGACAAAGAGATTCTGGCTTTGCGCGAAGCTGCAGCCGAACAGGTTGAAAGCGCCGCGAGCGAAACACCGGCTGTTGAGCAGCAACCGGCCGAATAAGCTTTGATCAACTGAAAATAAAAAGCCGTCGGTTAAAACCGGCGGCTTTTTTCGGATACGGGGAAGACAGAGAAAATATCTAATCCTAAAAAACAACAAAACCGGTATGAAAAACGAATTGTCGAGCGTAAAATTGAAATATAAAAAGCAGAAAAATTCAAAAACTGCCTCAAAAAAAGGATCATTTTTTTGATACAACAAAGGTTATAATAATCTCATTTTGAAAAATCAAGTTTAAGCCCTTTATAATACACAATTTTATTCTTGTTTTCAGAAATCGCATATCCATACTTATTCTATAGCAAAAAAATGATCCTTTTTTTGCTACAGTTTCAATTTATCTCAACCATCAGAAAATACTTGACTTTATTTTTTCAAAAGATTTAATAAAAATGTTGAAATAAAAGGATCCTTTTTAGATATCCTTCCCCTCTTTGTCGCCAAATCACTTGTCAAATTAACCTGCAAAATATCGTTTGCCGGAAAGCGATCTTCTGCTTTTCAACAAAAAAATCCCCCGAAAATCGGGGAATTTTTTATAAGAAATCATTTGTTGTTTGCAGTTATCTTTCTTTTTTGATTGCCGCAACATTACGGTAATAGGCCAGCGAATTTTCCATATCTTCGAGATTCACCGGCAGTTTGCGGCGCCAGTTGGGATGTTTGTCACGGTCGGTTCCCGGCAGGTTTTGCAGTTTGTCGACCTGAAAAACATCCTCGGGCTGCACCAAAAAGATTTTTGAATTGCTGCGGGCCATAAAACGGTGGACCGCTTCTTCCAGCCCTTCCGGATATCCCTCGCCGAACAGATAGTCGTTGTGACGGCGGTTATCTTCCGGCCAAACCTGATTTTCATCCAGAGCTTTCAGCAGTTTCCAACGATCGGCTTCGCGTTTATGATAATTATCGGCCATTTCCTGATCGCTGCCGATGATTCCCAACCGGCGCGACAGGGCAATGTCATAACCAAACCACCACATCTTAAGCGGCGCCATATCATGAGTTCCGACCGAAGTCACAACATTTTCGGGGTACTGATACGGCGATTTGAAATCACCCCACCCGGCGTCCCAGCGCTCGCTCCACAAAACGCTCATCGACATGATGCCGCGAGCCGCAATCTTGTCAAGAAAGCCCTCCGGAATATTACCGATGCTTTCGCCGACGATCATGCAACGGTTCAGGTGACTTTCGATCGCAACGATGTTCAGCATATCTTCAAAATTGTACATAATATAGGTACCGGCAGCACCGGCGGCTTCGGGTATCACAAACAGGCGCATCAGACTCATCACATGGTCCAGACGCAACGCTCCCGCGCCTTCTGCCGCCGCGCGGATAATTTTGATAAACGGCTGATAAGCACGGGCTTTTAACTCAAACGGATTAAAAGCACCGAGATTCCATTTTTGTCCGGTGGGGAAGAAAATGTCCGGCGGTGCGCCGGCGCCGCTCTCACGCAAATACAATCCGTCATCACTCCACAACTCGGCACTGTCGCGGCCGACACCGACCGGCAAGTCGCGGTAAATGCCGATTTTCAACCCCGAATCCTTAACATGAGCCGAAACGGCACATAACTGACGCTCGGCTTCAAACTGCAAAAACTTGAAAAAGTCGAGACGTTCGGCCTGCTCTTTGCGATATTTTTTTACGGCAGCCGTCGTCGGTTTGCGGAATTCTTTTTCCCAAGCGCGCCACCCGCCCCAATGAGTTTGCCATTTATCCTCGTATAAGGCTTGAAAAGTGACCAGATTTTCCAAACTTTCCCCCTTGCAACGGCAGAATTTTTCAAATTCGCGCATTCTTTCGGGATCTTGCCGCATCCGTTGATACAAAGCCTTCAGCACTTTAATCTTGAGGGGATAGACCCGCCCGTATTCGATCGTCTCCGAGGCATTGAGCTCGGCAATTTCGGACTCAACCGCGTAACGATCCTCGGGGCAAAACTCCGGCACTTTTTCGACGTCAATATAGATCGGATTCAAAAACAGGCGGCTGACCGACGAGTACGGACTCGCCTCTTCGGGAAAACAATGGCCGAGGACATTGACGGGATTCAATCCGATGATATCGGCACCGCACCGGCCGCACATACCGACAAAATCGTACAGATCGGTAAAATCGCCGATTCCCCAGTTGCGGCGACTGCGCAAAGAATACAACTGAACACTGAAACCCCACAGTTTCTTTTCGTCAAGGCCGGGCATCCGGTAACATTTGTCGGGCGCAACCGCAAGCAAGGTGCCGTAGGTGCCGCCGGCCGTAGTCAGCTTGGCATCATAGTAACCGATTTCAACTTCGGAAGTAATTTCAATTTCCAGCTTTTGATACTTTTTGCCCGCAACAACGCGACTCTCGGGAAGCGTGAGGACAACAAAGGAAACATCTCTCTCGACACCGGTCTGGCGGCTGGTGAGCGTCAGACCGAAATCGCCTTCGGCTTCCGCCTCCGAAACCACTGCGTCAAAAACCTTGCGATTCTGCAAAACCACATACACCGGCTCCAGAACATTTTGCCAACGACGGTTGTCCAACGCCCGCAGCGAACGCGCCACCTCGCCGGCATTGCCGGCCTTAAAGCCCAACACGCCGGCAAAAAATCGTACCGTGTCTTCGCTGACCTGATGACTGCCGGTTTTTAATCCGACGTCGGTATAAGCAGTTGCAATGCCGAGACGGTCCGCCAATAGTTGCAGTTTTTCATCCATAATATTTTCCCCTACTTTTTGATTTCAAACAATAATACGCTCCATGCCGGAATTTCTGCCACCGCTCCCGAACGAACGTTTTTGTGGCCCGTAAATTTGTCGGAAGTGTCCAGCAGCAAATTCCAACTGAGGCCTTTGCCGAGCATCGGCAATTTCCAAGCCTGACGGATGTCGTTGGCATTAAATATGCCCAAAATAAAGCGGTCGCCGCGATGGATACAATAAGACAGCGATTTGCGACTGCCGTCATACCAGTCGGCGTCGACAAATTCCTTGCCGGTTTCGTTATACCAAGTCAGATCCTTAATTCCGTCCGGACCGTGTTTGCCGCTGAAGAAATGCTTTTTATCAAAAATTTTCAATTTGCGGCGCAAACGGATAAGGCTTCGGACAAAGCGGGTAAACTCGCGTCCCTGTTGATCAATCGCTTCCCACGCCAACCAGGTCAAAACATTATCCTGGCAATACGGATTGTTATTGCCCAACTGCTGATGCAGAAACTCGTCGCCGGCAAAAATCATCGGGGTGCCGAACGAAAGCAGCAGCGTCGCCATCATCGCCCTCATTCGCAAACGGCGGTTTTCGATCACGGCTTGATTATCGCTCTCACCTTCCTGCCCCGAGTTCCAACTCCAGTTGGCGTTGGTACCGTCGCGGTTGTCTTCGCCGTTGGCGGAGTTGTGCTTGAGATTATAACTGACCAAATCGTTTAAGCTAAAACCGTCATGGGCGGTTACAAAATTGACGCTGCTCCAGATATCGCGATTATGATAATTGAAAATATCACTGGAGCCCGAAATGCGGCTGGCCAATTCGGCCGTCTGATATTGATCGCCTTTCCAAAAACGGCGCACCACGTCCCGGTAACGGTCGTTCCATTCTCCCCATCCGGGCGGAAACGCGCCTAACTGGTAACCGCCGGCACCGACATCCCACGGTTCGGCAATCAGTTTCACATCTTTTAAAACCGGATCCTGACGTATCGCATATAAAAAACCGCATTCGGTGGTGAAGTTGGTTTTCTTGCGGCACAACGCCGTCGTCAAATCAAAACGAAAACCGTCGACGTGCATCACTTCGGTCCAATAACGCAACGAATCCAATATCAAACGCACCACATACGGGTTTTCGGCATTGATCGAAGCGCCGCAACCGGTACTGTCATAGTAATACCGCTTGTTTTCGGAATTGAGCGTATAGTATGAGGCATTGTCAATACCGCGATAACAAAGTGTCGGCCCCAACTGGTTGCCCTCGCCGGTATGATTGTAAACCACGTCCAGAATCACTTCCAACCCGTGCCGATGATAAAGCTTGACCATATTTTTAAATTCGTTGATATCATCGCAAGACAAATAAGACTGTTCGGGCGCAAAAAAGCTGCTGCTCTCATAACCCCAGTAATTGTTGCGGGGAAACCCCTTCTGATGGCGGTTGCCGAAATAGGCATGAATCGGCAACAATTCCACCGCGGTTACACCCAATCCTTTAAGGTAACCGGCAACCGTTTCCGACCCCATGCCGGCAAAGGTGCCGCGGCGGCGATCGGGAATTTCGGGATGCAGCTTGGTAAAACCGCGTACATGCGTCTCATAAATAATTGTTTCGTTAAAGGCATAGCCGGGCCGCCGGTCCCCTTCCCAATCGTAAAGATCGTCAACCACCACCGACTTGGGTACGTACGGCGCACTGTCCAACTCGTTAAAAGACAAATCCTTGTCCGGACTGTCGGGATTATAACCGAAAATCGCCTTATGCCAAATCAGCTTGCCGCTCAGTTTTTTGCCGTAAGGATCAAACAACAGTTTGTTGGGATTGAAGCGATGCCCTTCTTCCGGTTTATACGGTCCGTATACCCGGTAGCCGTAAATCTGCCCCGGCTTTAATCCGGCCACGTAAACGTGCCAAATATTGTTATCGTTGCTTTCAATGGCAATACGGTCAGTCTCTTCGGTTCCGCTTTTATTGAACAAACACAGTTCCACTTTTGAAGCATGGGCGGAAAAAAGGGCAAAGTTTACCCCTTTTCCGTCAAAAACCGATCCCAGCGGATATGAGGTTCCCGGTTGCGTTTTCAAATTGCTCATTTTTGTTTCTCCCGGCGTTTAATATATTATCGCACCGGTTTGATAACAACCATCGAAAGCGCCGGCAGCGTAACCTGGATCGAGTATGGTTTGCCGTTCCACTCCTGCCGCTGGGCACCGCGGACGCCGTCATTCTTGACGCCGCTGCCCCAATAGTTTTTGTCATCGCTGTTAAAAATTTCCTGATAGCCGCAGTTTTCGGGAACACCGATCCGGTAATCGGGACGAACCACCGGCGTAAAATTGCATATCACAATCAGGTAATCGCCCGGAGTTTCGCCTTTGCGGATATAGGAGATAACGCTGTCGGCGGCGTTGGCATGTTCCAGCCATTCAAAACCGCGGTAATCGAAATCGGCTTCATACAACGGCGCATTGCCCTTATACATCAGGTTGAGGTCACGCACGCAATTTTGTATTCCCCGATACATCGGATATTGCAGCAAATGCCAGCGCAGGCTTTCGTCACAGTTCCATTCCCAGTCCTGGCCGAACTCACACCCCATAAACAGCAGTTTTTTGCCGGGATGAGTGTACATAAAGCCGTAATAGGCGCGCAGGTTGGCAAACTTCTGCCACTCGTCACCCGGCATTTTACACAACATCGACCCCTTGCCGTGAACGACTTCATCATGAGAAATCGGCAGAATAAAGTTTTCGTTAAACGCATAGAGCAAACCAAACGTAAGCAGGCCGTGATGATATTGACGATAGATCGGGTCTTTGCCGATATAGCGCAGAGTATCGTTCATCCACCCCATATTCCACTTATAACCGAACCCGAGACCGCCCATCGAAGTCGGGCGCGAGACCATCGGCCATGCGGTCGACTCTTCGGCACAGGTACAGGCGCCGCAATCCAAACCGTAAACCAGTTCGTTCATCCGCCGCAGAAAGGCGATTGCTTCCAAATTCTCGTTACCGCCGTAAATGTTGGGAATCCACTCGCCGGGATTGCGGGAATAATCGAGATAAAGCATTGAAGCCACCGCGTCCACCCGCAGGCCGTCAATGTGATATTCCCTCAGCCAGTAAAGAGCATTGGTGCACAAATAGTTAAAAACTTCGGTACGACCGTAGTTATAAATTTTGGTTCCCCAGTCTTTGTGTTCGCCTTTGCGCGGATCGGCGTGCTCATAGAGATGAGTGCCGTCAAATTCGCACAACCCGTGACCGTCCTTCGGAAAATGGGCCGGGACCCAGTCCATGATCACCGCAATCCCCGACTGGTGAAATTTGTCAATCAGGTAGCGCAGATCGTCGGGGGTACCGAAACGGCTGGTCGGCGCAAACATGCCGACCACCTGATAGCCCCACGAGGCATCCAGCGGATGTTCGGCCAGCGGCAAAAATTCGACATGCGTAAAACCCATATTGGTGACATAAGGAACCAACGTATCGGCCATTTCGCGATAGCTGAGATATTCTGATCCGCCGTCTCCTTTCCGACGCCACGAACCGGCGTGCACTTCATAGATCGACATCGGACCGTTGAGTCGGCTGTGGCGATCGGGACGGCTCATCCACTCTTCGTCGTTCCAGTGATAATGGTTCAGGTCGTAAACGATAGAAGCGTTTTGCGGTCTTTTTTCGGCATAAAAACCGACCGGATCCGACTTGACCAAAATATAATTTTCCTGAGTTTTGATTTCGTATTTATAAACTTCGCCTTCGCCGAGACCGGGAATAAAAATATCCCACACGCCGCAAGTCGGATATTTGCGCATCACGCAGGTGCGGCCGTCCCAGTTATTAAAGTTTCCGACCACCGAAACCCGTTTGGCGTTCGGTGCCCAGACGGCAAAGCTGACGCCCTTTACACCGTCTTGTTCGCACGGATGCGCGCCGAGCTTTTTATACATCTCCAGGTGGTTTCCTTCGCCCAGCAGGTAGATGTCAATATCGCCCAGCGTCGGCTGAAAACGATAGGTGTCTTCCGCCTCATAAACTTCGCCGCGGTCATTTTCGATTTTGAAACGATAAGAAAAATTTTCTCCGACGCCGAGATTGATCTGAAAGAAACCGCGCGGATCCAAACAACTCATCATTCCGCAGGAACCGCCCAAACGATCCAGCACTTCAACAGACCTGGCGTGGGGCTGCCAGGCGCGGATAAATACATTTTTGCTTCCTTTGTCGCGGTGAATGCCGAGCACGGCAAAAACATTGTCATGGTTGCCTTCGATCACGGCGTTCATCTCTGCGTCCGATAATAAATTTTCCATATAATAACCTCTAAATTTTGAACTTAAAAAAGCACGGCTCTTTAAATTTATCTATAATTTCTTATCTATAGAATTGCAAGTAAATAACATCACAAATACATTTTTATTTGGTTAAGATATCTGATCACTGATTAATTATTGATTTTATGCAGATTAATTATTGACGGATAAAATTTTGTATGTATATTGAATAATGTTTAACCGAACTTTTTATTTGGAGTAAGTTATGGTAAATTATAATGAAAATGCTATCAGAGAAGCAGCCTATTACATCTGGCAAAACGCCGGCTGTCCTCAAGGGCAGGATGAAAAATTCTGGTCGATGGCGATTGAACAGTTAAATGCTTCGGCACCTTGCTGTTCTAAGTCTTCTGCCGGGAAATCAGCTTCCTGCAAATCTGCTTCCGCGAAAAAAGCAGCCCCGAAAAAAACCGTAAAAAAATAAGTTTGTTTCAGGACACTTTAGAAGTTTAAAACCTCTCTTTTAAGAGAGGTTTTATTTTATCGGAATCCGATGCGGCAGGCTTCAAAATCAAGGCTTGCGCGCCATCACGATCCAGCCCCACACTTCGGTTTCGCCTTCGTTGCGCAAACGGACACGATTGAGTTTCTCAATGATAAAACCGCGTTTTTTCAGTCCCTCTTCCACATATTTGCGGCTATGCAGAAAACGGCCAGAGAGGTGCAGGAAATAATCGTCCTGATTATAAGAGTTCTCGCTGACGCTGAACAAAACGCGACCGCCCGGTTTCAAGGCGTCAAACAGCAAAATAAACAGACTGCCCAATTCGCCGAAATAAGTAAAAACGTCGGCGGCATTTATCAAATCGTAACTGTTCTCGCGGGCAGACAAAAACTTGTTCAGATCCTGATTAATCAAACGGGTATATAATTTTTTGCGCTTGGCAACTTCAAGCATTTTTTCCGAGATGTCCACCCCGTCCAACCCGCGAAAAGCGGCATATTTTTTGAGATACGCACCGCACAGCCCGGTACCGCATCCGGCATCGAGAATCCGCATTTTTTTCAGCTTGACGTTTTTGGACAAAGCATCCAGCGACTGTTCCATTAAGCTTGGAACCGCATAATCCAAACCTTCCAGAACTTCTTCAAAATCGTCGGCAAACACGTCAAAAATATCACGAATATAACCGCTGTTGATCTGACTGACCTGACCGGCATTGATCATCGCATTTCCCATATGCCGCGCCACCGGATGATCGGGATATTTTTCCATCCACTTGCGGGCATAAGACAACACATCGGTTCCCGGACTTTCGACCGCCACTTCATACAGCAGATAGCCGAAATTTATCTGCTGTTCGTTTTCGCCTTTCGAAAGCGTTACCGCACGCCAGCCCATTTCCAGCGCCCGTTCGTATTCTTTTTTTTGTTGGAAAGCCTGCGACAAAAGGTTGCAAAGCCAAAAATCCTTTGGGTTTTTCCGGTACAGCGCCGCCAAAACCAGAATAGCTTCGTCAAAACGCCCCAACTCCACACATATGTTGGCCAACAACGATTGAGCTTCCTCTGAATCCGGATAAGATTGGACCGTCCGTTTGGCATAAAAATACGCGGTATTAAAATCGCGGCGTTCATAATAGACCGAAGCGGCATTCAAAACCGCCGTATAAAAATCGCGCTGAACGTCCATGGCCTGATGATAATATCTTAAAGCGGCATTATAGTCTTTTTTGCGATACTTGAGATTCCCCAGCACCGAAAGCGCCGCCATGTTGACAGAGTTAATTTTCAGGGCTTTGGCGGCATAAGTTTTGGCTTCGGCATAGTTGTGCATTTCATAGAAAATAATTGCCAGATTGGCCGCCGCAATATCCGACTTTTTATTTGCGCGCAACGCTTTGCGATAATATTTGACCGCTTCGTCCTTTTGCCCCAGGCCGTCATAGCAGTTGGCAATATAAATCAGAACATCCTCACGTTTGGGCGCTTCGGCCTCCAGCTTCAAAAAAGAGCGCAGCGCTGCCGCAAAATTTCTGCTCTCATAATAAGCAACCGCTTTTTCTTCCGTTTGTTGCAAAACCAGTCCTCCGCTAAAATCGTCGTTATTTGCAAAAATAACAAACTTTAGTAAAAAAACTATTGACGCTTTTAAAATAATCGGTTATTTATTTGTTCGATTTCACGGGGGTGTGGCGGAACTGGTAGACGCGCTAGACTCAAAATCTTGTTCCCACAAGGAGTGCCGGTTCGAGTCCGGCCACCCCTACCACTTAAAAAAGCCTTGATTTACTTCAAGGCTTTTTGTTTTATCTCAAGGACATAAAACCACAACTGATATTATTGCAGATAAAACTCAGGAGAGCAATGGCCCGCTCCCCTTAAAATTCAATTCTTGATTATCTGCCGGATTTTTGTCTTCTTTTCGCTCCGCCGCTTCGATTCAGGTCAGCATCACCGCGTAATACGGTCACATTCGGTCGTAACTTTTGCAAAACTTTCGTTTTTGCTTGTTTAGCCATAAACGAAAACGCGCAGCAAAGGTGAGACGATACGCCGACAACATCCGGTTAAAGACCGAAACTTTGCCGATCCAAAATTGTTTGGGATCGCTGTTGGTGCCAAATTCCATCTCAACGACATCCATATCCGGCAATTGAACAAGATAATCGAATCCTCTTTTGCCGTTAACCAGATGCACATACAACAGCTTTATACTCTTACCGGGACAACATTCTTTCAGACGACTGCATAGGCGGTTAAGGGCGTGCGGATCGGCTTCAAACCGGCTGCAGTGCACAAACAGTATGCTGCGGGCTTTTTCCATCCTGTCAAACAGCCGTTTAATCCGACGGTCATATTTTTGCCGCACCTCCGCAAAATCCGCTCCCGGATGATCGTAAGCGAAATCGTGAACAAAAGTCATTCCGTTCGGCATCCGGAAACGATAATGACCTTTCCCGCTTTTCCCTTCAAAATCAGGCATCAGCCGATCTTGCGCCAGAAAGTCCTCAAATCCGTTTTCCAGAAAACCGGCAAACAGTTCCAACGTCACGTTCTCCAACCAATCAAACGGCAAAGTTTCGCCGTGCAAACCGGCTTTTCGCAAATGGTAACCGGTAACGCAGAAAGATCCCGCAGGAACAACCAAATCGAATTTTTGCATATTTACTTCCAACATCTGCCGCCGACACCGTCACCGGCCGGCAGAAAAAATCATTTATACTCTTTGTACATCATCCTGAGTTTTTCCCGGACAGACCGGTTCGGTACCACGCTGCTTAAAGCATCCAGCAATTTGAACCCAAACTTTTTGAGGACGTCCCGGACACTTTTGCGCACTTTGTACAGCTTCAAAACCGCCTCCACATTCTTCTGGAAATATACATAGCTGGGAACCCCTTCTTCAAACTGAGCGGTTTTGTCTCTGTAACAATTATAACAGTCTATACATTCACCGATTTTTCTATGATCGAAACGACCTTTGTCTTCTTCCGTTTCCGCCAGATTAATAAACAACAGACGGTGATTCTTTCCCGGATACATTTTTCGCAACCTTTCAAAAGAAGCGGTTATTTCCTCGTCGGTCGGCAACACCTGCTGATCTTTGGCCTGAAAAACGTGTAAATACAAAATATCTTTGGAATCGTTGATGGTCTGATACAACCGCTTAATGCGGCGATCGTACTTTTCGCGTATCAGCACATATTCCTCATCAAAACGTGAAATGTCTTTAAAGTCGTGCATAAATATGACATTGGTACGGATATTGATATAACCTATATTTTTCTTCGTATCTTTTTCGTATTTTTTCAGGTCTTCCTTTTCAAAAAAAGATTTAAAACCCGTTTCCAGAAAATCGACTGCCAACTCCAGCGAGATCGGCGTCACCCAGTCTAACGGCAGCGAACGGCTTCTTTTCTTGACACCCCTTAATGCTTGCGCTCCGGCGCAAAAACTTCCCACCGGAATAATTATATCAAATTTCATTTCAGCTCCTTTGAGACTATTTTGCATCTTCGTCACAAAACGTCATCCCCTCTTATTTAACATAAACCTCACGTAAAATCCGCCTTCAAATTAACGGTGTTTATTTTAACTGTCAATATGTTAGTGTTTTTTCGCAACCGACAAACCGCCCAATTGCCTGCTTCAAAATGACGTTTTCGAAGGCTTATTTTTATGCGAAAAGATCCGGCAGCGCTTAATTCAGCACTTTAACGATTTCACTTAACGGCACCAACCGCAAGTTGCGGCTTTGCAGCGTCGGCAACCAAACTTTAAGCGCCCTATAGGTTTGTTCTTTTGGGTGCCCGATCGCAATTGCATAACCGTTTTTGCGCGCAATTGTCTCAGTCTGATGCAGCTGGCGCATGATATAGTCGAACTTGTCTTCGTTATCGAGAAAAATATTGCGCGAAACATAGCTGACGCCGTTTTGGGCGGCCGCATCTTCCGCCGCCGATTTGGCCGTCGTTTTAGAATCGAGGAAAAATAAATCGCGTTGTTTTAATTCCCGCATCACCGCGTTCATTCGCATCTCATCTTCGGTAAAACGGCTGCCCATATGATTGTTGACCCCGCGGATATTCGAGAATTTATTCAACATCGCCTGCAAACCTGCCGTCACCTGTTTAGCGTCCATCTTCACCGTCAGCACGTCGGGAGAAACATTGATATTCGATTGCGGCTCCATCGGCAAATGAGCCATGATTTCATGCCCGGCCTCTTTGGCCGTCTGAATCTGCGGCTGCAACGCCGTTCCGTAAGTCAGAAAAGAGGAAGTCAAGGGATAATGCAGACTGCTGATCTTAGCGGTACGGCGATGGCTGATTCCCATATCGTCAATTACAATCGCAATCATCGGTTTAGGGCCGAAATACGGCGGTTTGCGCCCGACCACGATTTTGATGCCGTTGACTTTGGGATGGTTATTTTTGCTTACCGGAGAGTCAATAATATTTTCGGGCAATTTTTCTTCATAAAGGCCATAGGCTTCTTCCGCAGACAATTCTATGGCATCAATATGGGCAACCGCCTGCTCCCAGTTTGCGGCAATCGGTGCCGGCACGTCGGTTTCGACGGTTTCGACCGTCTTTTCCAGCTGAAAAATATTGTCTTCGCCAAATTCGTCAAATTCCAACGCCTGCCGAATATAACCGACGTCTTCCTCCGGCGTCGGCGCCGTTTTTGGGACTGAAATATTGTCTCCCGTTTCCGTTACAATGCGAATGCGAAAACCGTTCCGCATTTCCTGTACCAGCAAACCGGCCAACCCCGCCAGGAAAAACAGCAAAAGCGCCAAATTAACCGCAAGCAGCAGCCGTTTGCGCCAAAACGCAAACGGCTTTGATTTTGAAGATTTCTTTTTAGGCAGCCTTTTCATATTTATTTGTTGCGCAAAGTCGGAAAGGCAATCACGTCACGAATGGTTTCGGCACCGGTAAGAAGAATCGCCAAACGGTCAATTCCCATTCCCATGCCGCCGGTCGGCGGTAAGGCATTTTCCAGAGCGTTGACAAAATCTTCATCCAACATCTGAGCTTCGTCGTCCCCGGCTTCGCGTTCCGCACACTGAGCGTCGAACCGTGCGCGCTGTTCCAGCGGGTTGGACAATTCCGAATAGGCGCAGCCCAACTCCATACCGCAGGCATAGGCGTCAAAATGCTCGACCAGTCGCGGATTTGAACGATGGGTTTTGGCCAGCGGCGAAACGTCCCGCGGCATATCCATCACCAGCACCGGCTGAATCAGATTGGCTTCCACTCTTTCGTCAAACACCAACTGCACCACTTTGCCCCAGTTAGAGCATTCGGAAGCGTCAATCCCGATCGATTTTGCCATTTCGCGGGCCTCTTCCGCCGTTTGCGCCGCCATCAGATCAATCCCGGCATATTCTTTAACCAGATCGACAATCGATTTGCGGGGGAACGGTTTTGAAACGTCAATCTCCACCCCGTTAAAAGTAAACGACGGCTTGCCGAGAACCTGTTCGCAGACATAACGGATCAAATCGGGAATCAGTTGCGCCATATCGTTGTAATCGGCATAAGCCTGATAAGCTTCCAGCGCGGTAAATTCAGGGTTATGCTTTTTATCCACCCCTTCGTTGCGGAAGTTGCGACCGATTTCGAATACCCGGTCAAAACCGCCGACCACCAGCCGTTTGAGATAAAGTTCCGGCGCAATCCGCAAATACAGGTCACGGTCAAGAGCGTTATGATGCGTGACAAACGGTTTGGCGTTGGCACCGCCCATGATCGGATGCAGCATCGGCGTTTCAACTTCAAGAAAACCGTGTTCTTCGAAATAACGGCGGATCGCCGACGTAATGCGGCAACGCTTTTCAAAAATCTCGCGGCTGTCGTCGTTCATGATAAAATCAACGTAACGCTGGCGATAGCGGGCTTCGATATCGGTAAGGCCGTGAAACTTTTCCGGCAGCGGCTGCAGCGCTTTGCCGATAATATCGAACTTTTCGGCCGCAACCGACAATTCGCCGCGCGGAGTCCGGCGCACAAAACCCGAGACACCGACCAAATCGCCGACGTCCAGATTTTTCAGCAGTTCCAGTCCGGCTTCGTCAAGATGGCTCTTATGGCAGAAAACCTGAATTTTTCCGCTGACGTCTTTCAGATCGATGAACATGCCGCTGTTGCGGACCGCCATGGCGCGTCCGGCAACCGTTACCCGGTCTTCGGTATTTTCACCGGCGGCCAAATCTTTGTATTTTTCCTGCAAATCGGCAGCAAAGGCATCGGGTTTAAAACAATAAGGATACGGATTGTAACCCTTCTCGGTCAAATTATTGAGTTTTGCCAGTCGTGATTCTCTGTGAATGTTTGTTTCTGTTGCCATTTGTAAAATTCCTGTATGATGTTTTTACCATGTTTTCCGACACTATAAACAATAGCGGTAAAATTTTCAACCTAATAATTGCTTGACGGAGGCAAAGAACTAAAGTAGAACATACAGGAGACGACAACCTGAGGAAAGACGCCGATGCTGACCCCCAAACAATACAAACTGCTGATGTTTATCGACAATTTTATCAAAGAAAACGGCTGTTGCCCTTCTTTCGAAGAAATGAAGCAAGCCGTCGGCATCAAATCGAAATCGGGAATTCATGCCCTGATCGAAGAACTGATTGAACGCGATTTCGTAAAAAAGCTTCCTCACAAAGCACGGGCGTTGGAAGTTTTGCGGACGCCGCGTTTTAAACCGCGGGAAATCATCGAAGAAGAAAAAAAGATCCGGCAGGCGCTGCAGACCGCGGCGGTGCCGGTTCCGCTGTACGGCAAAATTGCGGCCGGCACGCCGATTGCCGCCATTGCCGACGAAAACGAAAGCATCACGGTGCCGCTCGAGATGGTCAGCCGCGGCAGTTTCTACGCTCTGACAGTCGAGGGAGAGTCGATGATCGAGGCCGGCATTATGGACGGTGACACCGCCATCATCCGCAAAGCCCAAACTGCCGAAAATGGACAAATCGTAGTGGCTTTGGTGGACGAATCGGAAGCCACGCTCAAAGTGTGGCAAAAGAAAAAAGACGAAGTCTGGCTCAAACCCTGCAATCCGGCTTACGAAATCCGCAAGCTCGCACCTTCGCGCGTCAGGGTACAGGGAATTTTAAGCGGAATTCTGCGCCGTTACCGCTGACATTTTTTTAATGCGCAGCCATCTTTTTTTGTCAAAAAACGCTTGCTTTTTTGTATAATCATGTTATGATATTTTTAATATTTCAGCTTATGCGGAGGATTTTATGGTAACGAAAGCAACAAACAATACTGCAGGCAAGCCCTTTATGGAACTGGACTTGCAAAAATTTGCCCAAAACCGGACACATACCGTCGAAGAGGTTCGCAATGTCCTCGAAAGCCATATCCGCAAGGCCGTTGAAATTCCCGAAGAACTCGGCGATGACCGCGCCGCACGCGAAGCCTATCTGCGCAAACGTAAAGAAGAAGTCGCTTACAAAAACGCTTGCGACGAACTGGAAGTTTATCAGAAAAATCCCGAACTTTATACGACCTTATATGCACTGAAAAACGCCACCAACGCAGAAACCGTCTCCGAGGGCGAAGGAGACAAGGCTAAAGACGCCGAACGTGCCAATGCCCGAATTTGCGAAGATCAGAACGGCAATCTGTTTTTGGCGGTTGATATTATGAAACCGACCGATATTTCGTTCCAAATTCATGACGGCAAGCTTTATTTTGATCCCTCCGGCATGACCCCGGACCGCCTGAAAGAAATGCTGGCTTATCTTGACCGCCGCGGTCTGGCATCCTTTATCGATATGGACTCGCTTAAGCTCGAAAACGCCGATCAGGCCACCGGCGAGATGTTTGCCGCCGCCAAAGACGAAATTAAACAGGAGATCGGACGCCGAGGCGAAGACACCGGCTACAGCAGCGCCGCCGGTCCGTTGGCTGTTGACCAGGCCGCCAACGACGAAACTCAGACCCCGGACAGCAACGGCGACACCGGCAACAATGGCAACAATACTCCCGACATTCCTGTAACCGGCGCAATTCCGGTACGCGGCGGCGACGCCGACAAAGCGCCGGCCGATGCGTATGAAAATGCGATTCAGTCCCTGACAAAATGGATGGATAAAAACAAACGCCGCGGATTGAGCTACTTTGTAACCCACAAAGGCGGCTACACCGTGTTCACCGCTTTTGAAAAAGAAAATCCCGAAAATATGCAGCAAGACGGGGTTATTGACAGCAAAACCAAAGATGTTAAGACCCGCCACGAATGCAAACTGTATGTCCGCATGGACGAAAACGGACGTTTGGAAGTTTCGTTCTCGCTTCCAAGCGGTAAAGTGCTTAATGACAATTATGCCGATCGTATTATGGACGCTTACAAAGACGCCGGCATCAAACGGGTAAAATTCGGTACTCTGAGCGACGCTAACGAGACGGCTATCCGGCTTGGCTGCGGCCGTGCACTGATCGTGCCGGTTGACGTCAAACTGTCACAAACCAAGTTTGACAAGATGATTGACGCCGCCGAAGGCAAAAACGGCAAAAACAACCCCAAAGTTATCAAATATCGCCGCGATCTCGCCTTGCAGTTGGCTTATCAATTGCAGCAAAAAGGCATTCAATGGGATGATCCTAAAAATAAAAACGATGCCGAATGCCGCTGCGTCCGCCATGCCGTCGGCGCTTACAACTTCTCGCCGTTCCGTGACTGGTGGGAAGACTTCGGCCTGCGTTACGCTTACGAAGACATTATTAAAGCAAACGGTTCCGGAAACCCGGACGGCGCGGCAGCCGCCATCGGTGCCGCCAAAGCCGTGGCTAAACTGTATGCGGCTTACAATGACGGAATTAGTAAAAAAGATGCCACGATCGGTTATCTGGTTTCAGACCAGTGCACTTCCCTCACTCCGGAAGAAAAAGAGAAATTTAAGGCTTATATCAACGGACATGAAGATATTCCGATGCGCGAAATGCCTCCCGAAGCTGCCATTTATCTTTTCAAAACCATGCAGGAAACTCAGCAAAAACGGGCCAAAAACAAAATTGAAGAAGAATATCGCAAATTGGTCAAAGATGATTTTTATAAGGGTAATGCTGCCCGTGATGCGGTTACGCCGTATCTGACTGAAGCGAGTACGGAAATCGACAACGTCAAGACCGAGCTGGCCGATATCGGTTTGCCGCCGATCGTTGTTATCCGGATCGGTACACCGAAGCACGATTTCAACAAGCTGAAGGAGGAACTGCGCCACACCCTCAACCGGGGAACTGCCGGACATCAGGCCGGTTCTTCTCAGCAGGATCCGCATGCACCGCGTAATTCTCATAACAGCGGCGGTTCAAACAACGCCCGACCGGCAAACGGAAATTATGGTCAGCGGTCACAAAATACATATTAAAAACAGACAACTTAAACCCCGGACTTAATGCCCGGGGTTTTTATTTATTCGGTGTTTTTCGGAGCCGAATGCGATAAGGATAAACATTCTGCATCGGAAAACACGGTCAGAAAAGGCCGGCCGCAAAATACGGCCGGCCTTTTACAGCATCTGCTTCTGGATTATGATGCCTGAGAAGAGTTTTGAACGTCCTCACTTGCTTTAATGCGCTGCAAGGCTTTTTCAACCTTAGCCTTGTTGTCCAAAGCTTCGGCCTGGCGCCGTCTTTCTTCGTCAACCACGGCTTTCGGTGCCCGTTCGACAAAACTGGGATTGGCAAGCTTGCGTTCATACCCGGCCAAATTTTGTTCCAGCGCCGCCAGTTCCTTTTGCAGGCGTTCGCGCTCGGCCGCAAAATCCACAATACCTTTCAGCGGGATCAGCATCGAAGCTTCGCGGAAGACGCTTTGAACCATATCCGGCGTTACATCGCCGTTATAACCGGCAACATCTTCCAAACGCGCCAAAGAACAGATGATGGTTTTGAACTGCTGCAAATGCGTCAGAGATTCGGCATTTGCACCTTGCAGCCATACCGTCAGCCGGGCGCCGGCAGGTAAGTTCATTTCCGCACGCAGCGAGCGGATAGAACTGATCAATTCGATCACCCAATCGATATCGCCGATTGCCGAAACGCTGTAATCTTCGTTTTGCGGCCACGAAGCATTGATTAAACGTTCGCCGCGAACGCCGGTATTGTTCCACAACTCACTGGTAATAAACGGCATAAACGGATGCAAAATTACCAAAATCCGATTGAAGACCCAGGCAAATGCCGCGCGGGTTTCCGTTTTTTCGGCCTCGTTATCCCCATACAATATCGGTTTAATCATCTCGATATACCAGTCGCAGAACGCGCCCCAAACAAACTGATACACGGTGTTGGCAGCATCGGAAAAGCGGAAGTTGTTCAGATTTTCGGTCAACTCGGCGGTCGTCTGCTTGACTTTGGCGACAATCCAGCGGTTAACCGGATGTTTGACTTTACCTTCATCAAAGCCTTGCGACAATTCGCATTGGTTCATCTCACCGAAACGGGCGGAGTTCCACAGTTTGGTGGCAAAATTGCGATAACCCTGAATACGGGCTTCCGAAACATTGATATCACGCCCCTGGGTTTCCATCGCGGCCATAAAGAAGCGCAGCGCGTCGGCACCGTACTTCTCGATAATTTCCATCGGATCAACCGTATTGCCTTTCGATTTTGACATTTTACGTCCTTGCTCGTCACGGACCAAACCGTGAATATAAGCTTTTTTGAACGGCACTTTTTTCATGATATACATGCTCATCATCATCATCCGGGCAACCCAGAAGAAAATAATGTCAAAGCCGGTAACCAGTACCGAAGTCGGATAAAAAGTATCCAAATATTCGCTTTTGTCCGGCCAACCCATGGTTGAGAACGCCCACAAACCGGACGAAAACCAGGTATCCAACACATCGGTCTCGCGTGTCAGTTCAACCGGCTTGCCATAATGTTTGTCGGCAGCGGCTTGAGCTTCTTCGGCATTTTCTTCGCAAAAAATTTCTCCGTCGGGACCATACCAAATCGGCATTTGGTGCCCCCACCACAATTGACGGGAAATACACCACGGCTGAATATTGCGCATCCATTCAAAATAGGTCTTTTCATAGGACTTGGGTACAAACTGCATCTCGCCGTCTTCAACCGCACGGATGGCTTCTTTGGCCAAAGTCGGCGCATCGACAAACCACTGATCGGTCAACAACGGTTCGATCACAACGTTGGAACGGTCGCCGTACGGAATAACCATCGGATGATCTTCGATCTTTTCCATCAGCCCCAATTCTTCCAACTCGGCAATCGTCGCCTTGCGGGCACTTTGGGTATCCATACCGGCAAACGGCGTGTTCTCGTTCAGAGTCGCGTCGGGATTGAGAATATTGATCAACGGCAGATTGTGGCGTTTACCGACTTCAAAGTCGTTAAAGTCGTGTGCGGGGGTAATTTTAACCGCGCCGGTTCCTTTTTCGGGGTCGGCATGATCATCGGCCACGATCGGAATCGCCCGGTTGATAATCGGAACAATGCATTCCTTGCCGATCAAATGCTTCAGTTTTTCATTGTCTTTGGAAACGGCAACCGCCGTATCGCCGAACATGGTTTCGGGACGGGTGGTGGCAATATGAATAAACTGCCCTTCTTCGCCTTTGATCGGATATTTGTAATAATACATTTTGCCGACAGTTTCCTTCTGAATCACTTCCAGATCGGAAACGGCGGTCATAAATTTGGAATCCCAGTTAACCAGCTTTTTGGCCTTATAAATCAGACCGTCCTTGTACAGACGGACAAAGATTTTGCGTACGGCACGCGACAGCCCTTCATCCATGGTAAAACGCGAACGCGACCAGTCGCAGGAAGCGCCGAGCCGACGCAACTGTTTGCAAATGGTGCCGCCCGATTTTTCTTTCCACTGCCACACGGTTTCAATAAATTTCTCGCGCCCCAAGTCATGACGGGTGATGCCTTCGGCAGCCAGATTTCGTTCAACCACCATCTGAGTGGCAATTCCGGCATGGTCCATCCCCGGCTGCCATAACACGTTTTTGCCCTGCATCCGGTTATAGCGGATCAGAATGTCCTGCAAGGTGTCATCCAACGCATGCCCCATGTGCAGCACGCCGGTAACGTTCGGCGGCGGAATAACAACGGCAAAGGCTTCTTTATTTTTGTTCATGTTGGGTTTAAAGTCGCCGGCGGCTTCCCACTCGGCATAAATTTTTTCTTCAAAATTTTTCGGGTCGTAAGTCTTGTCTAGCATATTTTTTCCAGTTTTCAGTAATTTTGTTCAACAAATAAAAGCACAAATCGCCCGCAAGGCAAAAGCCCGGGGCATATCAAGGGAGGCCGGCGCTGCAACTTGTCAGCGTCTGCCGGCCTTTACCATCACTCGTTCAATTTCTTCGGCAACCAGTTTGGGAAGATAATGCGAAAGCCATTCTTCCAGAACGGGAACAATCGTTTCTTTGACCATATTTTGCAACATCAGGTTATCCAGACGTGCCGATACCGCCTGTCGGACAATCTGCCGCAACAATGCGTCGGCATCAAAAACCGGCTGTTCGCTCTTGCGACGAAAATCGTTTTGTTCAAACATACGGGTAAAACTGCGGACAATCTCTTCCGAAACATCACGCGAAACCGGGTGCGGTTCCGGTTTGGGCGGCCGCGGGGCTTCGGGACGGGGATGCGGATGCGGCGGCTCGGGTCGGCGTTCCGGATGGAGATGGGGTTCCGGATGCGGTTCACGCGCCTGATCCGGGGTCGGACGCGGTTCCGGTTTGGGCGGCAACGGCTGGCGAACCGGGCGCAATTCACTTTCAAAATCCGGCATAATCTCGGTTTTGGCAGCAAAATTTTCTTCTTTCTTTGCCGGTACGACTTCATTGGCCTCTGCGACAATCATCGAAGAAGTCAGTTCCAAAACTTCGTCGTCATCATCCTGATGCCGGCGAGTTTCTTCAGCGCCGTTTTCTTCCAAAATTTTGCGGATCGAAGCCAGAATTTCCGCCATTGAAAGTTCTTTTGGTTCCTGTTCTGCTGCCATTTTTTTCACCCTGTCTTACTTTTATTAATCCGCCGACAGCGAAAACCACTTATCGCGGGTTTCTTTATAATGCCGCTTCGGATGATACAATTCCACGTTAAGCTTGAGGTTTTCGGCGGTCAGCTTACCCATCGCCTGCATAACCTGCATAGCCGAAAGATAATACTCGCGGCGCGCTTTGACAACGTCTACTTTAGAATCAAGCAACGACTGATACGCATTTAAAACGTCCAAAACGGTCCGATTGCCCAGCGCCTCTTCCTTTTTAACGCCGTCAAGGGCAATTTCGTTGGCCTTGACCTGATCCTGCAAAGCCTTAATCATCGCATCGTTGGCAACCATCGACTCCCAATAACTGGTAATGCTGGAAACAGCCAGACGTTCCGCACTCAATACCTGTTCATGCGCCTGCCATTTGGCATATTTGCTCTGGCGGATGACGGCGCGGTTTTCACCGGCGTCATACAAAGGCACCGTCAGGTTAACGCCGAACTCGACGCTGTCGACCGTGCTGTCGTTCAGTCCGCTGTGTTTGGGATCGTTCTTAATCTGAGCAACTTCACCGGTGGCGGCAATCTGCGGCAGTAAAGAGCCGTAGTTGGCTTTAACCGTATATTCCCGGGCAGCCAACGCCTGTTTGGCAGCCAAGACGTCATAGTTATTGACCATGGTATAATCCAATGCCTGCTCAAAGGTTGCGGGCAAAAACTCATGAATGTTGTCAGGTTCCTTCAAGTTCTCCGGCTGCCGGCCGATAATCTGCTTGTAAACGGCGCGCGAAACCTGCAGGTTGCCTTCGGCGCTGATGCGGCTGGCGGTCGCCTGTGACAGACTGGAACGAGCCTGAGCGACGTCGGTACGCGTCAGTTCGCCGACGTTAAAGCGTTCGATCGTCTCATCAAGCTGCTTTTTAAGCAGTTTTTCGTTGCTCTTTTGCAAATCGACGATCGCCGCGTCGCGGACCACGTTCAAATAAGCTTCCGAAGCGCTTAAGAACACCGACTGCTCATAATTTGACAAATTGTATTGCTCGGCGCGAACCGTGCTGTCGGCAGCCCGAACCGAATTATAGGTGGACAAGCCGTTAAACAGCGGCTGGCTGATGCGGGCCCCGATTGAAGACGTACGGCTCCCGTCATCGTTGTTGTTGCTGTCATTGTTATTGCGGGTATCGTTATAACCGCCGGTCAAATCAATCGAAGGCCGATAGCCCGACTTGGCGATCGCCACATTTTCGTCAACCGAACGCAGATAAGCACGCTGTGCCTGCAAATCCGGATTGCTGTTATAGGCTTCGCCCAAAGCCTCAAAAATCGTTTCCGCCCGAACCGGCGAGCACAATAAGACGCTGCTCATCAAAACTGATGCAAAATATTTTTTCATTATGATACCTCTTTTAACTTTAGCTTCCGGTGATTATATTATATTTTTTGCCGATTGCAATAAAATATTGTTCCCTCAAAAAACAAACGGCGCCTACTGCAATTACAATTTATTAATGATTATATCCGCTTTGTTAACGATATCTCAAACAATTGCCGCGTATGGTTACAACAGACCAAATTGATAAAAAACAGGAGAAAAAATGGTAAAGGAAAACTCGGTTATTTTAAATGAAATCGACAAAGCCAGGTTAAAACTTTCGATTGAACATTACATAAAATACTTTATCGGCAAACGCACCTGCGAAATCAGCAAGGAAGAGGCGATGAAAGTGATCGCCCTGGCCGTGCGCGAGTTTGCCATGGACCGGATGTATCAAACCATCGCCCGTTATAACAAAGCCAACTCCAAACGGGTTTATTACCTTTCCATCGAATATCTGATCGGACGTTCGTTGGAAAACAATCTCCACAATCTCGGTTTGTTTGACATTTTAAAAAACATCAAGATCGACGGCTGGCCATGGGAATCTCTGGAAGAGATCTTTGACACCGAATATGACCCTGCTCTCGGCAACGGCGGTTTGGGACGACTGGCGGCCTGTTATCTTGATTCGATGGCCTCGCTTGCCATTCCCGGTTTCGGTTACGGCATCAACTATGAATACGGTCTGTTTAAACAAAAATTCGAAAACGGTTATCAGGTCGAAATGGCCGACAGCTGGGACGGCGAAGACTCGCCGTGGCAGTTTGCCCGCCCCGACCGCCGCATTTCGATTCCGATGTACGGCGAGGTCGAAACCCAATATGCCCCCAACGGCGAACCGCTGTTCATTTGGAAAAATTCCAGCCACATTTACGGAATTCCGTTTGACTTTCCGATTGTCGGCTACAACGGCAAGTCGGTCAACTATCTGCGTTTGTTCTCGGCCGAAGGCGACGAACAGCTTGACATCAACGTCTTTAACAAAGGCGGATACATCGACGCCCTCAAAGACAAAATCGAAAACGAAACCATTTCCAAGGTTTTGTACCCATCGGACGCGATCGAATCGGGTAAGGAACTGCGTCTGAAACAACAATATTTCTTTGTTTCCTGCGCCATTCAGGACATTATCCGTCGCTTTATGGAAAAAAGCAACGACTTCCACCGGATGCCGGAGTACATTTGTATTCAGCTCAACGACACTCATCCTGCATTGGCGATTCCCGAAATGATGCACCAGTTGATCGACGTTTACGGACAGTCTTGGAACGCCGCCTGGGAAATCACGACCAAAATTTTTGCTTATACCAACCATACGCTGCTGCCGGAGGCGTTGGAAGTGTGGCCTGCCTGGATGCTGGGTCGGATGCTGCCGCGGCATTTGCAAATCATTTTCGAAATCAACCGTCGTTTTATTGAATTTGCACGCACCAAATTTGCCGACCGCCCCGACAAACTGGGCAAAGTTTCGATTGTTTCCGGCGACGGCGGCAATCAGGTTATCCGCATGGCCAATCTGTCCATCGTCGGTTCCTTCAAAGTCAACGGCGTTGCCAAAATTCACTCCGAATTGTTGAAAACCCGCTTAGTTCCCGAATTTTACGAACTGTGGCCGGAAAAATTCATCAACGTCACCAACGGCATCACGCCGCGGCGCTGGCTGTATCATGCCAACACGCCGCTGGCTACTTTGATTTCCTCCAAGATCGGCGACGACTGGATCACCAACCTCGACTTCTTGCAACAGTTGGAAGATTTTGACGGCGATCCGCAATTTGTGGACGATTTTCTGAGAATTAAACGCGAAAACAAAGAGAGACTGGCCAAGAAAATTTTTAAGACTACCGGCGTGGCAGTCAATCCCGACAGTATTTTCATTGTTCAGGCCAAGCGAATTCACGAGTACAAACGCCAACTGATGACAATTTTGCAGGTTATCGGCGATTATTTGGCAATCATCAAAGACAATGCGGTTCCGCCCTACCCGAAAACTTATATTTTTGCCGGGAAGGCAGCACCTTCTTACAACTTTGCCAAACTGATCATCAAACTGATCAACAATGTGGCAGACGTTGTCAATCACGATCCGCGGGTTAATGACAAAATAAAAGTCGTCTTTATTCCCGATTATAAAGTATCGCTGGCCGAACTGCTGATCCCGGCTGCAGACGTCAGTATCCAGAACTCGACTGCCGGCTTTGAGGCATCGGGCACCGGTAATATGAAATTTGCGCTTAACGGCGCGCTCACCGTCGGCACCTATGACGGCGCCAACATCGAAATCCGCGAGGCGGTCGGCGAAGACAATTTCTATCTCTTCGGCCTGCGCGAAGAGCAAATTGCCGAGATGCACAACAACAATTCGTATAAACCGCAAGAAATTTATGACCGTTCCGATTATATCAAACGCATCATGAACTCGCTCAATTCGAACATGTTCTGTCAAAAAGAGTATGTTTTGCTGTTTAAGATGATTTATGAAGAACTGTTATCGCGCGACTATTATATGGTGTTGGCGGATCTGGCCGAATTCAACCAGGCACTGCATCGAGCCGAACATGATTATCTTGATCGCCACAAATGGGCCAAGATGGCAATTGACAACGTTGCCCGAATCGGTCGCTTCTCCAGTGACCGCGCGGTGATGGAGTATGCCGACAAAATCTGGCATATTCAACCGGTCGACTGATAAAACGTAAAGCAGAGGAGTTCAAAAACTGCTCAAGAACAGTCGCCGACTTATTTCTTCCCGAAAAAGCGGAAACATTAACAAAAAACTCCCCGAAAACCGGGGAGTTTTTTATCAGAACCAAAGGGCATTACCAGGCATAACTCAAACCGGCACCCAAGGTAATGTTGTCATATCCCGAACCGAAAGTATAGTTGGTCCAGCCATAACCCGACACAGCGTCACTGAAACCGTAACGGCCGCCCAACTCTATCCGTCCCAAAGTCTGATCGTGATAAGTGTCGGCTTTGCCGTAACCGCTGATTTTCACTTCGTCATCATCGGTTAAAGTGTGAATAACGCTCGGTTTCACATAAATCTTCGCCGTATCGATTTGTTTTTCCAGCTTTATACCAAACTCGGCTTCCAGATGTTTGACGTCACTCCAGTCATATCTTTTGCCAACGTTATCGGTCGCGGAATCAAAATCAATCTGGGTATAATAGATCCCCAGCCCCGGACTTAAGGTCAAATCACTGCTCAAAGCAAAAGTATGTCCGGCTTCTACTCCGGCACCGAATTCCACGCCGTCGCTGTCAAACTCGGCGATTCCGTCGTCCGTTTTAACATCTGCCCGCTGCATACCGCCGTATATGCCGGCAAACAACCAGTTCATGTTTTTGTCGTAACGGTAATAAAAACCGGCCAGATAAGAGTCGATATCAATTTTGCTGCCGGAAAGCGCATGCAATTTGGCACCGCGTCCCGAAAGATCGTATTCGCCGTTGCGATAAGACGCAAAAACGCCAAAGGTGTTGTTAACGTCGTTTTGAAGGTCAAAACCGGCTTCCACACCCCAAATGTCGGCATCCATGTCAACCGGTTTGTCAATACCTGCGGTTTCGCCCTGAGCGCTGACCCATAAATTATGCAACGGACGTCCGTCCCATTCCTGCGAATATATGCCGCAATTCGGACAATATTCCCGTCCGGAAGCCAGTTTGCCGTTCAAATTTCGAAGCACACTGCGTGTTTGTTCAAGCGCAGCTTCGTGCATTCCGGCCGCCGCAACGACTTCCGGCGCCACCACTAAAGAATCCGGCGTTTCCGGCACCAGTGTATTAACCGTCAAATACCATGCCGTGCCCTGATCGCCCTCACCGGCCTCGGACTGAGCCACCCACATATACGGACTTTTTTCGACCCGCACAACATTAAATGCGGCCGAAGTTTCGGCATTGTCTTGCGGCGCATTGACGAAAAGGCTTTTGACGGTCTCGGGACTTGTCAACAAGTTATCATCCGCAAATTTCAAAACAACGTCCGTATTGCCCGCAACGTCACCGTCCACATTGATAATACCGTGACGAATGGTATTGGCCGCGGTGTCGGTCTCAACGTTCAGTTTCAACTGCGGAAGTCCCGAAGCCCGAAGTTCTTTGGTATTGAACACCGCATCGGTCCCCATTTCGACCGATGAACCGCCGTTTAACAAAAGGGCACCGTTGTTATGGATGACGCCGCGGTTGACAATAACCTTATAATTGGCAATTTCCCGTTCGGCCGTCAACTGGGAATTCTCATTGACGCGCAAAATACCGCGATTGTCAATATTGTTGACGATCTGAGCATCTTCTCCCACAACATCCAGCAAGGCCCCGTTATTAACCGACACCGTCCCTTCTCCTTGTATCGAACTGCGAAGAAGCAAAGACTTGTTAACGACCAGAAGTCCGTTATTGTCAACGGTGCCGTTATTGACGCTGTCGTGTTTCAGGATCAGACCGTTGTCTTTATCAATATTAACGGTACCGTTGTTGATTAACGCATTTTGCATCGCCACACCGGCAGCATTGGCCACAAGCCGCCCGCCTTCGCTGACGGTTGTCCGGCCGCTTCCGTCAATACCTCGGTTCAGAATCAGCGATCCTGTATCCTGAACAGTAAAATCTCCCTGATTGGCAATTTGTCCGTTGTTGGTAAATTCGGCTAAAACATCGGCAGCTTTTTCTTTGTTGACGGTTATTGTACCGTTGTTTTCGGTCTGGTTACCGAAAGTGGCGGCATTGACGCTGTTTTCCACTATAATTTGTCCGCCCTTTTCAATGACAGTGTTGCCGTTACCGATAATGCCGCCGTCCAGAGTGACCACCGCCGACTCGGCTACAATCACCGTACCGCTTTGAACATTGATATCATTGTTTTTTTCCGGATCTTTATTGTTTTCAAAAACGTTGTTGCCTTTGAAAATAACCGACCCCGAATCGAGTCTTATGGCACCGCCGCCGAAAGTGCCGTCGGTAACACGGCCGGAAGTGTTGTTTCGGAATTGGGTATTAACCATGGTGACAACAGCACCGCGATTGTCATATTGTCCGCTGTTGAAGGCCCCGCCGCCCTTCTCGCCGTGATTGCCTTCAAAAAGAGTGTTTTCAACCAACACATCTCGGGGCGAGAGATGAAAAACGCCACCGCCGAAACCGGCAGCCGAATTTCCTAAAAACTGAACGTTGCTGATTTTATCAATACTGCCGGAATTGGAATCTTCGTGACCGTCAAGCGTCTGACTGTAAATAGCGCCGCCGCCGCCCGTTTCGGAAATAT
Source organism: uncultured Alphaproteobacteria bacterium (assembly GCA_910577095.1). Taxonomy (GTDB): domain Bacteria; phylum Pseudomonadota; class Alphaproteobacteria; order RF32; family CAG-239; genus JAFUYI01. The sequence goes on from CAJTLY010000014.1 coordinate 52,463, forward strand.
TTCCCTGAAATATACTGTTGCTGACGGAGCTGATATAGCCTCGACTGACAATGGCTCCCCCGATTGCCGACCTGTTATTTGTAAACGAAGAGTCTTTTATCAAAGAAACTTCCGGCGGCGCAAAAGTCAACGCCCCGCCCACACCATAGGTACCGCTCGATTTTTCCGCATAATTTTGATTTATAATATCCGCAGCAACCGCCATTTCCGTCATTCCGAAAAAAAACGCTGCGCAAGATAGTAAAAGATATCTTTTTTCAGTCAAAGCCCATTCCTTTCCTTTTAAATTTAAACGATCGTTTTTTTGATACACTTTTTTCTCGTTTGGATATTGGCATAACTTATTGATAATTTTAGAATTATCTTGAAACTTATGGGCAATTGCTGTACTCTTTGCCTGTATCAAAAAAACGATCCTTTTTTTGTGACAGGTAAAGATACAATTTTATTTGACTCATTTTTTTAAAATAAATTGTGTATTTCTAATGAGTTATAATTGTTTTCTAAATAAGGATAATATAAAATAAAAATGTCACAAAAAAAGGATCGTTTTCTCAAAGCGCCCTTTGCCTTTTTGAACTTCTGTCTTTGCTACCCCGCTAAAATA
>CAJTLY010000015.1 GCA_910577095.1 uncultured Alphaproteobacteria bacterium
TGTCACAAAAAAAGGATCGTTTTCTCAAAGCGCCCTTTGCCTTTTTGAACTTCTGTCTTTGCTACCCCGCTAAAATAACAAACCATACCTGAGAATCGCCTCTACAGATGCGACCGTTCAGTGTTTTCCTATTTTATTTTCAAAATGTCTTTTATATAAAGGCACAAAAAAACCTCCGCGAAACGGAGGTTTTTCTGTTTTTAGAAACCCGCTTACTGGGCAGAAGTGCGGACGTCTTCACCAACCGCTTCTTCGACAATATATTCGTCTTTGCAGTTGGAACCGACACAACGCTTCAGAACCGTTGCCGTGGTGCCCTGAGTTTGTCCTTTGAGCGTGAGCGACGGAACATACACTTCCTTCACGATGATTTTGAAAGTCATATAAGCGACACTGCCTTTCTCATCACTGAAATAGACTTTCAGATTATAGGTTCCTTCGCTGCCCGGCATCGCGGTACCATAAAAGGTACGCGTTTCTTCATTATAGGTCAGCCATTTGGGCAGCGGCTTATCGTCAATCATACCGGCACGGCTGATGACTTTTCCGTCAAAATCCATCCTGGACATTGCCGAATCGGGAATTTTGATCGTAATTTTGCTGCCGGTTTCGGCGTTAACATCCGGCAACAAATCACCGGAACTGAGATTAACCGGCGGACGTTTGGCCGGGATATTCAGCAGATAGGGCCGATTGTCGGGCATAAAATCGCCCTTTGCCCATTTTTCCAAAGTATTGCGCAGATAAACCGCAATTTTGGACGGTTTTTCGTTCAGCATATAATAAGGAATCGCGTCCAAACCGATGGTGGCATAAAGATTTCCCAAAGATTCCTGCAAATCGGCATAAGACTTGAAGGCCTTCACTTCGTCTTCAATCGCCCGCGAAGCTTCCAACTGACTTTTCTCAGTTTTGCTGCCGTCGGCAATTGTAAAGTCTTCGGCAATATTTTCGGAAGTGGAGGCGATTTCCATGTTGATCTGATAATCTTCAACCGCCGACATATACTGCGCCCAGGCAATATAAACCTGACTGAGTATCAGGGCGCTCATCCGCTGGCGGCGCAAATGTTCCATATCCAGCGCGTTGGGGTTGGCCGGGTCTTCAAACACGCTCATACCCAGTTCGCGCGCTTTTTTCGACCACAGACGGTTATAAAAATCCGGATCATTTTTATATTTTTTCAGCCCCGGATCCTTAAAATCTTTAATCACCAGCTTCATACGTTCGGCATTGACCGCCAGATCATGTTCGCGCAGTTCGGGCCGGTTGCTGAGGGCGAGCCATTCCAGGTCAGCCAGCGAATTGCGGATTTTCGGCAAATCGAAATTGCCGTATTCCGAACCAACCAGTTTGAATTCGGTTGACGGATGCAGTCCCATCAGGCTTGCCAGCCGGGTTTGTGCGGTTTCCATGTCACGTTTGAGGGCTGAAAGGTTTTTAATCGCTTCCATATATTGTCTCTTTTTGACCAACTGACCGACTTCGGGGTTTTCGCCCTTCTTTTCCAAAGCTTTGGCCTTGGCGTTCATATCGTCCACTTCCAAAGTCATATATTCGGTCATATCGTCGATCACCGGCAGCAGCCGTTGAGCCGTCAGCGTTTTCCAGTAAAGGGTACGCGTTTCCTGCAAGATGTTGTGAATAACCTTGCGGCTTTCTTCAAACGCGACGCTGGCTTTGTAATCGTTATCGCGGCTGAGGCAATAAACCATTGAAATATCCAGCATATTCCATGCCACTTTCAGATCGGGGCTCATCCCCGAATTGGTCTCGTTGATATACCCGGCATGGCTGACGATTTCCGGCAGACGGTTAACCGGCGATTTTCCGGCGCGGATAATACTGTCTTCATAAGAAATCAGGCGGCGGGTATAGTTATATTTCAGCGCCAGCGACATGGCCATATACAAATCGATCGGCTTTTCTATTTTAGTCGGCGTACTGACATACATATTCTGCATATCGACGTCAATCCGAACAGCGCGGTCCCAGTCGTTGTAAAGAACCGATTCCTTGCCGTAATCAGCCGGATTGGGAGAATTGACGGTATTATTCTGTCCGCAGGACGCTGCGAACATCACCGGAATAAACAAAGATATCAATAGCTTTTTCATTAGTTAAAACCCTTTACGTACAGAAAGATCCAGTTATATGTTTACACTAATATTTTCTAAGTTGGTAGCATTTTTTTCGGATTTGGTAGTATTTATTTGATTTTTGGCAGCTTTGATGTATAAAATAGAGGAAGAAATTTAATTTAAGGTTGATAAAACTCCGATGTTCAGCATTTTTAACACTATTTTTAAATACAGAGAAAAAGAGAGCCCCGACAAACTCGGTCTTTTTCCCGAACAGGTACACGTCAATGCAATGCCGGAACGACGTTATCTGTGGACGTCGCGCTTTTTGGTCATTGTCGCTTCGATGTCAATTTGCTTTAACATGATGCTTGCCAGTGCGCTTTATATTATGCTGCCGCAACGGTCAAGTTCGCCGCAGCTTTTTTACATCGACCACTATTTCAGCCAGATCGAACGCGTACAGCCGATGGAAATCAATTATCCGGTCGGCAACCTGATCAACGAAGAACATATCACCAACTATATTATGATGCGTTACCTGATTACCAACGACTATGACGAACTGATTCGCCGCTGGGGTCCCGGATCATACGTCTACTGGTATTCTTCACCGTTTATTTTTGACGAATTTACCCGCTATGACGCAAAATTCAATATGTTGCAGTTCCGTCGCAAAAGCATGATGCGTGACGTTGAAATCGACTGGATCCGCCCGCTCGGCATGGGCTTGTGGCAAACTCAGTTCCGTACCATCGACTATCTGCCCGACACCCCGACGCCCGATATTAACCTGTGGCGGGCGGTGATGCGCCTGCGCTTTGTCAAATTCAAAGGACGCTCTCATGATGATGCCCTGAAAAACCCGTTCAGTTTTCTGATTACCAGTTTTTCACTTTCGTATCTCGGTGCTCCGAGTGCTTCGGAACATTATCTGTCCACGTCAAAACGGATTACCAAAGAATTGTTCTTCAGATAAACGAAAATCCCGGTCACGCCGGGATTTTTGATAACAAAAAACGCCGTTTCCCTTTCGGCAACGGCGTTTTTTTCAGACACAATTCGTTAACGTTTCAGTTTTTTATCCAAGCGTTCCAACTCGTCAATATAACCCGAAATCAGGCTCAAACCCTTGTTCCAAAAATCGGAATCGGTCGGATCCAGCCCAAACGGCTTCAACAGCTGTTTATAATCGGTAACGGCGGTTTGGGACAGCATTTTCATATATTTGGCCGGAAAATCTTTGACTTTGCCTTCCTGACTGACTTCATACAAAGAATTGACCAGGCAATCGGCAAACGAATAGGCATATACATAAAACGGCAGGAAAAAGAAATGTCCGACCTGCGACCAGATATAACGGCTGTCGGCACCGACTTCCACCGCTTCGCCGAGGCTGGCAGCCATTTCTTCCTGCCAGATGTCACACAGGCGTTCTTTGCTCAGCTCGCCGTTTTTACGCTCCAGATGCGCACGGCTTTCAAAGAAATGAAACGCGATCTGGCGGATGGCCGTATTAATCATATCGCTGACTTTTGAAGCAATCAGAGCCAGTTTTTCCGGGCCGTCGGAAAGTTCGGCCACCATTGACTGAAAGGTTATCATCTCGCCGAACACCGACGCCACTTCTTCGGTCGTCATCCGCGAATATTCGTTCAACTCGCCGTTTTTGATGCGGGTTTGGTGATGACAGCCGTGTCCCAGTTCGTGCGCCAGGGTCAAAACGTCATTACGCTTACCGGCAAAATTCAGCAGCAGATAAGGATGCGAATCGGAACTGACCGGCGCACAAAAGGCGCCGCTGCGTTTACCGTCGCGCGGCGGAACGTCAATCCAGGCATTGTCAAAAAATTCTTTGGCAATTTCGTGAAGTTCCGGCGAGAACTTTTCATAGGCATCCAAAACCGTCGACACCGTTTCGCCCCAGCTGTATTCGGTATCGTCGGCAAACGGCAGCGGCGCATTGCGGTCCCAATATGAGATTTTGTCAACCCCCAGCCACTTGGCCTTCAGTTTATAAAAGCGGTGAGCAATGTTTTTATAGTTGGCGCGCACCGTTTCCGCCAGCGTTTCCACCATTTGGTCGGAAACGTTCTCCGACATATTGCGCGAAGACATCGGCAGCTTAAAACCGCGTTTTTCGTCTTCAATCGCCTTGTCCTTAATCACCATATTATAGACAAAGGTGAACAGGTCTGCATTCGCCTCCGCCACGCGGTTAATTTCGGCGCCCGCTTTATGACGAACGGCGGCATCTTTATGCAGCAACAGTTTGGATATTTCGGCATCATTATAAGTTTTGCCGTCCACTTCGTATTGCAAGCGCGAAGACGTCTCTTCGTATAAACGCACCCACGCCGACGACGAGGTCATTGACTTTTCGAGAAGGACCTCTTCCACCGGTTCGGAGAGTTCGTATTTTTTAAAACGGCGCACCCGTTCCAGCCACGGCTTATAGAAAGCGGCTTGCGAATTTTTAAGCCAGCCGGCGATTTTGGCTGCCGGAAGCCGGTTAATTTCCAGACTGAGGAAAATCAGCGGTTTGCTGTAATCGGTCAGTTTTTCGCTGACATTCTGATAAAAAGCCATTGCTTCGGCATTTTTCATTTGGGTTACCATATTCAGATAAGCAAAACCGCCGATCCGGCTGCCGATCAGTGAATTTTTTTCATAACTCCTGAGGGCGCGGGCCAGTTCGGCACCGTCCAAACCGGCCAGTTTTCCTTTATACTTTTTGGCAAAGGAACGGCAGAATTTGCGGTATTTCTCGAAATCGGCGTCAATGCGGGGATCGTCAATCCCTTTATACAAATCGCTCAAGTCCCAGCCCGGCAGCTTTTCTTCACTCATTATCATCATTCTCCAATTGTTGGTTCAATTTTTGCAATTCATCCATTTCGGCATTAATGTCCGGCACGTCGCGATAATACTCGTCCAAACTTGCTTCCGCATCGACGTCGTCTTCCGCCGACGGCCGATTCAATTCGGGTTCAAACAAATAATTTGCCCACGGCGAATCCTGCTTGCCGGCAACCCACAGCTTGAAGCCCTCGACAATCACGCCGGTGTTGCAAAACGTGTTGTCGACAACGGCATCGAGAACGCATAAATTGCGGCTGCGGCAACGGTGAAGCTCTTCCGACATTTCTTCGGTACAAGGGACAAAACCGCGCTTTTGCTCATCTTGATGCGGCGCGATCAAAACCAGCAAAAACTGGCAAAGAAACAACGCCACGACAACGGAGACCAGCAAACCGAACCAATGATACCTGATAAAATTCATAAATTTTATTTTCCTTGTCTTTTGGTTAAATATTCTTCCAACAGCGCCAGTTCTTCGCGGGTGTTGGCACCGGCAACTTCTTCGGCCGGACATTCGACCACGCCGCACTTCCAACCTTTTGAACGGGCAATCGCAATCGCATCTGTAAGATAATACTCGCCGGCAGCGTTTTCATTGCCGATCTGCCGCAAAATATCAAACATTTTACTGCCGTCAAAACACATCACGCCGGAATTACACAGCGTAATCGCCTTTTCTTCGTCACCGGCGTCCTTAAATTCGACAATTTTCTGCAATTCGCCGTCTTTCACCACCAGACGTCCGTAGCGGGCACAATCTTCGGGACGGAAACCGAGAACAACCACCGCATAACCTTCGCGCCGTTTGGCAACCGCCTTCAAAAACGTTTCTTTGGTAATAATCGGATGATCGCCGAAAATCGTCAAAACGTCACCGTCAAAGCCTTCCAGCACTTCGGCCGCGGCCATTACCGCGTCCCCGGTGCCGAGTTGCTGCTGTTGAATGACGCTTTGATGCGGCGCCACTTCTTTACGTACCAAATCACCGTCAGGCGCAGTCACCACCACAATCCGGTCGGCGTTCATACTGTCAAGGGTGTCGAGAATATTGCGGATCATCGGTTTGCCGCAAATCGGCATCAACACCTTGGGCAAATCGGATTTCATCCGGGTTCCCTTTCCGGCACCAAGAACAACAGCGGCAATTTTAGAACTAGTCATAAGTTTATTCCTTTCTAATCTTTTTTTAATAACTGCATACTATACTAGCAAATATATTTTATTTGTTAACAAGGGCTTTTTTTTATGAAAAAACTTTTTTTTGCAATTTGTTTCATTGCTTCCTTTTCGGCAACCGTCAATGCCAATGCCGCCATTCGCGAGATGCAGAACGAAATCGAACTGCAGCAATACAATGCCGACAAGGCGCGGCAAAACAAACCGGCGTCGACTTCGCGGGAAATTCCGGCTTCGTATGAAGAGTTTCGCAATTTTATCCGCGAACGCAGCCGTAACGTTGCCAAAATGCCGATGTCGGTTATTCAAAACGCCTCCACGATGAACACTCAGGACAATGCCGATTATGTGGCAAAGCAAAAACAAAAAAAGTCGACTTTTGAACAAATTTACGAAAGCGCCATGGAACGTCTCAATCTCAGCGAACAGGAAAAACCGCGCGATCTGATCAATACCCCGGCTCTGGTTCCCCTAAAGCCGATCGGCAGCCGGGAAAGAGCCCAATGGCAAAAGCCCGAATTTGACGTTGTCAGCGTCACTCTGCCGAGCGGACAGAACGTTTTGGCACCGGCCAAAGAACACATTCCCTATCTGACCAGCAAAATTGACATTTTGCCCAACGGCATGGTTCGGATTATCGAAACCGTCAATCTGATCGCCAACGGCCAAAAATTAAAATACGGCCTTTCAAAAGCGCTGCCCAAATATTCGGTTTCCCGCGACGGTGTCCGCAATGCAACCATCCCCTATTTGAACAGCGTCCGCATCAACAACACCGAAGTTCCGTATCAGTTAAAAGATGCCGGGGACCGTTATCTGATTACGCCCAAAGACCAGTTTGAACTGCAGCCGGGCATTTATACCTACGAATTTGACTATATGCTGGACCGTAAATTATGGTATTATCAGGATCGTAACGAATTTTACTGGGACGTCACGGGAAGCTTTTGGAACCTGGTGGTCACACAGGCAGTGGCAACGGTTCGGCTGCCGGTTAACGTCAATCCGCTGAACGTTGCCATGTTTGTCGGCTATCCGCCCAACCATCTCACCGACCGATATTCGACCATCACGCAAAACCGCGGTACCAACGCGCTCGGCTTTACGGCAACCACGCCCCTGTTTGCCGGCGAAGGCATGCATATCCTGATTTCCATTCCCAAAGCCGGATTTATCGAGCCGGACTTCAACAAAAAATTTGAATGGTTTATTGAAGATTACGGCGACATTATCTTTTCGCTGGCCGGCTTGCTGGCTATTTTGGCCGCTTATCTGATTTCGTGGCGTTCGATCAATTCGGACACCGACCCCGCCAAGGCTGATTTGCAAAAAACGCCGGCGATGCTGCGCATGCTTGCCCGCGGATGTTTTGACAAGGTATCGTTCGGTTCGTTTCTGCTGGATTTGTTCCGCCGTAACATCATTGACCTTAAAAGCGATCACGAATCGCTGGTTATCGTCAAAAAAACCGACAACTTAAGCCGTCTTAACGCTGACGAGAAAAAAGCGTTTCGGCAGATGATCGGTCCCAAAGAATTTTCGGTCGGCTTCAACCGCAGCAACGCTCTCAAGCTAAAACGCGCATATAAGCTGATCGAAAAAGACACCATGAAAAGAATCAGATTGTTGTCCCTGAAGCTCAATGCCGGTTATATTTTGTTCAGCGGCGCCATGTTGTTGCTGTCCGAAATTGCGATGGCCTGGCTTAATGTCAATACCGGCGCCACGTTGGGCTTTTTGCTTTCGGCAACCTTAACCGCCGCTTTTTACATTTGGATTCTGCGTTCCGAATTTAAACGCCGCTGGGTGAACGTTATCGCCAAAATTTTTGCCGTCATGATGATCATTTTGTCGGCGTTGATGATGAGTCTGCATATTCATGCCGTTTCAACGCTGTTCATCCTCGGCATGATTTGGGCCATTTTCACCTACAGCAGCCTGTTTGCCAAACGTAACGGACTGATCAAAAACAACATCAGAGACGCCGTTCAATTCGGACAATATCTGGCCAACAGCGCTCAGGCAATCATTTTGGGACGCGAGTTCAAAATTCAGCAAGCCAACATTTATGCCCTCGACGCCGGAGACCGCTATCCCAAATCTCCGCAAATTGCCGACGACTACAGGCTTGACCTGATGCCGATGCTCAAGCAGTTGTTATAAAAAAAATCCCCGGTTAAAAACCGGGGATTTTTCGGTCCAAAACGATTATTCCTCTTCCGCATACCAGCAGAACAACGCTTCCCGCTGAACAATGCTGTCACTGGCAAACGACGCCGCCATCAGCAAAAACAGCATATTATACAACAAGTCGCCGACAATCACTCCCGCCGCCAAATTTTGTTTGATCATAAACGCAGCAAAGATGTCATAATTAAGAAACATAATCGCGTTCAGAATCATCATCAACGACAGGGCGACCAAAATCTTGAGGGTATTTCCGGCAGTACGGTTCCAGAAAAGTCTGAGGGGCGGACGCTGCCGGCCGTCCAAAACAAAAGCAAACATCGAAGAAAAGCGCAAGGCAACCAACGGCAGCCAAAAACCGGCCGATACCACCGCAAAAAACAGGCTTTCGATACGCCAGTCAGGGTTAGGAACCCGGTCGGCCAAAATATAATAAGACAAAATCGGCAGACACAGCATCGCAATTGCAATCAAAATACTGCCGAATATTTTCCAGTCGCGCATCGTGATTACAAACATTTCTCCTTTGTCAAGCGGCGCGCCGCAAACCGCGCTTTTGTACCATACCCGCAAAAAGACCGATACGATCAGCAACCGCAGCATAAAAAAGGTGATGTGAACCGCAAATGAAGACGAACAGCCGAAAAACGAATCAACAACCGCATCCGCGTTGCAATTGTAAACGCTCCGGGTCGCAAAAGCAAGAATGCTGATCAGCAGCGCGTAAACAAAGCTCAGATATAAAAAACGCTTGAAGCGGAACAATAAAATTCCGATCGGCAAAAAGCTCAGTTCCCAAAACGGCGCGCTGACCGGATTAACGGAGCGGTCGTCAAGAAATTCGGCGTTGCCGATGCTTTTCAATTTTGCCAGAACTTCATTTCCAAATTTTTTCATCATGTTACATTTCCTTTACTGCTGAAACACCGGGAATCGATTTAAGCTGCGAGATGATATTGCCGCTGGTAAAAGCATACCCCCCGGGCAGTTCAATGGTAATATCCCATTCGTCATTATCGGGTTTAATATATATTTTATTCGCCCCTTTTCTATCTCGGTTCAAGACTTCATGCACCGGACGAATGGCGGCAGGGTTGTTAATGCTGATAACAATGGCGCTGGCAACATCGGCAATCGCTTTGTCCAAGGTTTCCAAATTGCTGATCATAACCCGCGGATTGCTGTCTTCGGTTTGCTTTTCGATCGTAACGCTGGCAAGCAGCGGCAGCCCCGAATTGATGATTTCCTCGCTGCGCTGCAGGGTTTCCGAAAACAAGATCCCTTCGAAAGCGCCGGAAGCGTCAGAAAGTTCCAAAAAAGCAAAGCGGTTGCCTTTTTGTGAAATTTTCTTCTTAAAACTGTTGACGCAGCCGGCCAGCTTGGCACGGATGACATCCCCGAGCTGAATGTTGCGAAAAACCTCGCTGCAATTTTTAACGCCCAGTTTTTCCATGCCGTCACGATAACTGTCAAGCGGATGGGCGGAAAGATAAAAGCCGACCGCTTCCGCTTCCAACTTCAGTTTTTCGAGTTCAACCCAGTCCGGTTCGTCCTTCAATTTGATTTTCGCCTGCATTTCTTCGGTACCGAACAGTGACGTCTGGCTGCTGGTTTTCAGTTCGCAGGAAGAACTGATGTGCTGGATAATGTTGTCAATGTTGGCAAACAGACGGCCGCGGTTTTTGTCCAGACAGTCAAAAGCGCCCGATTTGATCAGTTGTTCCAACTGTTTGCGGTTGGTCTGGCGGATATCAATCCGGTGAACAAAATCGGAAATATCCTTAAACGGTCCGCGCGCTTCGCGTTCGGCTACCAACGCTTTCATGTTGGCTTCGCCGACGCCTTTAACCGCGGTCAGCGCATAACGGATTTTACCGTCTTCCACCATAAAATCATAGCCCGACTTGTTGACGTCCGGCGGCAGAACCGCAATCCCCATCCGACGACACTCGTCCTTGAAAAACTGCAGTTTATCGGTATTGGTAATATCCAAACTCATGGTTGCGCTCATGAATTCGACCGGATAATGAGCCTTGAGGTATGCGGTCTGGTAAGAAATCAGCGAATAGGCCGCCGCATGCGACTTGTTAAAGCCGTAAGAAGCAAATTTTTCCATCTGATCAAAAATACTGGTTGCCGTATCGCGTTCAATGCCGCGTTCCACCGCACCGTCGACAAAAATGCTGCGGTGTTTGACCATTTCTTCTTTAATCTTTTTACCCATCGCCTTACGCAGCTTGTCGGCGCCGCCAAGGGTATAACCGGCCAATTCCTGAGCGATTTTCATGACCTGTTCCTGATAGATCATGATGCCGTAAGTACTTTTTAAGATCGGTTCCAGCTTGGGGTGCAGGTAGGTAATTTCTTCGTCGCCGTGCTTACGTTTGATATAACTCGGAATATTGTCCATCGGCCCCGGGCGGTATAACGATACGATCGCGATCAGATCTTCAAAACGGTCGGGCTTGATTTGCTTATGAACGTCCTTCATCCCCGCCGATTCAAACTGGAAGATGCCGGCGGTATCCCCCCGCTGCAAAAGAACATAGGTCTCTTTGTCATCCAACGGCACCACGCTCATGTCCAGATCAATGCCATGGACGGTTTTGACCAGATCAACCGCTTTTTTAATGGTGGTCAGCGTTTTCAACCCCAGAAAGTCGAACTTGATCAAGCCGGTCGACTCGATATATTTCATGTCATATTGGGTAACCGGCATATCGGCTTTGGGATCTTTATACAGCGGAACCAGCAGATCGAGCGGACGATCGCCGATCACCACCCCGGCCGCGTGCACGCCGGTATGGCGATACAGTCCTTCCAGCTTCATCGCAATGTCAAACAGTTTATTGACCTGCGGATCGTTTTGGCGCATTTCTTCCAACTCGGGGACCTGCTCCAGCGAATCTTTCAAACTGGGCTGCACGCCCTGCACCGGCGGCGGAATCATTTTGCTGATGCGGTCGGCCTGAGAATACGGCATTTGCAACACCCGGGCAACATCGCGAATCACTGCCTTGGACTGCAGTTTTCCGTAAGTAATGATCTGCGCCACATGGTCAAAGCCGTATTTGTTCTGCACATATTCGATTGTCTTGTATCGGTTTTCCTGACAAAAGTCGACGTCAAAGTCAGGCATATTGATACGTTCCGGGTTGAGGAAACGTTCAAACAGCAAATCCAGTTTCAGCGGATCGAGTTCGGTCACCTGGATCGACCAGGCAACCATCGAACCGGCGCCGGAACCGCGCCCCGGCCCTACCGGAACACCGTGGGTCTTCGACCAGCGGATAAAGTCGGACACGATCAGGAAATAACCGGCAAACCCCATTTTTTCGATCACGCTCAGTTCATATTCCAAACGGCTGTAATAGCGTTCGTCAATTTCCTTTTTTTGTTCTGCGGTCATTCCTTCAAAATAGACCTGAGTTTCCAGTTTGTGAGCCAGACCTTTGCCGGCTTCTTCGCGCAGATACTCGTTCTGGGTTTTGCCTTCCGGACATTCGAAAACCGGCAGCAAGGGATCGATATACTGCAAAACATAATTACAGCGTTTGGCAATATTGACGGTGTTGGCCACCGCTTCGGGCAGATCGGCAAACAGGGCCACCATCTCGGCAGCCGTTTTCAGGCGCTGATTAGGCGAATACTTTTCACGGTTTTCGTTGGCCACGTACTCGCCTTTGGCAATGCAGACCAGCGCGTCATGCGCCTCGTACATGTCGGTGTCAAAGAAAAAAGCCTCGTTGGTCGCAACCAGCGGAATATCATGTTTGTAAGCAAGATCGATAAAGTCATTTTCGGTTTTGGCTTCTTTTTCCAAACCGATCCGCGAAATTTCCATATACAGGCGATCGCCGAAGATTTTTTTCAAATCCAGCAAAAAGGCCTCGGCTTCGGCCGCACGATTTTCCAACAACAGTCTTCCGACGGTGCCGTCGGTTCCCGCCGTCAAAGCGATCAGTCCTTCGCCGTGGCTTTCGAGGTCGGAAAGGCGGATTTGCGGCTTTTCGGCATAATTTTTTTCACCCAGATAGGCAATTTTCATCAATTTGGTGATATTGGCATAACCGTCGGCATTTTTAACCAACAGAACGATCTTGTCCGGTTCCACGGTCCGACCTTTGGACTTCAGCACGTCATCGGCATCGCTGTTGCGGATATACAACTGGGTTCCCAAAATCGGTTTGATGCCGTTTTTAGGTGCATAGTCGGAAAAAGCCTTGGCACCGAACATGTTGGCGGTATCGACAACCGCCATTGCCGGAAAGCCCATCGCCGCCGCCTTACTCATCAAGGCCGGAATTTTCATCGCCCCTTCCAACAAAGAATAGGCGGAATGCACCCGGAGATGAATAAACTGCGGTTCCATTACATTTTCCTTATCCGGCGGTTACCAAGCGACCCCGCTGATACAGCGGTCGGGATTTTTTTCACAAATTTCCTTGTCGCTGTTCATTTCATGCAAACGATTGCGTTTTTCCGGAAAATCTCCTGCCACGCAGCCCCAAAGCCCCAACAGACAGATCAGCATTATCACTTTTTTCATTTTTGTTCCTTTACAGGTTTAAGTCCATTTTCAACACGACGACAATCATCAATATCATAAATATCCGCGCCAGATGGCGTAACCACAAACTGCGGTTATACTCCGCCGAACTCCGCCAGGTGCCGATCAGAATTGATCCGCAATAAAACAGCATAAAACAAAGCGAGCTGAAATATAAAATGGTTAAAATGACCGTCGAAGTTTCCAGTCCGTATTTGCGGGTGGTATAATATCCGAGGATTGTCAGCCCACGCAGCTTATGATACAGCATGGTGCCGAATATTTTGACGATCAGATGGACGGCAATCATCCCCAACACGCCAAATTTCCAGAATGTATCCTTCAGACTCAGTTCACCGTCGATAAGCTTTTTAAACATAGTCCCATCCTTTTATTGTCCGATGCCGTTTATAATGCGGCAAAGCGCCCGATTGTGCAAGTGATTTTTAACAGTTTTACAGTTTCTAAAAATAACGCACGATCCTTTTATACGGCTTAACCCCGAGTTCCTGCCGCACCGCGGCGATTTTTTGCGAAAGCGATGACCACTCGGTATATTTTTCAACAAAAGCGGCGGCGGTTTGCGGCGATTTTGACAATTGTACGCGAATCGTTTCTTCCAGCAAACGGTTCAGGACTTCGCCGATCCGTTCCAGGTCAACGGTAATTTTTCCTTGCGAGGTTTCCGAGATCACGCCGTTTTCACGCAGATAATTAAACTGTATCAGTTCCGCCACCCGGTGCGGCAGCATATTGTGCGGACGGGCGATTAAAAACATCCGCCCGCAGATATAGCTGACATAAACCTTATTCAGCGTTTCATTATCAATGACGCCGGCCTTGACATATTCGGGCATAAAAGCGAGAGAAATCGTGTCGGCCTTGTGTTCTTCAATAATATGCTTGTAGGCGCCCAACGCGTTCTGATACGAACTGTCAGGACCGAGCGAGTGCCCGTTTTCGTGTCCGATCACAAACAAATGGTCGGCCTCGCTGTCAAAAAAACGATGCAACGCCGGATCAACCAGACGGTCAAGCAGTTTGCGCTCTTTTTCCTTGTCCACGCTCATCCGTACCTGACGGTGATAAACGTTCCGCCGCCCGCCGCCGGTTTTAACCGCCAGCTTGTCATTGTTGGGCAGGTTTTGGGCCGTCGTAATGCCGCCGCGGCACTGGGCATAATCGCCTTCCAGATCGGCCAGATCGGCGTCAACCATGGTTTGCTTCAATTCCTTGCCGTCCAGAATGCTTTGGCGGCAACTGTCGGCATAAGGCATTTTGGCCGCCAACGCCGGAATATGTTTCTTAAACTGCAAAATCAGTTCGGTACCGTCCTGATTGACAACCCCTGCCCGCGCACCCAGCATATCTTTGGAAACCGCTTCGATCCCGCTCGCTTCCAAAAGTCGTTTTAATTCGACATTGTCATAAACGGAAGGCGTGATCTCGTCATCGTAATTTTCGCGGCTGAGAGTGAATTCGAGCGGCGTTTTCTGTAAAACCGCCCAGTGTTTGTCGGCCAGCATATCCATATCCGGATTGTTTTGCAACAAGGCCTGTGCCTGCCAGCCCAGATAATCTTTCAGCGCTTCGTCATCGCTGTAGTGAGCCGCCACCTCAAGTTCGTTGGCGATTTGCGAGAACTGTTCTGCAAAATAATCCGTATAATCAATGGCCCGGAGTTCATCGCCGTGGCGCCGCACCATCGTACGCGCACTCAAGATACGGCGAACTTCCGCCGTTTTGCCGGCTTTCAGCATTTGCAGCAAAATCTGCTGAAACTCTTCCGCTCCCAAATCTGCCGGATAAAAGTTGTGTCCCGGCAACAGGTGAATTCCGTCAAATATTTCCACCGGTTCTTTATCGACGCCGTTGTACCCGGCAACGCCGTTCAGACTGTTAAACAGCTCCAACGCCCATGTCGCATGAGCGTTTCCGGACGCTGCCGCTTCTTCCAAAGCCTTTTTCTGGATCAGATTTAACGGGTGGTCCTGCTCCAACGCCACATCATTGATCATCCGCGCAGCGGTAATCAGATGCCGCAAGGCTTTTCGGTTTCCCTCGCTCAGATTGAGATATCCTTCAAACTGCGGCGAAATCAGTTTGATCTCCAAGGTTTCTTCCGTCATTTTGCGTCTTAATTCTTCTTCGCTGTAATTAATTTGATATCCGTTAATTTGCATTTTCTTTTACCTCCACGGTTCTGAAACGATAAACCTTTATTGAGTTGGACCAGTAGCTGGGACTCATCCCGGCTTTTAACTTTAAATTATTTAAGAATTCCGCCCGCTCGGGCAGTATTTTCCATACCGAGGGCAAAAACAGCCCCTGACGATCGCCGTCGCGGATCACAATGCCGTCAATATCCGGCTGCAGAAGATTTAGCAAATCCGCTTCATCATTATAACTGATCGGCTCGTAGCCGGTTAAAAGCGAAACCGAAATATCAACTTTTTCCAGTTCGTCAGGGGTAACGGCATTAAAACGACTGTCGCTTAAAGCGGCGTTGTAAGCGTTTTCGGCAACGTCGGCGGCCACGGCCCGGCGCGGCAACAACGAACCGATACAGCCGCGTAATTCTCCTTTTTCTTCCAAAGTGACGAAAGAGGCCCCCTTGTCAAACAACATATCATCATAATCTTGGCGCGAAGGCTTATACAAACGACGGTGCAGCACCGCTTCTTCCAACGAAGTCCGGGCAATCCGCAACAGGCTTTTACCGTTGACCGCCGCAAAATCCTTTAAGGCTGCCGTTTCCCGCTCCAACGCCGAGGCTGCCGAAAACGACCAGGCGCCGTAACCCACAACCCGGGTGCGTTCTCCCGAAGTGTCGCCGGAATTGATCAGCGCCAGAATCCGCGGCGGCAAATGCATGGTGTGAGAAAGAATCAGCGCGGTGTTAATGCCGGCGGCGCCGCAGGAACGGTGTTCGTCAATTTGCGGCGTTCCGGCGGCAATTTGTTCGGCGGTTTGGCGGTCAATGACCTGCGCCTGTTCATAAGAAAGGTAATGCGACAAATCGGCCGAAACCACCAGCAGCGTATCTTTGCGACGCAAATACGGTTCCAAAGCCTCCGCCAGTTCCTGCGGGTTGACTTCGCCGTAGACAATCGGCACAATCTTAAAATCGGACAGCGTTTTTTGCAAAAACGGCAGCTGAACCTCTAACGAATGTTCATCTTTATGCGCCTTGTCATCAACAACGAAAAGCGGCAACAAAGCCAGTTGTTTTACCGCATCACGGTCAACCGCGACACGTCCGAGCGGCGTCATGAAATAATCGGCCGAGGACAAAGCGGCACCGTTGACAGCCGCCCGGTGCGAAGGCCCGACAAGGATCACCCTTTTGATCTCCGCGGAATAATCGCGAAGCGGCTTATAGGCTTCGGCAGCGGCCGGCGCCGAATATTGATAACCGGCATGCGGCACCACCAAAATTTTCGGCATTTTGTCATGGCGACGATAACCCGACTGCAAATAATGTTCGACTTCCTGTTCAAGCATTTGCGGCGCAGCGGCATAAAACAGCCCGGCAACGGCCGGATCGCGGTATTTTTCCATCGGATCGGCTTTCCTGGTATAACGAGTAATCAGCTCGGCGTTTGAAGATATTTTTTCACGAAAATAAAAATAATTGAGGACCGCCAACGCCGCTGCGGCAATCCCCGCAACAATCAGGTACAGGCGGCGCGGTTTTTCGTTATCGTTTTGTTGTTTCATTTTCGGCAGTCTCCGTTAGAAAGTCAGCCGGCCAAATGCCGGTAAAAGTCGCTGAAGTCTTCAAAATAGACAACGCTCGGATCGTCAATTTTTTCAATTTCGGAACCGTTGCCGATAATCCGAACCGGCAAGGCATTCACCGCCGCCGCGCAGATGTTGTCCAACACGCTGTCGCCGACAATCCAAACCGTTTGCGGCGTAATATCGGCTTTGTCGATCAACCCTTCAAGCGTATGAGCGGCATGATCGGCATACGGCTTGTCACGCAACGCTTCGTGTCCGCAGACGACTTTATCAAAACAGCCGGGCTCAAATAACCGGGACAGTTCCAACTCCAGCAGTCGGCGATCCTTGTTGGTCATGATCGCGGTTTTGACTCCTTTATTCCTTAACAGCGTCAGGGTTTCGCGAACCCCGGGAAACACCTTGATCATGCGGGCAAAATTTTGCCGATAAAGTTCAAAATATTTTTGATAAGCTTCCTGAGCTTTGTCGCCGAAAACCAACGGAAAATTATCCATGAACGAGTAGTACTTATTCTGTCGGTCACGGGTGCTTTCCCAATCGGGCAAACCGTATTGATCCATAATCCGGTTAACCGCCCACAAACGCGGGGTGCGGCTTTCAACCAACGTTCCGTCCCAGTCAAACACCGCCACTTTTAACCGGTCGGCATTTAATTTTTTCATCCCAATTCTCCTTGCAATTTATTTGAAAATAAAGCAATTTGTTAAAATTACAAGGGAAACCCGCACAAAAACGACTGTTTTTAAACTTTCCCCGCCGAGAAAAACGCCGGACAAATGTTCAATTATCTGTTAAACCTGTTTTTCGTTGCCGGCCGGTGGATTTTTTTCAGCGAAATCGGCCATACCCTGACAATCGTCCTGACCAAAGGATATTATTGTGACTTTCCGCTGCCGGAAGCACCTTGTTACGGCATATATGCGGTGATAACCGAAATCATTTTTCTTTTTTTGCCGACGGTTCCGCTGTTTCTCCGTTTCGGACGCGGCTTTTTTACTGAACAGGTCGACACCGGCAAAAAGCCGGTCATTCTGCCGACGTCAATTTTGCTCGGCGCCGCCGTTCCTTACCTTTTGCCGGCAATTGAAAAAGGTTTCGCCCGGGTAGCGCCGCAAACTTCTCTGATCAAAATTTGAAACAAATGATCGCTGGTATAGTAAAACAGGGGACATGGCCAGGAAGCTTGCCTGCGTGGGGTCTGAGAAGAGTTTGGCTTGAACCGAATCAAAATACGGAAACGTATGGAAGATCCGGCTTTTCAATTCACGGGGGTTTTAGCAAAGGTTCGGCCGGCTGCATTGACATACCTTGGCAAACGAGTAAATTAAAAAACTTACTGGATCAATATGGTAAAGATATTGAACTAAAGGTACATTACCCTAAGAAATGCTGGTAACATATCTATTACAATATTCATTGAACAAATATTATTCTTATATTATGATATGTATTATTGATTTGATGGTTCTGATATGTTTCATAAAAATACGCTTCTTCTTACAAAATGGTTCAAAAGGTCGGGATATTTCATTCTGCATCTTCTTCTTACTGCCGTTTTCATCGTCGGATGGTTGAGTTTTTTTAGTATAATTTGTGTTTTCTTCGGCGAAACAGTAAACGGCCACTTCAATGAACTGCCCCACTATCACAATAATTTTTATTTCAAAGCCATTGTCCGTTTATCATACGCTTTTGCTTTGATTTGGATTTTTATCGATCTTGCTGCAGATTTTTTTCAACAACCGGCAATACTTACAAAGAAAATTGCTGTGCTTGGTTATTCCATACTGGCGGCAGCCTTTGTCTTGGCGGCAGAATTGAGTGTCATCTTTTGGCAAGAGCAGTTGGCGCCGCTTTCATATCATCCTTATGCCTTTTGGCATCCCGCTGCCGTCAGCCAAAATACAGATTCGCATGATATTGCAAGAACACAATACCGTCACTGCGGATATCTGCCTTATTTAACTGAAGACGAAAGGAGTTCCCGATGACTTCAACGGACAGACATTTTTCAACGGCGAACTTATTTCTAAACACGGTTTTTATTTACGGATGGGCAACGATTCTAAGCGCAGCGTTTCTGATTGTGAAAAATACGATTATCCCGGGACAATTTTCTCCCGTACCCTCATATCCCGCTAACATTTACCTTTATTCAGTCTCTAATTTGCTGACAGATTTTATGGCTATTTTTCTTTTATTTTACTGGAGCAAAAAATTTTTTAATCCCGTAGCCACATCGGTTTTGAAGGTTAAAATTATTGCCTGCACTGCTTTGTTCGGTTGCCTTTTCGCTTTAATTGCGGTCCCGCATTATCAAGTTTCACCGGAGACAAACCAAACTCTTGCATTTTGGCACCGCAATTATAATGAAAAAATCTCAACTTCATCCACTTGGAAAATGGTTGGAGAATGTCAAAAACTTTATCGCAATCAAATCAGCGAACAGTAACAAAGTACTTTTCTCAGGCATTTACCCCTTACTCCTTTGCAAAGTTATCCACAATCTTTGCGAGATTCTGTTGATTTTTTCGTCTGTTTGTGATATAGGTTATTTCCATAATACGGGATTTTGTCCGTATTGATGACAAAGGCGGTGATTCCCGCCTTTTTTTGTGCTCCAGGAGCACTTTTCGACCCCGCGCACAAGCCGCGGTTAAACGGAAAATAATGATCAACACCGCAAGACGCCGGTGTTTTTTTGTATCCGTCTGTTGTTTGAGGCAGCAGACGGATTTTTTCGTATCCGGCTGGGACGAAAATCTCCGCCGAAAAACGAAAGCACCCAACCGGCGCCGGATTGTTCCGGCGCTTTTTTGATTCAACTTTAATAACAAGGAAAATAAAATGAGTATATATGATGACGATGACGAAGGATTCGGCACGCCTTATCCCGCTGCCCGGGCCAAAAGACGCCAAGCCTCGCCGCTGCCGCGTAAAAACATGACAACACGCGAAATTCTTGAATATTGCCTCGACGGTTATAACGAGGATATGGAACCCGTGCGCCCCCGCTTTCGGCAGACAGCGATTCCCGATCCCGAATTGGAATTCGACGGACAGGATCTGTATGTAAAGAGAAACAATGTCGTTCAAAATTCATGGCCGGCGATGGCAGGTCAACCCGGCTACCAAAACCGAGCCAGCATGTCAACTTCTGATCTGGGACCAACTCCGGAAGGAACATATTCGGTTGATCCGGATGAATTACAAAAAACGCTGCTTTGGCCGGAACGACTTCAACAGTTTATGAATAATCCGATTTCATCATGGAGAGATATTACTTACCCCTTTTACCCTACAGGAAAAGACAGCTGGCTGCGAGAACCCGAAAAATGGGGAAGTCATCGCGTTCCGTTAGAACCGGATCAAGATACCAACACTTACGGACGTCACAGCATGTATATACATGGCAGTGATGAATTGGGATCAAATGGGTGCATCGACGTGGGCCCCAACATGGAGCATCTTGTTCCTTATATCAAAAGCAGCCGCTCACCGGTAAAAGTGCGGGTAAGATATAAAGACGAAGACTTCGAAAGATAGGCAAACAAAAAATTATTACAATAATTATTCTGTTTTATTAAAATTTTTATCAGAAAAATGTGATTTTAAATTTTTTTTTCAAATTATTTTTACCTTAAACAAAAAAACAGTTTATTTTTATAAATATTGGGTTATAATAAATGATGTTTTTATAAATAGTTATACACAATTACAACTTTAGGTTGCAAAAAACTCCAGCTCCTCAACTTTCGATTGACAAGCATAAAATTTTATACTATATAGTTTGTATGTAAATACAAATGAAGAAGTTTTTGCGATTCCAGAAAGAACAAATTACGAACAAAACATTTCTTCTAAAGTAATCTTAATCATCATTGAGGTTCAAAAAAAATGAAACAGCAGATTGCAACTTATTTTAGAGAATATCGAGAAAACTTCAGACAAAAACCGTTCCAAGCCTCCATTGTCCTGATATTGCAAATCCTATTTCTGCTTGGCTGGGGATTGTTCTATTACATTCTCATCGGTCAATATATCAAATATATTATCCCCGGAAAAATCGAGTCCAAAACACCGATATATCCCGAATCGATTTTTTTTATTTTTATTAGCATTCTATATTCTTATTGCTTTTACAAATTTTTTAAGATCATGTTTTCTAACCGTTACTCTACGAGAGCTAAAATAGGGGTATTTTTAGCTTCCGTTAGCTTCTCGATATTAGCCTATCCGCTCCACATTGGCATTCACAGTCTGTTTTCTTTTTTACCTGATACCAACACCGCCTTTTGGTGCTGGTCCTGCGGCAACTGATCACTTTTTGGCAACTTTTGGAGAAATGACTTATGAAACAGCAAATTGCAACTTATTTTAGAGAATATCGGGAAAATTTCAGACAAAAACCGTTCCAAACCGCCGCCGTCCTGATAATGCAAATCCTATTCCTGCTCGGCTGGGGATTGTTCTTTTACTATCTTTCCTTACAGTATATTCGATATATCATCCCCGGAATATCTGAACCAAAAGGCAATATTTATGTTGAAACTATAAATGGTGTTTTGCAGCTTATTATTTTTAGCTATGTTGTCGTCAAACTTTGGCCGCTGATGTTTGATAACAACCAAAAACTCCGCTGGAGATTTACAGCTTTGCTGATATCTTTTCTAATGGCAGTTGCATTTTTGGCCGATATTTTTGATGTTCAAAATTTTCTATCCCATACGCCTATTGTTCGGAACGCATTTTGGTGCTGGTCCTGCGGCAACTGATCACTTTTTTGCAACTTTTGGAGAAATGACTTATGAAACAGCAGATTGCAACTTATTTTAGAGAATATCGGGAAAACTTCAGACAAAAACCGTTCCAAACCGCCGCCGTCCTGATATTGCAAATCCTATTTCTGCTCGGCTGGGGATTATTCTTTTACTATCTATACAGGTTATATGCTTCGTTTATTATCCCGGGAAGAACCGAACCTAAAGGCAATATCTATACAGATACTTTATACGCCCTTATTTTGATAACAGTTTATCCTTACTGTTTTTACAAATTATCAAAAATTTTATTTGCCGTTCAAGCCAGCTTCAAATTAAAGCTTTTGGGAATATTCGCTGCAGTTATATGTGCTTTAATGGTACCGGTTTTATTCATCTCTATACGATCTCTGTTCTCTTTTTTACCGGATACCACTATCGCTTTTTGGGCAAAATGATTCAGGCAAAACATCATCGACAGGCATCGCCACAAATAAAATTTGTTTTCCGGCGTTCATCTTGTAATCGGCAATAAAAGGAATAAATGAGCAATGTTAAGCGCCTGCTAATGAAAAAGGCGTGATGAAAACGGTATTCCGTCGCCAAGCAGCGAGAACAACTTATCCCAACAGACGGTTCTGTTTGCAAAAGACGGACAATAACCTGTCCCGGCCTATCGTTTTCGAACTTTGTCTCAGTCGAAAGGTGTTACCATGAAACAGAAAATTTGTTCTTACTGCCAAAAATATCTCGATAATTTTAGAAAAAAGCCTCTCAAAGCTGCAATCATACTGCTGATGCAAATCCTTTTTCTGTTGGGCTGGGGCCTTTTCTATTTCTTTCTCTACCGAATGTATACCGTCATTGTCATCCCCGGACAAACGCTGCCGGTAGAGAACATTTATGCCGAAACTTTTTTCACTTTGTTGGTCACTATTGTTTTCTCCTATTGTTTTTACAGATTTTTCAAAATTCTGTTTTCCAACCGTCGCAGCCTGCAATCCAAAATCTCCGTAATGCTGGGATCGGTTATTTGCGCTTTTGTTTTGCTGGCATTGTGGAACAGTGTGCGTGCCCTGCCGATGTTCAGTCAGGATGTCGACCGTGCTTTCTGGGCACAAAACGACATCTGAAAAGCCGGCTTTTACCGAGTCGGGAATCGGATTCCCCTTAAAACGTCAAAATACGTCATTTTTTGGCTTGTTTCAGAGCCTAATAACAGAAAAAAAGTTATTTTTTGAGATAAAAGCACAAAAAAATATTTATTTTTAAATTTATATCAATATAATAAATTATGTTTTTATAGCCTGTTAGCAGCCATTTCAACCTTAGGTTGTAACAATCACCCCTATTTCAACTTAAGATTGACATCTTTTTCGGTTTATATTATATCTTTTGATATCAAACGCTTTACATATCAAGGGGTATCTTATGACCGCCAACAAAACAAAATACGAACAATTTATTGCTTTTTTTACCGAAGACGATGACATTCGTTTTCCGGCTTGGATATTCGGCATCTATAATATGTTGTTAAATCTGGCATTTATTGCTTTATGGCTGTTGTTTTTCGGCTATCTGTTCAAACAGATTGACGGCGCTTATGTCGGCGTTTTTCGCAGCGCCGCCTCTTACGGCAGAAATATTTACATCTATATGCTGGTTCACTACCTGATTTTAATCATTTATACTTGGGCAGCTTATCGATTCTACAGGCAATATTTCCTGATGCCGCGTCACTTGGGCAAGAAGACCCTGATCCTCCTGCTGTCGGCGGTTATGTGCCTGATTGCGTGGCATTTGGCCTACTTTGACGCCAAGGTGGTCAATCAGAAACCGGACTGGGAAGTCACTTCATCTTTCTGGTACGATTATTACATCGCTCAACGATACGGCTTGCCGCGCTGAAACATTTTCCAAACCACGGAGTTTTACTATGAATCGTCAATTTGTTTCCAACATCGTCAATTTTCTGTTCGCGTTCGGCTGGCTGATTTTTCTCTCCACTTTCGCTTTTGAAATTTTCAATTCTTTTTTCAGCCGTCCGGTATATTTCATCACCGATCCGCAAATTCTTTATACCCGCCGGCTGGTTTATTTTGCAATTGTCGCGGTTTACGGCAGTTTGTTTGCCGTCTTTTATCGCGACTTTTTCATCAGAAAACTTTCGCTCGGTCCCCGCCTGCTTCGACTCGGGATTTCATTGGTCCTGTGGTTGGGGTGCTGGTATTGTATTCACAACTATTTCAAGTTTTACTGGTATTAGCGCCGCTGACAAAACAGACCCGCACAGCTTGTCGATACCCATTGTCGCCAGATTGCAAAAATCCCCGGAAAACCGGGGATTTTGTTTTAAGCATCCATTATTTTTTGCCGCCGATGGATGTTTTTCCCATCATATAAGGCTGCAGTTTGACCGGAATACGGATTGAACCGTCCGCCTGCTGGTGGTTTTCCAGAAACGGTACCAGCGCCCGCGGCGTCGCAATGCCGGTGTTATTGAGCGTATGAACAAACTTGACCTTGCCGTCGGCATTGTCGCGATAACGCAAGTTGGTCCGCCGGGCCTGCCAGTCGGTGATGTTGGAACAACTGTGGGTTTCGCGATAACAGTTTTGCGTCGGCACCCAGGCTTCGAGATCATACTGGCGGTATTTCGGTGCCCCCATGTCGCCGGTACAAACTTCCAGCACCTGATAAGGCAATTCCAGATCCTGCAAGACTTCTTCCGAAATCTGCAACAGCTTCTGATGCCATTTCTCGCTTTCTTCAACATCGTTTTTGCAGATGACAAACTGCTCGGTCTTCATAAACTGGTGAACCCGGGTCAGACCGCGGGTGTCTTTGCCGGCCGCACCGGCTTCGCGACGAAAACAGGGAGAAAATCCGGCATAAAGAACCGGCAGTTCGTTTTCGGGAATAATTTCATCGGCTCGCAGCGAATTTAAAATCAGCTCTGCGGTGCCGGACAGATAAATGTCATCTTCGGGCATATAATAGATTTCGTCACGGGCAAACGGCAGATAACCTTGACCGTACAGCGGCTTTTCTTTCGAGATCGACGGCACCGTAATCACGCGGAAGCCGTTTGCCGCCAGCTTGTCCATTACCATCAGGTGAATTGCCAGTTCCAGACGTGCCAGCTCGCCGGTAATCGCATAAGTGCGCGATCCGCAGACTTTGGCAATCCGTTCGCCTTCGCTCCAGCCGTTCAGTTCCATCAGTTCGACATGGTCGCGCGGCGTAAAATCAAACTGAGTCGGTTCGCCCACTTTGCGCCGTACCACATTTTCGCTGTCATCAACACCGACCGGACTTTCGGGACTCGGCAGGTTGGGCATCCGCCACATGATATCATCAAATTTTGCCTGTTCGGCCGCCAGTTTTTCCTGTTCGGCTTTCAATTCTTCACCAAGCGCCTTACTTTTTGCAATAATTGCCGGACGTTCTTCCGCCGAGGCCGATTTGATCGAATTGCTCAGCCGGTTTTTTTCTTCGGCCAGCGCCTGAGAGGAAGTTTTGAGCTTATTAATATCCAAATGCAGGGAAACCAAGGCGGGAATATCGACTTTTAAGCCTTTTTTGGCAATGCCTTCTTCCACCAGCTTCTGATTCTCGACAATAAATTTTATATCCAGCATTATCATATGTCCTTAGTTTTTTAATTGATTTATAAACGCAAACAGAGTATCAATTTTATAAATAATTACAATAAAAATTTACAAGGACGGACAAGAAATGTTTAAAGACAAGAAAGTGTTAACCGGAGTCAAACCAACCGGCACCCCGCATTTGGGAAATTATCTCGGCGCCATCAAACCGGCCATCAAACTGGGAGGAAAGGCATTGGAAGCCAACGGAAAACACTATATGTTCATTGCCGATTACCATGCGATTAATGCCGAAAAAGATCCGGCGGTCCTAAACCGTAAACTGCAGGAAATCGCCTGCATCTACCTTGCCGCCGGGCTCGATCCCAGCCGTTCCGTCTTTTACCGTCAGTCGGATATCGCCGAAATTCCGGAAATTACAACCATTCTTTACGCCTATACGCCCAAAGGCTTTATGAACAAAGCCCATGCCTACAAAGCCGCGGTCGACAAAAACCGCGAAGCCGGCAAACCCGACGACGACGGCATCAATATGGGCTTGTACACCTACCCCACTTTGATGGCGGCGGACATTTTGGCCTACGACACCGACATTGTTCCGGTGGGCAAAGACCAGGTGCAGCATGTTGAAATCGCCCGTGACATTGCGGGAGCGATCAATGCGCATTACAACCGGCCGCTGCTCACCCTGCCCGAATATTCGATTGACAACAACGTGGCCGTGGTTCCCGGAATCGACGGGCGGAAAATGAGCAAGTCGTACGGCAACGTCATTCCGTTGTTTGAGGATGACAAAGCAATCAAAAAAGCCGTTTTTTCCATTAAGACCGATTGCCGTCCGATGGAAGAACCCAAAAATCCGGATGAAATTCTGGTTTACGAAATTTACAAATCAATTGCCGCCCCGGCACAGTTGCAGGAAATGGGCGACGGGCTGCGCGAAGGCAAACTGGGCTACGGGCATATAAAAAACATGCTGCTGGACGCCGTAATTGCCGAAATAAAAGAGATGCGCGAGAAATATAACTATTATATGGCACACTATGACGAAGTGGAAGCGATGCTCGAAGAAGGCGCCGCCAAAGCCCGACCGACGGCACAAGCGACCCTGAAACGCCTGAAAGATGCCGTGTTCGGAAGATAGGCGTATTTCCGGTAAAATTCCGTTTTTCAAAAATAACGGAATTTTACCTATATCTTCCTCGCCGCTTGATTTTAGATAAAGACAGACAAAATTTCCTCGGTGACTGATTTTCGTCAAACCATTGCCCCGCTTCAAGGCGGGCTTTCTTTGTACAGCAGCTCCGGCTAAACCTGGTGATGTTACCGGCAGCTTTTCAGCCGACTGCCGTGTCTTTCGACCCCGGCAGCAAAGACACGGCGAAACGAATAAATTCGGCTCAGCGGATAAAATCGGTACGGATTTTTTCTTCGATTTCAGGACGCGCAATCCCGGCTCTCTTTCCGGCGGCAATCGATTTTAACAACCAGGCCATTTCATATCCCAGCACGCGCATGATCTGTACGCCTTCTTCATCCCGATACACCTCTTCGGGACGATTGCCGTGCACCATGTTCCAATAATTGCTGCTGACAACCGGCATGCGGCTGATCATAAAATATTTGTTCAAAACATCAAGGTTGGCGGTTGTTCCGGCGCGACGGGCCGAAACGACGGCAGCGCCCGGCTTGCCGGCAAACACAGCCGATCCGGCATAAAACACCCGATCCAGCACCGACAAAATCCGGCCGCTGGAGTGGGCATAATAAGTGGGCGAGCCGAAAACAAAACCATCCGCCGCTTCCGCTTTTTCCAAAATGCGGTTGACAATGTCGTCATCAAACACGCAGCGGTTATTCAGCTTACGACAGGCCCGGCAGCCGATACAATCCCGCAACGGACCGTTGCCCAACCATACAATTTCGTTGTCAATTCCGTTTTCCGCCAGCGCACCGGCAACAATATTCAGGGCAGTACCGGTACAACCGTGTCGATTGGGACTGCCGTTAATCATCAATACCTTCATTTGCTTCTCCTCATTTTTACAAAAACCGTTTCAGACCGCCGGCATAAATTTGATACGGCTGCCGCGGTTTTCAATTGCCATTAATTATAAACCTCTTATAATTCCGCCGTCAACTTATGAGGAAAAGAAAATGGAACCTATTGAAAATATATTGAAAACAGCTGCCGATAACCAAAGATGCGCTTGGCAGGTGATTGAACAAAGCGGCATCATCCGCTGCTGGGAAAGCATCGGGGCAAAAGTCAATTTAATCGGATCGTTGAAAACAGGACTTTTAATGAAACATCGGGATATTGACTTTCACATTTACACGCCGCAGATAAAAATCGGCGACAGCTTCCGCGCCATGGCTCAACTGGCCGAGAATCAAAATATTGTCAAAATCGAATATACCAATCTTTTGCAGGAAGCCGACACCTGTCTGGAATGGCACGCCTGGTACCGTGACGAAAAGAATTTATTGTGGCAGCTTGACATGATACATATGCCGGCCGGTTCTCCTTACGACGGCTATTTTGAAAAAATTGCCGAACGGATCGCCGCGGTTATCACGCCGGAACAGCGAACGACTATTCTGCAATTGAAATTTGAAACCCCCGATAATTTGAAAATCGCGGGAATCGAATATTACCTGGCGGTTATTCGGGACGGCATCCGGAACTACGCCGATTTTTGCCGCTGGCGGCAGCAAAATCCGCTTAACGGAATTGTTGATTGGATTCCTTAATATATCCGTTTTTTATCGTTATTACCTTAATATCGGGGCATTAAACAGCAAAAGCTCAACACCGGCCGGTGTTGAGCTTTTGCATTTTGACAGTAGGTATCAGAAGCGGTAACCGATACCGGCTCTCAGAGCGAGATTGTCAAAATAGACATATCCGACCTCAGAGCTCTTGGGGATCATGTAACTCAGATCGACGTTGACAAAGAACTTGTCCGAGATCATGATGTTACTTCCGACCTTCAGTCTGCAGTGGACTAGATCCTTGTGGAACTTGTCCTTCGCGCATTCCGTTACTTCCGTTGTCGCGATATACCCCCAGGTGGTGAATCCGACCATGCCGTAGAACTCGTACTTGTCCCCGAACGACAGACCGATTGACGGACTGAAGTACCCCAGGCTGTGACGTTTCTTCTCGAGAGTCGGAGTCTTGAGCGAGCTGAACCCGAAGTCCAGTTCTGCGCGAACGCAGTAACAGTTGAGTCCGAGTGCCACTCCTCCCATAGGAGCATTTTCGAGAAAGTTGTACCCGACATAAGCCAGAGCACTTGCGCGCAGCAGATCGGGTTCATCTTTCGGAGCTTTCCAACTTTTGTAGTTTTGCGCTTGAGCCGCCGTCGTCAATGCGAACATGGCAGCAACGACGATAAAAATAATTTTCTTCATAGCTAATAATTTTATTACCTGTTTCTAATCTACCATATTTTTGTCAAAAGTAAAGGAAAAATGTATTTTTTAGAGCAATTTTGAACAAAAAAGGGTAGAAACGGCAAAAAACCTTAATAAAATGTTATAGTAGCTTTAGGGTAACCGGACAAAAAAATCCTATAGAAAACGACTTCAGCCGAGAGAACTTTACGAATCGCCCCGCCTTTCTCCGGCACGGGAAACGCGGCGACTCATTTTTCGACATATCCACCGTCTTCAATTTTAAATTGCTTTTTTATCGCACATTTATAATATGAAGTGGATTGCAACAGCAATCGTTGATTAACTAAACATAAGGACTACAAAATGAAAAAATTAGCTCTTGTTGTCGTCTTGCTTGCCCTTTCGGCTTGCACCGGCACCCGCGGAACCATCGGCGGTCAGAAAGTTTGCACCAATGACTATCTGCTTGGCGTTCTTTCGCTTTCCGAAATCGTCAGCCCCTGCGGCAAATAAGACTGTTTTGAGCACAGTTAAATGCCTCTCGCTTTTGAGAGGCATTTTTTATTTATCTCTCACATTGCCCGCACTCGGCACAACCGTTGCAAATCAGACGGCTGCCGCAGGTTTGACATTGTTCTTTGAATTTTCGATGCCAAATTTGTGCATCCTCAAACAATCCGCCTTGCAGCGGTGCGAGTCGAAAGTCAATTTTTTTACCCTGATACTGCAATCCGGATTTAAATGCCATCCGACTCTGAAGCCGTTTGTCCTTTAAAAAATAAGTCTTGCCGTCTTTAACAAAGCGGGTTCCGGTTTCGATAAAACAGAAAGTCGTTTCAAAAGCGACGCAATCTTCGTACAACCGCTTGACCCATGCATAATGCAGCGGCCGCGAACCGTCATAATTTTCTCCGCCGGCGATCACCTGCTCTATTTGTCCGCTTTGCAGATAACGGCCGATACTGAGAGGACCGATAAACGGCGCCGCCATGATCCCTTTATGTCGGAAAGGAAGCTCAAGCAAAAGCGGAATCCGCTCGTCGGCATTTTTCTGATCTTCGCACGTCACGTTAAAAAAAACATTTTCCCAACCGTTTTCCCAGTCGGAAGGCAGACAGGCGTCGACTCGTTCAGGCCGTTTGGTCAATAAGAAAAACACCACATCCGGACGTTGTTTGATGATCCGCCAGGCATCGTTGCGCCACGGATCGGCCTGCTCCAGAAAAAAATCGGAAGTCATGCAGACGCGTATCCGCTCGCCGCTTTTAATTTTGAAAGCGCCGCTTTTATCTTTTTGCAGCGGATAGTCAAAATTGTTTTTTACTTTATAAACAACGGCACCGTCCCGATTGCGCTGCCGGTCGAGAAAATACATATAACAGTTGCGGCAGCCTTCGCTTTTTTTCACACAGCCGTGCCACGGATTCCAAATGTCATGCATCGTTTTTCAATCAACCTTGTTTGCCGCTGCGTCTTTCAAAACAGCAGACACATTTTTCAAACTTACGTACTTATAATAAACTTTATCGCTCCGACGGTCAAACGGTTGTTTCCGTCCCTGGAACTTTGGCAACCGATAAATTATGTTCCGGTTTCTTGATATTATCCGCCCGGTGATTATATCGTGTATGATCATCTTAAACAACGAAAGGGTAATGTTATGAAATATTGGATTTTGGGGCTGCCGCTGCTGGTTATGGCCTGTACGAACAATGTTGCGGTAAAGGATCAGGCCGAATACAAATGCGGCGATCAGATTGTTCAGGCGAAAGTTCTTAACGACAACTCCATGATTTTACGGATCGACGGCATCAACCACGTTCTGTCGAGAACCATTTCCGCCGCCGGTGAAAAATATCAGGAACCGGGCACCGGAATATCTTTTACGCAGCAGGACGGCGACCTCTATTTGGCCATGCACGGCATCAACTACCCGATGTGTCAGAAAATCAGCCGCTGAATTTGCAACAATCTTCAAACAGCCTCCCGACCGGAGGCTGTTTTTCTGACCTTTCAAGTGTTCTGCCAAGATTATGCTTTCTTTTTTTCCGTCTCGCCTTTTTTCATATAATCAATCGGATTAATGCCGCTTTTGCGCATTTTTTCCAAAATAACCGGTTTAACGGCATCCCAAAAACGGCATAATTCCGGTTCGTCGGCAAACAGATGTTTTTGTAAATCCTGACAATAAATTTTCCAATAGATATCGCCGTCGCCCAGCCGATCAATGTAACTGACGTCTTCGGCACACGAAACCTGAAAATAGGATTCCAGTTTGTCCAGTGCTTTCACAAAACGGGCTTCCCCGGTTTCGGCTTTTTCAAATTCCTGCCACAAATCCATGATTTCTTTCCGGTTTTCATCGGGCAGCAAAGCCAGCAATCCGTTCATCGACGCCTGTTCCTTTTCTTTTTTCTCAAGATCCAACGCACGGTTTTGAAAAGTTTTTCCCATCGCAATATCCCCGGTTTCGGCTTCGGCCAAATCATGAACGACAATCATTTTTAAAACCTTTTCGCCGTCAAGCCGGTGAACCGACTTGTCAAGAAACAAAACCGCCAGCAAGCCCATCATCCAGGTATGAGAGGCAACGCTTTCCCATTCATTGTCGGATAACAGGGTTTTTCTCTTTTCCGATTTGAGTTTTTCCGCCGTCTGCAAAAATTTCATAATATCCTGCATTTGCTTTGTCCCTGTTTGGTTGGTTATTGTCTCATATATAGCAAACAACAACCGAACTTACAAGCCATAATCGGTGCCCCTCAACGGGTGTGACGTGTCATAAACTTTCCCCGTTTATGCCGGCTTTTTGCCCCGGCCCCGTTTTTTGACCGGCGGCAATTTTTTCACCCTATTTTTGCAGCAGGCTATTTAAAAACCAAATATCACTCTTATTTTTGATGTACCCGAACAAAGAGGTGAATAATGAATCCGACAATACCAATTTATGTATGCTGTCATCAACAATGCCGGCTGCCCGACAACGAGCTGCTGGTTCCCATTCAGGCCGGGAGGGCTGCCGCCGGCTTTCGTCTTGATATGGCAGGAGATGACAGCGGCGAAAATATTTCGCTGCGCAATCAAAATTTTTGCGAGCTTTCGGTCCTGTACTGGATCTGGCGCAATACCGAACACGACTGTTTCGGTCTGTGTCATTACCGCCGTTTCTTTAATTTGGTCGGCGACGGCACCGATTTGGAATCGTTGGAAGACTTTACGGCCCAAAGCGGTCATACCGCCGAAAACCTGCAGCAACTGATGGAAAGCTATGATCTGATCGTCCCGGCGGCAAAATCGAAAGAGAACGGTTCTTCCTTATATAAGCTTTATGCCGCGGCGCATCATCTCAATGACATGAACTTGGCCCTGGCAATCATCCGCGACGTTTATCCGGAAATGATACCGGCGGCGCAAAATGTGATTTTTAAGCAAACACGGGCCTATTATAAAAATATGATGATTTGCCGCCGCGACTTTGCCGACGTCTATTGTCGCTGGTTGTTTGATGTTTTGCGTCGGCTTGACAACCTCATTTATCCTCAACTTGACAAAAGAACGCCTTATCAACAACGGGTATACGGGTTTCTCGGCGAACGGCTTTTCAACATCTTTCTTGAATACTACCGCCGCGATCATCCGCTGCGGATTAAAGAAGTTCCGCTGTTGATTTATCAGCAACCGGCAACGGAAGAAATTCCGCTTTGGCAAACCGTTTTGAGTGAAAAATCAGCCCGGCATACCGCATTGAACATATAATCGTCAGAAGGAGAAACAGTATGGGCAGAAAAATACAAAATTTGATCGTCGGTTGCGGTTTCAGCGGCGCCTCGCTGGCGCGGAAGCTGGCTGAAGAACTGGATCAGGAAGTGACGATTATTGACAGCAAGGAGCATATCGGCGGCAATTCTTATGACTATTATGACAAAAACGGAATCTGCATTCACAAATACGGTACCCATATTTTTCATACCAACAACAGTGAAGTTTGGCATTTTTTAAGCCGTTTTACACGATGGCACCCTTATATGCACGAAGTTAAAGGGATGATCGACGGCCAGGAGGTGCCGATCCCTTTCAATTTGAATTCGATCCGTCAGGTTTTTCCCGAAAGCATTGCCCGCCGGCTTGAAGAAAAACTGATCGCCAAGTTCGGATTTAATGTCAAAGTACCGATTTTGGAACTGCGGCGCAGCGAAGACAGCGAGTTGGAATTCCTGGCCGATTACATATACCATAAAGTGTTTCTGGAATATACGCTCAAACAATGGCAGCTCAAGCCGGAACAACTTGACCCCGCGGTCACCGGACGGGTACCTGTTTATATCAGCCGTGACAACCGCTATTTTCAGGACAAATATCAGGGTATTCCGCGTAACGGATACACGGCCCTGATCAAAAACATGATTGATCATCCGCGAATAAAAGTCATTTTGAATACGCCGTTTCAATCGGTAAAAAACGATATGGAATATCAAAACCTGTTTTACAGCGGCCCGATCGACGAGTTTTTCGATTACCGGTACGGAGAATTGCCCTACCGCAGTCTCGAATTTGAATTTGTCGAATATAATCAGGAATATTTTCAAAGCAATTCGGTGATCAACTATCCCTGTAATCATGATTTTACCCGTATCGGCGAATATAAATATTTTCTAAACGATCGTTCGCCGCGCACCGTGGTCTCGTTTGAATATCCGGCCGATTTTGTCCGCGGGCACAATGAGCGTTATTACCCGATCGTCAAACCGGAAAACCATGAACTTTATCAGCGCTACACCCGTGATGCCGATTTAATGCCCAACGTTCATTTCCTCGGACGCCTCGGCGATTATAAATACTATGATATGGACAAGGCGGTCGGCCGAGCGCTCGAAATTTTCAATTCTTTAACCGCAAAGGAGAAAATAACCCATGCAGCCTGATGTATCTGTCATTGTGCCGATTTACGGCGTTGAAAAATATCTTCGTCAATGTGTTGACAGCATTGTCAACCAAACGCTGAAATCTCTGGAAATTATTTTGGTCGATGACGGCTCTTGCGACAAATGTCCGCAAATTATCGACGAATACGCCGCCCGCGATCCGCGTGTCAAAGTTCTTCACTTAACCAACGGCGGTTACGGAAGAGCGATTAATCACGGTTTGGATGCCGCCGCCGGAAGATATATCGGAATCGTCGAATCCGACGACTGGATTAAAGAAGACATGTATCAAAAATTGTTGGAAAACGCCGAAAAAACCGGCGCCGACATCGTTAAATCGGGCTTTTTCGAATATTTCGGTTCCGAGAACGGTTCCGAAGAACATTTCAAACCGATCCATTGGCTGTCCAAATTGCAATGTCCCGCCGGCGTTTTCCGCATTTACGACTGTCCGGAAATTTTGTTCCACCATCCCAGCATTTGGTCGTGTTTGTATAAACATTCTTTCCTGAAACGTATCGGCGCACGGATGGAAGAAGTCAAAGGCGCCGGTTGGGTAGACAATCCGTGGTTTTACGACACCCTGCTTAACGGAACCGTCAGTTTTGTCCGCGAGGCTTTTTATTATTATCGGCAAAACAACCCCGGACAATCGAGCAATCTCAAAGATTATACCATACCGTTCCAACGCTGGAACGACATCTGGAAACGCCTTAAAAAACTCCCCCGTGAGAAATATGCCAAAGTGGCGGAATGGTCGTTTAAGAAAGAATTTTACGACTCTACCTACGCTTACGGCATCGCTTATCATCAAGGAAAGACTGACCAAAAGCAATACATCAGCGCCAGTTTTAACCGGGTCGATCCGCACGTCGTAACGGCTTCGCCACTGTTTAATCAAGCGCAAAAAGATATTTTTACAATGCTGCGCAACGGAGAAACTCACCGTTATGATGAGATTTTGCGGCAAAACCTTCCGGCTCAGGGGTAAACGGACGTGCTCAAAGTTTTGTATTACAACTGGACCGACTGTCAAAGTCCGCGCGGCGGCGGCGTAACGGTCTATCTTCGCAATCTGATCAACGCTTTGCGCGGCAACAGGGAAATTTTCCCGGTTTTCTTAAGCGCCGGCGACGTTTACAGTCCTTTTTCTTCCAAGCCTTACATCCGTCAGCTGAAAGGCCGCGACAACACTGGCTGTCAGGCTTTTGAACTGGTAAATTCTCCGGTTCCGGCACCGGGTACTCTGCTGGTTCACAACCTCCGCAATTATCTGGACCAATCCGACTGTACGGTATTGAAACTGTTGCAAAAATTTATTGCCGAACAAGGCGGCTTTGACGTTATCCATTTTCACAATCTGGAAGGCTTGCCGCTGAACGTTCTTAAAATCAAAGAATATTTTCCCGGTCTGAAAATTATTTTTTCCCTGCACAACTATTTTCCTTTTTGCCCGCAGGTTCAATTGTTCCAAAATCATAACCAATGCCGTTGTCTGAGTTTTCGCGGCGGTTTGGAATGCGGACGCTGCCGTCACAAATCCCTTGACCCGCAATGGTTTATGCAGGCGATGACGCTGTGGTTTGAACCGGGATCAATTCGGCCGCAGCTGCTGAGACCCTGGTTAAAAGTCAAATCGGCACATCTTGCCGAAAAATTGCTTTCCGTAACCGCACAGCGCAATTTGCCACAAACCTACAAAGAATTTCGGCGTTTAAATATTGCTTTTATGAACCGATATGTTGATAAAATCCTGGCCGTATCACAGCGCGTGGCTGATCTTGCGGCCGGTTACGGTATTCGCCCCGACCTTCTCGAAGTCGCCTATATCGGCACCGATTATGCGGGAATCAAACCGTTTGCGCCGGCTTTCAAATCTGATGACAGTTCCTGTTTTACTCTGGCGTTTCTCGGATACGCGCGAGCCGCCAAAGGCTTTTTCTTTCTGTTGTCGGCCCTGGAACAGCTGCCGGATGAAATGTCAGCGCAAATCAATCTCCGCTTTGCCGCCCGGTATATTTACGACACTGTTCCGCAGCAACGGTTGCAAAAACTGCAGCAGAAATTTCACCGGCTTGAAATATTCGACGGCTATCGGCGCGGCGAGTTGCCCAAACTGTTGTCTGACGTTGATCTTGGAGTGGTTCCGGTCATTTGGGAAGATAATTTGCCCCAAGTCGCCATAGAAATGGCTGCCTGCGGGGTGGCGGTCCTGTCCAGCGACTTCGGCGGCGCATCCGAACTCTCGTCCTCGCCGTATTTTCGTTTTCGCGGCAACGATACGGTTGATTTTATTGCGCACCTGTCTTACATTTTCAATCACCGCGACGTTTTGGCCGAATATCACCGCCTGCGGCGGCCGCTGACAACAATGTCTGAACATATCAACCAACTGGCGGAAAGCTACCGTCCCGATGTCCGGACTCTACCGCAAACCGGCTGAAGCAACGGCGACAACTGCCGTTTTTCTTTCCGCAAGCGAAAAATATGCCAGAAGAATGATAATTAAATGTTCGGTACCGGCTTTCAGAACACAAAAAAAACAACTTTCAAAACGAAAGTTGTTTTTTTGATTTTGCGCCAACGAAAAAGTATAAAAGATAACTTTTCGCAAATTGAACTTTCATCTCTTCAGAATCAGAGGGTACCACACCCCCGGAAAACCGATGACATCCTTATAGCAATTGCCTTTATAGTGGACAACCACAGGTATGCCCTGATGCAAAGCCCAAAACCAACCTGCCGGCAAAGGTTCGTCCCCTGCTTTTTTTCGCAACATCGAGACCTTGTCCCAATTTTGCTGCAATAAGACAACATCCTCTCCCTCTAACAGCTTGCCGCCAAACCGCGAAATATAGCTGTGAAGAATCGGCGGATTCACTTCCGACTGCACCCGGCTGTGAATCACCAAATCCGGACTGATCCGATAACCGACAATTCTGCCGTTCTCGGGCAGATAATCGGCGCTTTCTTCCAAGTTTTCATATACATAGCGCGGTTCCGAATAGTCGTCAACTTTTTCAGGCAATTGCCCGTCCCAGTGGGGATCGCCTGCCGGCCCCTGATAGACG
Source organism: uncultured Alphaproteobacteria bacterium (assembly GCA_910577095.1). Lineage (GTDB taxonomy): Bacteria > Pseudomonadota > Alphaproteobacteria > RF32 > CAG-239 > JAFUYI01. The sequence continues at coordinate 36,369 of CAJTLY010000015.1, forward strand.
CCGGGTTCAAAAGACAATTCTTTTTGCGTTCTTTTACGAAGGCGGGAAACCTGCCAGACCGTATATGCAAACAGTATTATAAAGGCAGCAACGGCAATCAGCGTGATAATTTTAAAAGACATAATGATACCGGAATATTTAATGAGGCTTGTTTGACCGGATCCTCTTGTGAAACAAAATAATGATTATTCACGGTTAGTAATAATGTTTCTTTGCCTATTGTCAAGTGATTACTAACATTCGGACTGAAATTATAAGAATAAAAGACGGACTTCACAAATAAATTAAAAACTTTGAGAAATAAGAAAAAGCGGCAGCTTTTCAACTGCCGCCTCGGGAACAACCCCAAAATTATTTGGTAAAATTAAAAATTCCCTGACGGGAAACAACCATTCCCGCATTTGTTCCGGTAAAATGGACAATATCCGGCTTATTGGCAGTTCCAACGTCCAAATAAACCAGTTTTTCGGTCCGGGAAGGATTAGAAATGACATGAGAACCTTCCTTATCGGCCGGAAAACAGATCGCATCCCCTTGTTTCAAATGTATATCGCCTCTTTCGGTTTTGACCGAAGCTTCGCCGCTGATAATATAAAAAACTTCTTCATTTTCCTCATGATAATGATAACCGTAAGCATATTTTCCCGGCTCAACTTCAACAAAATTTGCTGAACATTTGGCAATATCTTCAATAATCGGTTTTACGCAAAACTGATTAAGCCCCTGTCCCTGACTTTGAGCTTTTGCGGTTTGATAATTTTGTACAACAATCTCTTTCATCAATTTTCTCCCAGACATATTGCAATTGAAAACAAAAGTATTATTATGCATGTAAAAATAGATTGTAAAGTAGGAACTATTTTATTATAAAGTATGCAAAAAGTAACTATTGGAGAAAATATGGTGATTTCAAACAAAAAAATTTTAGACTGCCCGGTTGCTACAACCATTAACTTAATCGGCAACAAATGGAAATTACTCATCATTCGGGATTTGCTCGGTGGTACCAAGCGTTTCGGTGAACTGCGCAAAAGCTTAACCGGCATCAGCCAACGCGTGTTAACCGAGAATCTGCGCGATCTGGAAAAGGACGGACTGCTTAACCGTAAAGTTTTTGCCGAAGTTCCGCCCCGGGTCGAATACAGCCTGAATCAGACCGGATTGTCACTGCAGCCGATTATCATGTCAATGGCCGAGTGGGGAACAAAATATAAAAACGACCGCCTGTGATTTCCACCGTGCAACTTTCAAATTATCAGCTCAAAGCCGCTAAAAACCGGTGTGAAGATGTCAAACCTGCCGCTTTAAGGCTTACTTTTTCTGAACTTGCAAATTCATTCTCTGCTCAAACGGCAAAAAGCCGTACCTTTCATAAAATCGGTACGCCTCGACATTTTTGTTAAAAACACCCAGACGTATTTCATCAACATTTTCTTCTCGGCACAACTCATAAAAGGCATCCATCAACACCCGGCCGATACCGTGACGACGCATTTTCTTCGCGACGCCGAAATTACAGATATGCGCAATTTTAGACTTCTGCAAATAAGGCGCATTTTTAATTTCCGCCAGCAAATATCCGCACAGATTTCCGTCGTCTTCCGCCACTAAGGCCACCATATTATCTTTGGTCAGAGAATCAACAAATCCTATTTGTTCGATCGCATCATCCTGTTCGGTGAAATATCCGTTCAGGATATCTATATGGTGTTGCCGGACTTCCCGGCACAAATTCAAAACTTGCGGCAAATCTTTTTCTGAAAATTTTCTGATTATCATTTTGTTTTCTCCCAAAACAACAAAATCTGCCGTAACGTTTCCCGAGGAGTTTGGCTGCTGTTGTCAATAATTAAATCTGAACCCGTTGTCTTACCGGCATTGATCGGACCGTTGATATTTATAGTTTTCATCGTACACCTCACCGGAATTACACTCTGAAAGACAAATAAAATCAACCAAAATCGTTCCGAAGATATCTTTACTTCCCGCCCGTATGGAGTTGTTTTTTTACCAAACGCCTTAACTTCAATGCCATATTAATACAAATGTTGCCTCTGTTGATAATCATCGGTACGGCGTTGCTTAGTTAAGTGATTTCAGACCGTATATTCGTAAGAAATTCTTTAAACGTAACATACAATCTCCGTTTAGCGCTTGGTTGATAAAAGAAAAAAACGACAAGTTCTTACAACCTGCCGTTAGAATTAGCATAATCCGTCTCCGATTTATGTGTTGATTTTATTTAAAATATTTTCAATTTGCAAAAATGCGGGATCTATTTCCGAATGAGTACAATTGGGAACAAGCCGATAATTCGGATTAACGCCCAACGCCTTCAATATCTTATAAGAATCTTTTCTTTCCCGGTTTATATATGAGTCACACTCCCCCTCAAGCCAGTAAATCGGCGTTTCGGCTTTGTTTGCATATTTCAGATTGTAAGGCAAATCTCCGCAAATGCTGATTGCACATTTCAAATTCAATTCCAAAGCCACGGACACGGCCATCCCGCCGCCTTGCGAATGCCCGATCAGCACAATATCCGATAACGGATAATTTAATTTTTGTAATTTTTCCTCTATAAAATTTACAGAATGCCGATACTCTTCTTCAATTGCCTCTTGACGATTGTTATTCTCGATTTTATTAAACCAAACAAACTTATCCTTTTTGGCCGGATGCGGCAAAGGCGCGTTAAAAGACACGACATCTGCCGATAAGTTTTCCGCCGCTTTTCTTATTTGGCAGTTATAGGCATTTTTATCCGCCCCTTTTCCGTGTAAAAAAACTAAAAGCATACCGTTCCTTCATCAATATTTATTTTTTTGCAAATATAAGGCAAGTGAGAGCTGTATCCCTGCCGGTCCAATCTCTCGCAAGTCAAAAAATGCCTGATACCATGCATTTGAAATTTTTCAACTTATTTGTTTCGGACTTCATTATTTCAACATGCTTGGGCGTTAGATCAACTGCCGTCACATCGTACCCCATTTTAGCCGACGCGATAGAATAACGTCCCGTGGCAGTCCCGATTTCCGATATTTTATCACCGGGTTTTAAGAATTTTTGAATGTAACGCATGGTAGTCAAATATTCCGTATTATGACCTCGGTCACTGACCAAACGCGTATCCTCATCATATTCCGTATATTTATTTATAATGATGTCTTTGTGTTTGTTGACGGTCATTTTGCCCTTCTTTCAATACTTTCTCCCGGTTCTCATTAAAATAGAATAAAATCAATAAATCAACATAAAACCCAAAAGTCGGAAAAAACTTCCCAAAATGCAATTTTTAAATTTACAAACTAGGTCAGGTCTTTAAACAAAAAAATACCCCCAAAAACTGAGGGTATTGCAATTGGTGACAGTTCTGCAACGAATTTCGAACTTTGGCTAACCAGAGAATATTATCAAGCCACAATGGAAACATACCAGTTAGCCAAAGTATTTTTACAAAATAATCAAGAATATCAACACCTATGCCAACCAAGAAATTTACCATTCTCGTCAAATTTACATTTATAGTGGATATCACTCTCTGTTCCACAAAAAAATATAAATTCGTTAACATCTTCATCTTTTAAAGATTGAGGACGAATAATAGGAGTAAACTTTACCTTATAGCCACCTTTTTCTAACTTAATAAAAAAGGGTTTTAACTCTTTACAAAAACGTTGAAAAAATGCATCAATCGATGTATGAGAATCAGCAAACAAATGTTTAGTTTTGTTTTCATCTTCATCGTTACTAGCACATTCACACCATTCATTTGCATTGTTTTGAACTCGTTCCCAAAAATACATCAGCAGTGATTTTTGATGCCCTTTTTTAGGTTTTAGGTCAATACGAACATCTTCATCAATTCCATTAAATTGAAGCACAAAATCCCATTTTTCAGTATCTACAAAAGCTTTAATTGCCCAATCAACATCTGAGATATTGGGTACTTCAAAATACTTCGGTTCCAAAATGTCAATAATATAACGACAAATGCTTTGTTTGCGCTTTATCCAATTTTTACGATTATTAAACAATTTATTTGAACGAGCAGCTTGTTTTATATAGATAATTCCCAAATTTTCCAACATCAACAATTCATCAAAAATTTTAGAATTACTCACATCTTGGTAACATTCCTTAATCCTTTTTGTAGTTAAAGGAATGTTTTCAAAACAGTTTGACCGAATTTGATGTGAGATAAATTCTTTTAAAATTTCTTTCATAGACTTTTTCCTTTTCTAAAAAATGTTACTCTTTCATCAAAGGAAGAAAGTCTGAATAAAAAATACCAAACTATCTCCTCTGACGAGGTGATTAGTTCGGTATACAACGAACGAGCTCATTGGGAGCTCCAAAGCAAGTATATTAAAGCATATTTAATACAAAAAGTCAAGTAAAAGTCCTAAAAATATCGATTCCCGTTATTTTCCTGACCAGGCAATATGTGCTTTTGTTTTTGATGTGTCATTTATTGTTTTGAGTTTAATTTTTTATTTGTTAAAAATTAACAAAATACCATTACCAAAAGATAAGATATTTTTATTCACAAAATTAAAGTAAATTGTTATTCTTAACATATTAAATATTTTGGTTGCAAAAGGAGTTATTCATGCTAGTCTTAGAATATTACAAGACATAAATTAAAGAGGTTCTATTATGGATATAGATAGCTGTAAGTATATGAAGGTTAGCATTAAAGACCTTTTACTTGACGATAAAAATTATCGCTTTCCTTTTTCAATGACAGATAGAAGTCAAAACGCTATAATAAAATATTTATTAAACAATGAGGATGCTAAAAAAATTGTTGATTCAATAAACGCTTATGGTTATTTACCTAATAATGCATTATATATCGTTAAAAGCACTGAAGGAAATGATAAATATATAGTCAAAGAAGGAAACAGAAGATGTGCATCTGTTAAGGCACTTCTAGACCCAGTAAAATATGGATTGAAATATCCCAAAACAAAAATAAAAGAAATTGACTGCTATTTATTTGATAATCCTAAGTTTTTGGATGATTTAATTCTTAGCAGACACACTCAAAGTGAAATTAAAAGTTGGCATCGTTTACAACAAGCTAGATATGTAAAGGATATGGTTGATAATGGAACCCCAATAGAGGAAGTAAAAATTAATCAGTCCAACATTCTTTATAAATTAGCTTTATTTTGTGAGACATTGATGGACAACAATAAAAATATAGTAAATTTCATTGAAATGAATAATGTTTCTACTGTATTTGAAAGGCTTTTTGCAAAAGAGTTAGAAGTTTATCTCCCTTTTAGTTTCAAAGGTAATGAACTTAGAATAAAAGATGAAATAGCATTTGATATATTTGTGAAAGCTTTCTATAAGCTAGTAGAAGATAAAAAAGCTGATACTCGTACCTTATCTAACTCTGAAATGACAAAGAAATTCCTACTTACTAATAAATTAATTAATGATGCTCAGCCTGAGGCCTCAGAAAAATTGAGTGAAACTCAAAAGCCAAAAGAAGATAACTCAAATAAACAAGAAGCTAAAAATGACGACTCAACAAAAGGTGACGACAGTAAAAAAACATCATCACCTAAAGAACAGACTAAACTTTTTCAAAATATCAATTTTTCTCCATTGATGGTAAAATATCCTAGCTTTTGTGAATTAGCAAAGGAACTGCAGAAACTGAATTTTAAGAAACAGCCTTATTCTACTTTTGTTTTATTAAGAATGTTTGTTGAAGGGGCTATAAAAATATATTTAAGTGGAGTATGTGAACTTGTAAAAAACCATAGCAACAAAAAGCTTATTCTGACAACATATACAAATCTACTTACTGATATTGAGATTAATGATAATGATGGTCTAGAAATTGTTATTGGTAAAATGAGAAAAATATTAAGCTATAAAGCAGGAAAAGACTATTTTATTAATACTAGCTCAGCAATACGAGATTATTTTAATAATCAGGAAATTGATAATTTTAGAAAAGAAACAAATAAAATAGTTCATAAAAATTGTTATCCAGCAGTACCTGATATGGTAAAAAGGTATGGGAATCCAGTTGAAGATAAAATAGCGTTTTTATTATTTACTGAAGATTTTAAAATTAATGAAATCTATATAAAATAATAAAATATTAATAAAGATATGTTGTTATGTATGTATGAATAATAGTCCATTAAGATATCCTGGTGGCAAAAGTAGAATCTCTAAATTTGTCGCAAAATTGATTGAAGAAAACAACATAATTAAAGGTAATTATGTTGAACCTTTCGCTGGTGGTGCAGGAGTTGCTCTTAATTTACTTTTCTCTGGAGTGGTGGATAATATCTTTATTAACGATAAGGATAAATCTATTTACGCATTTTGGTATTCTATTTTAAATGATACAGATAAATTTATTGATAAAATAATATCCTTAAATGTAACTATTGAAGAATGGTTGAAACAAAGAGAAATACAAAAAAATGAAAATACTGATATGTTTCATTTAGGTTTTTCTACTTTTTTTCTGAATAGAACCAATCGTTCGGGGATTATAAAAGGAGGAGTGATTGGAGGCATAGAACAAGCTGGCAATTGGAAATTAGATGTACGTTTTAATAAAGAAGCCTTAATAAAGAAAATTCAACGTATAGCAGCTTATAAAGAACATATCCATATATATAATATGGATGCTATTGATTTTTTAAATGATGAAGTAATTAAGCTTGATATTGATAATACATTAATTTATCTTGATCCACCATACTACGCTAAAGCAAAGCAACTTTATATGAATTTTTTTGAACATAAAGACCATGTTAAATTATATGATGTTGTTAATAAATTACAGTATTTATGGTTAGTTTCTTATGATAATCAAAAAGAAATAAAAGAAATATATAAAAATAAACCAGAATTAACTATTGAGTATGATTTGAGGTATACTGCTGGAATAAAAGGCTCTGGCCGAGAAATTATGTTCGCAAGTGAAAATCTAATTTTCACAAAGAGGAATCCAATAACTTTAGAAATAGTTGCGTAACTTATCTCCCACAGACTTTACAAGCCCTTGCTCCTTGAGCTTGGGCTTTTTGTTTGGTGGTTTTGATACAGTTCTTGGTACATTTTTTAGCCCATTTGCAGGTGGGGTTATGATAAATATAAGTCTTGGTATTCATCACCACGGTTGAATTGTCGGCAGCCCAAACAGGTGCGGATAAAAGCAGAAAAATTAATAAACATAAAGTTCTTTTCATCTTTCGCTCCAGACTTTATTGTAAATACTTTCCCAATCCTCGTTATGGTTGACTCCGTTGACTTCAACAACCAAATCATCGTTACCAACAAACTCTCGAACTAAGACCGACGGTATGACCTTGTCATCACTGCCGACATAATGGACTTGCGGAACTTCGGCGAACTGTTTGCGGTAGCTTTCCAAATCCATTGATTCATTAAGTGGTGGCAAGTTGTGATATTGTGTCCACGACAAATGGTCGAGATTTCCGGCAATAGTTATAATTTTTTTGACATTCAGCCCCGGTTTGGCGGTTGCGACAAGTCCGGCAATCTGTGCTCCGCCGGAAAATCCGATGAGAATGACAGGATGATTACCGGCAATTTGTTTGATTGTTTCATATTCGGCATTAATGATTTCGGGAGCGAATCTCGCAGTTGTCCAGTGTCGCACAGAACAAATCGGGCTTTTAACATACTGGCAAGGTCGAGCAAGATAAATCACATTCGGGCTGTTGTCTCCAAAAGCCAGTTCTCGAACTAATGTTCCTTTGGGTGTCGGGTCTTGTGTCGGCTTTCCATGACGGTCAAAAGCATAACCGTCACCCTCTATATAAATTTTATACACTTCCTGCGGTTCGGTGATTTTTTGCCATGTAGCAAGCGTAAAATCTCTTGTTTCGACTTCTTTATACACATAATTACTTGGGGCAGAAACAGACGTGCACCCTGCTAAAAATACCATTATCACAATTAGTTTTATCATACTTTTGACCTCGTACAAAATTCACTATATCGGCTTATTTATTTAAATTCCAGAGGGTTTTTGATGATTTTACTTGATTGTAATAAATATGCCTTATAAAGTAAATTTGAGCAGTTCGCTGCTTAGGGCGTCAGAAACCCTTGAAAAATACTAACAGTCGTGTGCACACGACTTTAACCAGTGCCGACTTCTTGTCTAATGGACGGATGTCGGCGAATAAGGTCTTGGCCAAATAAGCCGAGCCGTTTGTTAGTATACGGTTTCTGAACATCCGCCCGCCTTTCTTTATGAACGGTGGGTTTTGTTTAACTAGTTAAAAGGATGTTTAATCGTATGAAAAAAACTTTATTAATGACAACCGCACTTGTTGCCGTTTTCTCTGCAACAAATGTTTGTGCGGAAGATTGGACAATTAGTTCCGATGAAACAATTACCAATCAATATATTGCAAAAGACAATGTTACCTTATCAGAGGGAACAGTAAATATATCCGGAAACGACAGCGGCATTATTGCAAACGGTAATTTTGTAATGAATAATGGCATTTTGACGGCTTCATCAATAGGCGGAAGTGCTGATACCGGCGTATTTGTAAGAGGTGCAAGTTCTTCTGTAACCATTGAAAACGGTACTATAAATTTAACCGAAGCCCGTACTGCTAAGGGTGAAGAGGGTGTCAACTCTACAGGTGATATTAATATCTCAGGTGGAAACATTACCTTAAATAACCAAGCCTACATTGAAATGTATGATTCCAATACCGGTTCTATCAAATTAAGCGGTGGCAACCTTAACATCAAAGATAATTCCGGCGTATTGTTAGACGGAACCAATAACTTCACGATGACAGGCGGCTCTTTAACCGCAACGTCAAACGGCAACAGTGCCGATACTGGTATTTTTGTTAAAGGTGACGGGGCTGACGTTAATATTCAGGGCGGTGACATTAATTTAACCGAAGCCCGCATTTATAAAGGTAATGATACTGCTACAACTGGTGACATCAATATCTCCGGCGGTAATATCACATTGAATAAAAACGCTTACATTGAAATGCGTAAGGAAAATACCGGTAATGTTAATATGACCGGCGGCAAATTGGTTATGAACGAAAATTCGGGATTATTACTTAATACCAATGACGACCAAGAAATTGACGGAAACGCTATCAAACTTATTGTAAACGGAGATGACGCAACTATTACCGCAAACGGAAGCAACCAAATTAGCGGTGATATTGATTTCACGAAAGGAACCATCACTGTAGCTAATGGGGCAACTTTGACTTCCGGTGATATTGCAATGAAAAGCGAAAATGCCAAAATTGACCTGTTGGGCAAACTTAATACCAATGTCAACGGTTCCGGCAATCTCTATTTCAAAAACTCTGCCGCCAATGTCAGCGGTAATGTCACTGGTTCCAGTTTGTCTTTTGACACCGACCATTCTTTAAGCAAGGCAATTGGCGGGACTATCAGTAATATAACGACATTGAATGTCAACAAAGGTACTTTGACTTATGATAAAGATGCAGGTTCAATCGGTAATGTATCGGTTGCCGGTGGCGCTGGTTTAGATATCGGAACTAACAAATTAACCGCCACGACAGTTAATTTTGCCGATAATTCAACACTTGGTTTGAAAATTGCTTCGGCTGACAATTACGGTCAAATCAATGCAAATACAATCAATATCGGTAATGATACTACAATGAAAGTTACCTTGGACAGCGGTGTTGTTGCAAATGGCGAAACCAAGAGTTTTGATTTTCTGCAAGGTTCTGTAACCGGTGATTTTACCAATAAAATTGCCGATAATAATCGTTATGACATTAATTTTGAGGATGGTTCTTTCAAAATCACAGGGACTGCCTCGGCTTCCGATGTTGTAGCAGATGCCGGCGGTTCGGTTAACAATATCAAAACTGCCGAAGCATGGGATAGCGTAACGTCTTCATCAACGGCAAGCCCCAAAGCCAAAGCAGTTGCTTCGGTACTAAGCGATCTGTCACAAAGTAACGAACAGGCTTATGTCGCCGCCTTAACCGCGGTTGCTCCCGAGGTTGCGCCAATGGTTCAGAAAACCCAAACCGAAACGGCTAATCAGGTATTTGGTGCTGTATCAACTCGTTTAACCGGCGGTTCTGTTTCTACCGGTGCACAAGGTATGTCCTCTGGCGACAATATTTTCAAACGTGGTGCGATGTGGGTTCAGGGCTTGTTTAATAAATCCAAACTGGACGATACATCCAA
>CAJTLY010000016.1 GCA_910577095.1 uncultured Alphaproteobacteria bacterium
GCCAACCTTTACGTCAAACCGAGTGTTGTTCAAACCGTTACCGACGGCGACGAAGTTCGGATCACCGGTTTGGGCAAAGTCAACACAATCGACGACCAGACGCTGGGCCGGATTGAGATCAGCGGTCGTTACGGTTTCACCGAACAACTGTCTGCTTACGGCTGGGCGAACCACACCTTCGGCGACGACTACAAAGCCTCGACCTTCGGTTTGGGTTTAAGTTACAGTTGGTAAAGCGGCCATATAACGAAAAGCGGCAATCAAAATTGCCGCTTTTTTGTTGTTGAAATATTTGGACAATGTGGTTTTGATCAAACAAACCGATGAAGATTATTCGGATTCTGCCAGTTCGACTTTATTGAGTAAAAATTTGGGTGTTTTACCCTGAAAAGAATTATATTTTTTACACAGAGCCATCGCTTCGGGATCTGGCTGAAAAGCTTTTGAGGCGGCAGTGTTGTTGATGTTTTTGTTATTTTCGGCGGGAGCGGAAAGTTTTGCTTCCTGTTCTTTGGTTTTGTCGACTTTAATTTCCTGCGGCGCTTTTAAAATCTTGTCCAAAATGCCCTGAGTTTCGCGCGAACGGCGGTTGGTATAAACGATATTTTGTTTGTCGGCCGGCATCATCTCGAGGATTTTTTCCATATTTTCAATTTGTTTGTTTTTCTTGATCAGGTTGATGTCGTCAACCACCAGAATATTGATTTTGGAAAGATCAATTTGTTGTTCGGCGGCCAGATCAACCAACAGATCGGGCGAACCGATGATAACGTCGCAGTCGTTTTCGCCGTCGTTGCTGTCTTCGGATTCTTCGTGAAAACGATTCAGCATCGCAAGATTGTCGGAGATCATGACCGATTTTTGCGAATCCGAGGTCATAATCAGAATGTTTTGTTTTTCGTTGCGGCTGATGATGTCGATCAACGGCAGGACGTACGAGATGGTTTTGCCGCAGCCGCCGGGCGCAATCGTGAAAATGTCTTTTCCCTGCAGAATGGCGGGGATAACGTCAATCTGCACCGTGGTCGGTTTTTCGATACCGCATTCGTTGATGGCTTTGACGGTTTTTTCGCTTAATCCTAAATCTAAGAAATTCATTTTACTTCTTCCGCTAAAAATTTGGTCTTGTCGGTATTATCTATTTTTTGCCCAAAGAGTCAACCTTTAACAAAAAACAAGCCGCAGATTTTTCTGCGGCTTGAGGGGCAAAGCGTGCGGAGCGGTTACACGCGTCCGTAAACGTCTTCGAGGCGGACGATATCGTTTTCGTCAAGATTGTCGCCGGCCTGTACTTCGATGAACTCGACATCGCTGTCGGTAGCGTTCTCAATCCGGTGTTTGGTTTCGACCGGAATGAAGATGTGTTCATCGGTGTGTTTGGTCAGAATTTCGTCGCCGAGGGTTACCAAAGCGGTGCCTTTGACGATGATCCAGTGTTCGGCCCGGTGGTGGTGCAGTTGCAGCGAAAGCTTGGAACCGGGGGTAACTTTAATTCTTTTAACACAAAAAGTTTCACCGCAGTCAAGAACTTCCCATGTCCCCCAGGGACGAGTGTCTTTCTGCCCGCGTACATAAGTGTTTGCCATGTTTTTTGATTCCTTAAAATTATACAATAAAAAATTGCCTATGTTCAGAAGATACGTTGAGCGGCGAAAAGAGTCAACAGTTATCTTCGGTCAAGAAAATGCCGAATTAAATTATTTTGCACTTGATGAAAATGAAGATAAAGAATATAAATGAAACCACGGTAAAATTTTAATTAAACGGAAAAATCATGCAGTCAACGGCTATCAAAGAGGCGCTGGGCATTTTGAAACAGCTGCGACAGATTATGGAAACGCCGGAAAGCGTACCGGAAAAACTGCGCCGTATTCTCGAGACCATTTCGGCCAAAATGCAGGCGGATGCCGCGACCTGCTATGTGGCGGTTGACGATAATTATCTCGAACTGTTTGCCGCATGCGGTTTTAAAAAAGCGTCGTCGCACCGGCTGCGCCTGCGTTATAACGAAGGAATGGCCGGTGAAGTGGCGGAAGGCCGGCGCTCGCTGGTAATCAACAACATCTGGATGTATCCGAAATTCGTCTCCAAGCCCGAACTGCTGGAAGAAAAAGATTTTCAGTCTTTTATCGGGGTGCCGGTTTTGCAATGGAACCGTACGATCGGGGTGTTGGCTTTGTATAACGCCCGCGAAATCGATCGTTCGGAAGTTGACATCGAACTGCTGGAAACCATTGCGATGGTTTTGGCCGAAATTCTGGCTTCCGATGAAATGACCCGTTATAAAAAATCGTTGATCAAATCGCGCGGGATAAGCACCAAGGAACGGGTAAAGGGTTTGAGCCTTAATAAAGGCTACGGAATCGGCGATGCGGTAGTGCATCGGCGTCGTCAGTCGGTAACCAACATTTTTGCCGAAGACAAGGAAAAGGAACTTCGCCGGCTTGAAATTGCCCATCATCAAATGAACGAAGATCTGGACGCCAAATTTAATTCGACCAAACTCGGTCTCGGCGAGCATATCGATATTCTGGATGCCTACCGGATGTTTGCCAAGGATAAGGGCTGGTACGGCAAAATCGCCGGCAATATCCGCGGCGGTCTGGCAGCGGAAGCGGCGGTGGAACGCGCGTATGAAGACATGTGGAACCGTTTGTCGCAAAGCAGCGACAGCTATTTGCGCGAACGTTTGCACGACTTGCGCGACGTGGCCGACCGTTTGCAGTCTTATCTGAGCGGCGATTATAAGAAGGCGCCGGACATTTCGGCCAGAGATATCGTGATTGTCGCCCAAACCATGGGACCGGCGGAACTGATGGACTATGACTACAGCCGGATCCGCGGACTGATCATTGAAGACGGCACGCCGACCATGCATGTGGCGATTGTGGCCAAGGCTTTGAATATTCCGGTACTGGCAAAGCTGAAGGGAATTTTCGGCGAGATTCAGAACGGACAGACGGTGGCGTTGGACGGTAATGAAGGGTTTGTTTATGTTAATCCTTCCCCGCAGGTGGAAACGGAATTTCGCAAAAGAATCGCCGAACGGGAAGAACTGCAAAAGAAGCTGGCTGCCTTGCGGAATTTGCCTGCCCGAACGCTGAACGGTGTGGATATCGGACTCTATATCAACGTCGGATTGCCGATGGATTTTGACTATATCGAAACTACGAATTGTGACGGTGTCGGTTTGTATCGGACCGAAATTCCGTTTATGGCTTCGGAGGCGATGCCCGATGTCGGGAAACAGGTTTCTTATTATAAGGATCTGATGGACCGTTGCGGCGACAAAAGAGTTGTTTTCCGCAGTCTGGACGTCGGCTCGGACAAACTGTTGCCGTATTGGGCTTATTCGGGCGAGGCCAACCCGGCGATCGGCTGGCGTTCGATCAGGATTACGCTTGACCGACGGGCGATTTTGCGGCAGCAGATACGCGCTTTTTTGTTGTCGGCGGCAGGCAAAGAGTTGAACGTGATGTTTCCGATGATTTCGGATCTGGCGGAATTTGAAGATGCCAAGGAGACTCTGTTGATCGAGTTGGAAAAAGACAAAAGCCGGGGGCTGCCGGTTCCGAAAAAGGTCAATATCGGATTGATGATTGAAGTGCCGTCGGTCGTGTTTCAGTTGGATGACATCTTGCCGCGGGCCGATTTTGTGTCGGTCGGCACCAATGATCTGGCGCAGTTCATCTTTGCATGTGACCGCGGAAATCCAAAACTTTCGGAACGTTACGACGTTTTGTCGGCGCCGTTCTTAAACGTCATGAAAACGATTGTGGACAAAGCGGACGCTGCCGGCGTTTATTGTTCGGTCTGCGGGGAAATGGCGAGCAATCCGATAGAAGCTTTGGCATTGATCGGTCTCGGTTATCGCAATTTGTCGAGCAACGGCGTATCGTTCGGTCGTATCAAGAGCATGGTGCGTTCGGTTAATACCGAAGAAATTGCCGATTACATGAAACTGCTGCTGAAATCGACCCGCAATACCCTGCGGCCGCAATTAATTGCGTATGCTTATGATCACGGTATTGAAATTTATTAAAAAGTGTGTTTGAATAAAGCGGTTTTGTAAGGTTTATGATTAAGGATCAAAGTTGTGATTAAGGAAACAGAAGCAGATAAAAAGGCTAAAAACATCAGAAAAAACGAACCGGCGGCCGAGCCGCTGAAACCGGAACTGGTCGAAGATACCGATCGGATCGGCAATCTTTTGTGTCATGAACGGCTCAAAAAAGGATGGGAACTGGAAGATATTTCTCAAGTGCTCTGCATTCGCCGCGTCTATTTGGAAGCGATTGAAAACGGCAATTATGTCGAACTGCCGCCGCTGCCTTATTCTGCCGGTTTTGTTAATTCGTATGCCAAATATCTGGGGCTGAACAATACGCGGATTACTCAGTTGTTTCGGGAAGAGCTGAATGCCAAACCGAGGGAAAAAAGAATTTTCATGACGGAAGAACCGACCGCCGAAGCCAGTCTTCCCGACAAGCGTTATATTATTGCCGGAATTGCGGCGTTGGTGCTGATCAGCCTGTTGTGGTCTTTGTGGCACGGACGGCAAAACAAAACGGCAACTGAAAATGTGATTGAAGAGGCGATTTTGGAGAATGAGGCCGGGAAAATAGAATATTTTTCGCCGTCTGCCGATGAAAGCGAAGACGTGTCGGCGGTAACCACCGCGGAAACAAACGAAGTTGCCGAAGGGACGGAATCAACGGCAGAAGTTGCCGTTCCTGCGGAAAACATGCCGACCGAACAGGTGATCATGAAAGAAGAAAGCTTCATTGAACCGCAAGCCGGTACCGCGGCGGCAACCGGCGGAGAGGCAGCGGAAAAAGCGGCCGCTGTCGACAGCAGTCGTCAGGTTGAAATCAGGATTATCAAAGAAGACACCTGGGTCGAAGTCCGGGATCGCAATAAGGTTTATTTTAACAAGATTATGCGTCCGGGAGAAAATTATGTGATCCCCGACGGCACCGGAATGATGTTGTCGGCCGGCAAATACAAAGGGGTGGAAGTTTATGTCGGCGGCAAGCTGACGGAGGTTATTTCGCCCAATAAGAAAATGAACATTTCGCTTGATGAATTTTTGAAACCGGCGGAACATTAGCTGCCGTCAGGAATTTTGACCGGAAAATAGCAGGTTGCCGCTTGCTATTTTCTTCGTGTTTTCGGGAACGGAAAAGATTGCGGCAAGTTAACCGATTTAGAAAAGTAGGGAAATAAAGTAATGAGTTTTGCGGAAAATTTAGCTAACGTGGTCAACCGGTACGACGAGATTTCGTCCTTGTTGTCGTCACCGGAGGTTACGCCGGAAAATCTGGTGAAAATGAACAAGGAACTGGCCGAGCTGGGACCGGTTGTCGAGGCAATTAACCACTATCACAAAGCAGAGCGTGACATGAACGAGGCCAAGTTGATGATGGATGACGACGGCATGGACAAAGAAATGCGGGAGATGGCCGAAAGCGAATATTATGAGCTGAAGGAACAGCTTCCGAAGCTGGAGAAAGAAATTAAGATTTTGCTGCTGCCGAAGAACGAAGAAGACGAGAAAAACGCCATTTTGGAAGTGCGTGCCGGTACCGGCGGCGATGAGGCTGCTTTGTTTGCGGCGGTGTTGTTTGAAATGTATCAGCGCTATTCGCAAAAACAGGGCTGGAAGTTTGAAATTCTCGATGCCGACGAAAACGGGCTGGGAGGATATAAAGAAGCCTCGGCGAAAATTACCGGCAAGGACGTTTTCTCCAAACTGAAATTTGAGTCGGGTGCTCATCGGGTGCAGCGGGTTCCGGTTACCGAATCTCAGGGACGGGTGCATACCTCGGCGGCAACCGTGG
Organism: uncultured Alphaproteobacteria bacterium; assembly: GCA_910577095.1. Taxonomy (GTDB): domain Bacteria; phylum Pseudomonadota; class Alphaproteobacteria; order RF32; family CAG-239; genus JAFUYI01. The sequence goes on from CAJTLY010000016.1 coordinate 5,841, forward strand.
CCGTGTTGCCGGAAATTGAAGAAGTGGATATGTATATTAATCCGTCGGATCTGAAAATTGACGTTTATCGGGCTTCGGGTGCCGGCGGTCAGCACGTTAACCGTACCGAATCGGCCGTACGAATCACTCACATTCCGACCGGAATTGTCGTGCAGTGCCAAGATGACCGTTCGCAGTTCAAAAACAAGGAAAAAGCGATGAATCATCTGCGGGCACGTTTATATGACCAGCAAAAATCGGCCATTGACGCCGAATATTCGGAACGCCGCAAACTGCAGGTCGGCAGCGGCGACCGCTCGGAACGCATCCGTACTTACAATTACCCGCAGGGGCGGGTAACCGATCATCGCATCAATCTGACCCTTTATAAGCTGGACGAAGTGGTTTCGGGCGATGCTTTGGATGAGGTTGTTGATGCGCTGATTGCGGAGGATCAGGCACGCCGACTGGCCGAACTTGAGTAATGAAATTGAGCAAAAAATTATCATTTTTTAAATAACTTGAGACGTATAGTGTAAAAAACATTTTGAAAAGAGGTTATGATGAAGAAAATTGCGGTTATCGGCGTTACCGAAAGTGTGGGACGCGAAGTTTTGGCTTTTTTGGCCGACGGCGGATATAAGCCGGATCAGGTCGCGGCACTGGAAATGAAAGCGCCGCTCGGAACACAGGCTTCTTTCGGCGAAGAAGACGATATTGACGTCGAAAGTCTGGACAAGTTCGACTTCTCGGGAATTGAAGTTGCGATTTTTGCCGCGTCGGAAGAGGTTTCCAAACGCTATGCGTTTAAGGCGGCGGAAAAAGGCTGCAAAGTCATTGACTGTACAACCCAATTTTTTGCCGATCCCGAAGTGCCGATGATTGTGGCCGGAGTGAATGACCGAAAGTTGGAAGATGCCGCCAAAAATATTGTCAGTGTTCCGTCGGCGGCGGTTACGCAGATTTTGCTGCCGTTGAGTGCGGTGGACCAAAAATGCCGGATCAGCCGGATGGTTGTCTCGACCTATACTTCCACTTCGGTTTACGGCAAGGAAGGAATGGACGAACTGTTTGATCAGACGCGCAAGATTTTTATGAACGAGAGTTTGGCCGACCATCAAAAAGTTTTTGACAAGCAAATTGCGTTTAACGTGATTCCGCAGGTGGAAGAGTTTATCGGAGAGGAAACCAAATGCGAGTGGCGTATCAATGCCGAGACCAAAAAAGTTTTGGGGCGGGACGTTAAAGTTCACGCCAACTGTGCTTTTGTACCGGCCTTTATCGGCAACGCCGCCTATGTGAATGTGGAATGTGCGGCGGAAACCGATGTTGACGACGTTCGCGAAATGATGAAGAAAACGCCGGGCGTGATTGTTTTTGACAAGAACGTTCGCGGCGGTTATGTCACTTTGAATGACGTTCAGGGCGAAATAGAGGTTTATGTCAGCCGTTTGCGTCAGGACGCTTCGACCGAAAACGGTTTCAGCTTCTGGTCGGCGGCGGACAATCTGCGCTTTGGGGTGGCCGGAAACGCTTATAAAATCATGAAAGAGTGGCTGAAACAGGCTTAGGCGGCCGGAATCGGGACTGCGGACGGGAGACGGATATGAAAAAATGGCTGTATTTTTGTTTGGGACTGTTGATGGTGATGATGCCGGCGGCAGGACAAACGTCGGAAAAAACAAAGGAAGTTGACGCCCGTACTTTTGTCGTCAGTTCTGCAAAATACATCACGATTGACTATTCAACCGTTACCAAAGAACTGAATAATATTGAAGACGTGCTGAAATCGGGCAATGTGCCGAGTGCAACCAGCAGCAAATACGTTTCTTTTCTCGGCGATACCCGTTCACAGCTTTTGGAAAGCAAAAAACAGCTGGACGAGGAATTGCGGAACATTAACCGCCGTCTTGATTCGCTGGGAGAAATGCCGAAGGAAGGCGAAGAAGAACTGCCGATCATTGCCGAAAAACGCAAAGAATATAATGAAGAGGCGGTTTATCAGAAAGGCAGAATCGCCGAAAACGATCTGCTGATTAACCGCATTGACGAATTGACGGCGTTGATTGTGGCGGTTCGCAAACAGGCTTTGATCGGCAATCTTTTGGTTTATCAGGAACCGTTGGTCTATCCGAGCAATTTTTTTAAAGCGACGGCTCAATTTCTTGATTTCAGTTTCAACATTGTCAAGTCGCCGGTTGATTGGTACCGCGATCTGACCGAAGAACAGAAGAACGCCGTCGATTCCAATCTTTTTACGGTGTTGTTGGCGATCGGTGCCGCGGGTGCGGTCGGCTATATGCTGCGAATCCTGATTATTCGTCATTTGGGTTATAAAAAGAATCTGACCGAAGCACCGCCGTATTTTACCAAAGTGCTGGCTGCGTTTTTTGTCGCTTGTGCCTACGGGGTGATTCCGGCGGTGTTGCTGGGCGGTTTTTTGGTATGGATCATTCATACCAAAATTCTGATTTTGGGCTTTTTCGGACTGGTTCTTTCCAGCGTTCTGTACTATACGTTGTACATCTTTCTGGCCAATGCGATTACCCGGGTGGTGTTTGCGCCTTATAACGGAATGTGGCGGCTGGTTAACATGGATGACGCCAAAGCCAAACGAATGACGGCAGCCTTTTATTTCAGTTTCTTTGTCATCGGTTTGAGCAGCATGTTGTTTCATATTGCCAGCGAAGCGAATTATACGGTGGAACTGATTTATTTTCTTTCGCTGGTTAACAGCACGGTCAAGGCTTTTTGCGTGGTTTTGATTGCCAAGCGCTTTTTTTGGGAAGACGAGACTTCGGTTGACCTCAACGAAGAAAACGGTGACGACGAAGATTTTGTTGACGCCAAAACGCGTACGGCGTTTCGGGTTATTTTTCTGGCCGCGCTTTTTGCGGCGGCGGTCGTCGGTATTTCGTTGTTTGGTTATCCGCGGCTTTCGGAATTCATTATTAACCGTTTTCTGCTGTCGATGCTGGTCATCGGCGGGTTTATGATTTTCCGCAATGTGGTGTTTGAACTGCTTAAGCGGGTGCTGCTGTTTAACTTCTGGGTGAAGACCCTGCGGGTGCGCCGTCAGCTGATCGATAAAGTGGATTTTTGGCTGGGAGTGGTTCTCAATCCGATTTTCGGGGTGCTGGCGATTTTGTCGCTGCTTTCGCTGTGGGGCGTTTCGACCGATTTGCTGCTGCAAAGCATGCGCAAGATTTTATTCGGTTTTAAAGTGGGGGGGATGGAGATCTCGCTGCTGTCGATTCTGCTCGGCATCGGCGTCTTTTTTGCTTCTCTCAGCCTAATCAAGATTTTGCGCCGCAAACTGTTTGACAATATTTTGTCGCACGTTGAGATGGATGACGGCATCCGCCATTCTTTGGCCTCCGGTTTTGGTTTTGTGGGTTTTGTTCTGGCGACTTTTCTGGCAATTGCGGTGATGGGCGGCGATTTGAGCAATGTTGCCCTGGTTGCCGGTGCTCTTTCGGTCGGTATCGGTCTCGGTTTGCAGAACATCGTCAATAACTTTGTATCGGGAATTATCCTGTTGTTTGAACGGCCGGTCAAAGTGGGCGACTGGGTGATTATTAACGGTGAGGAAGGGCGAATCAAGCAGATAAATATCCGTTCGACCGAAGTGGAGACTTTTAAGAAGTCGAGCGTGATTATTCCCAACGCCACTTTATTGTCCACTTCGGTGACCAACCTGACGCACAGCAACAACTGGTCGCGGCAGTCGGTAACGGTCGGGGTGGCTTACGGTACCGATCCGCATAAGGTGACCGATATTTTGCTCGAATGTGCCAAAAGCAACAAAAAAGTGATGAAAAATCCGGCGCCGTATGTGATTTTTAAGGATTTTGGTTCCAGCAGCCTTGATTTTGAGCTGCGTTGCTATACCAACGATATTTGGAACGGTTGGACTATACCGAGCGACTTGCGCTATGAAATTGACCGCCGCTTCCGTGAAGAAGGAATTGAAATTCCGTTTAATCAGTTGGTGGTTCACCGCGGCGGCGAAATCAGCGAAGAAGCGCAAACGCAGTTCTATGCGCGAAAACAGGCGCAAAAAGCGGCAGAAACGGTATCGTCGGCTGATGCGGAAAAAAAGGATGAAAAAGGTGCTAAAACAGCGGGAGCGCGGAAGGATGGCAAAAATGCGGATAAGTGATTTGCGCAACAAAAAAATTGCGGTTTGGGGCTTGGGGGCCGAAGGACAGCAGGCGGTAAGATATCTGACCGCTCACGGGATCGCCGGACAGATTGTTCTGTTTAATGATACCGTGATCGAAAAACCGGAAACCTGTCGGGATTTTGACTTGATTTGCGGTGACCAAATTGCGACGGCGCTCGATCAGGCGGAAGTGATTATCCGTTCGCCCGGAGTGAGCATTTATCGCGAAGAACTGACGGAGGCCAAACGACGCGGAATTGCCGTCACTTCGGTAACCGACCTGTGTCTGAACGAATTTTTGTCCCGTTCCGGCTGCCGGGTGATCGGCGTCAGCGGATCGAAAGGCAAAAGCACCAGTGTCAGCGTGCTGGCTTATATTTTGCAGGAAAACGGATATAAAGTCGGACTGGGCGGCAATATCGGCAAACCGATGATTGAATTGCTTGATCAGGACTATGATTTTATTGTCGAAGAGTTCTCCAGTTATCAGGCTTCCGATTTGACGGCATCGCCGCAAATTGCCATGTTTACCAACCTGTTTTATGTTCATACCGACTGGCACCGCGGGCATGAAAATTATTGCCGTGACAAAATTCATCTGATTGCCAACCAACGGCCGGGCGATGTTTATTTTGCCAACCGGCGCAACCCGCAGTCGGTCGAATATACGGAGGCTTATGCCGAAAATCGCCGCTGGTATAACGAGACAGCGCTTTTTCATGCCGAAAACGGCGTGTTGTACCGTGGAGAAGAAAAACTGGCGGAGATCGGCGAGCTTAAATTGAACGGCAACCATAATATGGATAATCTGGCCGGTGTATTTTCGATTTTGGATTATTTGGGAATAGATTTGCACCGTGCGGCCGAAATTTTGAAGAATTTCGAACCGTTGCCGCACCGGTTGCAGAAAGTGGCGGTGAAAGACGGCGTTACCTTTATCAATGACAGCATTTCAACCGCACCGGAAGCCGCTATCGGCGCCGTCGGCAGTTTTGCCGGGAATCTGGCGCTGATTTCCGGGGGACAGGATAACTGTCAGGATTACGGTCCGTATGCGGAAACCATTGAGAACAATTCGCAGGTCAAAATGGTGGTGACATTGTATCAAACCGGACCGAAAATTGCCGCTGTTTTAAGGAAAGGGGTCAAACGAGCCGATTTTGAATTGGCGGAAACCGATACGTTGGAAAATGCGGTGAAAACAGCCTATGCAAAGTTAAAAAAACTCGGCGGCGGGACAATTTTGTTTTCGCCGACCAGTCCAAGTTTCGGTTTTTATAAGAATTTTGTTGAAAGAGGCAATCATTTTATTAAAATTGTGCAGGATTTATGAAAAATAGCTCTTGTCTTTTAATAAATATTATTATAATTTAACGCCGATGCCGCCTTAGCTCAGTTGGTAGAGCACACGATTCGTAATCGTGTTGTCGCGTGTTCGATTCACGCAGGCGGCACCATTTCGAGTTTTTGTAAAAAATCCCGTTGTCAGAGGCAGCGGGATTTTTGCGTTGCTATGCTTTTGCTCGCAGGCCTCGGCGGCAAGCCGCTGCAATTCGCTGCGTTGGATATTTTAATGTTGACAAATTTTGTCTATTTGTGCTATCGTAAAGCATAAAAAAGATTATTAATAATATTTTTAAATTTATCAAATATGAAAAAGAAAATTTACAAAATCTTGAAGGCGTTGGCTGTCGTTTTGGTTATGGCTGCTTTTTGGGCGCCGTTTCCTGTTCCTTATCTCTATAAATTGGACTACGAACTGGTCGGCGAAGGGACTTTTGTCAGCCACTATTCCGAGTATCAACCCCGTCCCTGCTGGGAGCACAGTACGTTGGTGAACCATTTCAAGTACTATAACCAGATGTGCAACCGATGGGAGGTTTTGGATATGGACGGCGTCGACAATTCTTACTTGTTGCCTGAGACGCTTACCGCCGGACAGCATATTTACGTTTATGCCGTCGGACCGTTGAAGTGGACGGCGGCAACTACGGTCAAAGACGATCTGCGGGGTGTATTTTTTATGCGGGCGATGGTTGAATTTATTGTCCGAACATTTTTTATGGTTATGGGGATAATATGTTTCCTTATGTTTCGGAGCAACGAAAACGGTGGCGGCGGCGGTCTGAATCCGACATCGATGCTTTTGCTTACCACGGCCTCGCGATTTTAGTTTCGGGAAATTTCAGGTCTTTTGCAAGCCGTGAAAACTTATTTAAACAGAGTCGCTTCGTCAGTGAAGCGGCTCTGTTTTTTTATAAAAACCCTGATTGTCGAAATCAGGGTTTTTCAATTTTGAGGAGGATGTTATAAACCTGTCGGTGTTGTTTTTATCCTGCCTTTTAAGACATAATTTTTCCGAAAGGGTTATGAAAGCAATATAGGTTGTTTTGTCTAATATGTCAAGGGAGATTGTTTATGCTTGTCCTTATCAGATTAATCCCTATAATTAATAATGGAATTTACAAGTTACAGGAGAATGATTTTGCGCACAGAGTTTTATATCTTTCGTCACGGCGAAACCGAGTTGAACCGCCAGAAACGCTGGCAGGGTTCCGGAATGGATTATGATTTGACCGAAAACGGCATTGTTCAGGCTCAGAAATTGGCGGCCAAACTACAGGGGAAGGGGATTGAAATAGTCTTTTCCAGTCCTTTGAGGCGAGCGTTTCACACTGCGGAAATTGCGGCCGCGGTACTTGGCGTTCCGGTTGCGGTAGAAAATGATTTGCGGGAATGCTTTTACGGCGAGGCAGAGGGACGCCTGATTGCCGATTTGCAACGAGAAGTGCCGCAAATTGTCAACAATTGGAATCGTCCGCAATTTTGGGATTTGCGCTTTGAGGGCGGTGAGAGCAAAGGCGAAGCCTTGCAACGGGTTTTGGCGGTGTTGGAACGGTTGGCGAAAGAAAACGCGGATGTGATCGGTATCGCAATTCACGGCGGAACCATGGCATCGTTGTTGAATTATTTCGGTTTTGAATTTGAAACCGTTCCCAACTGCGGCGCTTTTCATCTGATATACGAAAACGGAAAAGGAACCGTAAACGGCGGGATTTTCTGACCGTCAGAAACGGTTGTTTGAAAAATCCGGCAGCGGAACAGGGCCGAATGACAGATTTCGGTGTGGGAGGAGAGCTGCTTAAAAGGAAAGCAACCCGTTGTCAATATTCAATATGATCGAGTTTGTTTTTCCATTCCTGCATAATCTCAACCGCTTCCTTAATTTCCATATGATGCAGTTTGATCGGATTTCCTTCGTAAAACGCACGGTCGCGAAAACCTATGTTTTCGGCGTCGTATCGGTCGGCAGCATAATAAATTTCGGCGATATTGGCCCATTTGCAGGCGTTGAGGCACATCGGACAGGGCTCGCACGAAGTGTAAAGGATACAGCCGCTCAAATCAAAACTGTTAAGATTGCGGCAGGCGTTACGGATGGCCATGACTTCGCCGTGGGCGGTAGGATCGTTGTCGAGTGCCACCCGGTTGTGTCCTTCTCCGATAATTTCGCCTTGTCGGTTGACAATAATGCAGCCGAAAGGGGAACTGCCGCCGTCAATCGACTGTTTGCTCAAGCGAACGGCTTTGGTCAGGTTTGCCAAATGGTCAAGCATGAAAAATAAACTCCTTTTAAAAATTGCGGATCACAGATTAATCCCAAAAAAATGAAAGTAAAGAATTAAAATCGTTGTTTTTTGTCAAAACATCTTGGCTTTTGTTTAAAATTATCTTATAATCGGTGACAACGGAAAGAGGTGTGCGATGGCAGGAAAAAAAACGCGAAAAATTTTGGCGGGGACGACGTTGGGGTTGACGTTGGCCGCCGGCGTATCGTTGTATCCGCTGATGCGTTATACGGTTGATACCTGTGCGGCGGATTTTGACAAAACCACGGCAGTGATTGAAGGCGACACGGTTTCCCAACAGCAGTTTTATGAAAATCTGGGTTATGGTGACGGCAAATGGAAATTGACTCTGAAAAACGGCAAAGTCGTTGACGTCGGCGAGATAACCGATTTTCGGGTTAAAGACCGTAAACGGCATCAGATGATGCAAAACCTGAAGTTGAAAACAACAGTTGATACTGTAAGAGTTCGTTATGCCAAAAACAGGGAAAAGCAATATTCTTCGACGATTGTTTACGGAATGGGGGCTCGGGACAGCTTGGGCTATCTGCCTTCTTTCGGCTTGTACAGCTGGGATCAGTTGAAAATGCGTTATTTTAAGGCGGATAATGAAAAACTGCAGCGAATCGTTGATAAGTTTAACGATAAATACAACTGTACCCGCCGCCACGAGTATCAGCATTACCTGAATGCTCTTTCCGGAATTGCCCGGGGCGGTCAGAGTTATGAAACCAAGTTTGTCGAATGTTGTCTTGACGAGGTTTCGGCCAACATAGCCCAACTGCTGGAACAGCGTAAAAACTATCTGGAAAACGGGAAAGATGCTTCTTACATTACGTGGCGTTTCAAGTTTTATGCCGACAGCGTTAAAAGCGGAAAGGTAAAACCGCAGGCGGGTGTTTATACCAAAGAAGAAATTATGCTGATTGCCGACGGCGTGTTTGACGTTTGGATGAAAGAAAAGTTTGACCTGTATGTTAAGAGCAGCAGCGGGCGGGCAATTAATATTCTGCGCAAAACCAATTATAACGGAATTCAACCCAATGAAACGCGGCATCGCGAACTGATGACGAAATGTTTTACGATAAACGGCATTGACTTTTATCCCTATATTGCCGCGCGGGAAGACGAAGTACGTGCCAAGATTCCCAATGAAACGCTGAAAGTGTTCAGATATTTGAAAAAAGAAAAGTTCAAGAAGATGACTTATCTTGACAAGTTGGAACATCAGCGAATTGAAAAAGGGGAACGGGAATATAATCTGACATTGGCCAAAAACATAATGTTGGCAAAAATGCGCCGTATTCTCGGCCGCGGCAATGAACGCTGAAAGCAGAAGCCGGTTTTTAACCGGCTTTTTTAGTCTTCCTGATCGTCTTTAATGCGCACAATATCGGCGCCGACACTGCGCAGTTTGTGTTCCAGTTTTTCGTATCCGCGGTCAAGGTGATAGACACGGTTGACAACCGTTTCCCCTTCGGCGACCAAACCGGCCAGAACCAGGGCAAAAGAAGCTCGCAGATCGGTGGCCATGACCTGAGCGCCATACAGTTTCGGAACACTGCGTACAATTGCGGAAGCATGGCCGTGAACATTGATGTTGGCGCCCATACGCAACAGCTCCGGCACATGCATGAAGCGGTTTTCAAAAATGGTTTCGGTGACCATGGAAGCGCCGTCGGCGGTCAGCATCAAAGTCAGAAACTGTGCCTGCAGGTCGGTCGGAAAGCCCGGATAATAATCAGTCATAATATCTTTGCCTTCCAGCACACAATTTTCGGCGTCAATTATGATGCCGTGCGGTTTTTCGCTGATGCGTACCCCTGTTTCGGCAAGAATTTTCAGCGGAGTCTGCAAAGTGGCGGCCTGAGCGTTGATCAATTCTATTTTACCGCGGGTGATGGCGGCAGCGACGGCGTAAGACCCGGCTTCGATGCGGTCCGGGATGACTTTGTGAATGACGCCGTGCAGTTCTTTGACGCCTTCGATGGTCAATATCGGCGTGTTGATACCACTGATTTTGGCCCCCATCGCATTGAGCATTTCCGCCAAATTGCCGATTTCGGGTTCCATTGCGGCGTTTTCGATTACGGTGGTGCCGCGGGCTAAGGTTGCGGCCATTAAGATGTTGCAGGTGGCGCCGACCGAAGCAATGTTAAAAATCAGGTGTGCGCCCTGAAGACCGTGTTCTGCTTTGGCAATCACGTAACCGTTTTTGATTTCGATTGACGCGCCCATTTGTTCAAGCGCCGAAAGATGGATGTCCATCGGGCGCGCGCCGATGGCACAGCCGCCCGGCAGCGAGAGTTCGACGTAATGTTCACGTGCCAGCAGCGGGCCGAGAACGTAATAAGAAGCCCGCATTTTGCGGACATAGTCATAGGGGGCAACCAGACTTGCCGGTTGTGCGGTTTGATAGGAATATACTTTACACGGGTTGCCGTCGATGACTTCGTCGTGGCTGTCGATTTTGGTTCCGAGTTGTTCGAGCAGCAAATTCATTGAGCGGATGTCGGAAAGAAGCGGCATGTTGGTGAGGGTCACCCGTTCGCGCGTCAGGAGAGAAGCGCAGATCAACGGCAAAGCGGCGTTTTTGGCACCGCTGATGTAAATTTGTCCGGCAAGTTTGTTGCCGCCTTTAATTTTCAGTTTGTCCATGGTCTTGTGCTTTCTGTAATTTCAGTTTTTGCAGAGCTTCCTGCTGTTTTTTGCGTTTTTCAAGATTTTTTTGCAGGGCTTTGGCCTCGCGCTCAAAGCGCAGTTCGGACCGCCGGGGTTTTCTTTCTGTCATATCAAGTCCTATCGGTAAAACATCGGCTGTTACTATAACAGCTTTCGGTTGTTGAAATCAAGCGCTTCGGATGCATTTGTGCAAAACAAAACCCGGCAACAAAAGCCGATTGCGTCAAAGAAGTTACAAAAGGCAGAAAATAAGACAACTGATAGTTTATAAGAAAAACTTAATAATAACTATTGATGTTTATAAAAAAATATGTAAATTATTGATTGTAATTTTCTTAAATCTAAAATTAAGACGGGTGATTGTTATGAAAAAATATGTTTTGTGTTTGTTTGTGTTGTTGTCCGGATGTGGTACCGGGGTGACTTTTTCGCATCGGCAGAACGGTGCGGACATTTATACGGCGCAGTGTAACGGGGCTTTTGTGAATATTTCTTTTTGCTATCGCTTGGCGAGCCAGGCTTGCAACGGCAATTTTGAAGTGATTAGTTCATCGGTGGAAAACGCAGGCACTTCGGGACAATTTGATATGACCCAACTGATGGGACCGAGTTATTCGAGTACCCCGATGATTAACCGCTCAATTATGTTTTATTGCAAATAAGCATGAGGCCGGCAATATTCGGATTGTATTGAATCCGGCAGAAAGAAAAAGCTTCGGTTTCCGGAGCTTTTTTTTAATTTGGATTGCGGGGATGTTTTTTGTACCGGTCGTGTTTTTCGCCGCGATCGAGGTTTGGAAGTCTTTTTTCCGATAGCTGCCGCTTCTCGAACAAGGAGAAGCAGCAGCGTCAAAACGGTAACGAAGATCAGTTTGTTTTCATTTCAGATTGTCGCTGAAGAACTTTTCCAGCTTGTCAAACGGAATTTTATCGGTTTGGTCGTATAAATCGACATGGTTGGCGTTGGGGATGATCATCAGTTCCTTATTGTCGCCCTTAAGCTTTTTATAGGCGTCTTCGCTAAAGTAGCGACTGTGGGCGTTCTCACCGTGAATCAGTAAGACGGCGCTTTGGATTTCGTCGCTGTAGGACAGTATCGGCATGTTGATAAATGACAGAGAAGAAGTCATGTTCCAGCCGCCGTTGGAGTTCAGTGAATTTTTGTGATAGCCGCGAGGCGTTTTATAATAGCCGTAATAGTCCTTTACAAATTGCGGTTCTTCACCGGTCAGTTGATCGGGGAGGCCGGGGGCGACAGCATAGGAGCCGTTTTTGTAGTCTTCGGTCCGCTGGGCACTAAGGCGGCGTTTTAACTGACGGCGTTCTTCTTGAGTCATGGCATCAAAATAGCCGTTGGCGTTGACACGGCTCATATCATACATGGTGGAGGTCACCGTTGCTTTAACTCGGGGATCGATTGCCGCGGCATTGAGAGCAAAACCGCCAAATCCACAAATGCCGATAATGCCTATTTTTTCGGGATCCACATCGGGCCGGGTGCTCAGATAATCAATCGCAGCGCCGAAGTCTTCGGTATTGATGTCGGGAGAAGCGACATTTCGCGGCTGACCGCCGCTTTCGCCGGTGAAAGACGCGTCAAAGGCCAGGGTGACAAAGCCGCGTTCGGCCATCGTTTGGGCATAAAGTCCCGAAGCCTGTTCTTTGACGGCGCCGAAGGGCCCGCTTACGGCAATTGCCGGCAATTTGGCGTCGGTTTTGTTTTTGGGGGTATAGAGGTCGCCGGTCAAGGAGATGCCGTAGCGGTTTTTAAAGGTAACTTTTTGCACATCGACTTTGTCGCTTTGCGTAAAGGTTTTGTCCCAGGGATGTTTTGAGTCCGAATTCATTGCAGATGCTCCGTTGAAGGGTAAGGTTGATAAAAACAGTCCGAACAGGGCGGACAAGGTTATTTTAAAACCATTTTCAGGCCATGTTGTTGCCATTGTTTTCTCCTATGGTTGGGTAGATTGAAAGTCATTAAGTATAATATAGGATCTTTTGATTAAGATAGCAAATACCTATGTTTTATCTTGATCTATGCTTTTAAAGCATATCACGAGAGGGCTGAATGTCAGTAGGAAAAGGAATTGACAATTTGGACAAAACAATCTAATTTTTAAGTATGCAAAATTTATTAATTGTCTTTTATTATTAACTTTAAACTTTAACGGCATGAAACAAAAAGTAAGAGCCTTGTTAGCGTTGATGAAAGAAATCGGCGTAACAATTGACGACTTGGTCATGTATGACGACAGTATCGAGACCACCAAAAAGTTTCCTCTGGAAGTCTACTTCTCCGACCAAACCCGCTCTGTTGACGTGGAGCATTATTACAAAGGAAAACATCGTACGCCGGAAGGCGTCATCATCGGTAACACAGTTTTCGCTTTGGCAAATATGGCGGAAAGTATCGAGTGCGGCATGGCAGAGCGATATTGCCATCAAGCTTTTTCGCGCGGCTTGACAGGAACGTTGCCGACCGAAGAGCAGATTGCGCTTTTAACGGAGAACTTGGTGCTTTATGAACAGGTTTGCGTGTTCCTGAGACATGGAAGACTGGGAAAAAACTGTTTGGCGATTGCTGATGAGAGCAACTCCGACGGGTGGCAGAATTATTATGATATGCGGCGAGGGATAACAGGCGCTCACAACAGTTGGACGCTGACTCTGCCGGTTATCAATCTTGAACGGTGAAACGCCCGAACCGGTTGCGGTTTGAAACGTTTCCTTTATTTGAACAAACGAAAAGAGGTTTCCGAGAACGGAAACCTCTTGTTTTTTGAGATTCGGCCGACGAGCACCGACTCTGCTACATCTTCGAATTGCCGAAGAAATCATAGCCGGCCGGGTTATACCCCTCACAATCATACCCCATGAAGTCGTAACCGTTTTTGTCATAACCATTGCGGCTGCGATTGTAACGGTCGTAACCTTCACGGTCGTAGCCATCGCGGTCATAACCTTCATGGTCAAAACCTTCACGATCGCAACCGTCGCGGTCATATCCTTCGCGGTCATATCCTTCGCGGTCGTAACCTTCGTAATCGTATCCTTCGCGGTCATAGCCGTAAATGTTGAAGCCTTTGTGGTCATAACCGAAACGATTGTAGGTGCGATTTCTTTTCATAGTTTAATAGAATAATAGTTTATTAGTTTCAATTATAATTGTTTCTGCACCTATTATATAAGGACACTTTTAAAAGAAACGTTTCTTTTTATAAAATTTTATTGTGTTTAACGGATTGAACATATGATATTTTTTACTATTTTTTAAGAAGTGCGCAAAAAGGTACCTTTAAATGACAGGAAAAAAATCTCAGGAAAAGCTTGATTTTTGGTCTTGATTCTTATAGCAAAAAAAGGTACCTTTTTTTGCATTAAAAAACAAAATCGACAACTAAGGGGTCAGCAAATAATATTTTCTATTTGGCGAGTATGTATGTGTGACGGCATATGACTGCAAAAGGGAAAAATTCTCTCTGAACAGTCCGTGACCACCGGATTATAGGAATTGAAAGGATAAAAATGAAACGTTTATTATTGTTGTCTGTAGCAGGCAGTTTGTTTGGTAACTTAAGCGTGAAAGCAGAAGAGCCGGCTGTTATAGACTCTCCGGTTTATGAAGGTTTGAATAATACAGCGGTATCGGTTGGTCGCAGTGATGAATGGGCCGCCCGAAATGCAACCTTCAAAAACAATTCCTCATCGTGGGGCGGCGGAATTGCCAATAGTGGGTACCTTTACTTATATGGCAACAATATCTTTGAAAATAACTATGCCGCATGGGGCGGCGGTGCCATTGATCAAAACGGAATCGCAACACTGACGGGAAACAATACGTTTAGCGGAAATAGTTCGGGAGACCGCGGCGGCGCAATTTATTCCAAGTGGTATACCATTATCAAACCGGGGGACGAACCGGGCAAAACCGTTTTTCGGGATAACCGTGCATATGCCGGCGGTGCGATAGCCACAATGGCCGCAACGCTGTATGTCGATAATGCCGAATTTATCAACAACCGTGCCGAAGATACGAGAAACAACACCGGCGTTCTTGATCTTAATCACGGCGGTGCCGTTTATGCGGCCGGTAATAACAATTACTTTTTAAATTCGGTATTTCGCGAAAATCATGCCCATGCCGGCGGAGCAATTTTGACCGGTTTTGCACAAGGACTTATCGGTCCGGATACGGCTTTTGAAGGATTGTCGCTGTATAATACGTCTTTTTACGACAATAAGGCAATTGACAAGGGCGGCGCTTTGGCCGCAATCGGCGCTACGATCATTGCTGCCGGTGAAAACGGTATCAGCGAATTTAAGGGAAACGGACTTGACAACGGAAAGAGCGAAGCGATTTATATGACCAATGAACATATCAGCGGTGCCGAAAACGTAACGCCCACGCTGGTTTTTAAGACGTTTAACGGCGGCAGGATCATTATGCACGACGATATTTACGGCAATGATTATGATATTGATGTTTTTGGCGGTGTCAGCGATAATTTAACCGCCGAAGTGCTGGATGATGTAATTGCCGAAGAGGTGGGTGATGTACTGGCCGGCGTAAAAGGCGAGGGTAACGGCGAATTTTATCTTTACGGAATAATAAACGGTGCCGCCAACTTTAATGCACGGTCCGGTGCAACCGTTCATTTGGGACGGAATGCCGAAATTAATACAAAGAATTATAAATCGGAGAACGCGATTCTGAAACTTGATATTTCGGTAGATGCCGATAACAAACGGGTTCAGAACGGCGTTATTAAGGTAAGCGGAGACGTCGAAGGCACGACCCGGGTGATTGTCAATGCCGACAGTCCGAAAGTTTATGACGGCGCGGCAACGTTGTTTGTCAGTGCGCCGAACGACGATGCGGCCACGGTTTCCGCTTTTGACGTTGTCCGGGTAATCGGCAGTCCGTATATGTGGAATTCGGTTTCCAACTACGGGGGCGAAACGGCCGGCAACCACTGGTATCTTACTTTGACCGATCAGAAAAATCCCGATTATATGGAAGAAAATCCGGGCGAAGACAATAAGCCCGGCGAAGATGATAAACCGGGCGGCGACAATAACAAGCCAAACGTTCAGTATACGCCCGAGATTGCGGCATTTGCCGGACTTCACGGCATTGCCGTCGAACAAAACCGGAGCATTGCCGACAGTGTGGCAAAAGGGCTTTCTTTTACAAAGAATATCGACTGCTGCAGCACAACAACCGAAAAGCAAGCATGGATTAACGTTACCCGCGAGAATGCGAATATCAAAGCACCGGCGGATATGGACGCGAAAATCAACGGCGTAACCGCCGGAATGGATATATACGGCAACGGTGCCAACCGGGTTGGCGTGTTTGGTGCGTATCGCCGCGGCAAATATGACCTTTCGGGCAAAGGAGACTTCTCTTCGGCACTGGAATCGGACGTTAGAAACAAAAGCTGGTTGGGCGGGTTGTATTTTAAGCGTCATTGTGACGCATGGCATGCCTTGGCGATGATCTTTGCCGGTAAACAAAGCATGGACATCCGTACCGAAGATCATGCGGCTTCGGCGGATACCGATGCGGTTCAGTATGGTTTAAGCGCCCGTTTGGGAAAAGCGGTAGAACTGGGCAAACGCCTGAGTGTTACTCCGGAAGCCGGCGTTTTCTATACGGCGATCGATATCGACCGGTTGCATGACAATGTCGGGAAGGGGGCCGACTATGACGATATGCATTACTTTGAAGCGGAACTGGGAGCCAAGCTGGAATATCGGTTCTGTGAAAAAGATTGCATTAGGCGGGTGTATTTTGAACCAAGCCTGATTCAGACCTATGCCGACGGCAATCATACCCGTCTTTTGAGCAGGAGCGGAACCATGGATGTCAAGTCGTATAAAAACCAGACCCTCGGACGGATGGAACTGGGCGGAGATTTGGGATTGAACTCAAAGTTCTCCGGCTATGCCCGCACCGGATATACTTTCGGCGACAACTATACGGCTTATGATTTTATGTTGGGTTTGAATTATAAGTTTTAGGCGTTGGTTGTCCGATTACACAAAAACAGTCTCCGGTTGAATCCGGAGACTGTTTTTTGTGTTGTAATTCGGCCTATTCGACCAGTATTGCCGCAACGTAGCTGTCACAGTCGGCAATTGTGAGTTCTCCGGTCGAGAAGTCGAGACAGTAATTGTAATCACGGTCTTTTTCGAGGTCTCCGCAGGTGTACAGATAGCGCCGTTCCTGCAACAGCGGTTCGCCGCATTCGAGCAGGTTGTTGCAAATCATTGCTCTTTGCGCATAAATCTGCTTAATTTCGCTTTCGGTAGGCAGACGTCCGTAAAAATGTTTGATATAGGTTCTTATGTCACCGGGAAAATCGCTTTCGATAATGATTTCTCTCAACAACGTCAGCGTCGGCGAAACGGCGATGCCGCGAACATGATCAAAAGCCTGGCCGGCTTTGTTTCGAGGACGATACACAACTTCTTGCTCTATTCCCAGATAAGGAGAGGTGTATTTTATTCTCCGTGCCTTTTGAATCACCGGCTGCGGGTGATAAACATACGGAAGCGTGCCGGCGCCGGCGTTGAAGAATGACGGGCAATATCGGGGATAAGGCCTGTCTTCGGGCTCCGGATCCGGTTTGGCGTCTACGGCATGAACCGAAATTGACGTCTTGCGGATCAGCCACCGAATTCCTTTCAGGACGCCGCATAAAACCAAAATCAAAACAACGGTCAAAACCAGCTGCAGTTCTGAATCCGTTAAAATAATTAAGTTGCACATAATGGTATTTTTTTAGTTACATAATAATTGACTTTAATGATTTGGGTAGCATCGGTTCGACAAAAAGTCAATCATTTTTAAACGGATCGGAACGGGCGTCCATAAATATGGCTGCTGAATTATTGGAAGAACACTCTCCAGATGCGTTTTAGTGTTGGCAGAAAACTGCAAAACAAATTCCGGTTGTGTGCCGGTATGGTTGTGGGTTTATCTTTCATTAAAAAAGAAAATTGTTTCATTGTTTATTCTCTGTTGTTACGAAGTTCAGAATATCATAAGAACCCGACCGTTCAATCTTTTTTCGGCAGAATAGGCAACAATATTTTTTGAGAACATCCGTCATCAGCTTGAGGAAAAAAAGGCGGACACAATAAAAAACAGTCTTTGAGGCAGAATGTCGCAACAGATTTTGTCTAATTTTGTGATTGCACTCGCGACAAACCTGTGATATGTTGAATTTTATCAAAAGCATTATTGTGTCCAATTATTGAGTGATCAGAAATTGTTTCATAATAGGCTTTTTTCTTTTGAACATGTCTAATTTAAAATAAAAAAATCATGAAACAAATCAATCGTATTCAGGCAGAAGTGATTAACGGTAACATCGCCGCCATGGCTGTGGATGCTGTTATTGTCCCTCAGTTTAACAGTTGTGCCTCTTATGGCGGTGTCGGCGGTGCAATGGCCCGTTCCGGTGCAAGAAACGGTTTGGACGAGTATGATGCCCATGCTCAGAAACACCCGTTGGTCTTCGGCGAGGCGTTTATGACAGCTTCCGGCGGCGGATGCAGCAAGTATTTGCTGCATGTGGCAACGGTCGGCTGTGATGATGACAAGGCATTCGCGGCGACCGGCTGTGCGGTTTACAAAGCGCTGCAACTGGCGGACAACGTCGGTCTCAAAACGATCGCGGTTCCGGCTATCGGCAACGGAATCATCGGTTGTCTGACCACGGAACAGTCGGCCAAAGCGGTTTTTGCGGCGGTGGCCCGGTTTGCAGAGCAGGCGACGAGTGTTGAAAAAGTCTCGATGGTGATCTACGGTTCGCCGGCGGAGGCACAGGCGGCACGGGAAGTTCTCGATAAGGAGGCTTACCTTAACGTTGCAGACGAAGTCGGCCAAAAGAAATTCGATTTTGCCGAATGGGCGGTCGGTTTCAGCAAAGATCTGGCCGGCGAAGACTATTAAAAACACGATGTCTGAGTCAAAAAAAGTCCCTGAAATTGCCAACGCAATTTCAGGGATAACTTTTTATATAAAATAAAAAGGGTTTTAATATTGAATTTATGTGGTACAATAAAAGGGTAAAAAGATATTATTATACATTATGGATTTGTTTATTATAAAACATTCGCTGTCATAATTTTTATCTTTGGGAAAATTTGAATATTAATGACAAAAAATAGAAATCATGAGAATAAGTGAAAAAGAATTAGCAGCAAAAGCTTATGCATTTGCTCAAGAGTATCATGCCGGTGAAGCATCAGGACATGACTTTGAACATATTAAAAGAGTTTACGCCAATGCCAAATCTCTTTTGAAACAAGCCGATGATGCAGACAGCTTTATCGTTGAGATGAGTGCGTTGCTGCATGATGTTGATGATCGAAAACTCAATACCGACGGGAACAATACCCGGCGTTTTCTCGAAAGCATCAACTTGAACGATGAGCAAATAAAAACAATAATCAATACCATTGAAGCGATCGGATATTCCAAAACCGGAGACAAACCTCAGTTGGAAACGATTGAAATGAGATTGTTGTTTGATGCCGACAAGCTGGATGCGATCGGCGCAATCGGTATCTGTCGTGTTCTGGCCTTTAGTTCCAAAATTCAAAGACCGTTATTTGACGAGACGTTTTTTCCGAAGGAGAAGATGACGTCGGAAGAATATATGGATCTGAAACGAAAGGACACCACGGTTAATCACTTTTTTGATAAGCTGTTGAAGCTGAAAAATGCGATGCAGACGAAAGAAGGAAAGGCCGAGGCTGAAAAACGGCACGACTTTATGGTTGCGTTCTTAAAGGAATTTTTCCGTGAACAAAATCAGACGGAATGGATTAAGTTTCTGGAAGATTTCGAAGCAAAGTAATTTCGCTGCGTCTTAAAGACATCCTTAACCGATAGTGGTTAGGGATGTTTTTTTGCGTAAAAACGGAACTGAAACATAAAAGACGATCATCCCAATAAAGACTTTTACCGGTTAATAAAGAAAATTTTCCTGATCATGACAAAACTTTTCTTTTGGGAGAGGCGTGAGTCTTTGACAATGTTTGTTTTGGAATGTTTCGCCGTTGTTTTCTTTTCAAAAAGACAACACATTTTTTCCAGAAGCGGTTTTGGTAACTGCTGTTTTGTTCATTTAAGTATTGAAAATTTAGATGAAATAGCGTATTCAATAACCGGAAATAAATTTATTAATTAATCATTTAAGTATTATTCACATGAAAGTTTTTGTAAATACCCTTTCAGGTCATCTTAGAGGTGTTCTGGAAAATTTAGGAATTGAAGCCGAAGTGCAAAGAGTTGTTTTCGTTCATGGTTGCTCACAAGCGATAATTTGTTCTGTTTCAACCGAATCGGAGACGACTATGGAAACAATATTGAAACTTCTGGACGACTTTGGTGACAAATATTCCAAGGCCGGGTTTGGAACGAATTATGACAATTTATATACTTGGACGTTCAAGGCGGAAGCAGAAAAAGTTGCGGAAGCACTTGAAACCTTCAGTAATAAATTCATAAGCAGATATTACATATCTTCTTCAGGCAATGGGGAGGCCCGTTTAGAACTAATTCTTAATGAGCAGTTGCTTGAAGAATGGAATTTGGGACTACGGATGCTCTTGGAGCATTTGAAGAAGGTCGGAATTTATGCAACCGGCTGCTGGAGTTAGGAAAATTACTTTAAGCATCATTCTCTGTAAGGGGGATGATGCTTTTTTTGTATAAAAATTTGCAATAAAGGCGGAAGTCTTAAAAATAGTGTGCAATGCCGTGCCGTTATCGGACTAATGAGGATGTGCTAAAATAAATTTATATATTAAAGCAAATAAATGATCAACGCATAAAAAATATCACAATTCGTCACTTTTTCCTAAAAGTCCGATAATTGTGCAAAAGTTGCTGTTTTCAAAACTCACAAAACCGGATTTGACGAAAGGCTTGGTTTTTATAACGAGAAAGCACCTTTAAAGGTGCTTTTCTAAAACTGGTGCGCGATACTGTGCAATTATCGGACTGAAAATTATGAGGAATTTAAGGTTTTGAGGAGAAAAATTGATATGTTTGACGAGTCGCCACATGATATCTTAAATGACTAGCGGTTAAATTTGTGTTAATATTAACCAAAAATTATTATATTTTTTTATAGTATATTGCTATAAATCCAGTATGGAGTATTAAATTATGGATATTAAAAAATTACTTTTGACACTAGGCTTTAAGCCTAAAAATGATACTGTTGATGTGTATGCTAAAGCATATCAGCAACATAATGGATATGTAATTGAAGTAGATTTTTCTAAAAAGTCCATAAATTATGGTAAAATTGCAGCAGATTGTAAAACTACTCAAAATTTTTCCCAAGATGAAAATTGGGTCGTTTTGGAATGTGTTAACCGTTTACTTGAAAAAGGATACAGCCCTAAAAATATCATCCTCGAAAAAACTTGGCCTGCCGGACATGGAACATCTGGACGTTTGGATATATGTGTAAATAAAGATGATGGTTCTGAATTTTTACTTGTAGAGTGTAAAACTTGGGGTAAAGAATTTGATAAAGAGCTAAACAATATGCAAAAAAATGGCGGTCAGTTGTTTACTTATTTTAAGTTTAGTAATAAAGCTGACATTTTAATGCTTTATACTTCAAAATTGGATAAAAACAATTTCGAATATAAAAATGCAATTATAAAAATTGAAGATGATTACAGAATTGGCGATATAAAAGATTTTTATGATAAATGGAATAAACTAACTAAAGATAATGGTGTTTTTGAATCTTGGGTTGCTCCATATAGCTTTGAAAGCAAAGCTCTTATAAAAAGTCAGCTGAAACCAATAACTCAAGATGATTCAAGTTTTATTTTTAATCAGTTTTTAGAGATTTTAAGGCACAATGTTGTTTCCGATAAAGGAAATGCCTTTAATAAGATTTTTACCCTATTTCTCTGCAAAGTATATGATGAAACATCAAAACAAGATGATGATGAGCTTGATTTTCAATGGAAAGAAGGACGGGATAATAATGTTTCTTTCCAATTAAGACTAACTGATTTATATAAAAATGGAATGAAGGTGTTTTTGTCAAGAGTTGTAAGTGACTTTGATGAAAAAGAGTTTGAGAATAAGTATCAACACTTATCTTCGCAGGTAAAAGAACAGCTTTTACAAGAAATAAATATATTGCGATTAGAAAAAAATAATGAATTTGCAATTAAAGAGGTTTACGACCATGATTCGTTTATTGAAAATGCCAAAATTGTAAAAGAAGTTGTTGAGTTATTACAAGGTTATCGAATTCGTTATAACAAACGTCAACAATATTTATCTGATTTTTTTGAGTTGCTTTTAACAACGGGATTAAAGCAAGAAGCTGGGCAATTCTTTACACCGGTTCCGATTGCATAATTTATTATAAAAAGTTTGCCATTAGATGAAATTGTAAGTAATAAATTAAACTCGAAAGATGGCAATATTTTACCTTATATGATTGATTATGCTGCAGGAAGTGGACACTTTATTACGGAATATATGCACGAAGTTCAGGATATTATCAATAAAAAAGAACCGTCAAAATATATACAAGGCACAAAGAACAATTTATTGTTTTGGCAAAATGCAAACTATGAGTGGGCAACAGACTATGTTTATGGAATAGAAAAAGATTATAGACTTGTCAAAGTTGGTAAAGTTGGTTGTTATTTGCATGGCGATGGTTTAGCTAATGTTATTTTAAGTGATGGCTTAGGTAATTTTGTAAATACAAAAGATTATAAAGGCAAATTACATAAAACTAATGGAGATAACTCAAAAGATAATCAACAATTTGATGTTATATTGAGCAATCCGCCATATTCTGTATCTTCATTCAAACAAACGACAAGAGATTACTATACTGAAAAAGATTTTGAGTTATATTCTTCTTTAACGGATAACAGTTCTGAAATAGAATGCCTATTTGTTGAGCGAACAAAACAATTACTTAAAGATGGTGGCATTGCTGGTATAATTTTACCGAGTTCAATTCTTACAAATTCTGGTATTTATACAAAAACCAGAGAATTACTCTTGAAGTATTTTGAAATTGTGGGAATAACTGAACTTGGTTCCAATACATTTATGGCAACGGGGACAAATACGGTTATTTTATTCTTACGCAGAAGAAACAATTATGAATGTATAAATCTTCAAAAATCTGTAGATAAATTCTTTGCTGATTTTATTGATGTGACAATCAATGAAATAGAGATACCAGTCTCAAAGTATGTGAGCCATGTTTGGGAAGGTTTGACTTTTGAAGATTATGTTACTTTATTAGAGAAAAATCCGAATGATAAGGTTAAAAATCACGATTTATATAAGGAATATTCTCAAAAAATAAAACAAGATAAAGACTTCTGGAATAAAATTATTGCAGTAGAAAAAGAAAAACTTTATTACTTTATTTTAGCATATTCTCAAAAAGTTGTGATTATTAAAACCGGAGAAAAAGATGCTGAAAAGCGATTTTTAGGTTATGAATTCTCTAATCGCAGAGGTTCGGAAGGTATTCACGCTATCCAAAGAGGCAAATCTATTGATGATTGTACCAGATTATTTGATATAAATTCTTTTGATAATCCGCAAAAGGCAAGTACCTATATCTATAAGGCTTTTAAGGATGAAAATATTGATATTGATGAAAGCTTAAAAGATAATATCTCAAAAGTAAATCTGCTTGATATGATGACTTTTGATAGGGCAGATTTTGAGAAAACAATCAATGTAAAAGCTAAAAAAAAAATAAAAATTGAGAGTAAATGGCCTCTTGTTTCTTTGGAGAAAATCGTATCGCAAATTGAAACGGGAGCTAGGCCTTCTGGTGGAGTGAAAAATAATACAACAGGAATTTTATCATTAGGTGGTGAGCATATACATAATACCTCTGGTTTCTTAAATATTGAAAACCCAAAATATGTTCCTGTTGAATTTTATCAAAAGGCAAAATCGGGAAAAATAAAAAGTTTAGATATTTTGCTTTGTAAAGATGGGGCTTTGACAGGAAAGATCGCATTGGTCAGAAATGAACTTGATAAAGTTTCAGCAATGGTTAATGAACATGTCTTTATTATGCGATGTGCGGATTCAAATACTCAAAAGTATGTTTTTAATATTTTGCACAGTAATACAGGGCAACAAGTATTAAGGGAAAATATTACTGGAGCTGCACAAGGAGGGTTAAATTCCACTAACCTGAAAGCGATTCAAATTCCACTTCCTCCACTAGACATTCAGCAAAAAATCATTGATGAAATTGAGGAAATTGAAAAGCAACAAAATATCTTAAGTAAAATTCAAATTGATACAGCCAAAGAAATAGATGATATTATAGAAAATTGTCACAAAAAGTACCCTCTTGTTAAATTGAAGACTATTGTCTCAACCAATCCTTCTAAAAATGAAGTAAAAGATTTAAATGAAAATATGTCTATTTCATTCATTGATATGCCATCAGTAAATAATAAGGGATTTATTGAAAAAGAAGTAATAAAATCTTATTCCGAAGTAAAAAAAGGTAGTTATACATATTTCAAAAAAGGTGATGTAATTATAGCTAAAATTACTCCCTGTATGGAAAATGGTAAATGTGCATATACAGAAAATCTTCAATGTGAAGTAGGGTTTGGCAGTTCAGAATTCCATGTATTTAGACCATTGGATAGAATTCTAGGTAAATATTTATTTTCTATCTTAAATAGAAATAATGTAAGAAAGGACGCAGAGAAACAAATGACTGGAGCAAGCGGCCATAGACGCGTTCCTATATCATTTTATGAAGTACTTAATATTCCATTACCCTCTATAGAACAACAGCAAAAAATTATTTCTCAAATTGAGAAGCTTGAAAAACAAATTGATGAAGCTCAGAAAGCTATTGATGCATCTGCAGAACTCAAAAATGCGATTTTGAAAAAGTATCTATAAATAAAAAACTTCATACCGAGATGTTTTTCATTTACACACGACTTATTGCCTTTGGGGGCATTAAGTTAACCCAAAGGCAAAATACAATAAAATTTTATCCAATCTATAATTATTGAAAGATTCTATCTGTACCTAGCATATTTTTTATATTTTCAATGTGTTGACTTTCTGTTCCTAATTTATCACCGTTTGCAACAGCTTCTTTTAATATTTCAACAACTCTGTGTTTATCTTTGTAGTTAGCTAAAGGATTCCCTTGTATAATTTTATTAACAACATCAATTACTCTATACCATTTTGTTACGAAAGTTTCTTTAGGAATAAAGCTAATATCCTGTAATTCACTATTACCATAGAATACGATTACAGAATAAAAAGGAACATTTTCTTTGAGCTTTTGACGAAGTTGTTTAATATGGGTATTATTTTGCATAATGGGATTATAAAATCGGTATTTTTCATTACCATAAGCTAAAACTTGTGTCCATTTAGTCTGGTTACCCTTTCCATAAAGCCAACCACTGAAATTTTTAACTTCAAAAACAATAATACCAACTCTTGTTGCGACAACCAAGTCTATTTGTGAAAAATTTCCATCGTTTTTAGCAATATACAAATCGTGAAATATCGCTTGAGGATGTATTCCTGATTTTAATAATGTTAATATTAGATGTCGCTCAGAAACAGTCCCTCTTGATAAACTTGTCACACTCTGAATTAATTCTTTATTTTGCTTTGTTATAACAGCATTTCGCCACATTTTATATATGGCATATAAAGTTACTGCTATGATTATAATTAAAATTTCCATAATCAAAATGTTATGCTGAATAAATTAAATTTTCAATCATTTTTATCGGACTGGGATTTGAAATTGTAAAAAGCTTGATTTTCTTGGCCTTCGCATAAAAAGTCTGATAACTTTGCGAAAAATGCCAATTTCAAAACTTCCAAAATCGGACTTACTCAAAGCCTTGGTTTACATAACAAAAAAGCACCTCGAAAGGTGCATTTTAATAAATGGTGCCGCTAGCAAGAATCGGACTTGCGACCCCACCCTTACCAAGGGTGTGCTCTACCACTGAGCTATAGCGGCATAATAATCTTTTTTAACCGAGCCCACCCTAGGGTGTGCCTTTGGCATCTAAGCTCACTTCGGTTGCTGACGCTGCCCTTTTTCGCTAAGATGTTCCAGAGAGCTTGCAGACAAAATCGATACAACGTATCAATTTTACTTAGCGCTACCACTGAGCTATAGCGGCATAACTGAATTGAGGGGAATATAGAACATCTTTTTAATAAATGCAATAATTTTTTCATATAATCGGCAAAAATTTTGATGGTGCTTTTAATATATTGATTCTGCGTAGTATTTAGGCGGTTTAGGATAAAACGTGTCGGGAATGTTTTTAAGGCAGTTGAAATCAGCCGGAAAATTCGGGGGGGAGTTTGAAATGAACCTATCGGTTTGGACCTGAAATTGCAATCGTTTCTTTTTTTATGATGCTGTCGGAGGTTTATTTTGGGTTTTGGGTTGCTATCAAGGTGAAAAAAAACTATATTTACAGATGAATGGAAAAAGGATGAACTATGCAAAAAGTACTATCGTGGATTTTGATGTTTTTGGCGGCCGGGTTGTTTTTTACGGTTTTCTTATATGTGGCTTCAATAGTTATTCCGTTGTTGCTGCTGGTTGTTGTCTTCGGTTTGGGGTGGATCCGTTATAAACAGCAAAAGGCGCTCAAGCTGTCTGATGACGTTGGTCTCCGGCAGCGTCGGCGGCGGCCTCAAGGCGAAATTATTGACGCGGAATATGAAATTATAGATGACGACAAACGTTAACGGGAGAAGCGGGGAATGAAAATCAATCAGGTTTTGGCTTTTGATATCGGAGGAACGAAGATTGCCTATGCGGTGGTGGATCGTGACGGAAAGATTGTGAATCAGGTTGTACGTCATCCGACTCCGGCAGCGCCGGGAGCGGTGGCAAAGCTGCTGAAAACGATCATTTCTCAGTTTGAAGATCAGGTGGATGCGATAGCGGTTTCGACGGCCGGGACGGTGGACAAGACCAATTCGCGGATCACCGGTTCGGTCGGCAATATGCCGCAGGGTTATATGGATACGGATTTTAAAGCGTTGTCAAATAAGCCGGTAATGGTGGAAAATGATGCCAATTCAGCCGTATGGGCCGAATATACGATCGGCAACGCCAAAGGATATGATAATGTGATTTTACTGACGCTGGGTACCGGTGTCGGTGTCGGCATTATTGTCGGCGGAAGGCTTTTGACCGGCAAATCCGGTGCGGCGGGGGAGGTTCATTTTCCGGTGCGCTATGACAATAACCGTTTATGCGGATGCGGCCGTTATGATTGTCTGGAGATTTACATGTCCGGAAAGGCGCTCAGTTTGGAAGCCAAAGCCGTTTATAAGGATGACAGCGTCAACAGCCATACGGTTATTGAAGGATTGAAAAAAAATGCGCTGCCGGCGGTGACGGCCTTTCATAACTGGCAGGAGATGGTAAAGAACGGGATCGTTATTTTTGCCGATATTTTTGATCCCGAGATTGTTTTGCTGGGTGGTTCGATGGCTCATTTTATTGATTACGGGCGTCTCAACCGCGAGGCTAACGAGATGATTGTGACGGCGCCGTTTTTGCTTAAAGAAGCCGCTTTTGAAAATGATGCCGGCCTTGTCGGAGCGGCCTTGTTGTGTATTCGAAAGCTGGAAAACATTTAAAACTTTCAATAAAAAAACTGCCGCTGAAGAGCGGCAGTTTGAGAATGATACGTTTTGTTTAGAAGTTGTATCTGATACCGACCGAGAATTCGTCGATGGCGTCGATTTCGGATTTTTGGGTGTAAACATGATGATACATACCGCGAACCGACCAGTTTTCGTCAATGTTGTACTGGGCACCTGCATTTAAGCGGTAACCGAAAGCTTCTTCTTTTTCAGAACCGGCACCGACCAGTTTGACTTTCATTTCGTATTCACCGATACCGGCACCGGCAATCAGTTCAACCTTACCGTCACAACCGAGCGGCAAAAAGCCGAGAACGTCTACGCCGTATGCTTGGAAACGGGTGGTGTATTTATCGCTGTAGTAAGTGTTTTTTTCTTTGCCCGAATATTGATAAAAAGCTTCGGTTCCGAAGTTTTTGTGGAATTTGGCACCGGCGACAAAGCTGACGGACTGATAGTCGTCTTCAATGGCGTTTTCAATGTCATAAGCATAGTCAAAAGTCGAATAGTTGAAGTCCAAACCGGCATAGGGTTTGATTTCGGCGTTGGCGTTGGCGGCAAATGCGCAAGCGATGCCGGCCATTAATAAAGTTTTTTTCATAATCTTTTAGTCCTTTTTGGTTTTTCAAGTTTAATTTCTGTAAAATAATAATTATGTTATTTATGATTTTTCGGATGTTTTAAAATCTGTTTGTCGAATTTATATCACTAATATTTAAAATTAGTTAATATTAACCTTAAAGGAGTCTCAAATGAAGTATGTTACGCTGAACAATGACAGCAAAATGCCGATGGTCGGGCTGGGAACCTGGAAGGCTGCCCCGGGCGAGGTTTATCAGGCGGTACGCTGGGCAATCAAGGTTGGATATACCCATATTGACTGTGCCGAAATTTACGGCAATCAAAGCGAAATCGGGCAGGCGCTGACCGATGCGGTGAACGAAGGAGACGTTAAACGTGAGAATCTTTTTGTTACTTCCAAATTATGGAACGATTCCCATGCTCCGGAAGACGTTTTGCCTGCATTGCAAAAAACGTTGCAGGATCTGAAGCTTGACTATCTGGATTTGTATCTGATTCATTGGCCGGTGGCACAGAAAAAGGGCGTTGAGATGCCGGAAAGCGACGATGACATGGTCTCGTTGCAGGAAATTCCGCTGGAACTGACCTGGGCCGAGTTGGAAAAGGCCAAGAATCAGGGATTGGTGCGGGCAATCGGGCTGTCCAACTGCGGGCAGAAGAAAATTGCCGATTTGCTGGAAAAAGCCGAAGAAGCGCCCGGCGTTTTGCAGGTTGAGTCGCATCCGTACCTGGTTCAGAAAGAGTTGGTCGAGTTTTGCAACAAAAATATGATTGCGGTGACCGCTTATTCGCCGCTGGGTTCCGGTCACGGCGAATTGCTTAATGATCCGGTAATTGAAGATAAGGCAAAACGTTTGAAGATTACGCCGGCGCAGTTGTTGCTGGCCTGGCAAATCAACCGCGGCGTGATCGTGATTCCCAAGAGTACCCATGTTGATCGCCTGAAAGAAAATTTTGCCGCTCAGAACATTGAGTTGGATGAAGCGGATATGGAAACAATTGCCGGGTTGGACAAAGGCGAACGTTATATTACCGGTAAAAAATTTGTTTTCGGCGATTATACCGCAGAGGATATTTTTGCCTGACACAAACGACAACAAAATGCAAAAAGAAAAGGAGCGGGTCAAAGACCGGCTCCTTTTCTTTTCAGAGGACGCAGATGCGTCAGTAGGCTTTCACATTTGCAACCGTAATGCCGTAAGTGGTGTCGTTGCCCCACTTTTTGTCAGCATACTTTTTGACCTTGGCGTTCTTTTCCATCAGAGCAACCTTGGCGGCCGTGGTGTTCTTGATGAACTTGCCGGTGTTGTCGTAAATTTTCCATTGGACTTTGCCGGGAACTTTTACCACATAGCGGAAGCTCTTGCCGTCAGCCTGTTCGAGCACGATGATCTTTTCCCATTCGGCTTTCAGCGGACCGACACCCCATTTGCCGTCGTGTTTGAAGAATACATTGTCGGCGTGGAGGTAGTAGTCCTGATTCGGGCCCAACGGTGTATTCTCGCCGTTCTTCAAGAAGTACTTGTCGACGGCATCCTCGAGGATGAAGTAGTTCGGCGCGTAGATGATCTTGTCATACGACTTTCCGGTCACCGATTTGCCGACGGAGTCGAGCAGATCCCACTTAACGGGGTCGTTGTGCTGTTTGCGGCCGATCTGAGCGATCAGGTAGCCGTACTTGGCTTCGGCCTTGACGTACACCGGGTCGGTGAGGGTGGCTTCGGCGTTGGCGACTTTGATGCCGACGAGGGTCGTGTTTTCAGCCGTGTAGGTGACGAGGTTGGGCGATCCTTCGATGGGCGTCTCTACGGATTTGAACTTGTTGCAGCTCACAGCCAGCAGGCCGATGAGACATGCGAAAACGATCTTTTTCATTTTTCAATGAGTTTAAGAGGTGAATAAATATTAAAAATTAATTGTCGAGACAAAAGATACTTCATTTGTCCAAAATTGTCAAGATAATTTAAATGATTTTTTTATTATTAACGGTTATAGTAAGGACAATGTGATCAAAAATTAACGGACTTGAGGAAAAATGCAGAAGATTTCAGCGGAAAAATTGATTGAAATTGTCGGATCGTCGTCAAATGTTGTTGCGGTCGAATTTGACAGAGTGATAACAGACAGCCGTCAAGCTGCTCCGGGCGTGTTGTTTGTCGCATTGCGCGGCGAAAAATTTGACGGGCATGACTTTGTCGGCGAAGTGTTGCAAAACGGTGCCGCACTGGCGTTGGTGGAACATCTTGTGCCCGGTGTGCCGGCGGAACGTCAGGTTGTGGTTCCCGACAGTTTGGAAGCGTTTGGCAAAATCGGCGCTTTCAACCGTTCGCGTTTTAAAGGGATCGTGGTCGGTTTGACCGGCAGCGCCGGCAAAACCACCACCAAAGAAGAAATTAAGTTTGCGCTGAGTCGGTTCGGCAAAGTTTATGCAACGACCGGCAATCATAATAATTATGTCGGCGTGCCTCTCAGTCTGTGTGAAATGGATATGGACGCCGACTATGCCGTGATTGAAATGGGAATGAGCTCAAAAGGAGAAATTGCACGTTTAACTTCTTATGTACGGCCGGATTTGGCGCTGATCACCAACGTATATCCGATGCATATAGAGTTTTTTGACAGTTTTGAAGGGATTGCCGAAGCCAAGGCGGAAATTTTTGGCGGCTTGCGGCAAACGGGAATTGCCGTCATTAATGAAGATACCAACTTTGCTTCGCTTCTCGAACGGCGGGCGGCGGAACGGGGAGCCAAAATTGTTAAGTTCGGCCGTAACGATCATTATCGGGGCAAGCTGGAACTGCCGCAGGAAGGCGAAGCCCAACTGTACAACGCCTGGGCAACGTTGGCGGTGATTGCGGCTCTGGGGTTGGATACAGATAAGGCGGCCGTTGCTTTAAAAGACTTTGGCGCTTTGCCGGGACGAGGAAAAAGGCATCGGTTGAAACTGCCCGACGGCGGCGTATTTACCCTCATTGACGACAGCTATTCCGGTCAGCCCGAAGCAATGAAGATTGCAATTGACGGTTTGGCTCAGACCGGGACTGCGGGACGGCGAATCGCCGTTCTCGGCAAGATGGCCGAATTGGGGGAAACGTCGGAGGCGCGGCATATCGAGATCGGTGAAAAACTGGCAGCTGCTCCGGTTGATGTTGTAGTCGGGGTATGCCCCGAGATGAAGGCGATGCTGGCCCGGCTGCGTCCCGATCAGGAAGCGCATTATTTTGAGGACAAAGAAGGGCTGGACGACTTTCTGATAAATAAACTGTTGCAAAATAATGATATTCTGCTTATAAAAGGGGCCAGATATTCTTCAAAATTATATCAGGTCACCGATGCGTTGTTGAAAGGGCTGGAAAAAGCATGAAATGTCCGTTTTGCGGTTTTTTGGATTCTCAGGTTAAGGACTCGCGTCTGACCGAGGACAATACCTGCATCCGTCGGCGCCGCGAGTGCCCGGAATGCGGTTCGCGCTTTACCACCTTTGAGCGGGTTCAGTTGCGGGAACTGATCGTAATTAAGAAGAACGGCGACAAAGTTCGCTTTGACCGCGACAAGCTTGAACGCTCGCTGCAATTGGCGGTGCGTAAGCGGCAAGTGGCGCCGGAACGGGTGGAAAAAATCGTCACTTCGATTCAGCGGCGGCTCGAAAGCTCGGGCGATACGGAGATTCCGTCGCGGGTGATCGGCGAATATGCAATGGAAGCGCTGGCAAAACTGGATAATATTGCTTATGTCCGCTTTGCGTCGGTATACAAGGATTTTTGCGAGGTAAGCGATTTTGAGGAATTTGTCGCCCGAATCGATGAAATGGCCAAACTACAAAATAAGGAAGAAGAGGAATAGCAATGGCAAAATTTGTGTCGGAAAAAATTAAGATGAAAACGGCGGCGCGTCTGGCTGCGGTTCAGGCCACCTATATGATTGCCTACAGCCAACTGCCGGTTGACGAGGTGATTAAGGATTTTACCAGCGGCGAGGTCGGACGGTTTGTGATTGAAGAAACGCCCGAAGACGGCAGTGAAGAATTTCGCGAAGTGGAACCGATGGACAAAGTTTATTTTGAAAAACTGGTGCGCGGCGTTCACGGCAAAAAGGAAGGGTTGGAAAAGTCGCTGAATTTGTTTTTGAGCGCCGGACGGTCGTTGGAACGTCTTGACGGGACTTTACAAGCCCTGCTGCTTTGTGCTATATATGAAATTAACAATACGCTTGATTTGGACGTTAAAGTTGTGATTCAGGAATATGTGGACATGGCCTATGCGTTTTTCTCCAAAGGCGAGCCGAAAATGGTCAACGCCCTGTTGGATCAAATTGCCAAGGAAGTCCGCCCTGAAAATGCATAAGGGAAATTTGAGATGGCCGTGCTGAAAATATATGAATACCCCGATCCGATACTGAAACAAAAGGCCGCGCCGGTTGAGGAAGTGAACGACGAACTGCGCCGCCTTTTTGACGATATGTTGGAGACCATGTATTCGGCAACCGGCGTCGGTTTGGCCGCGCCGCAAGTCGGCGTGTCGAAAAGGGTGGTTGTGATTGACACCCATGACCAGGAAGAGGGCGAAGCGCCGTCACCGTTGTATTTGGCCAATCCGGAAATCGTCTGGCATTCGGAAGAGAAAATTTGCCATGAAGAGGGATGTCTGTCGGTTCCCGACCAGCATGCCGAGGTGGTGCGTTTTGAGCAGGTAAGGGTGCGTTACCGCGATTATGGCGGCAACGTGTGCGAATTGACGGCCGACGGGTTGCTGGCGATTGCGCTGCAACATGAAATCGATCATCTTGACGGCATTTTGTATATCGATCGCGTCAGCCGCCTCAAGCGGCAAATGCTGTTAAAAAAACTTCAGAAACTGCGGGCCGGAGAACAGGAATAATGAAAATCGTATTTATGGGGACGCCGGCGTTTGCGTTGGAGGCTTTGAAAAAGCTGGCGACGGAACATGAGATTGTTGCCGTTTATACCAAGGAACCTAAAATTTCCGGACGCGGCAACAAGTTGGTCAAAACGCCGGTTCATCTGTGGGCCGAAGAAAACGGGATTGAGGTCAGAACACCCCGTACGCTGCGTCATGAGGACGAACAGCGGAAATTTGCGGCGTTGAAGGCCGATATCGCCGTTGTGGCCGCTTACGGGTTGATTTTGCCGCCGCCGGTGTTGGAAGCGTTTCCGAACGGATGCGTCAATATTCACGGCTCGCTGCTGCCGCGCTGGCGCGGCGCGGCGCCGATACAACGGGCGATAGAAGCCGGCGACAAAGTGAGCGGCATCACCACCATGAAAATGGATGCCGGGCTGGATACCGGCGACATGTTGTTGAAAGGCGAAGCGGAAATCAGGCCCGAAACCACCGGCGGCGAGCTTCATGACCGGTTGGCGGCAATCGGGGCCGCTCTGATCGTGCAGACTCTGCGCGAGTGGGATCAGATTGTGCCGCAGAAGCAGGATGACGCTTTGTCCTGTTATGCGGCGAAGATCGAAAAAAGCGAAAGCGTGCTTGATCTGAATACGGATGCAGAGACGTTGGAGCGCAAAATCCGTGCTTTTAACCCTTATCCGGCAGTCTATTTTGAGCATAAAGGCGAACGATTTAAAATTTTGCGGGCCGTGACGGCTGCCGACGAAGCTCAACCGGGGCAGATTATTGCTCGGGAAGGACGATTGTTTATAGGATGTGCCGATCGCGCGCTGGAAATTACGGAGATACAGCGTCAGGGCAAAAAAGCGATGAGCGCCGCCGAATTGTTGCGGGGTTATGAGTTTTAGTGATGACGGAACAACAGCGCGAACAGGAAAGCGCCGCGGAACGCCGCCGCCGGCGGATTGAGAAAGTTATTGTATTTTTGGCCGGATGGTTTACGGTTCCGTTTCTGACCGGCGGAATATGGTATGATCTGTTCGGCGGTCTTGACGCCGGGGAAGCGTGGCAGCGTGTGACGCATCCCGGCGAGTTGGTTAATGCTCTCGGAATTTATACGATTGCTTTTGCCCTCTTCGGTTTTTTGCCCGAGAAAATCAGCAAGGCAGGGTGGGGTAGGCGAATTTTGTATTTTTTGCTTTTTTATCTGTTGCTTGATCGTTTGGCTGAGTGGATTTTCTAAATTTCCGGCGTTTTTGGGGCGGCGGAAGACGGTTTTCTCCGAAGTTAAAATGAACCTTTGTCGTCAATCTCTCGTTTTGGTTTATGTAAATGAACTGTAATGGGAGAACGTTATGAAAAAATTTTGGGTTATTGTGCTGAGTGCCGTTTTGTTGTCAACCTCGGTATCGGCGCGTCCGCACGGCGGTTTTCATCCGCGGCCGCCGCGTCATGAAAAAGTCGTGGTGCATCATAAAGGCAATAAAGGCAGAACTCAGGCTTTTGTTGCGGGAGTGGTCGGCGGTATTGTCGGCGGCCTGTTGTGGGGAAACCGTTATGAGCAATCCGCGCCGCAGCCGGTTTATGTGTCGGTTCCGTCGGGGCCGCAAGTCTGTTCGACCGCGGTGGTCAACGGCGTGGTGGTGCAAAATTGCAGCAATCAACCGGCCGGGTACGGAAATGCGGTTTATTTTTAAAGTTATCGCTTAAAGAAAGACAACAAAAAACCGGTGATTATCACCGGTTTTTTGTTGTTGTCCGCGGACACTTTCCATATGGGTTTTTGTTTGACATAATCCGTTGAAAATGATGCGTTTTTTGTCCTTTTTGCCTATTGCAAAAAAAGGTACGTTATTTTGCATCGGAAATCAAGACCAAAAATCAAGGCTCAGCGAAGAAAAAAATCCTCTTATTTTAACGTACAATATTTTCAATCACCTC
>CAJTLY010000017.1 GCA_910577095.1 uncultured Alphaproteobacteria bacterium
ACGACGCCACCGACAGCGCCGGCAAGGTTGCGAAGTACAACACTTTGCGTCAGCTGGAGTTGGAAGCCGGTGTCAAACTGACGAAGGCTTTTGTAATGGACGAAGGCTATGCCAACCTTTACGTCAAACCGAGCGTTGTTCAAACCGTTACCGACGGCGACGAAGTTCGGATCACCGGTTTGGGCAAAGTCAACACAATCGACGATCAGACGTTAGGCCGGATTGAGATCGGCGGTCGTTACGGCTTCACCGAACAACTGTCGGCCTACGGCTGGGCGAACCACACCTTCGGCGACGACTACAAAGCGTCGACCTTCGGGTTGGGTTTAAGTTACAGTTGGTAAAACGGACCAAACAGGAAAAAACCCCTCTCATCCGAGAGGGGTTTTTATCATCCTCAAATTACACCGCAAATCAGCTGATATAAACCGTATGCAGCATGTTGGTCCGACCTTTGACACCCAGCGGAAAACCGCCGGTAACGATAATATGGTCGCCGTGGTGGGCCGCTCCGCTTTCCAAAGCCACCGATGAGTTTTTTGAAAAATAAAATTTATGAAAAACAGTCTGTTGATAAAGAAAAACCAACCTGCAAAGTGAGGATTTTAAACGTACCTTTTTTTGCATTAACCATTTTTTATATAACTTATTGAATTTATGTGGTTGACAAATAAGACAAAAAAAGGTACGTTTAAATGTAATCACAAATTATTTTAGAATTCTTATGTATGAAGATTTTTTCTTTCTGAAATGATTTGTTTTAAAACAAAAAAAGTATGACAAAGAAAACGAAAAAAAAATCCTGGTTCAAAAGACAGGTTGTCAAGGTACAGGTTTTGCCTTGGTATTGGAAAATGGTTGCAACCGTTGTGATCTTCTTTGCAGGAGGCACGCTGGGTACCCAATTGTTCACCGAAGCCGATGATGTTTCGATGATCGGAGGTTTTATCCTTCTGGTTGTCGTTCTGTGGTTTCTGATTCAGATGTGGCTGCCCGCACCGGAAGAGTAACCTTCAACAAAAAACAAAATTTCTTATTCTTTAACTTAATTTTTTACAAACATGAAACAAATCAAGTTTTTTCTCGTTGCTGCAATCAGCATGTTCGCATTTTCCTCCTGTGTACAGGTAGAGCAAGGTGAAGTCGCTCTGAAAGTCTACCAGCTTGGTAGCAAGAAGGGGCAGATCGAAGTCCTCGGCCCGGGCCGCTATGCGTGCCACTGGTTCGGATACTTTACCTACAAGATGTATCCGACCAACCTGCAACAGCACAGCTGGACAGCCGCCGCATCGGAATCTTCTCCGGCCGGAGAGGAAGTTTCGTTCCAGGCAGAAGGTCAGAACCTGAGCGCCGATATCGGTATCGAGTTCGAATTCATGGCCGAGAACGAAAAGCAGATGGTGGAGATGTATCGCTACTTCAAGCGCGAGCCTCAGGACATTGTCCAGGACTTTATGCGCAAAGACGTGCGTTCTTTCTTCAACAAGGTGGTGGAGCGCATGCCGGTCGAGATGGTCTATTCTACCGCGAAGGATTCGATCCGTGCTCAGGTACAAAGCCTGATGGCCGCGAAATACGCTGAACACGGAATTCGCATCAAAGAGGTAACTTACCTGTCCAGCATCAATTTGCCGGAAAAGGTGAAAGCTGCTATCTCTGCCAAGATCGAAGCCAAACAGCGAGCCGAACAGCGTGAGAACGAGGTTGCCGAGAAGGAGGCCGAAGCTCGCAAGAAAGCTGCCGAGGCTCAAGGTGAAGCAGACCGTCTGCGAATCGAGGCAGAAGGACGCGCTCAAGCGATTGACGTCGAAGGACGTGCGCTTGCCCGCAATCCGCAGATCCTGCGTTTGAAAGAGATCGAGATGCAGAACAAACTTGCTGCATCGGCGGGAAACTGGCAAACCGTGGTGCTGAGTTCCGAACAATCGGGACAGCTGTTGAACATCAACGGGAAGAAGTAAAAAATCTTAACCCAAAACCGGAGTCCTGCTGATGCAGGACTCTTTTTTGTTTGCAAAAAACGAATATCCGACGGATTATTTGTGTCAAAGGGATTCTCCGATTTGTTCCCATATTGTCCCGATTGGAAAAGATAATAAAAATATTTAAATTTTTAAAAAAAATACTTGCAAATTTTTTTGCATATGGTATTAAATATCTCGTTCTACCGATGCGGGCGTAGCTCAGGGGTAGAGCGCAACCTTGCCAAGGTTGATGTCGAGGGTTCGAATCCCTTCACCCGCTCCAATTCAGAAAGACCTCCCGAAAGGGAGGTTTTTTTGTATCGGAATGAGGGAGGACGATGAAAATCCTCGAGGACGAAGGTTTGCTTTCGTAGATTTTAGGCGGGCCGGGATACGCTGACGGCGACAGCCGGAAAATCAAGGACGGCGTCTGCCGGCAAAATCGTGCCGGCCCATTCTTTTTATCCGTTTCATTTCCAAATTCCTCTCCTGCGCAGACGACTTTTTTACTTTTTTGATCAAAACCTAAAACCGTTTATGCTTCAAAAAACTTCCGGAACGATTATGTTGAAGGAAAAAGAAAGGAACAAATATGATCGGAAGCCAAATGTCATTAAGCCGCCGTTGGTTTGCGCTGGATGAAAAAGTGCGTTTTGTGATTGCCGGAATCGGCAATATGGGAATCCGGTATCTGATCTTTGTTTTGCTCGGGCTTGTGTTTACGGTCAACCGTTATCAGATCATTTTGCTTGTCACCTGGCTGTCATCTTCGGTGATTGCCTTTCTTTCATACAAATATCTGGTTTTTCGTACCGAAGGCAATCATATGAAAGAGTTTGTCAAGTCGCTTTTGATTTGGTGTTTAAGCTATATTCTGAACGCGGCTTTGCTGGAAGTTCTTGTCGGCCGACTGCAATGGAACGTTTATGCGGCTCAGGGGTTGGTGATTGTATTGATTGTCGTGATAAATTATCTTCTGTTTAAGCATTTTGCGTTTAAAAAACAGAAAGAGAGTTGGCTGGAACATTTGTATAACCTATGGGAATAGCTCCGGAATATCGGGTACAGGTGCAAGAACAAACGCTTTTTGCGGCCGGGCCGAAACTTGTCTTGGTTCAGACAGCTTTGACGTACCATGTTCCGCGCGATGAACCGCGGCGCAGCAGTAAACCGGCGCCGGTCAGAGCAGAAAGGTGTTTTTTGACCGTGTTGACGTTGGCG
Organism: uncultured Alphaproteobacteria bacterium; assembly: GCA_910577095.1. GTDB lineage: Bacteria > Pseudomonadota > Alphaproteobacteria > RF32 > CAG-239 > JAFUYI01. The sequence continues at coordinate 3,186 of CAJTLY010000017.1, forward strand.
CCGGTTGTTTCGGCAACCTGTTTGAGGGTAATGCGGCCTTGACGGTCTGCCAGTTGTAAAATTTGTACCGAAAGCAGCGGCAACTCGTCATAGGCATCTTCGGTCGAGGCTTGTTCCAGCAACCGTCGCTGCATCCGCTGAATGGTTCGCAAAAAGAATAGCAACCAGTCGCCGTAATCGGGATGCGGACGAGCAAGGCTCTCCTGAGCATGGCGGAGACAGCGGTAATATTCTTCCTTATTGTCTTCAACCGCAGCCTCCAGCGAAACAAACTGCAAATAACCGTATCCGGACTTGAGCAATAATAACAGGGCAAGTGCGCGGGCGAGCCGGCTGTTGCCGTCCTGAAAAGGATGGATGACCAGAAAATGCAGCATGAAAAGGGCAATGATCGGCAGCGGATGACAGTCTCGGCTTTCCAAACCGTTTCGGGTCCATTCCAACAGCCGGTGCATCAGCTGCGGTGTTTCAAAAGGGCTGGCGGTTTCGAAAAAAATGTCGATCGGCCGGCCGTCGGGCGTTTTGGAATAAACCGGATTGAGCCGTTGTTTGTAAGCGCCTTTTTCTTTGTCTTCAATTAAGGAATCGGCTAATAGAATCTTATGAAGTTTTTTGACGGTTGTTTCGTGAAAACCGATTTCGGTGTAATGAGTGACAATTTGTTCCAGCAGGCGGTAATAATCACGGTTTTCGGCGGTGTTGCGAATCGCGGCCACACTCTCATGCAATGCCTTTTCCCGCAGTCTGCCGGCATTGCATTCATTTTCGCCGCGGTTGTTCCAGCGGCCGCGAAACTCATCGATGGCGGCAATGGCGCAAAGAATCGGTTGAGTGATCACAACATCTTCAATATCAATCATTTTAAATCTCCGCTTATACCTAATATTATTAAATAATATCTTTAATTATCCGTTTTGCAAGCCTTAACCGACATTTTGCGGTATGATATTTAACTTTGCCGAAAAGCAAACGTAAACGAGTTTTATAACGCCGATTCTTCCTGCAACAGTTGTTTCCACTCTTGTTCTTTGAAACCGGTTAATATAACAGAACCGGCGATTATCAGCGGCCGTTTGACCAGCATACCGTCGGAAGCCAGCAGTTGCAGTTGTTGTTCGCGACTCATCTGCGGAAGTTTGTCTTTCAACTGCAAGGCCTTGTATTTCAGTCCGCTGGTATTGAAAAAGCTTTTCAACGGCCGATCGCCGATATTAAGCCACTGTTCAAGTTCGGCGACGGAGGGCGGATTGTCGACGATATGGCGCGCATTGAAACGAAGTCGGTGTTGTTCCAGCCATGTGCGCGCTTTTTGGCAGGTGGAACATTTGGGATATTCAAGAAATAAAATTTCGGGCATCTTTTCCTCGCGATTAATTGCATCGGCATTATGTTAATGTTTTTTCCCCGAATCGGCAATACAAAAATGAAGCCCCGCACAATGCAGGGCTTCAAATCAGATGATATCCTTAACGCGTTTGTAATTTCCCCGATTTCGGTCAAGGAAATTTTCGACGGTGTCCTGATCGTATCTAAACGAGTATAAACCGTCCCGGTCGGGGCGGCAACCCGTATAATATTCGTTCAGGCCGCGGACGTTGTAAAATCCGGCCGGATTAAGCAAAAGAATTTCGGACGGTGTCAGATAGCCGCAAAAAATTGCGCCTTCGACCCAGCGTCTTTTCAGCAATCCCTCGGCAACACCGCCGGCGGCATAACGACATTCCGTCATTTTGCGCGCACATTCTTCGGCAGATTCGTTGTTGTTGAGGGCGTTCAAAAAAGCACAGGGACCCATACCTTTGCGATTGGTAAAGTTTCCGCCGCCGATGTTATAGACAAACAGGCAGGTAGCGATCATTTCGTTTTGCGAAAGTTGTTTTTCCACAGAAGTTTCAATGACCGGAAACACATAGCGGCGTAAATGCCGGCGTACGCATTCAAGCGCATGTTTGCGCGTAATGCGTTGTCCGGGCGAGACGCTGCTGCCGTCGGGATAGGCGGTTGTACCGTAGCCGATTGTCCATTTGGCACCGCAAAAATAGGCGGTGTCGGAAAAATTTTCCACATAGGCAATACAAGCCAGGAGTTCTTCTTCCAAACCGGGGTAGCTTTTGCCGTTGAGGGTTACCGTCTGCAAACGGTCGCTGAAATGTTCCGGGTTAACAGTTTCCTGAACAGACTTTTTGACCGGCGTTTCGGCGTCCGAAAAAGTCTGCGGAACATTTTGAACAGGATTAACCGTATCTTTTTGTGTCGTCACAGGTAAAGATTCGGTTTCCGCTATAAACGGGACAGCGGTTGTAACGGTATCGACTTGGGCAATCGCCGCATTTTTTAACTTCCCTTCATTCAACTTGGCGTTCTGAAAAAGAATCAATATGTCATCCTGGCAGATGCATATCAAAACAATCAGAGCACATACGCCATAAAAAATGTACGATTTATTCATCTGGTATCTAATATTCTAAATAATTGACAATGTTATTATAAACAGTTGTTATTTTAATCCGTTTTCGTTGTTTTGTCAACGAACGGGCTTTTAGAGTTTGTTAATTTATTGATGTTAAACCGGATACAGGATTAACTAATGATAAGGATTTTCTGATATGAAAAAATTGTGGCTGTTGCCGGCGGCATTGTGTCTGATTTCTTTTAATGCCGACGCTTTTTTGCTTTCACCGTACGTTGGTGCGGATTATAATCATACTTCGCTTAATTTCGGACGCCAAACCGAAGACTTGTATGCCGATAATTTGAATTCTCTGGGGGTGGTTGCCGGTGTGAAATTGCTCGGAATGGTTTCTGCCGAAGGCTTTTATCAGCAGTCGGAGAACAAAAGCCACACCGTAAACGGTTATTTTGTGGACGGCGATGCGGTGACCAACAAGCTGGAGCTGAAAGCTTACGGGATCGACTTGGTCGGAGACGTGCTTAATTTGGGCATTGTGGAAGTTTTGTCGTCGATCGGTTACGGATATTACGATGCGGACGTTTCCAACCGGGTTAACATCAACGGTTATGTCAGCCGTAAGAATTTTAACGAGAAAGGAAACGGCATTCGTCTGGGGCTGGGGGCTCAGGTCAATCCGCTGCCGTCGTTCGGAATTCGGGCGATGTTTCGCTATACGGTGACCGATATGGATGCGGTTAAAAATATGAAAGAAGTTACGGTCGGTGTCCGTTACTATTTTTAATTGAGGTTTTTCTGCTGAGATCCCGGACTTGGTCCGGGATCTTTGTTTTTAAATAAGTTTCTGATTCGGTTCAAAAAAAATTTTGTCTTGGTTCTTGTAAAAGGAAAAATAGTTAATAGATAGGGAAAAATAAGTCTACACTTTTGATTTTTGTCGGTTATACTTGCAACGTTCAGTTGTGAATAGCGCTATTGGGTAGGTCAAAAAAAATGATAACTAAAAAATCACTTCAGAATTTAAGTGCCTTAATGATTTTGCTGGCTGTCGGCAGATATCAGAGTAAAAGAAAAGTGGCAGAAGCGACCAATACTTCCATTGATACCGTAAACAAATATATTTCCAACCTGGAATATGCGTTGGGGACCCGTCTGGTGGTAAACAATACCAAAGGTTGCCGTTTGACCAGACAGGGGATGAAAGTTGCCGAACAAGTCAAGGACGTACCGGTGATTTTGGACCGGGTTTGCAATCAGCGCTCAAGTTCCAACCTGTACAAGGGAGATGTGTGCGTTTGTGTGCCGCTGCTGGTCAGTTCGTGTCGATTTCCGTTTGATTTTTCCGAGCTGTATGATCTTCATCCCGATATTAACGTGGTGTCTTTCAGCACAATTGAACCGCCGCAATGCCGGGAGATCGGTGCCGATGTCGGCGTGGTTACCTGTGCACCCGAAGCGGTTCCCGATTTTTCGCTGCTGTATACGCGAAAGATAAAATACAGTTTCTTTGCGGCGCGAAAATATCTTGATAAATATGGTTGTCCCAAAGATATGGAAGACCTGCTCACCCGACATCGCATGGTGGTATGCCTGCAAAATGCCGATCATATTCCCGGGTGGGACGAATTGATGCAAAGTGCCAGGAAAGTCTGTTTTTCATCAACTTCGACTTTTTCTGTCGTCGAAGCAATCCGCTATGGGCTCGGGATCGGTTTGCTGCCGTGGTATTATGAAGATCAGGAGCTGGTGCCTCTCGATAACCTCGACTTTCATTTTGAAATGCCGGTATGTTTGATGATAAACAACGGTACCAAAGACATTCCGCGGGTAAGAGTGGTGGCGGAATGCTATCAGAAAGCTTTAAGCCGGATGTAATCAGGAAAACGGTGCCATGATTCGTTCAAGCACGCCCTGGGTTTTGGAAATGGCGATACCGTAGTTGGTTACGGCGACGCCGCGGCGTTCGCATTCGCGCAGACGCCGAATCATCTCTGTGCGGTTAAGCATACAGGCGCCGCAATGAACAACCAGCGCAAATTTTTCCAAATCGTCGGGAAAATCTCCCCCGGCACAAAACTCAAACTGCAATTCGCCGCCGCAATATTGCTGCAGCCACCGCGGAATTTTCACTTTGCCGATATCGTCGGCCAAGGTATGATGAGAGCAAGCCTCGGCAATCAGTACCCGGTCGCCCGGCCGCAGGCGGTCAATGGCGGCGGCGCCTCGGCTTAGAATATCGACGTCGCCTTTGTAGCGTGCAAAAAGCGTTGAAAAAGTTGTCATTTTGATTTCGGACGGTACCGTCGCGGCAACTTTGAGCACCACCTGTGAATCGGTAATCACCAAGGCGGGAGGCTGTTTGAGACCGGACAGTGACGCGGCAAGTTCGCTTTCTTTGGTTACCACGGCAACCGCATTGCAGTCCAGAATTTCCCGCAGAACCTGAACCTGAGGCAGAATCAGCCGTCCTTTGGGGGCCGATAAGTCGATCGGAACCACCATCATGACCGTATCGCCCGGATTGATCAGGTCGCCGACCAACAGAGGATCTTCGCGGAATTCGGAGGGCGCAAGTTCAATCAGTTGTTGTTTGAGCCGTTCGATGTTTTGCCCGGTTGCCGCGGAGGCGGAAATCCAACTTAAATGCCGGTTTTGGCAATAGTCGCGGTCAGCTGCAGAAACGGCGGCGAGATCGCTTTTGTTAAAAACCAGAATAAACGGGATGCCGAGTTTCTGTACTTCGGCGATAATCTGTTTATCATGATTGTCGAGCCCTTGTTCGGGAACGACGATCAGAGCCATGTCCGCTTTATATAAAACCCGTCGGGTGGCCTTGATCCGCAGTTCGCCCAGTTCGCCGTCATCGTCGAGTCCGGCGGTGTCGAAGAAAGTAACCGGTCCGAGCGGCAGAAGCTCGTACGGTTTGGCAACGGCGTCGGTTGTGGTGCCCGGCTGGGCCGAAACAATGGCTACCTCCTGACCGGTGAGAGCGTTGATCAGGGAAGATTTTCCGGCATTGCGGCGTCCGATCAGGGCAATGATGCAGCGTAAGGGGCGGGGAGCGGTGTCAGGGTTCATTTTTTGCGATCCTTTACAGTTGTTTGTTTTCGGAACGGGTTTTCGGTCAAATGCGAAAAGATAAAAAGTTCCGGGGTGATAAAGACTTATTTAGGCAAAAAATAGCAAAAAACCGTTTTTGAAGCAATAAATAATTAAAAATATCGGCGAAAAACAAAAATAATTGTTGCAAAAAAGCAAGTTTACTTTTAATAAGGAAATAACTTTGGATGAGTGGCAGAGAGGCTGAATGCGCGCGACTCGAAATCGTGTATACGGGGTGACTCGTATCGGGGGTTCAAATCCCTCCTCATCCGCCATTTGAAACGCCGTCTTGATGACGGTGTTTTTTTTCGGCGCCTGAGCTGTTTCAAGCGTCGCCGCGGCTCGCTTTCAACAGACGGGATTATGGCTTGGGCAATGTAAAGCTTTCGTATGCCGGGTACCGTTTAAGTTTACGATACCGCCATTTTGATTAAAAAGACGCTCATTTGCAGCGTCTTTTTTCGTATTCCTTCGAAATGCAGATTTTGTAAGCACTTGACTTTGCTGAAGTGCCTATGATAAATTCGCCTTATATTAGAAATTTCAAAAATTGTGCCACTTATGCGGATTGTGCTTTTTGCAGTGCCGTTTTTATGGAGAAAATAATATGATCTCATTAGATAATATTGCCACAGTTTTGGACGATACTTTTTCACAATCTTTACAAAAGGATCTGGGGGTTTATTTTTCCAGATTCCAGAATTGTAAAACATGGTTTTTTTCAAGTGATTATTGCATAGGGGATAAAAACAAGCCCAATGATGTTATCACTTTTTCTATTTATCCGTATTTGGAAGACCTTAACAAGCTTCGTGATTTGGTAAAAAGCAAGCTTCCGTGTGACATAAAAAAAACGAGGGAGGTCAGCGAAAGCGGTTTAGCGTTTTTGCGAGAGAACGGCTTTATTTTCAATATATCTTTTATCATTGTAAATAAAAAATTCTTATTTTCTCATCCGGATAAGCGTAAGGTTGATGTTGTTAGGGAATGCTTAACCAAGACCATGCAAGAGTTGAACAAAGATGATGCAAACACTGATTATGTTAAATCTTTTCAACAGTTTTATCAAAAAGCAAAATCTAATAGTTTCAATGTTTCCTTATTTGAAAACATGTATATTACGTCTTTCTTGGCTGCATATATCAGCCGTATGTTATCTGTTTCCGCCAATGCTTCCAAATTATGCTGGTTTGGAGACAGAGACGCCATAATGGAATATGGCGGAGACATAACAAGAATAACTTATGATTTGAATTACTGGGGACTTTTGCGTCAAAAAAATTATCCTTTAGAAAAGACAGAGATATTAGGGATCGGTATGCAGGCGAAAGATAAAAAAGAACTATGGTATGATGAGCTTGTTCGTATACCTGATTATATCGCGGGAACTCTTGCATCTTGGGATCTTAAAACAAATTTGATTGATAAACCCAAACACGGCAAGATGCTTGAAAATGTATTCTCAGATAATTCATTTTTGGGAATTGTTCGTTTGAATATAACAAAAGACGGAAGTGTTCAGGCTTCCAGAATAACGGTGTCAAAAAATTCTCCGGATAAGGTTTCGTCGGTATGAACATTTTTTCCGTCTTTTTCAGAAACGGTGGCGCCGATAGTTTGTCGGCAAGACGGCGGCTTGCATTGTCGGGCGGGGGAACTTATATAGATTACAGGCCGGGGAGAATCTAGAAAGCCCGGAGAGGTTTAACCAGTATAAGGAGAGACAAAATGTTGAAGAAGTCAGTTCGTCGGGGTGTGGCCGCTTTGACCGCGGCTTTAATAATGACGGGATTTAGTTTTTCTGCCCAAGCCGGACAAAACGGCAACCAAAATCCCGGCACGGCAGCGGACAATTCCGAAATCGGTATGTTGAAACAACGGCTGGATGCTCAGGAACGGATAATCAATAATCTGCTGAGACAGAGTGATCCGTTTTTTGCGGCTCCGGGCGGCGCGGCAGATTTTTGGATGCCGGTTCCCGATTTGCGAATGGATTTCGGCGGTTTGCCGGTTCCGGTAAAATCCGATGTTTTCGGGCGGATGAACGTTTCCGATCAGAAAGACAAAATTGAGGTTTCGATTGAAATGCCGGGGATGGAAAAAGGCGACATCAATATTGAAGTCAAAAATGATGTCTTAACCGTTTCCGGGGAGAAAAAACAGGCTCAGGAAGTTAAGGAAGGCGATTATTATATGCAGGAACGCCAGTTCGGAACCTTTAAGCGGGCAATACAGCTGCCGCCGGATGCGGACGTGGATAAAATTTCCGGCAGTCTGAGCAACGGTGTTTTGACAATTCTTATTCCCAAAGAGGCGGCAAAGCCCCAGCAAGTCAAGAAAATTCCGGTAAAATAGGAAAGCCGGCAATCGAAAACCGGTGCCGCGGGCACCGGTTTTTGTGTGTTTAAAGATATGTTTTCCGCTGTTTAAGTTTTTTTTATAAAAAGTCTTGACTTAGAGTAAACTCTAAAATTTATGATGTTGTTCAGAAAGATTCGTTCCCAACCGATAAGGAGATAAAAATGACCTGTTTAGATAAAATCAATTCCCCGGCCGATCTCAAAAAGCTCAATTTCGAAGAACTGGAAGCTTTAGCCGGTGACGTGCGCGCCGCTGTTTTGAATCGCGACAGCAAGATCGGCGGCCATGTCGGTCCAAATCTGGGAATTGTCGAAACCGCGATTGCGCTTCATTATGTGTTTAATTCCCCGGTCGACAAAATTGTTTATGACGTTTCGCATCAGTGTTATCCGCATAAAATTTTAACCGGTCGCAAAAACGGGTTTTTGAGCGACAAAGAAATGAGCGAGATTTCCGGTTATACCAGTCCGGCCGAGAGTGAACATGACTTTTTTGTGATCGGCCATACGTCCACTTCGGTCAGTCTGGCCTGCGGACTGGCAAAAGCACGGGACCTGCAGGGCGAAAAGCATAATGTGATTGCCGTCATCGGCGACGGTTCTCTCTCCGGCGGCGAAGCTCTGGAGGGTTTGAGCAATGCGGCGGTTTTGGGCAGCAATATCATTATTATCGTCAATGACAACGAAATGTCGATTGCCGAAAACCACGGCGGTTTGTACAATAACCTGCGCCGATTGCGCGAAACCGGCGGCAAAGCGGAATGCAATATGTTCAAAGCGTTGGGGTTTGACTATCATTATGTCGAAGACGGTAATGCGCTGCCGCAAATGATTGAGGTGTTAAACAAGGTCAAGGATACCGACCGTCCGACCGTGGTTCATATTCGTACCCTGAAAGGAAAAGGCTATTCTTTTGCCGAAAAGGATAAAGAAAAATGGCATTGGAATCTGCCGTTTGATCTTGCCAGCGGTGAGATAACGGTGGATGTCGGCGGCGAAAACTATAATGATATCACCTTTGATTTTATGAAAAAGAAGATTGACGCCGATAAAAAAGTCGTGCTGGTCAATGCCGGCACGCCGGGCGCTTTCGGGCTCACGGCGGAAAGAAGGGCATTGCTGGGACAGAACTATGTTGACGTCGGCATTGCCGAAGAGCACGCGGTGGCGATGTCGTCGGCGTTGGCCAAAGGCGGCTGTAAGCCGGTTTATATGGTGTGGAGTTCTTTTGTTCAGAGAACTTATGACCAGCTTTCGCAGGATTTGGCAATTAACCGCAATCCGGCGGTGATACTGGTTTCGGGTGCCGGTATTTCCGGCGGTGACGTGACTCATCTGGGGTGTTTTGACATTCCGTTGATTTCCAATATTCCGAATATCGTTTATCTGGCGCCGGCGTCCAAAGAAGAATATCTGGCGATGCTGGAGTGGGGAATTGAACAAACCGAGCATCCGGTGGTTATCCGGGTACCGTCGGCGGTCGTTTGCGCCGGAAAAGAGGCGGCGCGCGATTATGGGCAGTTAAATCGTTATCAGGTGGTCAAATCCGGTTCCAAAGTTGCCGTTTTGGGGTTGGGGAGTTTTCTGTCGCTGGGCGCCCGTGTGGTTGACGAGCTGAAAAAGCATGATATCGATGCCACTCTGATCAACCCGCGTTTTGTCAGCGGACTGGATACAGACTTGCTGAAACGGTTAAAAAACGATCATCAGTTGGCGGTAACGTTGGAAGACGGCGTTGTCGCCGGCGGTTTCGGCGAAAAAATTGCCCGTTTTTACGGCGCAGACGAGATGAAAGTTCTTAATTTCGGCGCCGATAAAGAATTTACCGACCGAGTACCGCTTGAAACTTTGTACCGCCGTTATCATCTGACGCCGGAACAGATTGCGGCCGATATTCTGCATGCTCTGTAAGCTTGCCGATACGGTCTTTGAAGCCCCTTCCTTAGGAAGGGGCTTTGATGTTTCGGGGAAGTTTGTAATATTTCATAATTTTTGTTGATTTGCCATCGGCAGAACACTGCGGCATACTGGGGCATGACAACAAAAGGAGACATAATGATGAAACACGGAAAAAACTTTACCCTCGGCGAATATGTAATTATAAAAAAACCGGAGTTGGTTGAAGTCGGGGACAATGTGCGGATTGCCGATTTTTGCCGTATTTCGTCGGCCTGCAAAATCGGTTCCGACTGCGAGATCGCGCCCGGTACGTATATTGCCGGCGGCGACGGAAAATATACTTTTGAAATGGGCAGTTTTTCCAGTCTGGCCGCCGGGGTGAAGGTGTGGCTGTCAAGCAATGACTATGTTAACGAACTGGTGACGCATTCGGTTCCGGAAGTGAAGGAAATTCAGGGCAATGTCCGGTTGGGAAAATTTACCGGCGTCGGTACCAACTCGGTAATTATGCCGGGTAACGATATTCCCGAAGGTGTAACGATCGGTGCCTTGAGCTTTGTTCCGTCCAGTTATAAGTTTGAACCGTGGACCGTTTATGCCGGACGGCCGATCCGCGCGATTAAAAAACGCAACCGGGCCAATATTATGCGTACTTTGATGAAAATCGGCTATATTGATGAGGATGCCGCGCAAATGCCCGGCGAGTTGTGCGCCGAATAGGCATGTGATCGGAGGCCGAACTACAGCCGGATCGGATTTTGGTCGTCAGGATCGGTTTCGGCCGTAATCTGACGGGTTTTGGCAATGCCGGTTCTGACCTGATGCGCCGCCGTTTCGTGTTTGAGCGTTTCAAAAATGTAAAGGGCGTCATGGTAACATGCCAACGCTTCTTGCAGCGCCTCGCGGTTGGCGGCGGTTTTGCCTTCAAGATAATAAACTTCGGCTATTTTTTCCTGAATTTGTGCCCAGAGCAGCGGCTGGCGGTTCTCGGTAATGATTTTTTGCTGATTGCGATAAGCGTTGACGGCCAGCCGGCAGATATCGGCGCTCTTGGTCAGATGGGCAAGGTTATGAAGAAGATAACCGAGGTTGCCCTGAATATGACTCCAAAAACGCGGGAATTGCGCCTGAGTGAATATCCGTTCGCTTTCGCGAAGCTGGTAAACCGAATCGCGCAAAGCCTGCAGGTCTTCGGTTTGTTTCCAGTAATTGTAATAAAGGCCGGAAAGCTTATAACAAATATAACCGTAGTCGTAAGGATAAGTATATTTGCCGAAATATTTCTGGGCCTGATGATAATGGCTGATGGCGGCACGAAAATAAGTCCCGGGATGACGGGCCATATAAACCGACGCGCAGTCGTTGAGTTGTCCGAGATGAAGGTAAATGCAGCCGAGATGGGTGGGTTGCAAAATCTGTTTCTGATATTTGAGGGCGGTTTCAAACAAATTGCCGATGGTCTTAAAGTCGTCAACGCTGCGGTTGTCGGCGGCAGCACTCATATAGATCAGGCCGAGTTGGTTGAGCAGGTAAGGCATATAGTCAAGACCGAGCGGTTTCACCGAATCGATTTGCGAAATGCGGCGGATGATTTTTTTGAGAAGATATTTTTTATAGATTTTAGATTCGGCATCCGGGCGGTTGACGGCGCTGACGATCGTTCCGGCCAGCAAATCGAGCAGGGCGGAAGGAAAGCTTTGTTCGTCGTTAAACGCTTCGGCCGGCACATACATGCTGTCGAGCAGGCAGACAAAAGACTGTTCGTCGTTTTCGTACTGGCGCGGGGTTTGGAAGTTGAGTCGGATGCGGCCGGTTTCGCGATAGCCCCAAACCAGAACGTCGGCACCGGTATGCTCAAGCAGGTTTTGCCCTTTGTCGATCAAGTCAAAAAAATTACGGCTTTCAAAATTGAGAAACGATTGGTCAAAATCGGGAATCAGGCATGAGACTTCGAGGCCTTCGCATTGTTGCAGCAGGCGGTTCAGCATGCTGCCGTTGCTGTTGCTGACATGATCGCAGAACTCGACGACCGTCACCTTAAACCCGATGTCCGAGCCTGCGGCGTCGGCACCGCTGCCGGAACCGTTAACCGGCGGTTTGGCAAAAATGTGATGCAACAGCCTTCGAAACATTAAAGTTGATCGTCCTTTTTGACATAGTTTTTAAATTCGTTGACGCGGTCTTGCAGTTCTTCCAGCACCTGAGCGTTAATGTCCTTAAGGCTTTGCATCGGTGCCGGGATGTTGCGGAAACGGTAAATCAGCCACAGGGCGATCAGAGAGGAAACCAGCAGCAGTGACCACGGTGTCGGCGAGTAGGCCTGAAAACATCCGAAAAACAACATCAACAACTGAATTCGCATACTGAAAGACGCCGCCTGAGCCGGGTTCATTCCTTCGGCAACCGCCTGCTGAAAAGAAGTGTTTGCATACAGATCGTCGTAACGGGGCAAAAAAGTCAGTTTGAGAAGCAGGGCCCATGCAAAATCAATCAGGAAAAACAGGGAAAGGATAATGCAGCACGAAGCGGCGCCTTCTCCGGCCATCGACGCCATTAAGGCAAACAAAACCAAACCGCAGGCGGTGGCGTCATAACGCGAAATTTTGATTCGCGACGGATGCCACGAAAACGCCAGCAGCGCCGCAAAAGCACCGGTATACATCCAACCGAAGATTCCGAGCAGAAACGGTGCCGCGTTAAGAGCTCCGAGAATGCCGATCCCGATTGAAACGGTCAGCGACTGTGAGGCCAGCATGCCGTCACCGCTGTTGGCATAACGGTAAATGCCCGCAAACAGCAACCCTGCCGCCGCGATGATTATCCGGTTGACCCAGGGTTCCAGCGAAGGGATAAAACGGAGTGCGGAGTCGGGAATAACCGCTGCCGATAAAGCGACGGCAACGGTCAGAATCAGAGGAAACCAACGTTCCAGCCGCGGATATACGCCGGCCGCGCTGATCAGAAGCGCCCCCGCGAAGGGAATGATTATCTGCCAAGGATTAAAAGAGCCGATAAAATCGTTGCCGTCATAGAGGAAGAAATAGGCCAGCAGCATCAACGGCAGCAAAACCGCAAATAACGGCAAGAAAGCGGTGTTGGTTAAGCTTGCCTTGCGGTTAAAATTGCTTTTGCGGGCCATAACGCTGTAGCAGACGGCCGGCACGACAAAACTCAGAAAGGCCAGTCCCAAAGTAATCAGAAAATTCATGTTCATCGCGGTGTCCCCTATTTGTTTATCAAACAGTTATAATATGATTATCCGATTTCTTCAACATTTATGTGATGACGATTTTTGCAGTCGGGCGACAAAAAAGCCGTCAATGCCGCCCAGCAGATCGGGCAGACAGCGAATATAGCCTTCGGGCGTAATGAGCTCTTCAAAACCGGGCATGCCGTAGGGGTTAATCTCTTCGGCGTTGATTTTGCAGATTGTAAATTCGGGATGCGAATCGAGAAAACCGTCGATTTGTTGTTCGCCTTCGGCTTTGCTGAGCGAACATACCGCATAGAGTAAAAGGCCGCCTTCGGCGACAGCCGGTGCCGCAGCTTCGAGCATTTGGCGTTGGATTTCGCTGTTTTTGACAACATCGGCTCGGGTACGGGTGTGTACGATTTCGGGATGCCGGCGCAAGGTGCCGGTGGCCGAACAAGGCGCGTCGAGCAGAACAATTTGATATTGAGGCGTGTTTTTGAGGTATTCGAGCGCATCGGCACAAATGATGCGTGCCGCCTGCAAGCCCAATCGTTGAAGGTTTTCGCGCATGGTCTCAAGACGCGCAGCGGAGATGTCAAGCGCGGTGACAACCGCTTTTTTGGCAATCAGTTGAGCCGTTTTGCCGCCCGGAGCGGCACAGATGTCCAACACGGATTTGTCACGTACGTCTCCGAGCGCGGTGACGGCGAGCGAAGAAGCCAGATCCTGCACCCACCAATGCCCCTCGGCATATCCCGGCAGTTCGCTGACATTGCCGGCGGAACGCAGACGGATGCTGCCGTTGCCTGTCAATTGTCCGTTCAGTTTGCGGCTCCAGCCTTCGGGGTCTTCTTTGACGGTTATGTCAAGCGCCGGTTCTTCCTGAGAGGCTTGTTCAAGAGCGGCAATTCTTTGGGGCTTATAGTCGGCACGGAGGATTTCGTTGAAAGCAGCCGGAAAAAACGGCAGCCGGGTACGGGCGGCGATTTGTTCTTTGTCGTGGCATATTTTGTGCAAAACCGCATTGACAAAGCCGCCGCAATATTTATTGCCCTTCTTTTTGGCCAACTCGACATAGCTGTTGACGGTAGCGTAATCGGGAGTGCGAAAATAAAGAATTTCCACCGCGCCGAGAATGATCGCCAGATGCGGAACGTCGGGACGGGCGGGAATTTTTTTGGCGGCATAATTGCGGATGACGTTTTTGATGAATTCCTGACGGCGAAGAGCCGTGAGCACCAGCCGTTTGATGAAGGCGTTTTCCTGCGGGGACAATTCTTTCAGTTCCTGATCGGAAATGCCGCCGGCGTAGGCCGAATCGAGAGATTTCTGATAAATGTTTAAAGCGACGCTGCGGATGTTCACGGGTTTTGTCCTTTGCTGCTGCGGTTAACTGACTGGATCAACAGTTTAGAAAATTGTACCGGCAAATACAAGGGAGAAAAACAATTTGCACCGGCTTGTGTTCATAACGGTGCCGGCGCGGGAAAGAAAATTTTCGTTTTTTGCGATATTCCGATGTATTTTTGTGACAACTTAGTTGTCTTTTTGCAAAATATATTATAGCCTAATGCGCAGACAAAAAGACAAAGCTCAATTTTTAGAATACGGAGACAATAAGTTGAAAGACGACTGCAGCGCCCGTCATAACGGCAAGCCTTTTGCCGAATGGCAGAAAGAATGGGAAATGGAAGAAAGATACAACTTCCATACGATTGAAAATAAATGGCAGCAAATTTGGGATCGCGAAAAAGCCTATAAGGTGGAAATTGATCCGAACAAACAAAAGTTTTATGTTCTGGTAGAGTTTCCTTATCCTTCAGGAGCGGGTCTGCACGTCGGCCACCCGCGTTCCTATACGGCGCTTGACGTCGTGGCGCGCAAAAAGCGGATGCAGGGTTTTAACGTGCTGTACCCGATGGGTTTTGACGCCTTTGGGCTGCCGGCCGAAAACTATGCCATTAAGACCGGGGTGCATCCGGCGGTGTCGACCAAAGCCAACATCGAGAATTTTACCCGCCAATTAAAATCAATCGGTTTCAGTTTTGACTGGGATCGTTGCGTGACTACCTGCGATCCGGAATATTACAAATGGACGCAGTGGATGTTCATCAAATTTTTTGAAAAAGGGTTGGCTTACAAAGACAAAATCGCCATCAACTGGTGTCCTTCCTGCAAAGTTGGGCTGGCCAACGAAGAAGTTGTCAACGGCTGTTGCGAACGTTGCGGCGCTCAGGTGGTGCGCAAGGACAAAGAGCAATGGATGATTGCGATTACCAAATATGCCGACCGTTTGATTAACGATCTGGATGATTTGGACTTTATCGACCGGGTTAAGGCGCAACAGGTCAATTGGATCGGCCGTTCCGAAGGCGCAGAACTTGACTTCGGTCTCACCGACAAAGAAGGAAACCCGCTTTCGGATAAGAAACTGACCGTCTTTACCACTCGGCCCGATACCGCGTTTGGCGTGACTTACATGGTGCTGGCGCCGGAACATAAATATGTGTCGGAACTGGCAGGTATGTTTGAAAATCCCGACGAAGTGAACGCTTATGTCGAAGCGACCGCCAAAAAGTCGGAACTGCAGCGGACCATGGATGACAGCAAGACAGGGGTTGAACTGAAAGGCATTAAGGCCAAGAACCCTTATAACGGCGCTTTAATCCCGGTGTTTATTTCCGATTATGTTTTAACCGGTTACGGTACCGGCGCGATTATGGCGGTGCCGGCACACGACCAACGCGACTATGATTTTGCCAAAGCGTTCGAATTGCCGATTGTTCAGGTGCTGGAAGGTGGCGATATCAGCGAAAAAGCCTGGGAAGAAGACGGTGCGCATGTCAATTCGGGCTTTTTGAACGGCATGAACAAAGAAGACGGCATGCGGGCGGCAATCGATTATGCGGCCGAACACGGTTTCGGACGGTCGAAGATCAATTTCAAACTGAGAGACTGGGTCTTTTCGCGTCAGCGCTACTGGGGCGAACCGATTCCTATGGTTTATTGCGAACATTGCGGCTGGCAGCCGATCCCCGAATCGGAACTGCCGTTGACTTTACCCGAAGTTCCCGATTATCTGCCCAACGATGAAGGCGAATCTCCGCTTTCCAAAGCGGGCGAATGGCTGAACGCAGTATGTCCCAAGTGCGGCGGCGTTGCCCGGCGCGAAACCGATGTGATGCCGAATTGGGCCGGATCTTCCTGGTATTTTCTGCGCTATTGCGATCCGCACAATCAGGAGGCTTTTGCTTCCAAAGAAGCGTTGGACTACTGGATGAATGTCGATTGGTACAACGGCGGTATGGAACATACGACATTGCACCTTTTATATTCGCGTTTCTGGCATAAGTTCCTGTACGATTTAGGGTTGGTTCCGACCAAAGAGCCGTATCACAAGCGGACCTCGCACGGAATGATTCTTGCTTCTAACGGCGAAAAAATGTCGAAGTCGCGCGGTAACGTGATTAATCCGGACGATATTGTCAACTCGTACGGCGCCGATACTTTCCGAATGTATGAAATGTTTATCGGGCCGTTTGATCAGGTGGCAATGTGGTCGGACGAAAGCCTGATGGGCGTTTATCGTTTTGTTAACAAGATTTACGGGCTGATGAGAAAGACTGCGGCGGTAAAAGCTTCGGAAGCCGATCTGCGGGCGATGCACAAATGTATTTTGGAAGTAAGCGAACGAATCGACCAGATGCGTTTCAACACCGCGGTTTCGTCGCTGATGACCTATGTTAATTATATGTCGGGACTGGATCGGGTTCCCGAAGAGCTTTACCTGACATTGTTAAAGCTGATTGCGCCGTTTGCGCCGCATCTGGCCGAAGAAATGTGGGCACGGATGGGACAGGACGGTTTGATCGTGGCCGAAAACTGGCCCGAAGGCAATCCGAAACTGGCCGAAGACAATACGGTGACGATGGCGGTGCAAATTTGCGGAAAAATGCGCGGAACCATCGAAATGCCGAAAGATGCGCCGAAAGCGGACATTGAGGCAAAAGCGCTGGCACTGGATAATGTCGCACGTCAGCTTGACGGCCGCGAAGTCAAAAAAATCATTATCGTGCCGAACCGGATTGTCAATATCGTGGCATAGAAGAGGGGGCGGAAAACAATCGGTGTTTTCCGCCGCATAAAAAGAAAGGACCGGAACATTGTTGCATAGAAAACATCTCATTTGGGGGCTGCTGTTGATTTTGGGCAGCTGCGGGTTTGAGCCTTTGTACGTTGAAAAAAAACACAGCAATATGTGGTATTACGGCGGTGACTTCGACACGTCGATCAGTCAGGAGATGGCTCAGGTCAGCATTGAACCGATTTCGCAGCGTTTCGGCCAGGTAATGCGCAATGAACTGTTGGATCTGCTGACGCCGAAAGGGGCACCGAAACAACCGAAATACCGTTTGTATGTCAGTTTGAGCAGTAAAAACGTGTCCGACCAGGCTCTGCGTTCCGATATCACGGCGACCCGCAAAATGGTGAAATACCGGGTGCGTTATTATATGGTCGAAGGGACCGAAAAGGTTTTGAGCGGTGACAGCATTGCCTATGTCAGCTATGACATTCTGGCCAATCCCTATTCGACGACGACGGCGCAGAAAAAAGGTGACGAAGATGCTGCCAAAATCATTGCCAACGACATTGCGTTGCGGTTGGGCGCCTATTTTCACAGCACGATGACCAACCGGGGAAATCCGCATGATTTTTAAATCGGTTCAGGTTGACAATTTTATCAAAAAACCGGATCAAAAAATCAAAGCGTTTCTGGTTTACGGCAGCAATGACGGTTTGCAGCGGGATACGGTTCGCCGACTGGCAAAATCGGTTTGTCCTGATTTGAACGATGCCTTTCGGGTGGCGGAAATCAACGGCAGCGACGCGGCGGCGGATATCGGTCGTTTGTACGGCGAGTTTAACGGACAGTCTTTGGTCGGCGGTCGGCGGGTGGTTATTGTCAATGATGCCGGCAATGACCTCAGCAAGGGCGTTCGAAAAATGTTGGATGAAAGTCCGAACGCCGAAAACCTGTTGATATTGTCGGGTGCCGGCAGTCTCAATAAGAAATCTTCGCTGGTCAAGTTGGCCGAAGACAGCGGCGATATGGGATGTTTTGCCTGTTATGAGGATAAAAACGAAGACATTTGCGGTGTTTTGCGGGGAATGGGGCTGACCTTTGAACCGGCGGCGATTCAGTTGCTTTGTTCGCGATTGTCGGGCGACCGGATGGTGAATCTCGGTGAGCTGGACAAGCTGGCGACTTATATGGGAACGGCCAAAAACGTGACTCCGGAAATTGTGGAAAAAATCGTCAGCGACGCTTCCGATTCGAGTCTGGAAGATATTTATTATGCGGCGCTGGAAGGCGACCGGGCTAAAGCGCTTTCTTTTTACAGTCGCTACATCAATGAAGGCAATGAACCGGTGGCGGTGGTGCGGGCCCTTATGTATCACTTGATGAAGCTGTTGATTTGCCAGGCGGGAATCGAAAACGGCGAAACTGTCGACCGGGCAATGCAGCGGCTGATGCCGCGGATCATCTTTTATCGCGCCGATGCGTTCAAACGCCAGTTGTCGGCGTGGAAACGCGACAAACTGTTGCGCGGGTTGGAAATGTTGTATGCGGCGGAAAAGGACTGCAAAACTACCAATATGCCGGCGATAGAGGTTGTCAGTATGCTGTTGCTGCGGATGGCGGCGGCGGCGAAAAGGCAGGGCTAAGATGTTCAGCGCACGTTTTGCCAAGTTTATTGAAATGTGGCAGCAGGAATTCGGAATTGAACGCAGTATCGACGAAAGAGTCTGCGAAGACCGCGACGGCAATCCGATTCCCTGGTATACCTATCCGGCCATTGAATATTTGGCCCAGTTTGATTATCGCAACAAAAAGGTTTTTGAGTACGGATGCGGCAATTCGTCGCTTTTTTGGGCGTCGCGCGCCGAAACGGTTACCAGCATAGAAGATAATCTGGACTGGTTTGCCAAATGGGAAAAAGAATTTGACCGTGTCAATCTGGATGTTCGTTGGCGGGATGAGGGCGAGGCCTATGAACAGGCGATTTTTGAAGACGGCTGCCGTTATGACGTGATTGTGGTTGACGGCAAGCGCCGGGCGGAATGCGCGGCGGCGGCGGTAAAAGCCCTGGCTGCGGGCGGGATGGTTATTTTAGATGACAGCGACCGCATCAATACCAGCAAAGAATATGTAAAAGCGGTTGCCGCCTTAAAAGAAGCCGACCTGATTCAGGTTGACTTTTACGGTTTTTGCCCGATGAACTGTTACAGCAAAAATACCTCGCTTTTTCTCAGCCGCGATTTCAATTTTCAGACCTTGGCGGCGATTGAACCTGTGAACGGCTGGGGCAATTTGTGGTCGATGAGCCGACGGGCGCGGAAAGACTTTTATAAAAAGTTGGGTTGACCCGCCAAAAGAATATAGACAAAAGTACTTGCAAAATAAAAAATGATGTGCTAAACTTTTAAAAGTCATCGGGGGGTTATCTGATGACGAGCACCGCGAAAGGGGCGGAGAGCTTAGGGTTTTATTATTTATACTTGACATAAGTGTAAACAGCTTTTTAAGGGGAAGAGCTATGAAAACACCAAATTTAGGGATATTTTTGCTCGCTGCATTATTTTGCGGTGCGCTTTTTTGCACTTATGCGGAAGCCAAAGTTTGTTTTGTCGGCGATCCGGACTGTGCCGGCGGCGCCGATTTTGGTAAAATTGATCCGCTTCCGACCGACGATCTGTGCAAACAGGAAGGTTATACGACGGTGGCTTCGGCCTGCAACAATCCGGGCGGCGTCTGCCCCTACGATGCCCGTTATGTCAAATGCTGCAGCAGCGAATATGCCTATCAAGGCTGCGTTTTTCCGTTGGAAACGGTTAAAAAAACGGATCCCAAAAGCGGAAAAACGGTCAGCGACAAATGCGGCAGTCTCTATAGATGTCAATGTAATTCAGAATATAAAACGCCGGCGCAGTGGAATACCGGCGTAAAGAACTGTCAGCCGGGCGGCGGCGTTTGTCTGTTGAGTACGAATGATACGGTTTACTATAACAAATGCGTCTGTGACGTAAATTATTTTCCGTATGAAGGAAGTTGTCCGGCAGATATGAAACAAATAGAAAAATGCACGGACAGCGACGGTAAGTCTCGCGTAAGTTGTCAGTGTCCGAGCAATTATCGCACCTGTACTTATGGCGGTGCGGCCGGCGCAAAAAGTTGTCAGCAGGGAGGTCTGATCTTGTACAGCTCGTGCAAGTCTCCGGAAGACGAATGTAAAAATGCCGGTTATTTTAAGGATTGTGACAAACAAACCTGCTATTTTGATACCAACAGCACGGAAAGAGTAAAAGGTCAGTACCCGATTTCATGTGAAGATTCGACCGAGGCTTGTCCCTATGCCTATGGATTTTACAAATGCCGTTGGAGTGCCGCGAACTATTGCGCCAAGTGGGATATGACGGAATATTCGAAGAAGTTGCCTTCGACCTGCAGCAAAGACGGCGTACAGGGAACGGTTATTCCCTGCAATCTCGGCGGCAGCTATAACGGTGGCGGCAGTACCAAAAACTATCTCGGTTATTATCGTTGCAAACTCACTTGTGAACAGCAAGTGCGAGGAGCGTATTCTCAGGGATATTTGTCCAAGGACGATTCGCTGGTTGATTCCAAAGGACAACAGGTCTTCTACAGAACCGATTCAAACGGAAGAAATCACTTGTATCTGATTAATAATACCGAGCTTGTGGTGCCGTTGAAAGTAGAAAAAAAGGCTCATGGTTGGGATACGATTGGTAACAAAAAGAGTTATGCTTCGGTAAATGGGATTGCTGCTTTGTATGATGTAGATTCCAAGCGGTATTCTTCTTGCGGCGAAGACGATGAAAGAAGTTATTGGACACGTCCTAAGTTAAAGATTGATCATATGCGTGTTCAAGCTGAGTGCTGGCTGTTGAATACGGATTTGAGCGATATTAATGTACAGTTTTATTACAGCTCACCGGATGAGCACAACAGTTACGGCGAAAATTATCAGGTGGACAGCCATACATGGAAAAATGTTACCTTTTCCGAATCTACGACAATGCCAAGCGCATGTCAGGATTGGGCTGGTTCCGGAATTCATTATTTACAAAGAGGTGATTGTAAAGGTCCGTCGCCGACACGTATCTTTTTCAGAGACTGGTCACATACGACAATTACCGGTAATGTAGATTTAGATATTTATAGATGGCTTTTTTCTGACAAAAAATGGGCTTTTGATGATTGGAATAATTCGCAAACGAATACGCCTGCCGTCCAGTTTGTGTTAAAAAATCGTTCGGTTGTCAAATTTAAAGATGCTTCTATTGACGGTTTTAATTCAAGTTGGAGCGGTGAAGACTGGGGTACACTTATTTTTGACAATGCTCAAGGATCTATCGGCAATTTGTGGCACCGAATGAATGTCATATTTACCAACCGGTCAAATATGCGTGTCGACAATATGCGGATAGAAGGGTGGAAAAATAACGATTCGACCACCAGCATCGGCGGTTACAATGACTGTACTACCGGTTCGAGCGATGATCAGAAAAGGTGCCGTTCTTATCGGGCTAATTGTCATGGTATCGGTGTATTTGGTTACTCGACAGTTAATGTAGACGGTGCTGTTCGTATTGCACGCGATTATTCAAAAATTTATATTGATTACGGGAGTGCGTTCAATACGAAAAAGCATGTTATCATGAATTCCAAGTGGAATCAGGAAGTGTGCATTGCCGGGAAGTTTACCGGAAAAGCGGGTAACAACAGTTTTTCCGCTTCGGGCACTTCTTTCTATTATGGCAGAAATAACAATGCCTGTGTACCGTATTGGACCGGTGATTATTCCGTCAACAAAGGTTATGCAAGAGGCTGCGCTCAGGATTACTATATGAACAGCGGTTTATGGAACTCCGGTTGTCAGCAAAAAAGTAACTATGGTTTTCAATGCAGTATTGATAACGTATGGCAGTCTTCCTGCAGTTTTTGCAGCTCCTACGGATTTGGGTATAACGAATGAAATGCCATAGGTAATATTCTGCTTTGACCGGAAACTTTTTCGTTACGAATAAAAAAGTTTTATACCAAATTATTATCTACAACTATTTCAATTTGTATTATTAAGGAGAGAACCGTGTTTTTCAAAGTCAGATGAAGGCACTGTTATTTCCGGCAAGAATAAAAGATAAGAGTGAAATGTTATTAAGTTAAAAATTCCGCGATATCGGTTGTCCGATATGAGCGTAAATATAAACAGACGATTTAATTAAAAACAACGTTAAACTTTTAAAACCATTTTTTATTATGAAGACAAAAAAAATGTGGTTTGTAATGGCAGCAGCTGCCGTTCTTACCGGTATGATGATGACTTCCTGCGACAAGGACGACGAAATCTTCCCGAAGGAAGTCGTCGAAAGTGAAGTTCTCGACCAGGGAATCGACGAACAAGTCGAAGAACAGGTCGGTACCAACGGCACCCAACTGAGCTACGAATCCTGGATTGTGGTCAAGGGTATTACCCGCGCCGCTTTCGAGAACAAAGTCTCGGTTACTCTCAACAACACGCTTAATAACGTGAACAAAGAAATCGAAGTCAGCAGCTGGGAAAGCGGTGATGCTACGATTTCCGTTACCTGCAAGGCCGGAGAAAGCCGCAAAAACGGTGACTTCGTGACTGTGTTGGATTCAATCATGGTTTGTCGTGTTCAGTATCCCAACTTCTCATTCGACTATGAACTTGTTTATCAGGTCGGCCTTTATGATGACGGTGTTACCAAGCAAACAATGCCTTATCATAAATACGAGAATATTGTGAACAACGGCTGTGAATTGAGTGAACTTGACGAAGTAACGGAAAACGGCAAAGCCTATAAGCGGCAGAGATGCGCTCATTCTATTACGGTTACCTTTAACGGCAAACAGTATACGGTATCTTCCGAATTGGTGCTGAAGAAGGAAGTAAAGGGTGAAGATGTGCTTCTCTCCAGTAAGGTTATTGACGAAGGTGTCTCTTTCAGCGAAACGGACAGCTGGTCGGGAGAACTGGTGTCGTGGATTATGCTGGAACAGACCTGGTCGGAAAGCGGAATCAAGCAGATTAAAAAAGAAGTGGTTCTGAAAAACGACATGTTGGAAACAACCGGCTTTTCTACCAATCAGCTTGCCACAATGCTGGGTCCGAATGATTTTGTTATTAAGCAGGAGAATGCCGATCCCGGCAAACTGGAAAAACGTGAAGCGGACGGTTTTACGATTCAGCAATACGGATGTAATGTTACGGTGCGTCTGAACGAAAAAGCAAGCGGAAAAACGTTAGTTTATATGCCTTATGAGTTTGTCTATGAAAAGGCAACTTATCAGGATGAAAAGCTGACTTACGAAATGCCTTTCCGGCATTATGAAAATCCGCAATCGTCGTTTACGGCAGAAAGTTGGAATCTGGGTGAAGGCGGAATGTACAGCATGAAACTTGGAATGAGTTTTTCGATTCAATTTGGAGAGAAAACCTATTCCGGCAGTGAACGCTATACGTTCTTCTACGGTGAACAGCACTAGCTTGCTGTTCTGTGAATGAAAAACACCGGGCCGGTTAAGGCTCGGTGTTTTCTTTTGAAAAAATTTTATTCGTCTGCCGGAGCTTCCATAAAGACGGTGACTTCATAGTTGTCTTTTTGCAAAAAACTCCAATCCAAAGGCAGTGGTTGTACCGGTTTCCAGCCTGCATTTAACAGTTCCTGAATTCGATCTCTGATTATTGAATGATTGTTATAATCCAAACGTTTTGGGAGATCTTGTTCTTTTTCTGATAACCAGCATTTTGTTCCGAAATGGTCAGAATGAGACCCTTTTTCGGTAAGTTGTTTAATGTTCTTTTTCATAGTATAGGGTTTAATAATTAAAAATTATGTCAAGACCGGAGAAATCAGGATCCGGTCCAAATAAATTCTACTCAAATTTATAAGCCGACAAACCCAAAAAACGCTCATTGAGCCGATGCTTGTGCACATTGTTTGTTTTTGCCGCAAAAGTAATATATTGATAATTTTTAACTGCCCGCATTATACGGAAAAATATTTCTGAAAGCAAGGGAAATGATGATTCTGCGACGGTCGTTGAACTTTTGGTATTTTTCAAACAACCCCCGGTTTAACCGGGGGTTGTTGCTTCTTTTATCTCTTGTAAGCCGCGCGCGGGCAATAGTGCGTGTGCAGCAGCTTATGGGCTTTCTCGCCGTTGGGCCGGCCGATATACTCTTCGTAGAGAGTTTTAATCGACTGATTGTGGTGTGACAGCCGGTTGGCGGCTTTCAGGTCTTCGTCAAACAGCCCTTTGGCGCGTTTGCGGCGAATGTCGTCGGTAATGCCGCGCGGTTTCGGTTGTCCGGGCAACATCACCCGCGGTTGTCCGCCGCCGGCAATGCAGCCGCCGCGGCAGGCCATTACCTCCACAAAGTGGTAAGGCGGTTCTTCGCCGGCTTCCCGGGCGGCACGAATCCGCTCCAAGACTTTTTCAACGTTGCCGGTACCGTGGGCGACCGCAATGCGAATCGTTTTTCCGGCAATTTCGACGTCGGCCTGCTTGATGCCGTCCAGCCCTTCGATTGCGCGGAAGTTCAGCTCACCCAATTCCTGTCCGGTAATATAAAAATAAGCCGTTCGCAGAGCAGCGGTCATGACGCCGCCGCTGGCGCCGAAAATTGTTCCCGCGCCCGAATATTCGCCGAGCGGATTGTCGGCGGCTTCTTCGGGAAGGCTGCGGAAATCAATTCCGGCTTGTTTGATCATCCGTGCCAGCTCGCGGGTTGTTAACGAGACGTCAACGTCTTGGAAACCGGAGGAGTTCATGTCTTCGTTGCGGACGATTTCCCATTTCTTGGCGGTGCAGGGCATGATCGAGATCACGCGAATCCGAGCCGGATCAAGTCCCATTTTGTCGGCATAATAGGTCTTGGCCAGCGCGCCGACCATCGATTGCGGCGATTTGCAGGTAGAAAAATGCGCAATCATGTCCTGATGATATTTTTCCAACAGGTCTACCCACGCCGGGCAGCAGCTGGTAAACATCGGCAGGCTTTGCGGTTCTTCGGTAAAGCGGCGTACAAACTCGGTCGCTTCTTCGATGATGGTCAGATCGGCGCCGAAGTTGGTGTCAAAAATGCGTTTGAAACCCATGCGCCGAAGGGCGGCATAGGTCTTTCCGGTCAGGTTTTCGCCGAATTCATAACCGAATTCTTCGCCGACGGCAACCCGTACGGCGGGCGCAATCTGAACAATGGTATAGAGACTGTTGTCGTTGAGCATGTCCCAAACCTTTTGAGTTTCGTCATATTCGACGATGGCGCCGGTGGGGCAATGGGCGGAACACTGACCGCATTTGATACACGGACTGTCGGCGAGGTTGATGCCGTTGGCGGCGGTTACCCGGGTGGCGAGGCCGCGGTTGAGATAACCCAGCGCCCAGACGTTTTGCTGGTTTTGGCAGACTTCGACACAGCGGCCGCAAAGGATACATTTGCTTGAGTCAAGCACCAACGCTTTGGTCGAATCGTCGATCGGCCAGCGTTTGGTGAGGTTGGGCAAAGTCGCTTCCTTGATGCCGAATGTGTTGCTCAGGTCCTGAAGTTCGCAGTGTCCGGAGCGGATGCAGGTCAGGCAGGCGTTGGGGTGGTTGCTCAAAATCAGCTTGAGAACGGTGCGACGCACTTCCACCAGTTCGGCGTCGGAAGTGATTACTTCCATTCCTTCGGCCACCGGGGTGCAACAAGAACGCATGATGCGGCCGTTGACTTTGACGATGCAAATGCCGCATCCGGCAGTGGCGTCGACGTCGGGGTGTTTGCATAAGGTCGGAATTTCGATATGAACGCTGCGGGCCGCCTCTAAAATTGAGGTGCCGGCGGTTGCTTCAACATCGTAATTGTCAATTTTCAATTTTACCATTATTTAGCCTCCGTGATTTTGTCCTGATTGCCGGCCACCTTGGCTTCGTATTCTTCGCCGAAGAAACGCATGGTGGAAAGAATCGGGTTGGGTGCGGTTTGTCCGAGTCCGCACAGTGACGCCTTTTGCATGGCGACGGCAATTTTGCGCAGTTCTTCAATGTCTTTGCGGGTGCCTTTGCCTTTGGCAATTTTTTCCAAAAGCAGCAGCATCTGCTTGCCGCCGATGCGGCAGGGTGCGCATTTGCCGCAGGATTCGTCGACGGTGAAGTCGAGATAGAATTTGGCAATGTCAACCATATCGGCGGTTTCGTCCATCACGATCATGCCGCCCGAACCCATGATGGAACCGACTTTTTTGAGTTCTTCGTAACAAACCGGCAAATCGATGTTCGAAGCCGGAATAACGCCGCCCGACGGGCCGCCGGTCTGGACTGCCTTCAGTTTTTTGCCGTTGGGAACGCCGCCGCCGATTTGATTGACGATTTCGTCAATGGTGGTACCCATCGGCACTTCGATCAGGCCGGAATGTTCCACCTGTCCGGTCAAGGCAAAAACTTTGGTGCCTTTTGAGGTTTCGGTGCCGAAAGAAGCAAACCAGTCGGCGCCTTTGAGGATGATCGGTGCCACGTTGGCAAGGGTTTCGACGTTGTTGATGCAACTCGGTTTGTCCCACAGGCCGACTTCGGTCGGATAAGGCGGGCGCGGACGCGGGGTGCCGCGTTTGCCTTCGATCGAATGGATGAGGGCGGTTTCTTCGCCGCAGACGAAAGCGCCGGCGCCGAGACGAATGTCAATATTGAAGTTGAAACCGGTGCCCATGATGTTGTTGCCGAGCAGACGGTTTTTCTTGCAAGCCTTGATTGCCTTTTCTATTCTTTCCACCGCCAGCGGATATTCGGCGCGAATATAAAACCATCCTTCGGTGGCGCCGATGGCGTAAGCGGCAATCATCATGCCTTCGATAACGTCATGGGGGTTGGACTCGAGAATGCTGCGGTCCATATAAGCGCCGGGATCGCCTTCGTCGCCGTTGCAAATGATGAACTTGTCGTCAACCACCGGAACTTTGGCCGCCAGTTCCCATTTGAGACCGGTCGGGAAACCGGCGCCGCCGCGGCCGCGCAGGCCCGATTTCTTAATTTCAGCCGCAACTTCGGCCGGCGTCATGGTTTTGAGAACCTTTTCCAACGCCAGATAACCGCCGCGGGCGATGTATTCGTGAATATCTTCGGGATCAAGGTGCCCGGCCTGTTTCAGAACCACCTTTTCCTGCTTGGTAAAGAACGGCAGGTCGAGGGACAGCACATATTTGCTTAAAAATTCGGGCAATTCGAAAGTTTCGCCTTCGGCCAGTTTGAGGGCCGGAATAACGTGTTCGGAAATGATGATGCGTGCCACCAGCGGTTCCAGCCGTTTGTAGAGAACATCTTTTTGTCCTTTGATTTCGACTCGTACCAGCGGTCCCTGGGCGCATAACCCCATGCATCCGGTGGCCACGATGCGTACTTTGCCTTCCAGCCCGTGTTCGGCCACTGCTGATTTGAGCAGGTCGAGAATATCGTCGCTGCCCGAAGATTTGCAGCCGGTGGAGTGGCAGCAATATATGTTGCAGGCAAAACGGTCAAGATCCTGCCGTTTGTTCTTGGCAATTTCGTGGATATCGAATCTTTTGTCAATTTCATTCATATCAGCCATGGGCCAGCTCCTTGTCTTCGTCGTCAAATTTTTTGCGCCATTCGTCAATAATGTTGTGAACATCGCCGACGGTTACGCGGCCGTATGTTTTGCCGTTGACCACACATACCGGCGCCAGACCGCAACAGCCGACGCAACGGACGCATTGCAGGTGAAAAGTGCGGTCGGGGGTGCTTTCGCCCTCGCTGATTCCGAGCTCTTTTTTAAATTCTTCGAGAACTTTGTCGTTTCCTTTTAAATAACAGGCGGTTCCGGTGCATACCGAAATAACCGCCTTGCCGGGTGCTTCCAGCTTGAAAAAATTGTAAAAAGTGAGAACTTCGTATATCCGAGCCAGCGGAATGTTCATCGCCCGGGCAATTTCCAGCGCGTCTTCCCACGGAACATAGCCCTTGACATCCTGAATTTCATGGAGGGCCATAATCAGCGACCCCCTCTTTTTGCGCCATTTGGCGGCGACTTGCGTTGCAACAGAAGTATCGCCCATATACTTAACCTCCTAAAGTAAATTGTCTATGTGCTTATGCTATCAGCATATTCGTAAAAATATGATTACACAAGTCTAAAAAAATATACTTCTTGATAACTCGAAGGTTTTATAAATGGCCTTTTTTGAACAATTGACGATATTTGTAGATGCTGCCGCCTTCGACGTTCCAGCTGAAGTCTTTTTGCATGGCGTTGATCGTCATCCGCTGCAGCAGATCAAAATGGCGGTAAAAGGTTTCTAATGCCTTAATCAGGGTCTCGGCATAAGCGTTAACGTTGTTTTTCAACCGCTGGGCCGTCAGGTTGTTGCCGTAGACCCGCCGTTTGTGGGAAGAGAAAAACACTTCGGTGCGAAAGCCGTCAACGCCGTGATCAACGGTGTCAACCAGGCCGCCGGTAGACATCGTCACCGGCAGCACGCCTTTGGCCATCGCTTCCATCTGATTGAGACCGCAAGGCTCGAAGCGGCTCGGCATCAGATAAAAATCGGAGGCCAGCTGGATCGCATAGGCAAAATCGTCAAGATAACCGCGAAAGACAAAGATGCGTTCGCCGCATTTGGGATGGGTGGCCATGATGCGGTCTTTAAGGTTGGTGAGATGTTCAAAACATTTGTTGTCGCCGGCGCCGCCGAGAATGAAAATCGGCATTTCGATGTTTTTAAGAGCGCCGAATTTGTCACACAAACTGATGATTGCCTGGGCGGCAATGTCGTAACCTTTTTGTTCAACCAGCCGGCTGGTGGCGCAAATCACCGGGGTGCGGGCAATGTTTTTGATTTTTTTGCTGAGGTCGTTAAATTTGTAAGTGTCGATCAGCGGAATCACTTTCTGCTTGTATTCGGGATCGGCGGCGATTTTGGAAATCAGGCGGATGAATTCTTTTTTGTTCTCCAGTTTGGCATCCAAACGGTCTTCGTCGTAGAATTTGAAATGAAACGGCGCAAAGTACCGGTTGATGGCTTCAATACGGTCCGGGTTGGGGGTGATCAGCTTTTTGTCATATCCGTTGACAATACCGAAAAAGTTGCGGTGGTCTTTGCGGATTTTTAAGATGTCGCGAAAATCAAATCCGAAATCGAGTTCTTTGGAAACCTCTTCCATGTAATTTTTGGAAACGGTGACCACCCGGTCGGCAAGGTGAAAATTGCACGAGGCCTGATTGTAACAGTCATAGACGATCAGGGTATGACAGGTGCGGGGATTGCTGTTTTTAATTGCTTTGGCGTTTTTAAAGACGATGCCGGCCATATTCTCATACAACGAATTCAGAATTTTGGAAGTGTTTTCGTAATCCCAGCCTTGGTAACCGAGGTGATGAGCGAGATGGATCACCGGCAGGTTTTTCAGTTTTTCGCACAACGACGACGAAATCAATCCCGCTTCTTGCTGGGCAATCGAAAAATATTTTGTCAGTCCGGCAAGGGCACCGCTGTGCCAGTCGTTGGCAATCAGCAGGTTGGGGGCGGCCAGTGCGGTTTTGTTTTTTTGCAGCAAAGTTTTAACCAGGATATAGACCGCTTTGGAGAAAAAGGCGAAGCGTTCGACCTCGTTGATATGAAATTCGTTTAGAATATAACAACCGTCCTGAGCGGGGTTGTTTTCGGGATGCGGATTGATGGAGAAAAAGCGGTCGTTTTGCAAAAAGATATATTCGACGTTGTCACGTTTGCCGCGCCAGACCGTAACGTTGTATTTGACCAACGTGCTGCGATCGCCCTGAAAGGGAACCTTGATCGTGATGATTTTTTCCAGCGAGACCGATTTTCTTTCGGCGCCGTCGTAGATATTGTTTTCGAACCGGGCTTTCTTTTTGCCGGTGTCGCCGATATAAAGCGGCGTTACCACCGAAACCAGATCGCCGTCGGCGGCAAAGTTGCGATTAAAGGCTTCCGGCAATTCGGAAGCGACCATTCCCAAACCGCCCCATTTCATAAACACGGCGGTTTCCGCCGTCATCATCCAGGCGTTGACTTTGTCGATCTGCGGCCAGTCGTTTTTGCCGAGGCACTGCCGGCGTCCCAGATTTTGGATTTCGGCCAGATTAGGTTTGTTGACAACACTAAAAGCGATGGAAAATTTTTTTAAATTAAAATTTTTGGGCAGCGGTTTAAAAACGCTGGGGTCGGCTTTCGGCGTAGTAACACGATTCATATCATCTCTCTCAATAGTCAGAATAATCAATAACAAGAGAATATATTGTCTGTTTTAAGAATTAATTAAAAAGGCAATAGAAACTTCTCCCCTTGACTTGTTTATCTTTAATCATTAAATGTTGTATATAAGAAATATACGCGCTTTGTAAAAAAATTAAAGAGGGAAAAATGAAAAACGATAAAAAAGAGTATAACTCTGAACCGGATGACTGCACGGAGGCCGAAAATATCGGAGAACAGGTTGAAAACGCGGAAGAAAACCTGCCTCAAAACGAGCCGGAGACCGACAAGCTCAAACAGGAAAACGCCAAGCTGAAAGACGATTACCTGCGGGCGTACGCCGAACTCGAAAACACCAAAAAAAGATGCGCTCAGGAGTTGGAGAAAAACTCGAAATATGCGATTGCTTCATTTGCCAAAGAAATGCTGTCGGTGGCGGATAACCTCCACCGTGCGCTGCTTGCCGCTGCCGAAGCCGGCGGCGAAGACTGTGCCCAGCTGAAAAAAGGCGTCGAACTAACCGAATCGGAACTCAGCAAAGTTCTGGCCAAATTCGGAGTGACCAAAATGGATCCGATGGGCAAAGTTTTTGATCCTTCGTTTCATCAGGTGGTTCAGGAAGTGGAAGACAAGTCAAAACCGGCCGGCACCGTGGTGGCCGAACTGCAAACCGGTTATATGATCAATGACCGCATCTTGCGGGAAGCGATGGTGGTGGTTACCCGCTAACCTTGGCGAACGGAGGACGGAAAATGAAAATCAGGGTCGTGCCGGCGGTCCTGATTTTTTGTAGCCGTTGCAGAGAATCCGCCGTCTAAATCCGAGGCGGTTTTTGTGGTCCAAGTACAGTATTTCCGGGTTGATATTTATGTTTTATCGGTTATGGTGAGTGTGGTGAAGGGTTTTATATTTCTGCTAAAGGAGAGGAAAAATGAAGCTAAAACTTATTGTTTTTTTAGTTGTGGTGCTCTCATGGGGGGGATGCGGTGCGCCGGTGAAAGCGCAGGAACCGATGGAAGGCCGATGGGAAATTGAGGAAAAGTCTTCGCAAATATTCAGCGGCACGGTACGGATTATTTACGTCAGGTCGCGTCCCGGATCGCGTTATAAAAGATTGCCGATTATTTATGACGAAGAGCAGGCGGGTTTTTTGTGTTCGCCGATGGAAGGACAGACTTTTATCTGCGGCGCGGCAGCCATAGAAAAAAAAGAACTGACGGCCGATGATCGGGCCGATTTGGTCACCTATGCGGTGCCGGGGCTGCCGCCTTTTAAGATTAAGCTCGATTTCCGCGAAGATAAATTGGAAATATCAGGCCGTCCTCTGACTGCCGAGCCCTGTAATTATTCAGACGGTTGTTCTTATGAACATTGGGTTACGTTGAAGAGAAAACAGAATTCGGTTGCGGCCGGGGTTGAAGAAGATAATTGAGAGGTTTCGGGAAGCCATAAAAAAACTCCCGGCAAAACGCGGGAGTTTTTAATAAATGGCGTGCCCGAAGGGATTCGAACCCATGACCTTTGGCGTCGGAGGCCAACACTCTATCCAGCTGAGCTACGGGCACATAACAATCAAAACGAGATACTAATAATACACTTTTCTTAAAAATGCTACAATTTTTTTTATTTTATCAAATAATTCTTGACTTTTTGCTCGACTCTGGCTATTAACAAGCAACGAGTTTGTTTTTGAGGAATAAAATTATGGTTAAAAAATGTGATATTACCGGCACCGGCGTTATGAGCGGAAATAATGTTAGCCATGCTAACAACCATAGCCGTCGTCGTTTTATGCCGAACTTGCAAGTAGTTTCTCTGTTCAGCGAAGCTTTGAACAAGTTTTTCAAATTGAGAATCTGCTCTAAAACGCTGCGTTCGATTGAGCATAACGGCGGTTTGGATTCTTATTTGGAATCTACTTCCAGCAATAAGCTCACCGATGAAGCTTTGAAGATCAAAAAAGCGGTTGTCAAGAAAAAAGGCCCGGCTGAAAAACCGGCTGCTGCCGCTAAAAAAGCAACACCGGCCCGCATTGCCAAAAAAGCTGCCAAAGCTGCCGAGTAGTTTGGAAAAATATTTTGCTTTTTGACACCTCCCGGGTTTGGGAGGTGTTTTTTTTGTGTTTGTCAAATGTCGTAAAGGCGGGCGACAATGCTTTTGGCCAGGCTAGCATTTAGAATTAAACCGCTTTTAATCCTTATGGGAACGGCTTACATCAAGCTGGATTGTAAAAGTAAGGAGGAAAAAGTATGTTTTTTGATAAAGATAAACTGGTTAACCCGTTAAAAGAATATTATCAGGGCGGTTACGACTGGCAGCCGCAGGAAGCGCCTGGTGTTCAGGCCGACATGCATCCGGTTCCCGATTGCGGGGAGAAAAGCTATCGCGGCAGCGGTCGTCTCAAAGGAAGAAAAGCTCTGGTAACCGGCGGCGATTCCGGAATCGGCCGCGCGGCGGCAATTGCCTATGCCCGCGAAGGGGCCGATGTTGCCATCAACTATTTGTCTGCGGAAAAAGATGATGCCGAAGAAGTGCGGAAGCTGATTGAGGCCGAAGACCGTAAGGCTGTGTTGATTCCGGGAGACATCAGCAGCGAAGACTTTTGCAAAACCCTGATCGAGAAGGCCGCCGATGAACTTGACGGTTTGGATATCTTATGTCTGGTGGCCGGTAAGCAGGTGGCGCAAAAGGATATCGCCACCCTGTCCACCGAGCAGATTGTCAAAACTTATGAAGTTAACGTTTTTGGGATGATGTGGCTGGTGCGCGAGGCAATGCCTTATCTGAAACCGGGATCGTGCATTATCAATACCACCTCGATTCAGGCTTATGATCCTTCGGAATATTTGCTTGATTATGCCGGTACCAAAGCGGCAATTCGTGCTTTTACCCAAGGGCTGGCCAAGCAAATTGCCCCTAAAGGAATCCGGGTCAATGCGGTGGCGCCGGGACCGATTTGGACTCCGCTGCAAATTTGCGGCGGACAGTTGAAGGAAAATCTGCCAGATTTCGGCAGCGACACGCCGATGAAACGTGCCGGTCAACCGGTGGAATTGGCAGACGTTTATGTTTTTCTCGCTTCGCCGGAGGCCAGTTATGTTACAGGACAGGTTTACGGTGTTACCGGCGGTATGCCGACTGTGTAAATAAGTGACGAAATTTAAAAAATATATTCCGGTATTGATGTACCGGAATATATTTTTGTGAAAAAGCGTATTTTTAATTGTCGTCATCGTCCATTGTCGGATCGCCTTCCAACATCGCGCGCAGCATCCACGATTTTTTGGCATAAATTGCCAGATATTCTTCCAGCAGGTTGGCAAGCAGGAAATTATCCTTTTTGTCGGCTTCGTCGCGAATGTCCTTGGCGAGGGCCATAATGTTTTGGCAATCGGCTTCCAACAGTTCCAAAACTTCGAGATCGGTATAATCGCGGCCTTCAATTTCCTCGATGGTGGTATTGTCAAGATATTCGGCCATGGTCACCAGCGGCATTTGATTTTGCATTTTCATCATTTCGGCCACTTGGTCATATTGCAGTTGAAACATCTGGTACAGTTTTTCGGTCATTTTGTGGACGACAAAAAAGTTGGGTCCGACAACGTTCCAGTGAAGATTGTGTATTTTGACGTTTATAACTGCCAAATTAGAAAGAAAAATATTCAGTTTATCAACTTTTGCAGCCATGTTATCCTCCTTTGTTTGATGAATTGTACATCCTAGAAATAGGCGCAAAAGCTTGTTTTGGTAGGGCATATATCAAAAAAGATAAGGGAAATGGCTGGATGTTTATAGACCGGAGACTGTCTGAAAAGAGAGTCAGAAAAGCGTCTTATCGGCCAGGGCATGATAACGTTTGCGGATGCATTGAATGCAGGTTTTGTGAACGCCGGGGGTGATTTCGTAGATAATAAAGCGGCCGCGGCGGGATGCGGTTGCAAAGCCGTCGTCGCGCAGCCGTTTCAGATATTGCGAAACTTTAATCTGTTCGCAACCGATGCCGTTGATGATTTCACTGACGTTGCAGGGACCGTTGAGGGTAAGAAACTCGAGAATCCGCATTTTGTCATAATTGGCGAACAACTTGATGCGGTTGGCCGCCATCATGGTATAGTCGGCCGGAAGCATGATTTTGCAGTCATTGCGCAGATACTGAAAATCGTCGGTCATATAGCCGTACAGTTTGCGCAGGCAAGAGAAAATGCTGGCCGGATATTCTTCGTAAATGTTATAATAAATGAAAATTCCGCGGCGATCGGTTTTGACCAGGTGAGCATCGCGCATTTTTCGCAAACTTTGCGAAACGGCGACCTGATCTTCGCCGAGCGCCTTGGTAATCGCCGAAACCGAAGAACTGCCGTTAACGTCGAGGTATTCCAAAATATGCAGCCGAAGCGGATGGGCAATATAAAAAATGCCCTTAGCCGCTTTTTTCATGATTTCCGCCGGCAGCTGCTGTTCCATTTTTATCGTCTTTCCTTTTTGCTTCTTCTATTAAAGATATAGCAAATCGGAAATTTATTGCAAATAAAAAAATCCCCGGTTCGGGCCGGGGGATGAGTTAGTTTAAAAACGGTTGTACATACCGGTCAAACTGCTGCGGGCTTTGCGGCGACCAGCCCATCAGATAGCGGTCTCCCATACAGAACAGCGGCGTGCCGACATTATTGCCGAGTTTGAATTTTTCGGCGCAGCGAAGCAACAGTTCATATCCGCCGGGATTGTGGATATTGACCATTGTCACTTTAAGGTTCGGATATTTTTGAGTAAGGTAGTTCAAGGCATCGTGACAGTAAGGGCATTCATTGTAATAAAAAAAGTAAATTTTATTGTCGGCAAGTACCGAATCGGTTTTGGCGGGCGGCTCTTTGCACGCAGCGGTCAGCATCAGCAAGAACAACAGACAGAAAATTTTGCGCATTTGGATTCTCCTTATTCGATACAACAGTCGACGGCTTTTCGGACAAAGCTTTTCATGCGTCCGAGCATGCCGGCGGGTTGTTTTCCGTCCTCGTTTTCTTCAACCGCTTCCGCCGCCGTCTCAACGTCGGCCGCGCTTTCTTCTTCCCCGAGCGACGAAAGCTGTCCGCTCAGTTTCTTAACGTCGTCAAAGCTCTCTTCTATCCATTTG
>CAJTLY010000018.1 GCA_910577095.1 uncultured Alphaproteobacteria bacterium
GGAAACCTTTTATACCAAATTATTATCTACAACTATTTCCGTTTTATTATTCAATGAGAGAATACAGACCCGCGTTTTCCGGACAATCCAGAAACGTCTCCGCTTGGTTCCTTCTCATAACGGTCGGTTGTACGATCCGGTTTCGACATCCCCGTCTCAAGCTCAGGCTTCCGACGATCAAATATTTCCGAAAACAGATTTAAACAACAATTAAAACCATTTGTATTATGAAAACTAACAAATTCTGGTTCGCAACGGCAGCAGCTGCCCTTGTAACCGTTATGAGCGTGTTCACCTCCTGCAGCAAGGAAGACGAACCTTTCCTGCCCGAAGTGATCGAAAGCGAGGTTCTCGAAGCCGGTCTCAGCAATGAGGTCAACGAGGTTTCCGGAACCGAAGGCACCAAACTGAGCTACGAATCCTGGATTGTGGTCAAGGGACAAACCCGCGCCGCTTTCGAGAACAAAGTCTCCGTTACTCTCTGCAACACTCTTAATACGGTGAACGAAGAAATCGAAGTCGAAAACTGGAAAACAGGAAAACCCCAGACAAGCATCAGCTATAAAGAAGGCGATGTTCGCGAAGACGGTTTTGTGACGGTCATCGATTCGGTTTTAGTTTATCAAGTGGCATTTGACAATTTCTCATTTAACTATGAGCTTGTTTATCAGGTGCCGGTTTATGATGACGGCGTGACTAATCAGACGATGCCCTACCATCGATATGAAAATATCGTTGACAAAGGCGGAAATTTCACCGACCTCGAAACGTTAAATGACGGCGATTATGTATATGCAAGAAAACTTTATCAGCATATAATCGAAGTTACCTTTAACGGGAAGGTTTATGAAGTTGCGGCAAACATTACTTTACTGCGTATGATCGGTCCCGCAAACGTGCCGTATATTGTCAAAAGTCGTTTAATTTCTGATGGTGCCGGCGTGGTAAATAACGCCGTTCTTTCAATGTTGGTTGTCGAACAAACTTGGTCTGACGGCCGCGTTGAAGAAAAGCGTTACGACCTGACATTGAATGCCTATGTAATGAGCGAAACGTTAAATGAACTGACCATTTCGGGCTACAAAAATGACCTGAAAATGCTTCATGGGACAATCAGTGACGGCAAAACCTACAGTCGCCAAAAAGAGGATCAGTTTGTCACCTCGTATGTTTCTGAGCAGATATATACCGCAAGCTACAATTATTTCTCGGTAAATATCACTCTTGTTCACGATGTGGCAACATACGACGACGGTATTTCCACGTTTGAATTTCCAACTTTCAAATACGGAAAAATAACCGATCAAACGACATTTAGTTTCAACAACTCTTCGCAGGATGAACAAGGAGAATATGATGTATATATCTTCAAGCATCATATCATTGCCGAGTTTGATCAAATGCATCCTGAAGGAGAAGTCGTAACCAGTGTTGTCGTCAGAAAATAAATTCTGACTTGCTGAAAAGATACCGTTCCTGCACAGGAACGGTATTTTTTTGCCCGCCGCCGATTTTAGACCAAAAGCAAATACGTTTGACAAAAAAAGCAAACCCGTTATAATACAAGACAGGTAAAAAATTATTCTGTCCGATTATCAGTTACGCTTATTATTTCCAATTGGAGAAAATTTTACCGCAAACCGAGTAATAACTAAAAATTCAACTTATATGAGAACAAAAAATTACTGGCAGGCCGCTCTGTTTTGCATGGCAGCGCTGCTGACGGCTTCATGTTCGCATGATGACGACGGCTACTGGGACCTTCCGCCCGCCGGGCTTCCCGATTACAGCTACTTCCGCACCGGATGGGATCAGGAATCTTTGCAAATCGATTCGTCGGCAACGGCACAAACCGTTTTTTCTTACCGCTCATGGGCAGAAGCCGCAACGATCCGCAGAACCGAAACTTCTCTTCAGGCAGCGCTCGAAAACGTAAACACCGAAGTAACGGTCAATGACTTTATCATCGGCACTCCGCAATCGGCTCTTGATTATCAGGCCGTGCAAAGCCGCCGCGAAAGAAATGTCACGATTACCGATTCTCTGATGATTTACCGCCAACGCTACCGGAATTTTACGCTCGAATACCGCATGCCTTTCCAGTCGGCGTTTTACAACGACGGCAAAACTTCCGGCCAAATGGCGCATCTCCGCTTCAGTCCGCAGATCCGCGATCACGGTTATACGGTGAGCGATCTCAAAAGCGAAACCGAAAACGGCAGCGTCTTTATGCGCAAGCTGTTCCGCCACTCGATTTCGGTTTGTTTTAACGGCAAAGACTACCAAGCCGCCGCAACCGTGATTCTGAAACGGCGCGCCGGCAACGAAAACGAAGACTTTGTGGTTAAAAGCGCCTTAGTCGACTCGGGAATCAAAAACCTGTCCAACCAGGGCAATCACGCTTCCTACACCTCCTGGCTCAAGGTCAAACAAACGTTTAACAGCGGAAAGCAGGAAATCCAAACGTTTGAAGTTCTGATGTACGGAATAATGGCCACACAGCCGCTGACATCCGTCAAAATCAACGGTAAGACACTGATTCGCGAAGGCGGCGGTTTTGATGACGAGTCAACCCATGTTCAGACAGTGGCACGTAACAAATACGTGGACGCCCTGTATTATGAACGCCCTTATACGGTGACTTATAATTTCGGAACCGTGACCACGGTTTTTCAGCATGTCGAAGCCTTTTACAACGACGGTTTTGCCGTTCTCGAATTTCCCTGTATCAAATACACCGAAATCAAAGACAACGGCAGCCTCAAGGCATTGTCCCATCACGAGGACCAGCACGGAAGCTACGGCGAATACCTTTTTTCCCATACCGTGACGGCAAAGTTCAAATCGTATGTCCACAGCGAGAAAAACAGTATTCAGGCGATCGTGACCGACTGAAACCGGTAAAATTTTCAAAACGTCGTTCCGATCCGGGAACGACGTTTTTTATTATTTGGCATCCCTTTCACGCAGACAAAAAAGCGCAACGGAAACCCGTTGCGCTTTTTTGTCGTTCACAAAACAATCAGACCATTTTCAGCAAAACGCCGCCGTTGTTGCAATTTGCTTCGCAAACGGTGCCGTTACAAAGATCAACCGACACCGCCTGTCCTTCTTTCAAACACCAAAAAGGACGGGTGAGCGGAATCTCGGCAGCGCCGCAGGCCTGAAGAATCTCGTTGATGCGCGATAACAGTGAGGTTACCAGCATCAGCTCTTCGTATTCCAACATAGCTTCTCCCGTTTCCCGAGCAAAGGCTTCCGCATCGTCAACACCGCAACCGCAAATTTGCATGTTCATGCTGAGTGTCAGCGTTTCGGCCAGCTTTATGCCCGACAGCTCGGCATCGTTGTCAAACTGCTCGCATTCACCGTCCTCATAGAGGAAGGCAAAACGGGAAAGAGGCGTCAGAGAAGAACTTGTCTTGGCATAGGGCTTGGCTGCATTATATGCCGAAAGCCAGGTGCCGAACTCACACGGATCGATGCCTTGGGCAACCATATCCGTATACAACTTTTCAAATTTAATAATATCCATAGGCATTCAAATTGTAATTGCTGCACGTGAAACATATAAGGCGCCTTTCGTCTGCATCAAATGGCACCCGGAAGAGGCGTTGACCACATATCCGAAAAACTTGTCGCCGCCGGCAACCCAATAGACCGTACCGTCGAGAAGATAATCGGCATTAACACCGTTTTCCCGCAATACTCTGATCGTACCGTTAATTTCCGCTTTATGCGCCACCCACAAATCAAACTCGTCTTTCAGAGCCAGATAACCAAAGTGTCCGTCTGCAAATTTCAAACGTTCACACTGCCGTTCCGCCCCTTGATAATTCATCTGAATTTGATTTTTAAGACTGATTAAAGTACCGTCGACTACAATTGCAATAACTTTCTTGCCCCGCAACAGCTCATTCGTGACAGTTCCGTCCAAATAGAGCACTTCGCAAAGTAATTCTTCTGGTTTCATATAATATAATTTAATAATTGTCATTAAGATTGAGTATGATCGATTTTTGACAGAAGTCAAACCATTTCTTGGCCCAACGTTATGCGGCCGCGATACATTCTTCCGCAAAACAAAAAAGCGTGCCCGAAGACACGC
Organism: uncultured Alphaproteobacteria bacterium; assembly: GCA_910577095.1. GTDB lineage: Bacteria > Pseudomonadota > Alphaproteobacteria > RF32 > CAG-239 > JAFUYI01. The sequence goes on from CAJTLY010000018.1 coordinate 4,109, forward strand.
TTTTGCTTCTTTAACAATGATCGTTTACAACCTGGCTTCCAGTTCTTTTGCAAAAACGGAGGGTTGCACGCCGAACGCTTCCTGCCAGCTGTGGCTGATTTTTCGCCCCCACCAGATCACGCTCCTTTTCAGAGTCTGACTTTTCACGGTCAGAAGCAATCTTTGATGCGCGGGAGACAAAAACAGCTCACGCAGCGTTTGCTCGGCTTCGCGGCGATCGGGACAAGCCGCGAGATGAGAAGCCATCACCGGGAACGGATTACACGGATCGTCAGATACTCCAACCATATGGTCGTGTTTACGGGTTTCGCGATATTGTTTCATCTGACAGACCATGCGGTTAACCAGCGTCATCAGGGCGGACTGCCGTTCCGGTTCAAAGAAAGCTCTGCTTCCTCTCAACTGCGGATTTTTCAACGCTGTTTCGCCGGCAGCGGAATGCTTAAGTTCATTGTTGATGACAAACAGATAATGTGTTTTTCTTTTGTTCATTTTGTACATATTTAATAATTAATAAATAAGGATCGTTATAAAGACAATTTATCAGACAAAAATGCCAAAATCAACAAAAATCTGTATAACGTCTTGAAAAAACATGAATTATAAGAACAGTTATCAGTTTGAGAAACGAAGCTTCTTTTCCGACCTCCAACACACATATGTCAAATCGATTACCCATTGAGACCGACTCCGTTTTTTCGGTTTAAAACAAAGAAAAGCGAGCCGGCATTGTATCCGGTTCGCTTTTCAGAATGAAAGAGAAAGAAGTTTACTTGTACTTGAGCAGTACGCCGGCGGTCTTGTCATGCTGAAGCATGTGACCGTTGACGAGCGAGTAGGCTTCGACTTCGCCGGTATCGGGATTCTGAGTCCAGATATACTCCGACACGATGTTGAGCGGGCTTCCGGCCTGAGCGAACATCTTGCGAACCTCGGCCTGACGGGTGCGGATCTGCGAAAAGTCTTTCAGACTGATCAGGGCGCAGCCGTGAGCTTCGGCGAGTTGCAGGGCGTCTTCGGCGATCATTCTTTTGTCGCTTCCGTGAAGAGAACTGATATGACTGCGGTTCTCGAGTTCGATTCCGATAACCGGAACGTTGTAAAACTCTTCCATCGTTGCTCCACCTTCGTAAAGATAACGCAACTTGAACTTTCTTTTTTCCATGTTTATGATAATTAATTAATAGGTTTTGTACAAAACGGATGGTAACATTTTTGTATTTTTTTGTCAATAAAATAATGACGATTTGTCACTTTTTCCGTTTTTTCTTTTTTTGAGATATTCGGTGTTCACAATTCCAAAATATATCCTTCGTCAAAACCGCCGCGTTGCTGCCGTTTTTTTTCTGCACATGCCGCAACCTCATCCATCGTCACACCGTTGAGACAGCATATCGCCGTAATCACCTCCAGCACGTCGGCAGCTTCTTCGGTTAAATTCTGCCGATCATCAGCGCTGCGAAATTCTTCGCACTCCTCAAGCAGTTTAAGCCACAGCGCCTGCCGATACTCTGCCCCTTCGGCACGATAAAACACCGCCTTTTCACCTTTGGCAACAATCATTTCCGGTATTTTGTCACGAACCAGCTTTTTCATTTCTTTCTCCGCAAATATTTCTTAATGTTTCCGTCGATCCTCGAAACATTCCCTCTGTCATGGTTGGACAAACGGTATTTCGGAAATAAAAAACAGGAGAACTTTGCAGTCTCCTGTTTTTCAAACCGATCAATCGCGACTATTCGTCTTTCTTCGATTTCTTCTCAGCCTTTTTCTCAGCTTTGGCTTCGGCTTTTTTAACTTCTTCGGCAACCGCTTTCTCAGCCGCTTCGGCAGCGGCTTTTTCTTCGGCAACGCGAGCCAGGTCTTTGGCACCTTTGGCATTGACGTCGCGGTCAACCAATTCGATAACAGCCATCGGCGCAGCATCGCCGTAACGGATGCCGGCTTTCAAAACGCGGGTATAACCGCCGTTGCGTTCTTTATAGCGTTCGGCCAGAGTCGAGAACAATTTGGCAACAACTTCATTGTCGCGCAAAAAGGCCAAAGCCATACGGCGACTGTTCAGATCGCCTTTTTTGGCAAAAGTGATCATGCTGTCGGCAAAGGTTCTCAATTCCTTGGCTCTCGGCAGGGTAATCGTAATCTGTTCGTGAGTCAGCAGAGCGTTGGTCAAATTTGAGAACAAAGCTCTTCTCTGATTCTTCGGCATATTAAATTTTCTGTGTTTATCACCATGTCTCATGGCATTTTCCTTTCATATTCTCTGTTGCTTTGACGGGGCAAAGCGGATAAAACTTACGCCGACACTACCTTCATAAATACCGGCACTTCGTGAACAAACTCAATTCACAATTCAAGCGCAATATATAGAAGTTTTTTATTTTTGGCAAGCACTTTTTACGCCGTTTTTTATTGTCAAACAATAAAATAATGCTTGTCTTTCGGCGCAGCTGCCGTTACTTTCGGCAATAGCAAATTAACAGGAGAACATTATCAATGCGCCTTCTCATCCAACGGGTCACAAAAGCTTCGGTTACCGTCGACAACTGCCGGGTGGCCGAAATCGGCAACGGTCTGCTCATTTTCATCGGCGTCTTTAAAAACGACGGTCGCGAACAGGCCGAATATCTGGCACGCAAAGCGGCAGCTTTACGGATTTTTGAAGATGATGCCGGCAAGATGAATCTTTCGGTCAAAGATGTCGGCGGCAGCGCCCTGGTGGTTTCGCAGTTTACGTTGGCCGGGAACACTGCCCGCGGCAACCGTCCCGGCTTTGACAACGCAGCCGGACCCGAAGCCGCTCGACCACTCTACGAATATTTTTCCGATTGTCTCCGCAGCCAGGGGATCGAAGTGCAAAACGGCATTTTTCAGGCAGATATGGCTGTCGAATTGCTTAACGACGGCCCGGTCACTTTTTTGCTCGAAAAATAAACTTATTTAAAATCGCGGTAAATGCGCGAAGCCACCGGCCCCTTGTCATTCTGATACTTGCCGTGATAAAGCTTAATGTCGCCGGTTGTTTTCCAAAACGTTATCTGTGCAATCGGCATATTTTTATACAAACGCACCGGCATCGTGGCATATAAATGAAAAGTCACGTTGCATTTGCATCCGATGTCAAACAGACCGGACGTGATATGAATAAAAAGCCCCAACCGCGCAATGCTTGATTTTGCATGAACGATCGGCACATAAAAGTCGCTGCCGACAAACTCGTTGCTGCAACCGAGCAGAAACTCGCCGCGCTTCATTTCATAACCTTCGTCGGGAATCTCAAATTCCTTTGTATGCGGTTCCTTTTTCGGATCCAACACTTCGTCGGTATACATCACCAACTTATCGCCTAAGGTCAGATCATAGGAATTGGTGGTTGCCGCTTCAGGCTTAAACGGTTCAATCACGATTTTGCCGTTTAAAACTTCCTCAGTTATCTTATTTCCCGTCAGTATCAACTTTTCTCTCCATTTTCGATATTTGCGGGCAGGAATAAGCCGAATACCCGCCCTCGTACAAAGAGGCATCCCCTTCATTCAGCCAAAACGAAATCTGCCCGGTAATCATTTCCGGATAAACCCGAAAAGGCTTGGCTGTTACCAGCTCCAACGTCCATTTATGAACCGAACCGGTATGCCCGAGATCGGCCGAAACCTGCAAAAACAATCCCAGCCGGCCGGTTGAACTGCGACCGATCAGCGACATCGCGCATTTGCAGCTGCCCAACGTTTCCCACGTATGGCCGAGATAAACCCGGTTTGGATACAACACAAAACCTTCCTCCGGGATGGTAATCGTTTTGTATTGCCCGTCATCATCCTTAAACGTCAGCGTTCGTCCCAACCGGTAATTATAACTGTTGGGGTTAAGCTGCTCCTGATTAAACGGCTCAATCACAATATCACCGTTTTCAACATATTTCTTAATTTCCGAACCGGTAAGAATCATCTTCGCTTCCTAAAATTCCGTCAGTTCAATTCTTTCACCGTCAATCCGGCAGTGTCCGCCGATCGGAAAAGTTATGATCGGGGTGGTATGCCCAAAATCGACATTGGCAACAATCGGCTTGCCGGCCAGTTCCTTCTTCGATTGCAGAATCCGTTCCAGCAGCGGCCGGTCGATTTTATTTTCCGGCTCAAAGCGCCCGAACACCACGGCTTTGACCGTTGCAAAATCAGGATGCAGGCACAAGGCGGTCAAATTGCGGTTAAAGGTCCACACTTCATGCTCGGCACAATGTTCCAAAAACAAAATGCTGTCTTTAATGTCGGGAAAATACGGCGTTCCTTTCAATTCGTCCAAAAGCCCCAGATTGCCGCCGATCAAACGCCCTTCCGCTTTACCGGGCGCTATCGGCCAATAACCGTCGTTCTTAACAAAATTCCGTTTTTCCTGATCAATAAACCACGGATCGTCCGCCCATTCCGGTGCCGGCGACAAAGCAAACGGCCGATCCTGAAACAAACACTTTTTAAAATACTCAATCGTATAGTCAATCCCCTTCAGCATCCCAAAACTCGAAAAATGCGGTCCCGAATAAGTGACCAGCCCGGTTCGGGCATAAATTGCATTTGCCAAAGCGGTAATATCGGAAAAACCGCATAATATTTTCGGATTCTCGGCAATCAGCCGGTAATCGATCCGCGACAACAGCTCCGTTACGTTAAAGCCGCCGATAGCCGTCAAAATGCCATCTACCGCGGGATCGGCAAACGCTTCGTGCAAATCTTCCGCCCTTGCCTCCGCTGCCGAAGACGCAAACTCGTCCATTTCGTCGGTATGACGGCCGAACGAAACGCTCAACCCCATTTCGGCCAACCGTTCTCGGGCAATTTTCCGACAGTCGCCGGAAATGATCTTCAAACTCCGGGACGGCGCAATAACTCGAACATGCGCGCCTGCTTTCAGTTTCGCCGGTATCATCTGCCGTCTCTCCGCTTCTGCAAATCCAACAGGGTTTTGCGATTCAGTTCTTCAATGCGTTCGCTTTTGGCCGCTAATAATGCCGTCATCGCCGGCTGAGCCTGCACATTGCCGAAAATCATTGCTTCCGAATGGTGCAAAATCTGCGACAGTTCCTGCGGTTTCAAACCGGCCTGACCGGCAAAGTAATGAACGCTGCGTAAATACTTGTAAAGGATTTTGCTCTGCTCGTCATGGCTTGACGGACGCAGGCCTTCGCGCATCATGGCCTGAGAAGTGATAATACAATCCTTAAATTTGTAATTGCGATCCAACGCCGGATGACGGGGAAACGGATAGCAGTCCATCACATGATCCAGACCGTATTTAGCCTGCATAATCACCGTATCGCCAAAACCGACTTCCATAAACAACGGCTTTTGGCTTTGCCGATCGCGAAAAATAATGAAATTGCCGACATCCGAATATTCTCCGGTATATTTATGACGGACCGCAAAATTGAAATTCTCTCCGTAAACGCCGTCAATGCCCACCGTATGCCGATAGTACTTTTCGGGATGAGCATCCACTTCCACTGTCGGGCATCCTCTTTCGCGGATCAGCCGATAAAGTTCTTCGTCTCCGGATCGCACCCGCAACAACAGGTCTTCCGGTGCCAGCTTAACCTTATTATAAAAGAAATCTAAAACCTGAGAAAACGCCTCTTCTTTGCGCTCATAGGGAAAAACCGTATCAATGTTGGTAAAATAAGAACCCCATTTCGGATCGAAATCGTCATCAAGCATATTCTTAATATTACGGGTACGCACCGAATTCTGCGCAATCACCAAACCGCCGGCCGGTATTTTTCCCGGAAAGATATAATCTTTCTTCAATGCCGAAATCGCCGCTCCGACAAAAATCACGCTTTCATCCTGATGCGAAGTCACCGGCAGCGGCGCCGCTTCCAAATATCCGGCGGCACGATAATGCCGCAAATAAGCAGCAACCAATCCGCGACGGCATCGGTTTAAGGTTTTCCACTCATCACGCGCCGACATCATCTTCCTCTCCGTTTTTTCACACAGTCAAAAATCAATTCTCCCGGATATTCGCCCTGCCCAAACGGCGTACGGTCAAAATGTCCGTACAGGTTTTCAACCGTCAGTTCGTTTTTCTCCAGCACCAACGATGCGGTGTCCTTAAAGAAGTAACCGGTCGTATAAAGCCATTCGAAATGATCGGTTTGACCGTCCGTATATTTAACGGAATAATATTCTTCAATATTTTGCGTTTGTTTGAAATAATCGCGTTTATTAATTTCTACCCGGCGGTTGATCTGATTGCCGTCTTGGTCATGATAATTGCCGTCAAAAACCACGCCTTCGCGCACCAGCATATGTATCCAGGGATTAAACAGGTCAAAGGCGAAACGACCGTTCTCCGTCAACAGGTCTTTGCTGCTGCAAACAAAACGGTCAAGTTCTTCCGCCGACTGACAGTGTTGCATCACCCGGAACGGCGCAAAAGCAAACGAAAACTTTTCTTCGTCCGCAAATTCATTAATGTCCGCAACATGCGTTACGACGTTTTTGATTCCGCGTTCACGTGCTTTGTCCGACAGAACCGCGATTTCGTCCCCGATCACATCCACGGCATGAAACTCCAGATCGGGATGTTTTTCGGCAATCGGCAACAAAACCCGTCCGGTTCCGGCGCCGATTTCAATAACGCGGTTATTATCCAGATTGTTTTTGTATTCCGTGAGCAAACGATTATAAAAGGCAATATCTTCTTTACGTTCCTTGTAAAAAATGTCATACAGTTCCGAGGCGTTTTTATACCTTTTCATTTTTACCTACCCGGTTAATATATGTTATTGTCCGCCGCGCAAACGTTATGCTGAAACGGGAACATAAAAGTACGCCCGATTTTTCATCCGGCATGTTTTGTATACTGTACTACATTTTGTACAAAAAACAAGGACAAAAATAAAAATTATCGGATTTATCCCCGCCGACAAAGCCCGAAAGATACCGCATCAGCCGAATTGCAGCACTGTTTTTATCTCAATTGACTGATTATCCTTAGCGAGAAGACAAGACAAAAACGTCTCTGTTGAATGACAGAGACGTTTTAATCAATCGCTTATCCGAAATTTAGAAATGATCATCAACTCTTTTGATCAGTTCTTCAATGTTTTCCGGCGGCCAACCCGGGGTTTCCATACCGAGATGAATTCCCATTTTGGCCAGAACTTCTTTAATTTCGTTCAAAGACTTACGGCCGAAATTCGGTGTTCTGAGCATTTCGGCTTCGGTTTTCTGAACCAAGTCACCGATATAAACGATATTGTCGTTTTTCAGACAGTTGGCAGAACGTACCGACAGTTCAAGTTCTTCAACCTTTTTCAAAAGGTTCTTATTGAACGGCAATTCTTCTTTTTCAACTTCGGCTTCGTTTTCCGGTTCGTCAAAGTTAATGAACGGTTTCAACTGATCCTGCAAAATGCGGGCCGAAAAAGCAACCGCATCTTCCGGCGTAACCACACCGTTGGTTTCGACCACCAAAGTCAGTTTGTCATAGTCGGTAACCTGACCGACACGGGTACGGTCAACCCGGTAAGATACCCGTTTAACCGGGGAATAAATTGCATCAACCGCAATCAGCCCGATCGGCGCATCGGCCGGTTTGTTCTGGCTGGCCGGAACATATCCTTTACCGGTATTTACAGTCAATTCCATATTGATTTTGGCACCGGCATCCAACGTGCAGATAACCAACTCCGGATTTTTGATTTCAACATCATGACCGGTTTCAATCATTGCCGCCGTAACTTCGCACGGACCTTCTGCTTTAAGAGACATTGTTTTCAGGCCTTCGCTGTGAACGGCAACGGCCAATCCTTTGATATTGAGGACAATATCGGTTACATCTTCTCTTACGCCGGGAATAACCGAAAATTCGTGTAAAACACCGTCGATCTTGATTGCCGTAACAGCGCCGCCCTGCAGGGAAGACAGCAAAATGCGTCTCAGCGCGTTACCGAGAGTAAGACCGAAGCCTCTCTCCAATGGTTCAACCACAATCTTGGCTTTGTTGCCGCCATCGCTGGGAACAATTTCAAGATTAGTCGGTTTAATAAGTTCTTGCCAATTCTTTTGAATCACTTGGATATCCTCATTTTTAGTGCATATGCATATTTACAAAAAATCAAAAGACGGCGAGGCTAAAAAACTTTAGCCTCACTATCAAAACGCCAAAAACTACACGCGGCGGCGTTTGCGCAGACGGCAGCCGTTGTGCGGAATCGGAGTAACGTCACGGATGGTGGTAATTGTAAAACCGACCACCTGCAAAGCTCTGATTGCGGATTCGCGTCCGGAACCCGGACCCTTAACTTCCACTTCCAAAGTTTTCATACCGTTTTCGATAGCTTTTTTACCGGCTTCTTCAGCAGCAACCTGTGCCGCATACGGAGTCGATTTACGCGATCCTTTGAAACCCTGAGCACCGGCCGTAGACCAGGCTACCGTGTTTCCCTGAGCATCGGTAATAGTAATTCGAGTATTGTTAAAAGTAGAATTCACATGTGCGACACCGGCAGTGATGTTCTTCTTTTCTTTTTTCTTCTGTGTTGCTTTTGCCATTTGGGACCCTACCTCTTCTTATTTCTTTTTGTTAGCAACGGTTTTACGTTTGCCTTTACGGGTGCGGGCATTTTGTTTTGTACTCTGTCCGCGAACCGGCAATCCTTTACGATGCCGCAAACCTCTGTAACATCCGAGATCCATCAATCTCTTGATATTAACCCCAACATCACGACGCAGCTCACCTTCTACCAGGTAGTCACGATCGATTGTTTCACGTACTTTTGCAATGTCTTCTTCAGACATATCCTGCACGCGCAAGCCCGGGTTGACTCCTGATTTTGCACAAATGTCTTGAGCAGTTTTTCTACCGATACCAAAAATATAAGTCAAAGCGATTTCAATTCTTTTGGCAGTCGGAATATTTACACCAGCTATACGAGCCAAATTTCATCTCCATTATTCTAAAATTAAAACTTAAAAAGTTGATCACCACTTTTCAAAATTAAGCCGGATTATAGGCTAATATTTGTTAGTGTCAACCCTTACTTTAAGCATTTTTCAAAAAAGTTACTTTTTGTTAAACACTTATTTGATTTTGAGCGCTTCATCAATGCGTTTGGCAACCACGTCCACCGTTCCGTTGCCGTCAATGCTGCGCAATAATCCTTTTTCTTGATAATACGCGATTGTCGGATAAGTAAAATCGCGATATTTTTTCAGACGGCGTTCAATGGTTTCTTTGGTATCATCGAGTCGTCTCGAAAATTTGGTTCCGCCGCAGATATCGCATACCCCCGGAACCTTCGGCTTGTGATATTTGTCACTGTAACTTTCGCCGCAGGTCATACAGGTATAACGCCCCAGGATTCGGTCGATAATAATATGGTCGGGAACCTGAATCTCAATAACGGCATCAAGTCCGATTCCTTTTTCCTTCAGCATTTTCGCCAGCACCTCGGCTTGTTCCAACGTGCGGGGAAAACCGTCGAGAATAAAACCTTTTTGGCAGTCTGCCTCTTCGATACGGGCCGAAACCATGCGGATCATCAGCTCATCGGGAGCAAAACCGCCGGCAGCCAGATGATCTTTAAGCTGATTGCCGATTTCGCTTCCTTTCTTAACTTCTTCCCGCAGCATTTCTCCGGTCGAAAGATGACAAAGACCGAATTCCCGTTTCAGAACGCTGGCCTGGGTTCCTTTGCCGGTCCCCGGCGCACCGGTCATCACCAGATGCAGCCCTTCTCCGTTTGCAAAACCCATTATCTTCTCTTTCCTTTTTTGTTGACCAGAGCGGCTTTTTTCAAAAGCCCCTCATACTGATAGGCAATCAGATGAGTCTGAACCTGGCCGACAAAATCCATCGTCACCTGAACCACGATCAACAGCGTGGTACCGCCGAGAACAAACGGGACCGCCAGTTTGGCAATCAGAATTTCCGGCAAAATGCAGAGCATGGTCAGATAGAAGGCCCCCAGCACGGTCAGACGGGTAATTACATAGTCCAAATATTCGGCCGTATTTTTACCCGGACGGATACCGGCGATAAAGCCGCCGTGTTTCTTCAAATTTTCTGCCGTTTCTTCCGGATTGAAAACCACTGCGGTATAGAAGAAAGAGAAGAAAATGATCAAACCGGCATACAAGGCCAGATAAAGCGGTTGGCCGTGCCCCAGCAGTTGGCTCAGCGTTTGCGCCCAGCTCGGGCCGTTGGCGGCCGACAGATTGGCGATCGTAATCGGCAACAACAGCAAAGAGCTGGCGAAAATCGGCGGGATAACGCCGGTCGGATTAATCTTGAGGGGCAAATGCGAACTTTCCGGCGAACTCATGCGGGCACCGACCTGACGCTTCGGATACTGAATGGTGATTTTGCGCTGAGCTCTTTCAACCAAAACGATAATATAAACCAGACCGAGGACCATTGCCATCAACAGCATGATCACCCACACCGACATTGAACCGACGCGCCCCAACTCAAAAGTCTGCGCCAAAGCGCCCGGAATGTTGGCGATAATACCGACGGTAATGATCAGCGACGAACCGTTGCCGACCCCGCGCGAGGTGATCTGATCACCCAGCCAAACGATAAACATGGTACCGCCGACCAAAGAAACAATGGTGGTAAACTTGAAAACAAATCCGGGCATGACAACCGCCGAAACACCGGCGCCGCCGACCATACCCTCAAGACCGACCGCAATGCCGTATCCTTGAATGATCGTGATCAACACCGTCAGCACCTTAGTATAGTGAACGATTTTGCGGTGTCCGGCTTCGCCTTCTTTTTTCAGCGCGCTCAGCGACGGAATCACCGACTGTCCCAGTTGCAGAATAATGGAGGCCGAAATATACGGCATGATGTTCAACGCAAAGATCGTCATACGTTCCAACGCACCGCCGGCAAACATATTGAACATGCCGAGAATGCCGTTGGAATTGCGCGAGAAAATATCCGCCAGAATCTGCGGATCAATTCCCGGCAGCGGAATAAACGTTCCCAAACGGAACACGATCAGGGCCAGAATTGTAAACCACAGTCTTTTCTTTAGTTCTTCAGCTTTGCCAAAGGCCGACATATCCAGATTGGCGGCCATTTTTTCTGCTAATGATACCATTTTTGTTTCCTTATCTTTTTAAATAACCGATTTTGGGCGCAGAAATGCCCATTTGGAAATAATCTAATACACGAATTTTAAATTTTTGCAACAACTTTCTCTTTATTCTCAATTTTTATATTCAGGCTTTGCTGATATTCGTTTCTCCGCTCTTTTGCGACCGCTTGCAACCGTCGCCGCCGCTTTTTCAAATCGACTTTTTTGAGGCTCTGCATCGGCATTTATCCACAACCGGATAAGATCACAGTTGATTTTAAATACACTTTATGTTATATTTATGATACACAAAACGAAACTTAATCAGGAGAAAAAATATGAGTGATCTCAGTAACTTTATACGAGACGTCTTCGGAGGACAAATTCCGGTGGTTCGAATCGATCCCCGGACCGGAATGTCCGTAGAAATTTATTATAATTATGACGAAAAACAGGGCGGACCGGTTGAAGTCTACCGGAAGCCGGCAGCGTCAAACGTAAAATACCCTCTCTATAGCACACCCCAACGTTATCCCGGCGCCATGCGCAAAGCAAATCAGTATATTTCTGCAATAGGATTGTCACAGCAATTTCCGGAACTAATTAAAAATCAGACGGAGAAATTCCTTGAAAAGAAAAAAGAGCAACATTATAATCGACAAAGATTTGTTGATCCCGATCTTTGGCAGGGAAACGGTCGCCAAATTCTCGACAACGAACCCGATCAATGGGATTGCGACCAAAACGCCATCGCCCACAACTTATATGGAGACAGAGGAAACATGGACTGCAGGGGCAGAGTCGGCACACCGAGAGAACATCAACAGATGATTGTTGCACCCGACGGCACGATTGTCAACTCAAACGAGAACATGGGAACCTACGATTTTGTTTCACCACAAGGTGCAGGAACATTGGTTCATGGTATTGTCGACGTTGCTCCCTGGATAGCATGGGGGAACAACCCATATGATCGAACAACCAAAGAAGAAAGATTCAATGCCCTCAAAAAAGGCATTGCTAAACGACTTTTGGGTGACAACATTACTTGGGTCATATGGGGAGATGGAGAAAATGATCCTACGAATATGTCGGAAAGGATGATAGCCTTTAACAAAAGGCTGGCGGCCTATAATAAAAAGCGCTTTAGAAAATACTTTCCTTATGAAATAGATGGTTTTTATAATAACTGGATTACTGAATAATAGCAAATAAGGAGGGGAAAGATGTTTATACTAGCCTATATTTACTTTATAAGCCTAAGTCTAATATCTTGTATTAAATTTATTTTAGGTGGAAACTTTGGGTTATTCTTAGCTGCGAGCGGCATTTTCACCCTCCTTTATATAAACTTAGTCATCATGTTCAAATATATTGATATATTTATAAAAAAAACGGTGAAGAAAGAACCGTTAAACAAAAAAGAAATTTGTTTTCTTATCACTTCAATTGTTATTTTTGTTGCTATTGGCGTGATAGTAACGCCAATATACAATGAACAAATTCCATATAGTGATAGTAGAATTTCTGGTTTGGAAACATTTTTAAACCTGACATTTTTCTATTTGGCTGCTATGATCATATTTTCAATAATCGTACCTCCTTTTAGCTCGGACTTTTCATTTTTATTGTCAACGGGAAGTCTAGCTTTGTTGATGTGGGGGAATATCATTGTATTATACAAATATTTAAAGATATCCATTCATAAAATGACTGAAAAAGAATTTTTGACGCAAAAAGAAATTATTTTACTGGTTACTTCAATCGTCCTTTTCGTGGCAATTGGTACCCCGTTAATAGATGTTTTTTATTGGTTATAACAAAAATAAATCTAGTTGCATAAATCATCTTCTATACGACCGGTTATATCACGATACTGATGCTCTCGGCTTAATACAGTGAGAAATCGAACGAAGTAATTTTCCTCTTCACATCACTTCTTATCTTTACAACCTTAGGTGTTATGTTGACTCCGGTATTTTATCTAATATAATAAAATAATCTAATCGCCCACAACTTAAACGGAGACAGAGGAAACATGGACTGCAGGGGCAGAGTCGGTACACCGAGGGAACATCAACAGATGATTGTTGCACCCGACGGCATGATCGTCAACTCCTACGAGAACATGGGAACCTACGATTTCGTTTCCCCCAACGATAATATGGTAAGTCATTTTGGTGTCGATGTTTTTCCCTGGATAGCATGGGGAAACAATCCGTATGACCGAACCAATCCATTCAGTAGAGGTTGGGCGACGATCAAAGGAGTAGGAAAACGTGGTATAAACTATTTGATAGATTAAAACCAACACACTAAAGGAGAGTAAAATGTTTCTACTGATCTATATCTATTTGCTAATTATAGCGGGAATGGGAAGTTATGCAATAGCGGAAAAGGTGACCTGGGGCGACTTTTCAACAGCAGTCGGCATGTCCACTCTCCTTTATGTTAACCTGATTATTATAGCCAAATACCTGCCTGTATTTATAGAAAAAATCAACAAAAAAGAAAAACCTGCCCCTAAGGATATTTTTTTTCTTCTTCTTTCTATCGCTGTTTTGGTATTCGTCTACACCATCCGCATACCGATATATGAGAAAATTAACATCCCTCTCCATTCCGGCATAATTTATGCTCTTATGATCAGTGGATCCTTGATGATCGTATACATCTTAATCATGCTTATATTCCCATTCGGTATTATGGAAGAAATTATTTCAAAATTTTCTATCGATACTATTTTTCTGACGGCCCTGGCTGCTATCATATGGATAAACTTCTTTATTTTCTCAAAATACCTTTACCGAGTGGTCCGCAAAACCATCAAAACCGAACCTATTACCAAAAAAGAAATCTTTTATTTGCTTGTATCAACCATTGCTATTTTCTTCATTACCATATTCTTTGTTATAGGTATGGCACATGTTGCATAACCTCTCTTATAAGAATGTATATGCATACGCATATTTAAATAGACAAATATTAATATTTTATGCAAATATTTATCCAGATTTTAGGGACTAACACACTAAAGAAGGGAAAAATGTTTGTACTAGGCTATATTAATGTGACATTCTTGGCTTTGATGTATTTAATCGCATCGGTTATGGATCCACATTTGTGGATTTTCTTAATATCAGGCGGCATTTTTACCCTCCTCTACACAAATTTAATCATTATGTGCAAATATTCGGCCATATTTATAAAAAAGACCATAAAAAAAGAGTTGCTCACTCAAAACGAAATTTATTTCCTAATTACCTCAATTGTTATTTTCGTTACAATTGGTGTTGTACTGACTCCTAAAGAAGAGACAGTTATGTTTCCATATATCAGCACAATGAATAATTGGGAAATATTTCTAGCTTCTATAATCGGCTACATCTTTTTCCTGCTATTATCATCGGCACTGATGATAACAGCTCTGTTTTCATTGGAGGTCGCACGCTTCTTTTGGATTGCACCTATGGTTACCGTTATGTGGATACATGCTTTCATTTTAAGTAAATATCTTTATATTTTTATCCGCAAAATAATAAAGAAAGAGCCCCTGACCCAGAAAGAAATCATTTATCTCATTACGTCACTGGTATTCTTCTATACGACCGGTTATATCACGATACTGATGCTCTCGGCTTAATACAGTGAGAAATCGAACGAAGTAATTTTCCTCTTCACATCACTTCTTATCTTTACAACCTTAGGTGTTATGTTGACTCCGGTATTTTATCTAATATAATAAAAGCCAATACAAGCGATGACACATAACTCAGCTTGCATCTCGATTGTTCATCAAACAGAGAAAACAGCTACCGGTTTGCAGGCTGCTATCCGTATAAAACCGCGTTACTCTGTCGCCGTCTCTTTCCGCAAATGTGCATTTTCTGTCCGCCATCCCCGCCTTCAATCTCAATTCACTCGGCATTTTCCGCAAAACGGCAACAAAAAAGGCTGCCCTTTAGCAGCCTTTTTCAACTGTTGTATTCAACAACTATGCGACCAAATTAACTTTGCCGCCGGCTTTTTCAATTGCAGCAACCGCAGCTTTGGAAGCCGAGTTAACCGAAATTGTAACCGCCGTGGTAACCGCACCGCGAGCCAGCAGACGAACGCCGTCATAGCTCTTGGTAACAATACCGGCCGTTGCTAAAGCAGCCAAATCAACCGCATCAGCTTTCAACTTGCCGGCATCAATTGCCGTTTGCAAAGTGTCAAGATTGACCACTGCAAAAACTTTCGCAAACGGATTTTTAAATCCGCGTTTCGGAAGTCTGCGGTAAATCGGCATCTGACCGCCTTCAAATCCGTTGATAGCGACACCGCTGCGGGATTTCTGGCCTTTCTGTCCGTGTCCGGAGGTCTTGCCTTTTCCGCTGCCGATACCGCGACCGACTCTGATACGATCTTTGGTTGCACCGCAGTTGTCTTTTAATTCGTTAAGTTTCATCTTTTATCACCTAATTTGATAATTCGGACTCAGGGAACGGAAACTTCCGTTCCCCTCTGTCCGGCTTATTAATCCACAATTTTGACAAGATGCGGAACTTTGTTGATCATTCCGCGGATCGCCGGAGTATCCTCCAACTCGACCACTTTGTTCATCTTGTTTAAACCAAGTCCGACTAAGATGGCCTTTTGTTTGGCCGGGCGTCCGATCGGGCTGGCAACTTGCTTAACTTTTATTGTCTTGTTAGCCATTGTTTAAGCCTCCTCTTTCTCAGCTTTAGCTCCGGCAGTTTCCCTGCGGCTGACGATATCACCGACTTTTTTGCCTCTTTTGGCAGCAACCATTCGCGGAGAATTGATCGACTGCAAGGCATCAAAAGTCGCCTTAATCATATTGTACGGGTTGTTCGAGCCCAACGACTTGGCAACCACGTCCTGCACACCCAGAACTTCAAAGATTGCACGCATCGGGCCGCCGGCGATAACACCGGTACCGGCGGGGGCTGTTCTCAAAACAACCTTACCGGCGCCGAAATGCCCCTGAACGTCATGGTGCAGGGTTCTGCCTTCGCGCAGCGGAATGCGAACCATATTCTTTTTGGCTTCGTTGGTGGCTTTGGTAATCGCTTCCGGAACTTCGGCAGCTTTACCCGAACCATAACCGACGCGGCCTTTTTGGTCACCGACGACGACAACCGCAGCAAAAGACATATTGCGGCCGCCTTTCACGGTTTTGGCAACGCGGTTAATATGAACCAGTTTCTCAACCAGTTCTTCTTTTTTTTCTGTTTTACGACGATCTACAGCTTGTGCCATTTCTCTTACTCCTAAAATTTCAAACCAGCTTCGCGAGCTGCATCGGCCAAAGCCTTGACACGGCCGTGGAAAATATAACCGCCGCGGTCAAAGACCACTTCGTTTACACCCGATTTGAGAGCTCTTTCGGCTACGGTTTTACCAATAACACCGGCTGCTTCAATATTTGAAGTTTTCTTCAGGCTTTCTCTGACTTCCTTATCCAAAGTAGAGGCCGAAGCAACAGTCACACCCTTAATGTCGTCAATGATTTGTGCATAGATGTGCTTACCGCTGCGGAAAACCGATAGTCTCAGTTTGCCGTTGGCAACGTTTTTCAAAGCTGTTCTTGCACGAGCTTGTCTCTTTTTAAACAATTTTCTTGGCGTATTCATTAACCTATTCCTTATTTCTTCTTGCCTTCTTTACGACGGACATATTCACCGGTATATCTTACACCTTTACCTTTATAAGGTTCGGGTTTTCTATATTCGTGAATTTTGTCGGCAACCTGGCCTACCAGTTGTTTGTCGGCACCGAAAACGGTCACCTGGGTCGGAGATACGCAGGTAATTTTAATGCCTTCGGGGGCATTATAAATCACGTCATGCGAAAAGCCGAGTGACAGAACCAGCTTATTGCTGCCTTCCATTCTGGCTTTGTAACCGACACCGATCAACTCCAACTGTTTGGTAAAGCCTTCGCTTACACCTTTGATGATCGAGTTGATCTGGGCTCTGGTTGTTCCCCATAAAGCACGGGCCTGTTGTGACTGGTGCAAAGGCGCAACCACAACTTTATTGTCTTCCAATTTGGCATCAACCATGGCACTGTCATAAGCAAACTTCAATTCGCCGAGTTTGCCTTTTGCGGTAACAACACTGTTGTCTACAGTAACCGTAACGCCTTCAGGGATGATAACCGGGTATTTTCCAATTCTAGACATACCAATTCTCCCTAACTAAAATACTTGACAAAGAACTTCACCGCCGACATTGGCCTTGCGGGCTTCATTGTCGCTCATAACGCCTTGCGGAGTCGAAATAATCGAGATTCCGAGGCCGTTGTATACTCTCGGCAGGTCCTTAACGCTCGAATAAACGCGACGACCCGGCGTAGATACGCGGTAAATTTCATTAATAACAGAAGCACCTTCATGATACTTCAACTGAATGCGGAGTTCATCAATACCGGCACGAACATTGTATTTTTCGTACCCAAGAATATAACCTTCTTTTTTCAGAACTTCCAATACACTTTCACGCAGACGGGAAGCAGGAGAGACGACTTCCTTTTTCCGTGCGCTTTGTGCGTTTCTAATGCGTGTGAGCATATCGCCCAAAGGATCAGACATAGACATTTTCTCTAAAACCTCCTACTACCAGCTGGATTTTACTAAACCGGGGATTTCACCGAAGCTCGCCATTCTGCGCAATTCGTTGCGGCACAGCTTAAACTTGCGGTAAACACCACGGGAACGGCCCGTATTTTCGCAACGGTTCTTAATCCGAACCTTTGACGAGTTGCGGGGCAATTCGGCTAATTTCAACACTTTTTTGAATCTTTCTTCCGGAGAAGTGTTCTTATCCTTGATCTCTTCAATCAACTTACTGCGGATATTCGCAAACTTCTCAGCCTTGCGGATTCTTTTTAAGTTTCTATATATAGAGCTTTTTTTTGCCATTGTAAAATCTCCGCTTAATTCTTAATCGGTAAGTTGAAACCGGTCAGAAGCGTTTTGGCTTCTTCGTCGGTTTTGGCAGAAGTGCAGATAACAATATCCATTCCTCTGACAGCATCAACTTTTTCATAATTGATTTCAGGGAAAATGATCTGTTCCTTGATACCGAAAGCAAAGTTGCCGCGGCCGTCAAAGTTTTTGCCCTGAATGCCGTGGAAGTCTCTGATTCGCGGTAAGGCCATATTGACCAGTCTCTCCAAGAATTCGTACATTTTTTCTCTTCTCAGAGTTACTTTGCAGCCAATCGGCATTTCTTCTCTTACCTTAAAGGTAGCGATAGATTTGCGGGCTTTGGTGATAACCGGTTTCTGACCGGCGATCATGCCCATTTCTTCTGCGGCGTTGGTTAATTTTTTCTTGTCCATAACGGCGTCACCGACACCCATGTTAAGAACAATTTTGGTCAGCTTCGGAATCTCGTGGCTATTGGCGTAACCGAATTTTTCCACGAGAGATTTCTTAATGACCTCATTATACAATTTTTCAAAATTTGTCATCAATCTCATCCTTATTTATCGATTACATCACCGGACTTACGAGCAAAACGAACCTTGCGGCCGTTTTCTTCCTTATATCCGACCTTAGTTGCTTTTCCTGACTTGGAATCAACCAAAGCTACATTGGAAACGTGAATCGGTGCTTCTTTAGTGATAATGCCGCCGGCCGAAGTCTGGCTCGGTTTGGTGTGTCTTTTAACCAGGTTGATTCCCTGAACGACAACTTTGCCTTCTTTCGGCATTGCTTTTACGACTTCACCGGTTTTACCTTTGTCGTCACCCGACAAAACTACAACCTGATCACCTTTTTTGATTTTTAACTTAAGGTTCATTATAATACCTCCGGTGCTAATGAAATTATTTTCATAAATTTCTTTGCACGCAATTCTCTGGTAACAGGGCCAAAAATACGGGTACCGATCGGTTCGCCGTCCTTGTTAATCAGAACTGCAGCATTGCTGTCAAAACGGATGACAGATCCGTCTTTACGGCGAATGTCGCTTGCAGTGCGAACGATAACAGCTTTGTGGACGTCACCTTTTTTAACACGTCCCTTCGGCAATGCATCCTTAATCGATACGACGATTACGTCACCGACGGTTGCGTGCATTCTCTTAGAACCGCCAAGAACCTTTATGCACTGCACCTGACGTGCTCCTGAGTTGTCTGCAACATCCAGGTTGGTTTGCATTTGTATCATTTTTTTCTTCCTTCTCTATTCGGCGTTATCAACTAACACGGTCCAAGTCTTGGTCTTAGAATAAGGCTTGGCCTCAATGATTCTAACTTCGTCACCAATTTTGAACTGGTTGTTTTCATCATGAGCGGCATATTTTTTGCTTTTCTTGATGAATTTTCTGTAAACCGGATGCATAACCTGACGTTCAACTTTAACGACAACGGTTTTGTCCTGTTTATCACTTACAACAACACCTTGAAGAATTCTCTTAGGCATAGCTTTTTCTCCTAACTATTCTTCTTACGCTCGGTTAAAAGCGTGTTGATTTTTGCAATTTCGCGGCGAACTTTACGAACAGCGGCAGTATTCTGCAACTGGCCGGTAGACTGTTGAACCCGAAGGTTAAACTGCTCTTTTTTAGCTTCAAGCAGTTTACCTTCCAACTCGTCAACACTCATGCTGCGAAGATCCTTAATTTTTGCCATCTTATGCTACTCCTTGGTCAGAATTAAGACGTTTAACGAATTTTGTTTTAATCGGGAGTTTGGCGGCACCCAGCGCAAAAGCTGCGCGGGCGGTTTCTTCGCTGACACCGTCGATTTCAAACATAATCCGACCAGGGTGTACTCTGGCACACCAGTACTCGATCGAGCCTTTACCTTTACCCATACGAACTTCGGCAGGTTTGTCGGATACCGGTACATCCGGGAAAATTCGAATCCATACTCTTCCGGCTCTCTTCATTTCACGGGTAATCGCACGACGGGCTGCCTCAATTTGGCGGGCCGTAATACGTTCCGGGGTCAGAGCCTTCAATCCATAGGTTCCGAAACTCAGTTCCGCACCGCCTTTGGTCAGACCGTGGATACGGCCCTTGTGCTGCTTGCGGAATTTTAATCTTTTTGGACTTAACATTTTATTTAAACCTCAATGTTTACTTTTGTTCAGCCAACTTCTTGTCTTGGGCCATCGGATCGTGGGCCATAATTTCGCCCTTGTAGATCCAGACTTTAACACCGCAAGCACCATAAGTGGTATGAGCAGTTGAAGTTGCATAATCAATGTCAGCACGCAGGGTGTGCAAAGGAACCCGACCTTCACGATAGTGTTCGGTTCTGGCAATTTCCGCGCCGCCCAAACGGCCGGAGCAGCTTACCTTGATTCCTTCGGCGCCCAGACGCAGAGCCGACTGCATAACGCGTTTCATCGCACGGCGGAAAGCAACACGTCTTTCCAACTGCTGAGCAACGCTGTCTGCAACCAGTTGTGCATCCAGTTCCGGTTTTCTGACCTCTAAAATGTTCAACTGAACTTCCGAGGCGGTCATCGACTGAATTTCTTTTCTCAAAGCTTCGATATCCTGACCTTTTTTACCGATAACAACACCAGGTCTTGCCGAATGAATGGTAACTCTGGCCTTTTTGGCAGGGCGTTCAATAACGATTCTGCTGATTCCGGCCTGAGCCAATTTCTTTTTCAAGAACTCTTTAATTTTAACGTCTTCGTGCAGGTAGCCGGCATAATTGTCGTCGGCATACCAACGGGAATCCCATGTACGGTTAACTCCCAAACGAAGGCTTGTAGGATTTGCTTTCTGTCCCATTAACTTACTCCTGACGCTCGGTTACAACGATGGTAATATTGGAGAAGGGCTTCAAAATGCGGGCTCCTCTGCCTTTACCTCTGGCGTGCATACGTTTCATTACCAAACCTTTTCCGCAATAAGCTTCACTGACGAAAAGCTTATCAATGTTTAACTGATGATTGTTTTCAGCATTTGCAATTGCGGATTGCAAAACTTTCAAAACCGACTTTGCAATTCTCTTCTTGGAGAAAGTCAGCTCGGCAACAGCCTTCTCAACAGCCAAACCGCGGATCGATTCCGCAACCAAATTAAGTTTCTGAGGACTTGTACGCAATGCGTTGCAAACGGCCTGAGCCTGATTTGCCTGCAGTCTTCTCGTATCTTTAGACTTTCCCATTACTAACTCCTCTTAGCTTTCTTATCGGCAGCATGTCCATAGAAAATACGGGTCGGGGCAAATTCGCCGAACTTGTGGCCGACCATATCTTCGGTAACCAGCACCGGGATAAACTTATGACCATTGTGAACACCAAAGGTTAAACCGACGAACTGCGGCAACATGGTGGATCTGCGCGACCAGATTTTAATAACTTCGTTTCTTCCCGAAGCTCTGGCTGCATCTGCTTTCTTCAGAAGATATCCATCAACAAACGGTCCTTTCCAAACTGAACGTGTCATTAGCTTATCTCCTTATTATTTCTTGTTATCGCGACGGGATCTCATAATAAAGCGATCCGTCTTCTTGTTAGAACGAGTCTTGCCGCCCTTAGCAGGTTTACCCCACGGCGTGGTCGGATGACGTCCGCCCGAAGTACGACCTTCACCACCGCCCATCGGGTGATCGACAGGGTTCATCGCAACACCACGGGAAACCGGACGAAGTCCCAGCCAACGGGTACGGCCGGCCTTGCCGAGAGATTTGTTCTGATTGTCCGGGTTAGAAACGGCACCGACCGTGGCCAGACATTCTTCGCGAACGACTCTCAACTCGCCCGAACTCAATTTCAGCTGAGCATAACCGGCGTCCTTACCGACAACCTGTGCATAGCATCCGGCCGAACGAACCAACTGGCCGCCCTTGCCCGAACGCAATTCCACGTTGTGGATAATTGTACCGACCGGCATATTCTTCAGAGGCATGGCATTGCCCGGCTTAATGTCGGCTTTGGCAGCCGAAATAACCTTATCGCCGGCTTTCAATCTCTGCGGAGCCAGAATATAGGATTTTTCGCCGTCTTCATAGCAAATCAGCGCAATAAAGGAAGAACGGTTCGGATCATATTCGATTCTCTCTACAGTAGCCTCAACATCAAACTTATTACGTCTAAAGTCGATAATTCTGAGCTTGCGTTTATGTCCGCCGCCCTTTCTCCGACTTGTAACATGTCCGAAATTATCACGCCCACCGGTCTTCGTAAGACCGATTGTCAAAGACTTCTCAGGAGCTCCTTTATACAGCTCGGATCTGTCAACGATGACCAGCTGACGAAGTCCAGGAGATGTGGGCTTATAAGTTTTTAACACCATTTTTTAAATTCCTGTTGTAACATCAATATTTTGACCTTCGGCAAGAGTAACCAAAGCTTTCTTAAAATCGGAACGACGTCCCAGATTGCCTCTGAATCTTTTGGTCTTGCCAGCCTGACGAATAGTATTCACCTTGGTTACCTTGACGCTGAAAATAGCTTCGACGGCAGCCTTGATTTCATCCTTGGAAGCTTCGAGCGGAACGCGGAAAACAATTTTTCCGGCTTCGGAAGACAGCATGGACTTTTCGGTGATTACCGGACGAACCAGTGTATCATACATCTGTACAGTCACATTGTTGGTTTTTGCATCTTTACTCATTTCAATCTTTCCTCCAAGCAACGAACAGCATCTTTAGTCAACACCAGTTTGTCTTTTTTCAAGATGTCATAAACATTGGCACCGATCGTCGGCAATACGTCTACACCGAAGATGTTGCGGGAAGCCAATGCAAAATTAATATCAACCTCTTGTCCGTCGATGAACAGGCTGTTGTTCAGGCCGCAAGCATCCAATTTAACCTTAAGGTCTTTGGTTTTGGGACTGGACAATTTGGCTTCATCAACGATAACGAGGTTGCCCTCTTTGGCTTTTGCCGAGAGAGCGGTTTTCAGACCAAGCTTTCTGAATTTCTTGGTCAGATCGTGAGCATGGTCGCGAACAACCGGACCAAACACAATTCCACCCTTTCTGAACTGGGTACCTTTGCGAGAACCCTGACGAGCATTACCGCTGCCTTTCTGCTTGAAAGGTTTGGACGGCGTCAGAGCAACTTCGGAACGACCCTTCGTCTTGTGGGTGCCGGCTTGCATTCTGGCCAACTGCCATCTTACAACCCGTTGCAAAATGTCTGCACGAACTTCCAAACCGAAAATCGATTCGTTCAGTTCGATAGAGCCGACATTCATATTATCTAAATTTAAGATGTCCTGTTTCATAACTTCTATCCTTTATCTTTTAAGCATTATCAGCTGTTTCAGCTTTAACTGCAACAGGTTCATCAACTTTTTTCAAACCGGCAGGCATCGGCAGTTCGACGTTGCCGCTTTTTTTAACGGCGTCGGTAATGCGAACCCAGGCGTTTTCACAACCCGGAACACCGCCCTTAACCATAATCAGGCCCTTAGAAGCATCAACCGCAACCACCTTCAGATTCTGAACCGTGACGCGTTCGTTACCCATATGACCGGCCATTTTCTTACCTTTGAATACCTTACCGGGATCCTGTCTTTGTCCTGTAGAACCGTGCGAACGGTGAGAAACCGACACACCGTGACTGGCTTCCAAACCGGCAAAGTTATGACGTTTCATAACACCGGCAAATCCCTTACCGATAGAGGTTGCGCATACGTCAACATATTGACCGGGAACAAAATGTTCTACAGATAATTCGGAACCGACCGAAAGCAGGCAGTCTTCAGAAACTCTGAACTCACCCAATTTCTTCTTCGGTTCAACATTAGCTTTGGCAAAATGTCCTTTCATTGCTTTGGACACATTTTTAGCCTTAACGGCACCGGTGCCCAGCTGAACAGCGGTATAACCGTCTCTGTCCATTGTTCTGACATCAACAACCTGAAGATTGTCAACAGCAAGAACCGTTACCGGCACATGAGTTCCGTTAGCCTCAAAAATGCGGGACATTCCCAGCTTTTTTGCGATTAAACCAGTACGCATTATTTTATTTTCCTTTTCAATTGGTTGACTCTCCTTATTTCATGAAAGCCAACATTGCTTTTTATTTACAAGTAATTATTTCGACCGAAAACAATTACAGCTTAATTTCGACATTTACACCGGCAGCCAGATCAAGCTTCATCAGGGCATCTACGGTTTGCGGTGTCGGATCGACGATATCGAGAAGTCTCTTGTGGGTCCGGATTTCGAACTGTTCACGAGATTTTTTATCAACGTGCGGAGAACGGTTTACCGTAAATTTCTCGATTCTGGTCGGCAGAGGGATCGGCCCTCTTACATTTGCCCCGGTTCTTTTGGCGGTATGAACGATTTCTTTGGTCGACAAATCGAGCAGACGATGATCAAAAGCCTTGAGGCGAATTCTTATGTTTTGTGTATCCATCATTTTAAATACTTTTCCTATAACTAGACGGCAACGATTCGCATGACGCCAAACTTGCCATCTACAAAATTAACCTTATGCAAAACCTTGAATTTCAAGGATTGCGGGATATTTCATATTACAACCGGCCGGACAGATTCCCGCCGTAAGACCGGTTAATGTGAGCGTTTTGTAACATAAGCGGCAGGATATTGCAAGTAAAAAATTACTTTTTTTTCAATTTTTTACACCGCTGCAACCGCTTGCTGAGACTCTGCTTGAGTCGGGTCCGAATCTTAACCGTTGACATAAAAATATGACAAAAAAACAGCTAAAACCTTCGTTCCGAAATTTTGTTTTTTCCTCTGCAAAAATCTCTGACATTCTCCCTTGCCGATTTTGTTCTGCTCTTTTACGTGACATCAAGACGACCTGTCCGGTACCAACAGCCGACAAGCTGTTTTTTCCCATCAAAAAAAGAGGAACCGACAAAGGCTCCTCTTTTTATTCTCAGCGGCCGGACTTAATACCAGCGGTAACTGAAGCCGAGAGCAGCGGCAATGTCATCATAGTCACTGCCGGTCGTATAGTTGACATACCCGAACAGACTCATTTTGCTGTCCAATGCCACTCTTCCGCCGACTTCAATCCTCCCCAACGTCTGATCATCCAGACTGTCGACTTTACCCAGGTGCGTAATCTTGACTTCGTTGCCGAAATTCAGCGTTTGAACGACACTCGGTTTAACGTACAGTTTGGTGTAGCCGTAATCATGATCGAAAGTTTTCTCCAGTTTGACCCCGAATTCGCCCTCAACCTGATTGAGCATCGAATATTCGGCGCTCTTTCCATATTCGTCTTTCATATCGTCATAATCAATACCGGTATAGAACACGCCCAGGCTCGGTTCCAAAGTCCAGTTATAACCGGGGATAAAGGCATAGCCCATTTCGACGCCGGCGCCGTATTGCATTGCATCCGCTTTGGCTTTTACATGGTCGTCGGTTTCAATTTCGGCATGCTGACGGCCGGCATAGGCGGTGGCAAAAGTCCAGAAATTGTTGTAATCATACCGATAATACATACCCAACAGGAAACTGGAAATTTCGATTTCGCTGCCCATGTCGGCGCGGAAAAATCCTTCTTCGCTGATATCATAGGTACCGTAACGATAAGACCCGAAAGCGCCGATTTTGTTGGAAGCATCGTTTTGCAGGTCAAGCCCCATGTCAAAGCCGGCAATGTTGGCATCCCATTCCTGCGGCGCGCTCACTTTGGCGTAGCGATAAACAGGATTGGCCCACAGGTTGGAGACCGGACGCCTTTTATAATGGTCTTCATAGAGGACATCATACCTTTTCAGCAGAAATTTGTTGGCTGCAACCGAATTGCGGATACTGGTCACAACGCCGCGGTTTTGTTCGGCCGCTGCACTGTGCAGTGACAGAAAAGCCGCAATTTCGGGAGCCATCGGACGGAAGTCGGGGTTTGAATCACGAGTCATTGACAAATACCATCCGTTGGTGGAAACGCCGTTTTCGCCTCCCGCCTCTCCGCCGGCTTCCCCTTCGCCGTCGGCCGTCGTTCCGACAGACTTATCGCCGACATCTCCGTTGTCGCCGCCTTCTTCATCACCGCCGTTCTCATCATCCGGCGCCTGAACTTCTTTATATTCGCTCTTCCACATATACGGACTGCCGTATACCCGGTAAACCACAAAATCGGCTGCCGTTTCTTTGTTGTCGCCCTCCGCCGAAACAAACAGAATCGACTGATCCGTTCCGATAATTTTGTCAGACGTCGTCTTAACAATAACCTTCGTCGTTCCCACAATGTCATTTTCCGCATAAATTTGCGACGCGACCAGAGTATCGGGATTGACGGTTACCGTTAACACCGGCGTTCCGACGGCGGTATAGTTTCTTACATAAAGGTTCCCTGCGGCCCCCAGCGTCAGGAAAGAATTGTCAAAAACAAAATTGCTGACTCCTCTGACACTATTATTGAAAATCACTTCGCCGTTGCCGCGCACGCTCAGATTATACTCGCGGTCCACCGAACTGATTTCATCGTCAAATATGATATTTCCGCCTTCGGTTTTCAAATTGAGCCTGCCGCCGTTCATGGCAATGGCATTATTCGTAATTGTCGGTGCCGGCGGTTCGGTATCCTCGCCTTCGCCGTCCCCACCGTCATCGGCACGGGGATTGATCGATTTATCATCAATATCTCCGTTGTCGCCTTCTTCACCGCCGCCTTCTTCTTCGCCGCCGCCTTCACCGCCGCCGTTTTCTTCGACGGTAGGTTCGGAAACATAGTTTCCCGAAAACAGCACGTCTTTGCCCTTGGCAATAATATTAAGTGTACCCGTCGAATAAATGGCACCGCCGTAAGCCGGATTGGCAGCTTCGCCTTCTTCACCGACGGAGACGCCGCCGGATTGAGCATAGTTATTGAGAAAATCGGTATTGATAATCGTCAGTTCGTCACCGGTATGAGCAATCGCACCGCCGTAGGCCATACCGTTTTCCGAAATCGCGGCATTTCCGCTGAATTTCGAATCGGAAATTTCGCCGATCGTACCGGTATTCAAAATCGCACCGCCCAAAACATTACCGCTGGCAACGCTTGCCTTGTTGTTCACAAAAGTCGAATTCGAAATATGCCCGATCGTTGCCCCGTTGTTGGACAAGACTTGATTAAAATCGGAAACATTCAGATTTTCGAAATTGACTTCCGCGGCCCCGCCGACAACAAATCCGCCGAACCCGCCGCCGGACAGCATTTTTGAATTGCCGTCAACCGTAAAGGAACCGGAATTTGCCGAAGGTAAGTTTTCCGTCAGCGTAACATCGGCAATCAGAGTGACATCACTTCCGTCAGCCAAAGCATTCGCCAGTTCTTCCGCGGTGCTGACGTCAACCGCCGCCGCCGTCCCGGCAATACAGGACAACGCCGCTGCCGAAACACTGGTTTGCAGAATAGAATAAAACCTTTTCATATGATCCCCCAATCTGTAATTCTTAAATAATTATTAATCTTATCATCTTTTTTTTAAAAAGCCACATAAAAAAGCAGCCACCGCCACAAAGGATTTTACATTTATTTTCAATCTGTTAAGATAATCAGGCATAAAAAAGAGCCCTTAAAGGGCTCTTGATAAATCTCATCCGGTACATAACCGGGTCTGTCGGATTTGACTTTAAACATTGAACAAAAAGTTCAGCAAATCTCCGTCCTGCACCACATATTCTTTGCCTTCCGAACGCATCTTTCCGGCTTCTTTGCAGGCTTGTTCGCCGCCGTATTTCACAAAATCTTCAAACGAAATCGTTTCGGCGCGGATAAAACCGCGTTCAAAATCCGAGTGAATGATCCCGGCGCACTGCGGAGCCTTCGACCCTTTGACAAACGTCCACGCCCGCACCTCTTTCGGCCCGGCGGTAAAATAGGTCTCGAGTCCCAACAGTTTGTAACCGGCGCGAATCACCTTCGCCAACCCGGTTTCTTCCAGCCCCAGACTTTCCAAAAATTCTTTTTGTTCTTCGGGGCTCTCCAGCTGTGCCACTTCCGACTCGATCGCCGCCGAAATAACCACCGCCTGCGCGCCTTCTGCCGCCGCTTTGGCCGCAACCGCCTCCGAATAAACATTGCCGGCCGCCGCTGAATTTTCGTCAACGTTGCAAACGTACAAAACCGGTTTGGCCGTCAGCAGCTGCAACATCCGGTATTCCTTATAAGCTTCGCGATCGCTGCAATCGGGAGCAGCCGTCCGCGCCGGTTTGCCGGCTTTCAGCGCTTCCGTTACCGGCTCCATGACCGCCAGCCGGATTTTGGCTTCCTTTTCGCCGCCGCGCGCTTTTTTAACTGTTTGATCCCAGCGCTTTTCCAACGATTCCAGATCGGAAATCATCAATTCGGTTTCCACAATTTCGGCATCGCGGATCGGATCGACGCCGCCTTCGACATGGGTAATATTGTCATCGTCAAAACAGCGCAGCACATGGATAATTGCATCAACTTCGCGAATATTGGCCAAAAACTGGTTCCCCAGTCCTTCACCTTTGGAAGCGCCTTTAACCAGCCCGGCAATATCGACAAATTCGAGCTGGGTCGGCGTCACCGTTTTCGGTTTGACCATTTCTTCCAGTTTTTTCAACCGGGCATCCGGAACGGCAACGCGTCCGGTGTTCGGTTCAATTGTACAAAACGGAAAATTTGCCGCCTGAGCCGCAATTGTCTGCGTCAAGGCATTAAACAACGTTGATTTTCCGACGTTGGGCAATCCGACAATTCCGCAATTAAATCCCATTTCAAACTCCTTTTATTTATGAACAACCATCCCCAGCTTGTTGCTGAACGCATTGATGCCGTCACGAATCAAGATGCCGACGTTATCGGTAACGATTTCCAGATTGCGGTCCAGCAATTCCGATTCGCTTTTCGAAAAACCCGACAAAACGTGACCGACGACGTCTTCTTTGCTGCCCATGGGATGCCCGACTCCGATTCTGATGCGGTTATATCCGTTGCCGATTTGCGAATCGATGCTTTTCAAACCGTTGTGACCGCCGGCGCCGCCGCCGAGTTTGGCCTTGATTTGATCGGGCTTAAGGTCCATATCGTCATGGATAACGATAATGTTCTCGGGAAGTATCTTATAGAAAAACGCCGCCTTCACTACCGAATGCCCCGACAAATTCATATAGGTCTGAGGCTTCAGAAGATAAATCTTTTCGCCTTCGATTTTTCCTTCGGCAATCAGCCCGTCAAACTTGCTGCGAAAGGCCGAAAAACCGTACTTTTGCGCCAGTGCGTCCGCCGCCATAAAACCGACGTTGTGACGGGTGCCGGCATATTCGGCCCCCGGATTTCCCAAACCGACAATCAAAAACATCTTTATTCCGTCAATAAAAAAAGGCCTGTCTTTAAAATCTTCCGCCGTTTTTGCGACGAAAAACCTTCGACAGGCCGGTCCAATTTTATTTTCTTAAGAAATCGACATGAATCGGACGATCGCTGACCGGATGGAATTGAACATCCTGGCAGCTGACTTTATATTTTTTGCCGTCAACGACAACTTCGATTTCGGCATCATAAAAGCCAACCATATCCAAAGCTTTTTCCAATTCAACCGGGTGCAGGCTGATCATGACCGGTTCCTGTTTTCCGCCATAGATAACGGCAGGAACACGTCCTTCACGACGACATGCCCGAGCTGCCCCCTTACCTGCTTTCTCGCGCTTTTCAGCATTAAATGTAATATCTACCATTTTATAAATCCTTTAATAAAATTGACTAACAATCCGCCGAGCCTCCAGGGGTGCCCGTGCAGATGTCCTGCTTTTACAACTTTATTTCTGTTTTTTCAAGCCTTTTTTCATTTTTCGGTCAACCCGGTACCAAAACAAACAATCTGCCGCAACATCAATAAAAAAGGACAAACAGCCGCAGCAGTTTGTCCTTTTGATCATTGAAGCAAAAACCGTTATCCGATTTTTCTCCGGCATTCGTCATTTCCGCCCTGCCGGTTTGCTGATAACAAATTCGCGGATTTTAACCTTCGGCCCCTTTTCGACCCGCACAACGCCGTCTATCGGCTGCCAAACGGCCCGGTTGTCCGCCAGGGCGTAAAAATCCTCTTCTTTTCCGTTGCCGTCATGACAGATCAGCAAGGTACGCTCTTTGCCGATATACACGATTCTTCCTTCCAAAGAACCGGTATCGGTACAACAAACACTTTCCAGTTCAATGTTTCGTTCCGTATACGGCAGGCTCAAAACCATCATTTCCGTCTCTTCCGCCGAGAGTGAAACCGTATCGGGATATCCGCCGACCTTGACCAGTTCGCCGTTCGGCAAACATCCGAAACAGGGCCGGTTTCCGAAACATTTCAATCCGCTGAGATTCGGAGCGTTCACATCATTTTGCGGATCTGCAGAGTCCATGAACATCGAACAGATACCAATGGCGACAAAAACCAGAAGGACAATTGCCGCACCCCACGTAACCAGTGTTTCCATACATTCGATATTTTAGTTAATAATCAGGTTAATACTTTATAAGCACAAAAAATATAGCCTTATAATCACAAATTGTCAACCCGCCGCCTTATTCATGCAACGATAAATTTCATCCTAAAACTTCTCAACAAAAGAACGCCTCCGGCATAACTCGGAGGCGTTCTTTAGGTTTGGCTCAAACTACCAACTGTAACTTAAACCCAAACCGAAGGTCGAGGCTTTGTAGTCGTCGCCGAAGGTGTGGTTCGCCCAGCCGTA
>CAJTLY010000019.1 GCA_910577095.1 uncultured Alphaproteobacteria bacterium
CCCGAGGCCATTTGTTAATCAAATATGGTAACCGGATAGGGAGCTCTTTGTTAACGAAACGTGCAGCGTTTTAACGGGACATGGGGCCTGAAGCTGCTGGCAGGCAATCTGACGGCGTAAGGAAAATGGGGGATAATTTTACATCTCCAATCTAAATCCAATATCTTGAGACAAAAGGTGAGAATGTACGGTCTGTCCGGAGACCAATATGGTGAAGACAGATCTCTGCTTCTTTCTTTATAAGAACCTATTTGTCAGCGTCTCTTTGCGGAAGAAGACAAGTGGAAATTTAGAATTTAATTGTGTTCATAAAAAACTCCTTTGCTGCCAAGATTGTTGTCAAACCGTCTTCGTTATTAGATCAAAGGATTTTTTATGGATAAATCTCTAAGCAAAATGAACCTTTGGACGATCCGTGGTTTCGCCCTACAAAAAAAGAGCCGGTCAAAACCGGCTCTCTCCCTTTAAAACAACACCTGTATACAAATATCAGCTGCTGTTGAAAAGTATCCGCATAACAGCAACTTATATTCTAAAATACAGGTTCCTGTCCTTGGATACGTTTAATTTAGTCATGAAATGCTCTCTTTCAATACGACTAAATCTTTTTGATATGCAGGTTAAAACCGAATATCTAAATTTTTTCGCTGTAAGCGAGTTTCGGATAAGAAAACCGGCCGGTAAAAAGATCATAATAAAACAGGTTTTAAGGGAGACGGGGAAGAAGAGCAGTAGAAAATTGCGGTGTAGAGAAAAAATAGAAAGAGTACCGTGAGAAAATAAGGAAACCGGCGGACATATGTCCTATAACTTGTCTTCTGCCGGAACCTATTTCAGAATTATGGGACGGCACGATTTTACGGCCCGGGCCGATTACGGTTATTTTCTGGCCATGCAGTCACTCCCCGCTTTTCCGTTGTCGCCGACTTTTCTGGCGGATACCGACGGTTTGTGTACAGTCGGAATTTTGGGACAGATCTATGATTGCAAACGGTTGAACATTTCAGCCTGGCTTCATCAGGGAATCACCAAGGAGCGGCCGACGTTAGTGGAAGTTGATTTTGTGTTGAAGCTCTGAAAAAGCGACAGGCGTCTGTGATATCACAGACGCCTCAGTTATTTAGGAACCGCCGTCAATCAGGGCGATCCCGCCGACAACCAAAACCAAACCCAGCCAGCTGACCCAGGTTGCGGCATCGTGAAAATAAAGCGTGCTGACCAGAAAAGCGCCCAACGCACCGATACCTGTCCAAATCGGATAAGCGGTTGCCAGGGATAAATGTTTTTGTGCTGCATAAAAGAAAACAACGCTTAAAGTCATTGTCAGCAGCGAAAAAGCGATCCAGCCGTCGCGGGAATCGGAAGTTTGCGCCATTTTGAAGCCAAAGGGCCAACAGGTTTCGCAAATTCCGGCTAAAAAAAGATAAATAAATGACATCGGACAATCCTTATAAAATGACAAATTGTCAAATGGATATATTTATTTTTTGCATTTTATGAAGGGGAAAACTCAGTTGCCGAAGGTGTGCGTTTTTTTATAAAGGCCTTCATCGTTTGCAATACTGTTTCAAAAGTGAGAATGATTTTCACTTTTGACTTGATTCTCAGTCGGACTTTCTTATAATAAAACGAATAATCAGAAAAAACTGTTGAAAGGACAAGCAAATGAAAGAACAGGTATTAAAAGCGATCAAAGAAGCCGGCCGTCCGGTCAGTGCCGGTGAAGTTGAGAAGATGCTGCAGGCTGACCGCAAAGAAATTGACAAGGCTTTTAAGGCGCTCAAAGAAGAGGGCCGCATTGTGTCTCCGGTGCGTTGCAAATGGGAAGCCGCCGAATAATCATGAATTTTGTAACCGCAGGGTTGTCAAACGGTCAAATTGATGATATCCAAATATGGATTGTATAATTATTAATTATAAGTTTATGATAGAAAAAATTTTTGACCGCAGCCGTCGTTGGAAAGAAAAGATGATTTCCGAACTCGGTGCAACGCCTTCTCTTACAGAATCCGGCTTTGCAGAATTAATCGCTGAAACGCGAATAACAACAGATCGTTTTCGTGAGCTTTGTGTTCTTGTCTCTCGGGAAATCGGTACCTTTACGTATGAAGAAATCAATTATCTTCATACGTTGGAAGCCTACCGTATTGTTCTCGAAGTGATGTGCGACGACGAAATACAGCCTCAAGGCGATATTTTCTGGCTTAAGCATCCGGATTTTCCCGAGGTTGTCTTTGAGAGAGTGACGGCATCTGTCGAAGTGTATAAGACTTATGTTGTCAATCCGGAAATTGCCGCCGGCCGCCGGAGCGGGGACGGCCTGTTGATTTGGGTGCCCGATCTGCAACGGATAGCCGACGTGGTGTTTGTTTCGCAAATTCCGCCCGCAACCGAGGCAAAACGTCAGGCCTGGTATAAAAGTCGGGAGAAGTGAGTCGTCAAAGAGAGTAAAAAGGATGGAGACAGAAATGTCTCAATCCTTTTTTTGTTGAAAAATAAGGATGTTAAGCGATTGTTAAAATGTATGGATTAAGTTGAAGGCCAGGAGAATAAAATGAATCGTGCCGATCTGAAATTTTTTAAGCAGATGTTTCGTCCCTTGTATGATGCCGTTTATGACAGTGAGTTTTGCCGTGTGTTTGCTGCCAAGAAGTATCGCCATTCGATCCAGGTGCTGATGATCGGTCGGGAAATTGCCGCTCGGGAACCGCAATTGCAGCAAGAAACGGCACAATTTCGTGACATGGGAGAAAAGGCACTGCTGTTTCATGATGTCGGGCGTTTCATGGAAATTTATAACATGTACCGTGATAA
The DNA here is from genome assembly GCA_910577095.1 of uncultured Alphaproteobacteria bacterium. GTDB lineage: Bacteria > Pseudomonadota > Alphaproteobacteria > RF32 > CAG-239 > JAFUYI01. The sequence continues at coordinate 2,815 of CAJTLY010000019.1, forward strand.
TGCTTTTGCCGATCATGGCTCATGGTTTTCCAAACGCTATGATCACGGTATTTTAAGCTATGAGATGATGAAAGACAAGCCCGGCTATAACGATATTCGTATTCTGGCTTCGCTAAAACATCATGGGCATATGATGGAGAAATTTGAGCAGGATCCCGAATTTCGGGAGACAGCCGATTCGGAAACCGAAAGGCAGTTGCGGGCGATTCTCGGTTGGGTGCGCGATGCCGACAAGCTGGCCAACTTTTACATCCAGCGCTATGAAGACAATTTAAAGAAAGATCCGTTTTTTGTCACCATGAGCGAAGAAGTGCGGCAGGCGCAACTTTCGTCCGATGTGGTGGCGCAGTTTGACGCCGAACGAGTGATTTTGACCGGGACCATCAAATCCTATTGCGATCGTTTGTTGTGTTGCCTGTCATGGATTTTTGACCTTAATTACCGGGCGTCTTATCAGATTTGTGCTGAAAACGGCTATTTTGACATGCTGTTGGATTTGTTGGATCAGTATAATCATGACAAGATACGGCAACGAAAAATTGCCGATAAAATTCATTTTTATCTGGCGCAGAAAACTATTTAAAAAAAGAAAAAGCATCAACCTTTAAGGGGTCGGTGCTTTTTCAAAAAGAGAAGTAACGATACGTTACTTGAGGGCCTCACAGATCCTGTTGTACTCCTCTTTGTCGATTTGTTTCGCTTCGAGGAGTTCTTTTGCCATCTTTTTGAAAGCCTTTTTGGCGGCCTTCGACATGGTGGCGGGATCTTTTCCGTACTTGCTGAGCATAAACTCGCGAAGTTTTGCTGCTCCTTCTTCACCTGCTTTTTTGCTGGTGTTGACTGCGGTACCGAACTGGGGTTTTTTGTTCTCTTTCATTGTTTTGTGTATTTAGTTGATTAATAATTTTTTCTTACCTTCTAATTTAGACCAAAACGAAATTTTGTCAAGTCAATTTTTGCGCTGCAATTAAAAAATCCCGCTTTTGACGGCGGGATAAAATGTCAATTGAATTAAAACTCGCGTTTCAAATCGCGCTCAAATATGGAACGAATGGTTTGCTCAATATCGGCATTTTCGTAAATTGCCTTATACAGGGCTTGGCAAATCGGCATATCAATCCCCTCCTGATCGGCAATCATTTTAACCGCTTTCAGAGTCGGAACCCCTTCCGCCAGCTTGGCAAACTTTTCGCCGCGGGCAAAGGCTTCGCCGTAAGAACGATTATGGCTGTATTTGGAAAACAGAGTTGCTTCGTAATCGCCCAAATGCGCCAAGCCGTATGCGCTCATCGGGTTGCCGCCGAAATGTTTGATCAGGCGGCCGACTTCAACCGGGGCGCGGGCCATTAAGGCTCCTTTAAGCCCGTACCATTCCAAACCGTCCAGAATGCCGGCAGCCAGACCGATCACGTTTTTCAATGCGGCGCCGATTTGGTCGCCGATCAGATCCGAGCCGTAATAAAAACGAATCAAATCGCTTTGCAGCAGTTTGATCAGATAATCTTTGGTCGATTCTTCCAAGCTGTCAATGACGGCAGCGGAGGGAACGTTCTTCATATAATCCTGAACATGACCCGGACCCGAAAGGGTTGCCACATGGATATCCTGTTTGATCTCTTCCTTGAAAACGTCATGCATGATTTTGGCGCCCGGTTCCTCCAGACCTTTCATGGCCAGCAAAAAAGTTTTGCCGCCGAGATCATAGCCGTTCAACTGTCGGGCCAACGAGCGCAGGTGTTGGCAGCCGATTGAGACAATGACGGTGTCATTAACCAAAATCCGTTCAATATCTTCAAACAAATGCATGTTGTCCGACAAGCCGAGATACTCGTTTTTGCGGGTATCGCGCAACTCAATAAAGTTGGGTGAAGTTTTAAGATCATACATCAAAACGCTGCCGATCTTATCTTTGCAGCGGTTGGCGGCATACCAGGCCAGAAAAGTTCCCCAGCGTCCGCAGCCGATAACTGAAATGTCTTTCATAGTCACACGTCCGTTAAAATTGAATTATAATAGATAACTATTACTCCGAAAACGCGGCGGATGCAAATAACATCTGTCGACTATCCTCAGGAGAAGCGATTTATGGGTAATAAAAAACCCCGGCATTTTCGGGGTTTGGGTTTAACTCGATTTCTTGATGCGCTGGCGGCCGATGATGGCATTGACATAGTCAAACTCTTCGAAAGAGCGGTATGCTTCGTCGTAACTGCGGCGGTCATATTCATAATATACCTTGTTGGCCAGCATTTTGATGGCTTCGTCAATTTTTTGAAATGCCGCATTATAATCGGCGTTGAAATTGTTTTTTACTTTTTTCTTAATCAGAGAATGATATGCATTGATAACCTTCAGCGTTTCGTCAGCCGAATTTGCATATCCTTTTTGCTCAAAGTCATGCATAATTTGAGCGGTTGTTTGGTAAAAACACTTGTTTGTCAGAATGTTTCTTTGTCTAGCATTACCACTGTCTATGATCATAACATAACACCCAAAGTTACAATTCAACGACCTTTATAACATAAAATTAACGCCTTTGCAATAATTTTTGCAGCAGCGGCGGCCGAACGCTCCCTGCGGTGCCGTTTATGTTATTTTTGATATAATCTCCCTCAAGAGTTAAAACAAGCGGCGTAATAGTTTTTGACAAATTAAAAGAGGAAAGTTATATTAAAAACAAGAGAAAATTATTTGTTAACTATTAAATATCAAGATGATGAGAAAAATTAGCTTTAGCTCGCTGGTAACGGTTTTTATCCTGGCCGTTTTTCTCTTCTGCGGTTCGGTAGCGCTCAAATCCAAACACGACCGAAAAATGCGGGAGGAACTGCAAATGGAAATTCAGGCTGTCGGGTTGTTTGATTGCAAACAAAAAACAATCGAGTACGTTGATGCTTCCGCCGGAGAAGTTGCCCTGATTCACACAGAAGGCATCCGTTTGGCCGGCGACAGCACCGTTTATCCGGTGATGAACCATCTTTTGCTGAACTTTCAGCCCGGAGACAGTGTTTATATCGTTAACCGACTGGCATTGTCAGGCATTCCGACCGCCGACGAATTGCGTCAGGCACTTCCGCCTTCCGAAACTTTGGTCAATCTGTGTTTCGGCCTTACCGCGGCGGTATGGATTTGGTTTGTGACCCGGTGTACGCTGTGGTATCGGCAGCGCAAACGCCGCGTCTGAGCCGTTGTTTAGCAAAAAGTTGTCAGACAACAAAAAAACACCTGCGTTGAACGCAGGTGTTTTTTTGTTGATCGGACGTTTAGTCTACATTGCCGAACGGGTTGATCGCTTTTTCAACCCCCTGGTTAGCCCGAAGGTTAAACAGGTTCAGCATGGTACTGGAAACATAAATCGAAGAATAGGTTCCGACAATGACGCCCCATACGATGGTAAACGAAAAACTGCGCAGCGTGTCGCCGCCGAAAACAAACAAGGCCAGCGAAGCGAGCAGGGTTGTCAATCCGGTTAAGATCGTACGCGAGAAAATGTCGTTGATGCTTTTATTCAGCAGTTCATATTGCGGCATTTTTTTGTATTTGCGCAAATTTTCGCGGATTCTGTCATAGTTGACCACGGTATCGTTGACCGAGTAACCGGCCAGCGTCAGTACCGCGGCTACCGTGGTCAGGCTGATGTCAAAATCAAACAGCGACAACAAGCCGACCGTTGTGATCAGGTCGTGCATCAGACCAATCATGGCGCCGAGAGCAAACTGCCACTCGAAACGGAACCAAATGTAAAGCGTAATTGCCAATACCGCGATGAGTGAAGCAATGATGCCGGCCTTTTTCAATTCTCCGCCGACTTGCGGTCCGACCAGTTCAATCCGGCGGTATTCGTATTTATCGCCGAGAATCTGCTTAATCGCATTAACCGCTTTCATCTGTTCTTTTTCGTCTTGCGATTTGGTTTGGGCACGAATCATCATTTCTGTACCGGAATCGCCGATTGACTGCAGGTTAACCTCGTCAAGCGCCACTTCGGCCAGCTGCTTACGCACCTGTTCCATGTCAATTTTGTTTTCGCTTTTCAGTTCGATCAGAATGCCGCCCGAAAAGTCAATGCCGTAGTTAAAACCTTTGATCATAATGCACGCAACGGATAAAACCACCATTGCAATCGACAAAACATATGCCGCCTTGCGGAATTTCATGAAGTCGATGTTTGTGTCTTTGGTTACCCAGCTAAAAATTCTCATTTCTTTGTTATCCTTATCATTCTGGTTAAATCGGCAATTTGGTCGGTTTGTATTTTTGCAGCCATCCGGTGATAATCAGTCTGGTAACGGTAACCGAAGTAAACATCGAGGTTGCAATACCGATGGCGAGTGTGACCGCAAAGCCTCTGACCGGGCCGCTGCCGAAATAGAGCAGAACAAAGGCCGCTACCAGAGTGGTCAGGTTGGAGTCGACAATGGTTGCCCAAGCTTCGGTAAAGCCGGCTTCGGCGGCGTCACGGGTCGAACGTCCGTTTTTAACTTCTTCGCGCATTCTTTCAAAAATCAGTACGTTGGCGTCAACGGCCATACCGATCGTCAGGATGATGCCGGCAATGCCGGGCAAAGTCAGCGTAGCGCCGATAATGCTCAAAACGCCGAGCATCAGGAACAGGTTCAGGAAAACGGTAATGGTGGTGAAAATGCCGAACAGTCCGTAGGCGGCGATCATAAAGGCAACCACCGCAATCAAACCGATAACCGAAGCCGTGATGCCTTCTTTGATCGAGTCGGACCCCAATCCGGCGCCGACCGTTCTTTCTTCCAGCACTTCCAACGGAGCAGGCAGAGCGCCGGAACGCAGCAGCAAAGCCAGTTCCTGAGCCGATTCAAGCGTAAAGTTACCGCTGATTTGTCCCGATCCGCCGAGAATGGCGGTCTGAATGTTGGGAGCGGAGATAACTTCGTTGTCCAAAACGATCGCCAATCTTTCGCCGACGTTGTTTTGAGTTGCTTCACCGAACTTTTTGCCGCCGATGCTGTCAAACTTGAAGCTGACAACCGGAATGCCGTCTTGGAAAGCGGCGCGCGCATCCACCAGGTGTTCGCCGCCGACCACCGGCTTGCGGCCGATCACCAGCGTTTCGCCTTCCGCACTGTTGATCAGGCGGGAAGTGTTGCTCAATTTGCCGCGACGGGCATCGGCAGCCGAAGTGCGGCTGTCGACCAGGTTGAATGACAACTTGGCGGTTTTGCCGAGCAGGGCTTTGACCCGTTCCGGGTTTTGTTCGCCCGGCAGCTGAACGGCAATGCGGTCTGCACCCTGGCTTTGAATTGACGGTTCGTTGGTTCCGGTTTCGTCAATACGGCGGCGGACAATTTCGATCGACTGATCGACTATTTTCAGTTTCAGTTCGTTCAGGGCCTGTTCGGTGTAACGAATCTCGATCACGCCGTCGCTGCCTTCTTCGACCTGAAGACCGTTGTCGATTTTACGGAAAGCCGAAACCGCTTTGCTGCGGGCGTTGATATTGTCAATTTTGACTTTAACGCTCTCGGCGCCGGCTTTCAGGTTTTGGTAACGGATCTTGTTTTCACGCAAAGCCTGACGGACCGAATCTTCGATCAGTGCCATTCTTTCTTTGATCACATCGTCGATTTTAACTTCCAGCAGCAGGTTGGAACCGCCCTGAAGGTCAAGCCCGAGATTAACCGGCTGCCACCATTTGGGCAGTTTGGTTTTGTCGCCGACAAGGTTCGGCACCGCAAAAAATATTCCGGCTAAACAAATAGCGAGAATAATATAAATTCTGGATCTTGATAGTTTGTACATAAAAGTTCCCTCTTATTTTTTTTCTTTGGATGATTTTTTGGCTTTGGGAGCTGCCGGCGCAACCGGCTGAGCCTGCGGATCGATCACGTCGCGCACCGTCATGCGGCTGACGGTAACGGTCAGTCCTTCGGCGATTTTGACTTCCAGTTTTTCGGGGTCGGCTTTGGTAACGGTACCGTAAATGCCGCCGCCGGTAATGACGCGGTCGCCTTTTTTGATAGCTTCGAGCATCATCTGGTGCTGTTTGATTTTCTTCTGCTGGGGGCGAATGAGCATAAAGTAGAAAATGACGAAAATCAGCGCCAGCTGAACAAAAGTGCTGGTCATCGATACCTGCGGTGTTGCAGCCGCTGCAGTCTGAGCCAAAGCATCATTTATAAACATTTTTTTCTCCTTGCATAAATTAACTAGCCACGAATATACACTAATATCTAAGGATAACAATAATAAAAAGTCAAATCGTCAACATTTTTTTGCGGATTTACGGCAGGTAAAGAACCGGATTAACGGCTTTTTTTCCGGCGCGGATTTCAAAATGCAGCTGCGGCGCGTTGACCCCGCCGGTAGTGCCGACGGTGGAAATTTTTTCGCCGCGGCGCACTTTCTGTCCTTTTTTAACCAACAGCCGGTCGTTGTGGGCATAAGCGGTAATCCAGCCGTCGTAATGACGGATGAGAATCAGGTTGCCGAAACCTTTCAGTTCGTTGCCGGCATAAGCGACGGTGCCGCTGTCGGCGGCTTTGACCGCGGTTCCCCGGCCGGCTTTGATATTGATGCCGTCGTTGGCGCGTCCTTTGCCGATGGTGCCGTATTTGGATATGATCGTTCCGCGCACCGGCCATGCAAACTTGGTTTTGCGGTTTTTGGAAACGTTATAAGAACTTGAGCGTTTGGGTGCGGCCGTCTTTTTGGGAGCCGCGCTGACGGTGTAGCTGCGGCGCCCGCTACTGTTTTTTGAGGCGGCGGTTGCGGTTGTTTTGGCGGTCGCATGTCCCCGCAGCATGATTTTCTGTCCGATCGCCAGCGTATAAGGCGGGTTGAGATCATTGATTTTTTTCAGGGCGGCAACGTCGACGTTGTAACGGCGCGAAATGCTGTACAGTGTATCGCCGCGCGCAACCAAATGGTAACTGCTGGCGGGCAGCCGAAGAACCTGACCGACCTTGAGCGTGTAGGGAGGGCGCAAACCGTTGGCGTCAATGAGATCGCGCAACGGGATGTCATATCGTTTGGAAAGGCTGTAGAGGGTGTCGCCGCGGTCGACGGTAACCGTTTCCGGCGTGCCGAACCACGAGGCGCAGCCGGTCAGCCATAACATTACCGTCCATATCAGAACAACCCGCAAATTGTATAACCTTCTGTGTGTTTTTAAAAACTGAAAGCATTGTAGCGGCAAGATGTTTAATTTTTCCTTTATTCTTAAATAGAACTTGCAATTGAGGACAAAAAAAAGTACATTACCGGGCAGAAACAGGGATGAAAAACAGACGGCGCGAACGTAGCGTCGGTGGGAGAAAAACAAACAATGGCAAGTCCGGAAATCATTGACGAAAGCGGCGATAAATATAAATACGGTTTTGTCACCGAAATCGAGTCCGAAACTGCTCCGAAGGGGCTTAGTCCGGACATTATCCGTCTTATCTCGGCCAAAAAAGGCGAACCGGAGTGGTTGCTCGAAAGGCGTCTGAAAGCCTTTGAGTTCTGGCAAACCATGACCGAACCGACATGGGCCAAGCTGTGCTATGACAAAATCGATTATCAGGACTTGTACTACTATTCGGCACCCAAACAAAAAGCCGCCCCAAAAAGTTTGGACGAGGTTGACAAACAATTGCTGGAAACCTATGACAAACTGGGCATCCCGCTGAAAGAGCAGGAAGCGTTGGCCGGCGTGGTGGCGGTCGACGCGGTGTTTGACAGCGTGTCGGTGGCGACGACTTATCGTGCCAAACTGGCGGAAAAAGGGATTATTTTTTGCTCTGTCTCCGAAGCGGTCCGCGAACATCCCGACCTGGTCAAAAAATATCTCGGCTCGGTCGTGCCGTATACCGATAATTTCTTTGCCTGTCTTAATTCGGCGGTGTTTACCGACGGTTCGTTTGTGTATATTCCGAAAGGGGTGCGCTGCCCGATGGAATTGTCGACCTATTTTCGCATCAATGCCAAGAATACCGGACAGTTTGAACGGACTCTGATTGTGGCCGAAGAGGGCAGTTATGTTTCATATCTGGAAGGCTGTACGGCGCCGCAGCGCGATGAGAACCAATTGCATGCGGCGATTGTCGAAATTGTGGTGCTGGACAATGCGGAGGTCAAATACTCGACGGTGCAGAACTGGTATCCCGGCGACAAGGACGGCAAGGGAGGCGTTTATAATTTCGTTACCAAACGGGCCGCTTGCCGCGGCGTCAATTCCAAGGTTTCGTGGACGCAGGTGGAAACCGGTTCGGCGGTTACCTGGAAGTATCCGAGCTGCATTTTGCAGGGCGATAATTCGGTCGGCGAGTTCTATTCGGTGGCGTTGACCAACAACCGTCAGCAGGCCGATACCGGAACCAAGATGATCCATATCGGCAAAAATACGGTTTCAAAAATTATTTCCAAGGGAATTTCTGCCGGTTTTTCCAACCAGACATACCGCGGTTTGGTACGGGTGGCGCCGTCAGCCGGCAATGCGCGCAATTATTCGCAGTGCGACAGCCTGCTGATCGGTTCGAAATGCGGTTCGCATACGGTGCCGTATATCGAAAACCGCAACAAAACCGCTCTTCTCGAGCATGAGGCGACCACTTCCAAAATCAGCGACGAACAGTTGTTTTACTGTCGCAGCCGCGGCATTTCGGAAGAAGATGCGGTCAGCCTGATTGTCAGCGGTTTTTGCAAGGAAGTGATGCAGCAGCTGCCGATGGAATTTGCGATTGAAGCGGCGAAATTGATCAATATCAGTTTGGAAGGGAGTGTCGGATAATGATGTTGTTAACCCCGGATTCGGCACCGCAACGGCATGATGATAAAAAGCTGGTTTTTCTGGCCGGTCCGATCATGGGCGCCGAAAACTGGCAGCAACGGGCAATTGCCGATTTGGCCGACCTGGATATTTATATTGCCAATCCGCGCCGCGAAAAAAGCGATAATTTTAACTATGACCGTCAGGTGGAATGGGAGACTTTTTACTTAAGCCGCGCCGATGTCGTCATGTTCTGGCTGCCGCTGGAAGCGCAACACGTCGAAGGACGCAGCTATGCCCAGACCAGCCGTTTTGAACTGGGCGAATGGTTGGGGCGCACCGATTTTAACCGTCGTGCCGGCAAAGCGGTGGTGATCGGAATTGAAGACGGTTTTCCGGGAAAAAGCTATGTTTGCAAACGTTGTGAAAACAGCCCGTGCCGGGTGTTTGACAGCTATCGGCAGACAATGGCGGAAGTGCGCCGCCGTTTGGAGAGCCGCGGCCGGGTCTTTTTTACCTCCGACACCCATTTCGGTTCCGAACGGACGTTGGTATTGTCACGGCGGCCGTTTGCCTCGGTGCGGGATATGGACTGGAGTTTGACAGCCAACTGGAACCGCGCGGTTGCCCCGGAAGATACGGTATGGCACCTCGGAGATTTCGGCGCGCCGGAATTTGCCATGCATCTCAACGGTCATATTCATCTGATACTGGGCAATTATGAAAGTGACGAGATCAAAAGGAACCCCGCTTATCTGGAAGAATTGAAACGCACTTTTGTCAGCGTTGACCTCAGCCGCGTTATCACGACGTCGGACGGTGAGCCGTTGCATTTGTCGCATAAACCTTCGGGGGCGGATCCGCAAATGTTCAATGCCTTCGGCCATATTCACGGTCGCCAGAAATGCAAACGTTTCGGTTGTGACGTCGGTGTCGATGCCAACCATTTTGCCCCGTTGGCAGAAGAAGACCTGCTGTTTTATAAAAATGCCGTTATCAGGCATTATGATGAAGAAGTTTTTTGTTAAAGGAGTTGTCGGATGAAAGAAGAAGACTTATATCGGCGCGCCGTTCGTGTTTGGGGCAAAGGGCCGCAAATGCTGCAAGTGGTGGAAGAAATGGCCGAACTGACGAAGGAAATTTTGAAAAACGTCAACCGCAAGAAAGACAATCTGGCCGAACTGATTGAAGAGGCGGCCGATGTCGAAATTATGCTCGGTCAGCTGAAATGCTGTTACGATATCGAACGGCAGGTGGCAGACTATAAAAGCGGCAAGCTCAAAGTCATTGAAGGGCGTTTGGACGCGTGGGAACAAAAAACAAAATAACGGCAGGATAAATAAGAAATGAACACACCTTTATTGGAAATAGAAGATCTGCATGCCAAAGTGGCGGGCAAAGAGATTATCAAAGGCTTCAACCTTGTCATCAACGAGGGCGAAGTTCATGCGATCATGGGGCCGAACGGCGCCGGAAAATCGACCTTGTCCTATCTGTTGAGCGGCAAACCGGGCTATGAAATCACTTCCGGCACCGTAAAGTTTCGCGGCCGCGATTTGATGGCGATGCCGGCCGAAGACCGGGCGCGCGAAGGCGTGTTTCTGATTATGCAGTATCCGGTGGAAATTCCGGGCGTGCCGGTGACCAGCTTTCTTAAACATGCCGTCAACGCGGTGCGCAAATATCACGGCGAGCCGGAATTGGATACGATGGAATTTATCAAAATGGTGCGTGAAGAAGGGCGTAAGCTGGGTATTGACGCCGAGATGCTCAAACGCCCGGTGAACGTCGGTTTTTCCGGCGGTGAAAAAAAACGGCTGGAAACTTTGCAAATGGCGGTCTTAAAACCGCAGCTGGCGATTTTGGACGAAGCTGATTCGGGGTTGGATATCGATGCTCTGAAAGTGGTGGCCGACGGTGTCAACAGCTTGCGCGACGGCAAACGTTCGCTGCTGGTGATTACCCATTATCAACGCCTTTTGAACTATATCGTGCCCGACTTCGTTCATGTGTTTGCCGACGGACACATTGTAAAATCGGGCGGCAAAAACCTGGCTCTGGAACTGGAAGAAAAGGGTTATGCCGAGTTTGTGAAAGAAAAATAAGATGGCGGGACTGATACAGGATATTGAATTGTTCGGCGCCGATTTTCCGCGGCTGGAAGGGCTGCGGGAAAAAGGACGGGCGGCTTTCCGCCTGCCGACCCCGAAAACCGAGGCGTGGAAATATACCCGGCTGCATACGCTGAAAGCCGAAGATTTTGTGGTGCCGGCATCCAAGTTTATTGCCGAGTTTGAAGGGGAGGGCGGCGATGATGCGGCGGAATCTCATGACGGCTGTCATTGCGGCAAAGACGGTTGCAACGGACATCATTGCAACGGGCACTGTCACGGCCCCGATTGTCGTCTTGATTTGCCGTTTAATGCCTGGCAGCTGCATTTCTGCAACGGGCAGTTCGTTCCGATATATCCGGCGTTGCCGCGCGGCGTCGAGGTGATGACGCTGATGGAAGCGCTGCTCGGCGGCGAAGAAAATCATCTGCTGGGAAAATATATTGAGTTAAAAGATTATCCGTTTGCGGCATTGAATACCGCTTATCTGGAAGAAGGACTGTTTATCCGTATCGGCCGGGGAGTCCGGCTTGAACGGCCGCTGATGCTGATCAACCATACCGATTGCGGCGAAATCAATCAAATGGCACATATGCGCTTTCTGGTTGTAGTTGAAGAAGGAGCGACGGCGGATCTGTTGGAGTATTACCATTACAGCGGCGAGGCCAAGTCGCGTTATTTCAACAATATTGTCAGTGAAATTTATCTGGGAACCGGTGCGGTGCTGAATCATTGCAAGCTTCAGGACGAGGCTTTTAAAGCGGTTCATATTGCCCTGACGACGGTTCAGGTTCGCGGCGGCGGCGTTTACAACGGTTTTTGTCTGCAAAAAGGCGCCGATCTCGGCCGCAACGAAACCCGGGTGCGGCTGGTTGACCGGGAGGCCAAAGCAGAAGTCAACGCGGCTTATGTCATGAACGGCTGGGCAACGTTGGACACCACCACCGATATTGAGCATCTGGCGGAGCGCACTTTTTCTTCCCAGTTGATCAAAGGCGTGGTCGGCGGAGAAGCCAAAGGCGTTTTTCAGGGAAAAATCCGCATTGCGCCCGATGCTCAGGAAACCGAAGGCCGGCAGTTGCATAAGGCGATTTTGCTGAGTGACACCGCCGAGGTTGACGTTAAGCCGGAGTTGGAAATTTACGCCGACAATGTCAAATGTTCGCACGGGGCCGCTTGCGGCGAATTGGATCAGGAACAGTTGTTTTATATGCGTTCGCGCGGAATCGGCGAGGACGAAGCGCGCCGGATTTTGATCGACGCCTATGTGGAGGATGTGATCGGGCGGGTACAACAGCCCGAAATCCGCGAGTGGCTGCGCAGCCGGATTTAAGGAACGGGTATGAAGACTTTTATCAGCAATCAGCAAGGCGAAAAAATTGCCGTCAGCGTCGAAGGGCTGGAGCACTCGGGCAACCGGCGTCTGGCTTTTGTGCAGCACGGTTTGAGCGGGCATAAGGGGCAGGTGATGGTGCGGCGCCCGCTTCAGGCGTTTGTCGACAACGGTTTTGTCGTCGTGTCTTTCGATTCGCGCCATTCTTTCGGTGCCAGTGACGGCAGTTTGGAGTTTGCGACGCTGAGTTCGTTTGTCGAAGATTTGAAAACCGTAATTGACTGGGCTGCCCAACAGCCTTTTTATGCCGAACCGTTTGCGCTCAGCGGCCATTCGCTGGGCGGCGGCAGCGTTTTGAAATATGCCGAAGATCATCCCGAACGGGTGAGTCTGCTGGTGCCGGTGGCGGCAATGGTCGGCGGAAAATATTTTGTACGTTCGCGCTTGTTAAACGAACATGACAGTTACCGGCAATGGCAGCGTGAAGGACGAATTTACCGCGAAAACAAAAATCATCCCGAACTCAACGGCTGGTTGTCGTTTGATGTCGTGCGCGACATGCTGCGCTACGATCTGGTGCGTGACGCGTTTTTGATCAAATGTCCGACGCTGGTGATCACCGGCGATCAGGATCCTTCGTCCACCCTTTATAACAACAACAAATTGTTTGCCGGTTTGCAATCTCCCAAGAAAATGACTATTTTAAAACAATGCGGACACTTGTATGAAAAACGCCATAACGGCAGTGATCTGTACCAAACCGTTCGCGCATGGGTAGAAGAAAATGTATGATGTTTATGAAATAAGAAAAGATTTTCCCGAGCTTTTGTTACCGGTCAACGGCAAACCCAACACTTTTCTGGATACGGCGGCTTCGGCGCAGAAACCCCAACAAGTGTTGGATCGGATGATGGATTTTTATCGAACCAGCTATTCCAACGTCCACCGCGGCGCCTATTATTTGTCCGAACAGGCCACCGCCGCTTATGAAAAAGCCCGGGAGACCGTGGCTGCTTTCCTCAATGCCGGCAGCCGCGAGATCGTGTTTACGCGTTCGGCAACCGAGGGAATCAATCTGGTGGCCGCCAGCTGGGGGATGAATAATCTAAAAGCGGGAGACGAGATTTTGCTTTCCGAAGCCGAACATCATGCCAACCTGGTGCCTTGGCAGACGGTCCGCGACCGAACCGGCTGCAGCCTGAAGTTTTTTAAGCTGAACGATGACGGCAGTTATAATCCCGATCATTTTTACAATGCGCTGACGCCGCGGACGCGGTTGGTCGGTGTGGCCGGCATGTCCAACGTGCTGGGCACCGTTTTTCCGGTTAAGGAAATAGCGGCGGCCGCTCACCGTTACGGGGCATTGTGTTTGGTTGACGCCTGCCAGTCGGTGGTTCATCAGCCGGTGGATGTCAAAGACATTGATTGTGACTTTTTGGTTTTTTCGGGACACAAAACATACGGTCCGACCGGGATCGGCGTGCTGTACGGAAAATATGAACGGCTGGCGGCAATGCCGCCTTATCAGACCGGCGGCGACATGGTTAAGAAAGTGACGCTTGAACATACCGATTTTGCCGAACCGCCGGCACGGTTTGAAGCCGGCACTCCGGCGATTGCCGAAGCGGTCGGACTGGGCGAAGCTTTGAACTATATGAAGCGTTTGGGATTGGAAAACATTGCCGCTCACGAAAAAGAACTGTTGAAATATGCCGATGCCCGGTTGGCCGAAATTCCCGAGCTGAAAATTGTCGGCACCGCACCGGAAAAAGGGGCAGTGATCGCCTTTGCCCTCGGAGACATTCATCCTCAGGATGTGGCTTTTGTTTTGGACAAGGAAGGGGTGGCGATTCGCACCGGACACCATTGTGCCGAACCGATTGTTACCCGGATGGGCTATACTTCGCTGGCGCGGGCTTCGTTCGGATTGTATACCACCCGTGAAGACGTTGACCGCTTTGTGGCGGCCCTCAACAAAGTCAAGAGTTTTTTTTAGGAAAGGAAAGACGTAAGATGAGCGAAGACAAACCGGAGTTGTTGGACGAAGATCAGGAAGCGCAGCTTTTACAAGCGTTGGCAGCGCAGGCGCCGGCCGAAGAATATGTGGCGACAGCCGGGGAACCGCTGCCCGAAGGCGCTTTGACGGCATCCGGCGACGATATCGTCAATGCTCTGAAAAATGTCAGTGATCCCGAAATTCCGATCAATATTTATGATATGGGCTTTATTTATGACATCCGCCGTTTAAATAACGGCAACGTCGAAATTGACATGACTCTGACCGCGCCGACCTGTCCGGTTGCGGGTATTTTGCCGCAGCAGGCGGCGGATGCGGTGGCCGCTCTGTGCGGGGTCGGGCAGGTGACTGTCAAGGTGGTGTGGGAACCGGCCTGGACCCCGGAGCGAATGACGGAAGACGGCAAAGCGGTTCTGGAGCTGTTTTAGCGCCGCAGACGGATTGTGTCTTGTCAAAAGATGCCTCATTTGGGAAGCGGAGTCATATAAAGGTTGACCTCCTCATCCAGCGAATACATTCTGCCGGTGAGCGGGTCGACAATCAGATAACCGATAATGCCGCCGATGACGATGTTGCCGAGATAATACCACGGGCTGAGATGCCAGTCGATCGGTCGGCGGATCGGCGCGTAGCCTTTTTTGGAAGCTTCAATGGTATATTTTGCCGGAGAAAAATAACCGTTTCGGGAAGTTTTGAGGGGCACCACTGTCGGCGCCTGTCCCTCATACACCGCGATACCGTGACGATTGAGCACCCGGATATTCACCTCTTTGACGTTGGAATGGATCGGAATATCTTGTGTTTCGTCGCGCATAACAGTCGCGCAGGACGAGAGCAGAGCGCAGATTATGGCGCTGTAAACCAGAGTTGATATTTTGTTCATTTTCGAACTTTCCTTTTGTTTTTTCAAGTTAAAACAAAACCCGCCGTAAAGTCAGGCGGGCGGATGTTCGAAAACCGTACATATTCAAACGGCTCGACCTATTGGGCTAAGCCTTATTCAGCCGACATCCACCCGAAGGTAAGAAGTCGGCATGTTTTTTCAAGTCGTATGCCACGACCGAATATGTTGAGGGTTTTCGACGCCCCGGACATGCAACGCACATCCGTCTCACAAGTTAGCGGTTAAAAGAAGAAATGTAAAGAAAATTTTCCGCACCGCCGTTTTTTGCCCGCTTGTGACGAAGCAGGCAAAAAGTATTTGCCAAATTTGTCTAACTTTGTTATCATAATTTTCACTGAAATTTATTATGCCTATTATCCTAATCTGAAAATAAACACATAAATGAAAAGAATATGATGACATCGATTTCTCTGATATTGGCAGGTTTTTCTCTGTTGATATTCGGCGCCGACATTATTGTCAAAGGTTCGGTTGCCATGGCTAACAAGTTGAGGATTCCGCCTTTGATCGTCGGTTTGACGGTGGTTGCTTTCGGAACCTCGGCACCCGAATTTGTCGTCAGCATCACTTCGGCCCTGCAGGGTGCGGAAGGCTTGGTGCTGGGTAATGTTGTGGGATCAAACATCGCCAACATTCTGCTTATTTTGGGCGGAACGGCGGTTATTTTTCCGATTGCGGTCAAGCGTCGGGCGTTTTTCCGCGATTATGGCTTTTTGCTGACGGTGACGCTCGCTTTTATTGCCTTTGCCCTGACCGGTGTTTTTGTACGCTGGATGGGAATTGTGATGCTGTTGATGTTGGCGGCGTTTATCGTCTTTAACTATCGCAGTTCCAAAAGTGATCGCGAAGCACCGGGTGCGGAGAGCCAAAGCCCGTGGGCAGCCAAAAGCTGGTGGTTTGTTTCAGCGGCGACGGTTTTGGGACTGGGCGGCATTGTTTACGGTGCCGATTTGCTGGTTGACGGTGCAGTCCGCATTGCGCAGGCGTTTGGCGTTTCGGAAGAAATTATCGGTTTGACGATCATTGCTTTCGGTACCTCGCTGCCCGAGCTGGCAACGTCCGGTATGGCCGCGTTTCGCAAACAAAGCGATCTTGCGGTCGGCAACGTCCTCGGTTCCAACATCTGGAATATCGTGTTTATCATGGGGGCGGCCGCAACCATTACCGACGTTGAGGTTCCGCAGCAGTTTGTCCGCTATGACATGTGGGTGATGCTCGCGGCTGCCGTGGTGTTGCTGCCGTTGGTTTACCGCCGCAACAAAATAACCCGGACCGCCGGCGTTTTGTTTGTCGCCGCGTATGTCGCCTATCTGACGTCGCAGGTTTTGATTTCGCGCGGAATTTGGTAAACGGGATGTGTTTGAAAAAGAGCCGGTTTTATACCGGCTCTTTTTGTTTTGGTGATTTTGCGGGCAGCAAATAGATAAAGAGAACTCATATTTTGCCGGCAATAAAGGCATCGATATATTTCTTTTCAATTTCCAACAATTGTTCAACCGAGTCGAGTTCCACATATTCGAGGTCGCCGTGAGCGTTCTCGCCGTTGACGCTGTGCATGACAATCACCGAACGGTCGGAAAACATCCGGGCGTCGGTACCGCCGCACATTTGCGAAATTTTCAGCGGCCGCCCGATTGTTTGAGCGGCAATTTCCCGGTAGGCGGCAATTTCCGGACAGTCGGCATCCATATACACGCCGCGACTGCATAACAGAATTTCGTAATCGCAGCCGAATTGCCGGGTACTTTTTCGGAGTTTTTGTTCCAACTGCGGCAGGGATATTTTTTCGGTAAGCCTGAAGTTGACCAGCGCTTCCGCTTGTGCCGGTACCATATTGTATGTTGTCGGCGAGTTGAAGGCGGTAACCACCATTGTGTCCACCCAAATGCTTTCGGGACGGGTTTGTCCTTTTTCAAACCGGGTAAAGTTTTTTTCCAACTCGGTCAGGCAGTCGGTCAGGCGGGTAACGGCGTTGATGCCGTCCCAGGGACGGGAACTGTGGGCGTTTTCTCCGACAGCGTTTATTTTGACCGTTACCGGATGCTTGGCTTTGTCGCACAGGGTATCAAGGCTGCCGGCATCGGTATCGAAAACGATTCGCGCTTCAATCGGCTGGTTTTTAACCAACGCCTTAATGCCGTTGCTGGAAGTTTCTTCGTCGGTGGTGATCAAGACGCCGAAGCGGATATTCTTGTTCATCGCATAAGCCAGTGCGGCCAGATTGACAACGACCGACGACTTCATGTCGAGCGCGCCGCGCGCATACAGACGGCCGTTTTCCGTTTTGGGGACAAAAAGCTTTTGAGCGGCCGGAACCACGTCCAGATGCCCGACTGTCAGAATATCAAACCGCTCGCCCGGACAGTTGGCAAGCAACAGCACCGGATCGGCGCCTTCAAAGTCAAATTCGCGGATGATCGCTCCCTGCGGTGCCAGTTCGTTTTTCACCAGATCGACAACCCGGCGGATCTGGGCCTTGTCTCCCGAAATGCTGGGAATTTGAACCAGCTTGAGGATGTTTTCAACGAGCGGCTTCATGTTTTCTTTGGTCGATCACGGTTACGAAAGTTTGTTTCATCTGTCGGCGCCGGCGCAGATGTTCCAGCGCGTTGTCAATTCCGGTATGAGCAATGTGAACGTCGCTGATGCAAAAAACGGTTTGGCCGTCTTCTTTTTTCAGGATATGGTCAAAGTCTTTGGTTTGGGCAAAAGGGACAAAGCCGAGTTTCTGATAAAAGTTTTTGGCATTGCTGTTGTTGGCGTTATATTCGATAATCAGATTTTGATAGCCCAGTTTTTTCAATTCCGGAACCGTTTGTTCGAACAGCAGGGTTCCCAAACCGTGATGCTGCACTTGCGGATCGAGGTAAATCTGATTGACGATCAGGGTTTTGTCGTTGAGTTCGACTTCGCGGTCAAAACGGATTTTGCGGCACCAGGCAAATTCAAAACCGTCAAGATAGCCTTTCTCCACTTCCTGAGCCTGCCGTTCTTCGGGGCGGGTATAATATTCGGGGATTGCCGAATAGCGGATAAAGCCGCGCGGCACGTCATTGACGTGCAGCACCGCCACCAGCGACTGTTGGTCTTCGGCCATTTTCCACAGTTTTTTGATGAAATAGCCCCGGGTATAGAGAGCCATTTCCTGCTCGGACTTGTAGTCGGCGGAAAGTTTGTTGTAAGAACGCTGATAGGCTTCGGCCAGAGGCAAAATCATACTCAGGCGTTTTTCGAGGCTGCGGATTGATATTTTCATCGGAAACCTTTGGGTTGACGGGTTAAAATTTTGCAAAAATTATATATGATTCTATGGGTGAGTCAAATACTAATTAAAAAAAGATAGACCTTTAACCCGATTAATGATACAAAACAAAAGAGAAGAGGACTGATCATGGATATTAATGAATTAAGTGAAAATTTTGAACTGTTGGACGATTGGGAAGACAAATACCGTTATCTGATCGATCTCGGCGAAAAGCTGCCGCCGCTGGAAGAAAAATACAAAACCGACGATTGGAAAGTCAGCGGCTGCCAGTCGCAAGTGTGGTTGGTTCCCGAATTTTCGGAAACCGCCGGCGAACGGCTGCTTTCGTTTCGCGGCGACAGCGATGCCGCGATTGTGCGCGGGTTGATTGCGGTGGTGTTGACGATGTTCAACCGCCAAACCGCTGCCCGTATCCGTGACTTTGACGCTTTTGCGGCGCTTTCGCGGCTTGGTTTGCAGGAGCACCTTTCGCCCAGCCGCCGCAACGGGCTGACCGCAATGATTGAAAAAATCCGGTTATATGCGGCTGAGCCGTAACCGTAACGATAGGGACTGTCGCATGAATATTCACGAGTATCAGGCCAAACAAATCTTAAACCGCAACGGGATCAAAATTCCGAAGGGAAAAATTGCCTATACCGCGGAGGAGGCGTGTCGGGCCGCCAAGGCAGTGACGGCCAAAGGCCCGTGGGTGCTCAAAGCGCAAATCCAGTCCGGCGCCCGCAATTCAGGCCGTTTTTTGGAGCCCCGTGCCGGTTCGCGCGGCGGCATCCGCCTGGTGCACAGTCTCAAAGATCTGTCGGTCGAAGCCGAAGCCATGCTCGGTTCGACGTTGGTTACCAAGCAAACCGGCGCCAAAGGAAAACTGGTCAGCCGTGTCTATGTAGAAGCTTATAATAAAGTCGGATTTACTTTTTATGCCGGCATGGCGATCGACCGCACGCTGCCGGCGGTAACGTTGCTGCTGGCCAACACCCGCGACGATGACATCAATACGATTGCCGAATCCGATCCCAACCGGATTTTTCGCCTGCCGCTGGATTTGGTAACCGGCCCCACCCATGCCCAAACCGGCCGCGCCGCCGAATTTTTAAAGTTGCAGCCGCGCAGTTATGACAGTTTTTATCTTTTTTTGCGCGGCATGTTTAAGGCTTTTATGGCCAACGACGCCCTGATGATCGAAATCAACCCGGCGGGAGTGATGAAAAACGGTGATATCATGGCGTTGGATGCCAAAATCACCCTCGATGACAAAGCGTTGTTCCGTCATCCGGAAAATCAGCGCCTGAAGGACGATTATGAAACCGGTGCGCGAGAATTGAAAGCTTCAAAATACGGTTTTACCTATCACGAATTTGACGGCAGCATCGGCTGTATCGTCAACGGCGAAGGACTGGCGATGGCAATTTCCGATCTGGTCAGAAGCCGCGGCAGCGGTGTTGCCTGCTGGCTGAATGTCAAAGGCGGCGTTGATCGCGATAAAATTGCCGCCGGTATCAAAATCATTGCCACCAACCCGCGGGTGGAAGGGATCGTGATTAATATTCTGGGCGGTTTTGTACGCTGCGATCTGATTGCCGACGGCATTATTGACGCGGCGGCGGAAGTCGGAATGAATATTCCGTTGGTGATTCGTTTTGAAGGAACCAACCGCGACGAGGCGGAAAATATTCTTAAGCGGTCGGGGCTGCCGTTGGTTCTCGCTCACAATATGGAAGATGCGGTAGATCGGATTTTGCAAGCGGTACGGGAGAACGAGTGATGTCGATATTGGCCGGACGAAATACCAAAGTGCTGGTGCAGGGGATGACGGGAACCCAGGCATCGTTTCATACCAAACGGTCTCTGGATTACGGTACCGATATCGTTGCCGGGGTAACGCCCGGAAAAGGCGGAACCACTCATTTGGGGCTGCCTGTTTTCAATACCGTCAAAGAAGCGAAAGCCGCCACCGGCGCCAACGCTTCGCTGATGTTTGTTCCGGCGCGGGCGGTAAAGGCCGCGATTGCCGAAGCGGCGGAAGCGGAACTGGAGTTGGTGGTTTGTATTTCCGACAATATTCCGATCCGAGACATGCTGGAAGTGCGCAATATTCTCAAAAACAGTTCCACCCGTTTGATCGGACCCAATACGCCGGGATTGATTACGCCCGGGGAAGCTCGCCTGGGCATCTTTCCCGAAAATATCCATGTTCCGGGGCAGATCGGCATTGTTTCGCGTTCGTCAACCCTGACTTACGAGGCGGTGTTGGAAACCCGCCGTGCCGGTTTGGGACAGTCAACCGTCGTCGGGCTTGGAGACGATACGGTGATCGGGATGGATTTTGTCGACGTGTTGTCCCGTTTTATGGAAGACGACAATACGCGGGCGATAGTGATGATCGGGCAGCTCGGCGGCACTTTTGAAGAGCAGGGAGCCGAATGGTACCGTTCCTGCGCGCACAAAAAACCGGTGATCGGATTTGTTGCCGGCAATTCTCAGGCTTTCGGCGCCACCGTCGGCTATGCCGGCGACATTATCACCCGCGGCAAAATTACCGCCGAGGACAAAAAACAGGCGATGGCCTCCTCGGGAATGGTGGTGGTGGAGCAAATCAACCGGATTCATGAGGAACTGCAAAAGCTGCGGTTGTAGACGATGTTTGCAAAATTTTTTAAGGTTGTTCTCGAGAGTGTTCTGCCGCGGCGTTGTCGTAAATGCGGACAGATTCTGACCGCCGAGGGCGAGTTGTGCGAAAAATGTCTGCAGGAACTGAACTTTATTTATCCGCCGTATTGCCGCAAGTGCGGTCATCCTCTGAACGAGAGCGAAATGCGGGGAAAAATGCTTTGTGCCGCCTGCCTGAAAAAGCGGCGGTCGCCGTTTCGTCTCAGCCGTTCGGCACTGTATTATGACGATGCTTCAAAGAATCTGATTCTGGCTTTCAAATTTATGGATAAAACCGAAAATGCCCGCTTGTTGGCGGCGATGATGAAAGTGGCCGGCGAAGACATCTTTGCGGCCGGAGTCGATCTGATTGTCCCGGTTCCGCTTCACTATACCCGGCTGGTCAAAAGACGCTACAATCAGTCGGCGTTGATGGCTTATGAGCTGGGACGTTACACTTCATTGCCGGTTGATTGTTTTTCTTTGGTTCGTCATAAAAAGACCCGGCCTCAGGTAGAATTTTCCGGGGCCGAACGAGTGAAAAACGTTAAAAACGCCTTTTCGGTAGATGCACCGGAAAAAATCAAAGGCAAACGGATCGTGCTGATTGACGATGTACTCACAACCGGCTCAACGCTTCGCGAGTGCGCGTTTGCTTTGAAAAAAGCCGGCGCCCGCTCGGTTGACACCTTGACGGTGGCACGGGTATGCTGATGTAATTTTTAGGCAGAAAACAGTTGTTGTTTTTTGCGGTCGGACTGTCTCGCCAATGCAAAAATACGTACGTTAAAATGCGGCAAAAATCAAGCCCTAAAACCTACGGAATCCGGCAAAAAGTTGCGCCGCATTTTAACGTACATTAAAATGCGACAGTGACTGACCGGAAAAAACTATGCAAATACCGAAGATTATCCACTA
>CAJTLY010000020.1:0-3823 GCA_910577095.1 uncultured Alphaproteobacteria bacterium
AATACACAATTTTATTCTTGTTTTCAGAAATCGCATATCCATACTTATTCTATAGCAAAAAAATGATCCTTTTTTTGAGGCAGTTAAATACAAAAAAACTCCCCGGTTCTCGGGGAGTTTTTTGGGTCGGAGACAATTTTTCAATAAATCGGGAATTTTTCACAAAGCGTGAGAACTTTTTGCCTGATTTCTTCAATTGTTTTTTCGGCATTGCCGGCAGCCAAAGCATCGATAATGTCACCGATCCAGTTGCCGATCAGCGTAAATTCCTTTTCCTTAAAGCCGCGAGTCGTTCCGGCGGGCGTACCGACCCGGATGCCCGAAGTGATTTTGGGCGGCTGCGGGTCAAACGGAATTGCGTTCTTGTTGCAAGTAATATGAGCTTCCTCCAGCTTTTGCGCTACCACGTCGCCGGTCAATCCTTTGGGACGCAGGTCAACCAGCAGCAGATGGGTATCGGTGCCGCCGGAGACCAAGTCAAGGCCGCGCTGTTTTAAAACGTCTCCCAGAACTTTGGCGTTTTTAACCACCTGAGCCGCATAAGCCTTAAACGATTCGCTCAGATCCTCTTTGAAACAAACCGCTTTGGCGGCAATAATATGTTCCAACGGGCCGCCCTGGGTGCCGGGGAAGATCGCCGAATTGATTTTTTTTGCCAGTTCTTCGTTGTTGGTTAAGATCATGCCGCCGCGCGGTCCGCGCAAAGTTTTGTGCGTGGTGGTGGTGACAACGTCCGCATATTCCAGCGGGTTGGGGTGGCAGCCTCCGGCAACCAAACCGGCAAAGTGCGCCATGTCTACCATCAGATAAGCGTTGACGCTGTCGGCAATGCGGCGGAAGCGCGCAAAATCAATTTGTCGCGGATAAGCCGATCCGCCGGCAATGATCAACTTCGGCTGATGCTCCTGAGCCAGCCGTTCCACGTGATCGTAATCAATCAGTCCGTCTTCTTTTCTGACGCCGTAGGGAACGGCTTTGAGCCATTTGCCGGAAACGGAAACTTTTGAGCCGTGCGTAAGATGGCCGCCGGCATCCAGCGACATCCCGAGAATGGTGTCAAACGGCTGTAACAAAGCCACATAAACGGCGGTGTTGGCCTGAGATCCCGAATGCGGTTGAACATTGGCAAATTTCGCATTAAACAGCTTTTTGGCGCGTTCAATCGCAAGGTTTTCCACTTCGTCAACAAAGACGCAACCGCCGTAATAGCGTTTGCCGGGATAACCTTCGGCGTATTTGTTGGTCAAAATGGATCCTTGTGCCTGTAAAACGGCTTTGGATACAATATTTTCCGAGGCGATTAATTCAATCTGATCGCGTTGACGCTGCAGTTCGCGATTAATGGCAGTACTGATTTCCGGATCTTCTTCTGCCAGATTTTTTTCAAAATCCATCATTATTTTCCCTCCTCAATTTTCTCGATTCGGCGGTTGTGACGGCCGCCTTCAAATTCGGTTTGCATAAAAATTCCGATCCGCCGGACAACGTCCGAGACCTGCATGGTGCGGCCGCCGAAGACGATAACGTTGGCGTTGTTGTGTTTTTTGGCCATTTCGGCCGTAAAATCATCATATAACAGGGCCGCGCGGATGCCGTGGTAACGATTGGCGGCAATCGAAATGCCGATTCCGGTTCCGCAGATTAAGATTCCCAGTTCGGCCTGACGGTTAAGAATAGTTTCTGCCATTTTTTTGGCGGCGTCGGGATAGTCGCACGAATCCGTGTTGTAAGTGCCCAGGTCCTGCAATATGATGCCCAGATCGGCATAGTGGCGGATAAGTTCCTGTTTTAGTTCAAAACCTCCGTGATCGGATGCGATTGCTATTTTCATGATTGCTGCCTTTATGTTGTTAACCTGCGGCGATGATAGAACAAGCGCGAGAAAAAAAAAGCATTTTTTTAAGATTTATGCAAAAAAAGTTATTGACGTGATCAAAAAAAATTGTATATATAGTCTCATTGAATGTGCGACGGTATTGTGGCCGGTTGGCAGAGTGGTTATGCAGAGGACTGCAAATCCTTCTATATCGGTTCGATTCCGGTACCGGCCTCCACAGCATATTATTCCGGCTTAGCTCAGCGGTAGAGCAATCGGCTGTTAACCGATTGGTCGTTGGTTCGAATCCGACAGCCGGAGCCAATATAAAGAGCCTTGCGATTTTATTTCGCAAGGCTCTTTTGTTTGGTGGCATTTGACTAGATTTGCGTTGCCTCAATTTCGATAACTTCGAATTTAAGCCACGGAAGCTGATCTTTCCAGAAGTTGTGCAGACCGATCTCAAGTTGATTTTTGATGTCGAAGAGATCGTCTTTGGTTGCCGGAATTCGGGAACGCAGCAACTCTTCAATCAGCGGGCGATAGAACTTTTCTTTCATTCCGTTATGATCAAGCCGGAACAGAGCAACCGCATCAATATCCGAACGATTCCAATAACAGGTTTCGATCTTGATTTTGATCCGATATCCTGATTCTTTCAAATTAACGGTATATTGGTCGGCGATGACCGGCGAAGTTCCGAAATGCGTGGTTTTATAGTCAAAGTAGTCGTAATCGTAGTCTTTGATATAAAAACCAAATCCCCAATGCAAAACATACTGAGGCTCATCAACCACATGGTCGCCTTTTTTCGCCTTGATGACGTTACCGCTTTCGCATCTGACGAAAACACAACTTACGATAACGAGAATGCCTAAAAATAAGTAAGAAAATAATTTTTTCATGGTGTTATTTTTTAATTTATAATAATCTTTTTCACTCAAAACAATAAACAAAAAATTGACAAAAGTCAATGGGTAAAGTTTTAAGAGTACCTGTTTGCACAACAAAAAACGTCCGGAAACTAAATTCCGGACGTTTTTGATCGTTTGGATTGTTTAAAGGCCTTTCAGCAAAAGTTGCTTGTCTGCGCTCAGTTCTTCGATGGTGAAGTTCTGGCAAATGTTCAGATTGCGGCTTTTGATGCCGTTGGCCGTGTTCTGCGTCAGGTTGAACCGGCCGGTCAGATCCATCCATTTGATCCAGTCGGTTTGAGCTTGGCGCCGCAGCGTGAGGTCTGCCAAACAGTCGTCGGGCATCAGGGAAATCAGCTCGTTGATACCGCGGTCGATCATGACGGCGTATTGACTGACGGAAGAATCCTTGATGAAATCGGCGACGGGTTGACCATTCAGGCTTTCCCAAATCCGGGATCGCTGCTGCGGGGATTTTTTCTCCCATTTGTGACCGGTCAGCCGATAACCGGGCATCATGGCAAACAAGCGTTCGACATCGGGTTGAGAGACGTCAATAATCCGGTGGCTCCATCCGCATCCGATTTTGAAATGCCGAAACATTTCAAACAATCCGTAACTGTCCTCAACGCTGTGGAGACAGACGAATAAAAAGTTGATCATGGCTTTGTTGTTAATCCCATGATGCTTGAGGTTGGAAAATCTTTGTTCGACCAATTTGTCATAAAGGTCCAAATAATAGTCGAACAGCACCAGACAATAAAGACGACGGTTTTCCTGTGTCGTGTCTCGTTTTAAGATGATCTCATCAATTTTATTCATAGTAATTGTAATTAAAAATTTAAATTCACCGAAATTTTAACGGAAACAGTCGTTCAAGTCAATTGTTTTGTCGATAAAAATACGATTTTGCCTGTAGGCAGGGGCGTAAAAAGAGCTTGACTCAAATCACATTCTGACATATTTTCTAGCCAGTTAAATTACGGGTCCTTAGCTCAGTTGGTTAGCTTGAGGCAAAAAAGGCTGCCGGTGGCAGGCTTTTTAACGAAAGGTGCAGCGCCGTTAGGCTGCGAGCAAGCGAAAGCGAAGCGCG
>CAJTLY010000020.1:3921-24403 GCA_910577095.1 uncultured Alphaproteobacteria bacterium
GACAGGAGCGGCGTTGACGAGGCGTCAGCCGAGTTTTACGAAGCGACTCAGGCCTGCTCTTAATTATTGTAAATTGCACCGAAACGGATGGTCGGTGCAGGCGTATATATTACGGGCCCTTAGCTCAGTTGGTTAGAGCAGGCCGCTCATAACGGTCTGGTCGCCTGTTCGAGTCAGGCAGGGCCCACCAAAAAACTCCCTTTGCAGGGAGTTTTTTTATAACTGCGGCATTGTGTGCATGTTTATTTTTTTCTTTTCCACCTGAAAGTTTCTCCTTTTTCTTCTTTAGTCATTTCCGATTGGTCCGGAACAGGTGTTAATTTTTCGAAAAAGGTAGGATGTTTTTGCAATTCCCCTGCCACTTTAGCCGTTTCTTCGGATACGGCTGCAAAATATTTTTCGGCGCAGGTAATAATAGAAGGAATTTTTTCCTCATCGGGGATTTTCATTTCAATCAGGCAATTTCTGATTTGCCGGTGCCATTTAACATTGTCAAAACGAGAAACGGCAATTTTGATTGCGCTGTTAACCAAGGCTTCGGGAAAATCCTGAGCTGAAAAATTGTAGCTGATATCGGGATCAAAAAGATAAAAATCGATCATAGCTTCATAAGGATCAGGTCGGGGGTTTTCCGCAAAATGTTTGAGTGTCTGATCAAGCTGTTCGGAGTAATAGGCCGAGATCTTACGGATTTTTTCCAGATCGAATTTTCCTTCCAGAAGATTTATTTTCTCTGTCTTAAAACCGTTAATGGTTTTTTCTTTGATTTGTAAAAGATTCATCTTCCCGTATATTTGTGTCGCGAGTAATTCGGCTTGCATCATTCTGAGCGGATCTGTTTGGCGGAGCTGCTCTATTTGTGAACGTTGATCGGGGGAAGTGCTTTTTGTTCCCGCTAAGTTTAAAATCAATGAATTGTTATAATCGGACATCAGCGCGGTATAAGCTAATTCATCCAGAACCGAATAAGTGTTTTTATCATGAAAGTCTTGTGCAAAAACATGTGATGCACCCGCTATGACGGCAAAAAATTGAATACAAAATATATAACTTAACTTTAGTTTTCTCATTTTAACAGCTTTCTCAAAAACACTACTGATAACAATTCATATAATATATTATATAAACTCTCAGGTTTTGCAAGCATGATCCGTTGTCACGGTCGATGGAGGGCGAAATTGTTTTGACGGCGACGGAGAGATGGGCTAAAATAACAAGAGCTTTTGAGGGGAAAATGATGTTTCGTCAATCTGCATTTGAAAATAAAACCGTTGTTCGGAGCCGACTGTCTTCTTTCGGTTTTGTACGCGAACCTGACGGTTATGTTTACCGGGCGGCAATCGCCGACGGTCAGTTGAAAATCGCGGTAAAAGTTTTGGACAGCGGCAAGGTCAAAACAACCGTTTATGATCCCGATACCGGAGACGAATACGTTTTGCACTTAACCGATGCCGTCGGCGCTTTTGTCGGCAAGGTCCGCACCAATTGTGCGGAGATCATGCAAAAAATTGCCGACAATTGTTTTGAATCAAAAGTTTTTACAAGCGATTATGCCGATAAGATCATTGAACACATTGGGGAAAAATATCAGGACCGACTTGAGTTTTTGTGGGAAAAATTTCCGCAAAACGCGATAATTCGTCGGCCGGATACTCAAAAATGGTACGTCTTGTTGTTGACGGTAAAAAGGCAAAGCATCGGACTTGCAGGGGAACAGACGATTGAAATTGTTGACCTGAGGATGAAGCCCGAAGATATCGAATCCTTAGTCGACGGTTGCAAATATTTTCCCGGATATCATATGAACAAACGCCACTGGATTACGATTTGCCTGGACGGTTCGGTTCCGCTTGAGGAAATTTATCAACGCATTGAGCAAAGTTATCATCTGGCGGCGAAATAACGGCCGCCTCTTTTCCGTGTCGATGTAAAAAATTTTAAAAAAGATCTTGACTTCGAGTTAACTCTAAAGATTAGACTGTATCATTATCACTTTGGGAGATTGAATAATGAGCTTGATAAAATATGCCGTTGTCCTTTGCCTGATATTGTTCGGCGAAGCGGCATCGGCTCAGCAAACAGGAGGAAACATGACAAGAGAACAACGGGCCGATCAAACATACAAACAATTGTTTGCAGCCGAAAGAACGCCTGATCCGACCGATCCCGAATTGCTGGAGATTCTGCAAAGGTTTATTTTCGGAGAAGTTTTTTATGTCGGTGAAGCGGATCCGAAAATGCGTGAATTGATCACGGTGGTTTCGCTGACGACATTGCAAACTTTGCCGCAGTTGAAAGCACATATCAATGCCGCACTGAACGTCGGCAACACGCCGTCGGAAATTCGCGAGTCAATCTACGGTTGTGCACCTTTTATCGGCTTTCCGCGCACGTTAAATGCCGTCGGGGTGTTTAATCAGGTGATGCGGGAACGCGGGATTGAACTGCCGCTCGAAAACGCGGCTGCGGTCAATGAGGAAAACCGGTTGGAAAAAGGGGCAGCAATTCAGACAGCTCTTTACGGCGATGAGGTCAAGACGGCGATGGAAACGCTGCCGGACCAATATAAGGATAAAGTGCCCGAAATTCTGACCGGATTTTGTTTTGGCGATTTTTATACCCGTAAAGGGCTTACTCTGCAACAACGCGAGTTGCTGGCCCTGGTCACTTTGACGGCACTCGGCGCCGAGAAACAATTGCCGGCTCACATTATGGGCAATTTGAAAGCCGGCAATGACAAACAGACTTTGTTGGCGGCGATGGTGCAGACGATTCCGTATATCGGGCTTCCCAACGCTTTGACCGCAATTAATCTGATCAAAGAAACCGAAGTCGAAAATTATCAACCGATCTATCGCAAATAAAGAACAACTGTTTGAAAATAAAGGAGAATAAAGATGAAAAGAATCCGGTTATTCAGTGCGGCGGCCCTTTTAATGACAGCCTTCTCAGCTCCGGTCGGCGCCGCACCGGACCAACAAGAAACAAACGCGCCTAAAGTTTTGATTGCTTATTATTCCTACAGCGGCAATACCAAAGAAGTGGCGGCGGCGATTCAGAAACAAACCGGCGGCGATCTGTTTGAAATCAAAGCCGAAGGAACTTATCCGGAATCGTACCGGGAAATGAGCCGGCAGGTTCAACAGGAACTGCGAGACGGTTTTCGTCCCCGTTTAACCGCTGTGGTTGACGACATTTCCCGTTATGACGTTATTTTTATCGGTTCGCCGGTTTGGTGGGGAACCGTTACGCCGCAAGTAAGCAGTTTTTTGGAAAGTCACGATCTGGCGGGAAAAACGGTTATTCCGTTTATCACCCACGGCGGCGGCGGTGCCGCAAATACAATTCGAGACATGACAGCCATCTGCAGAGGTTGCAAGGTGCAGTCGGACGGATGGGTCGGTTACGGCAGCCGGACGACGGGGCTTTCCGGCTGGCTGAAAGGATTGAAAACATCAAAGTGAAACAAGCGGAAAGCGTTTCGGATTAAAATGATGCCCGGGAGACGAGTCCGGGCATTTTTGAAAGCAAATACAGATTGATCAGGCTTTGAGGCGGTTGGCAACATTGTTGATCCAGTTGTCAAAGGTGTCTTCGAAGTCACCGTCGGCTTTTTCCAGTTCCAGCAGACGTTCTGCGCCGTCTTTGGCCAGATATTCGTCAAAGTCAATTGCGGCTTGGCAAAAGTGTTCGTAATAAGATTCTCCCAAACCCAGTACCGCGTATTTGGAATTTGACAAATCAAGATCGGCCGTTTGCAGTTCATCATGCAGTTCTTGGGCATTTGACGGCGGTTCTCCGTCATTCCAGGTACTGGTAATCATGAGAATATAAGGCATTTGTTCGAGGTCCTGAGCCTTGACGTCTTCCATATTCAAAACCTCGGCCTGCACACCCGCGCCTTCCAGTGCCTGTTGGGCCTGATGAGCGAGAGTTTCCGAATTGCCGGTTTCGGTGCCGTATAAGATTTTTACTTCCATTCTTTTCTCCGTTGCTGAAAAAACAAAGCCTGCCGGTTGAAATATTTTAAGCGGGAAGGCAGGCTTTGACGAGTTTAAAGATATTTTAAAGACTTTCCAAGGCCCGCCGTTTTTTACGGTTTCTGTCAGAAATGAAATGTTTTGACGGACCTTGAAAATTCTGTCAGTTTAGATGAAGCAAAGCGCCCGGAAAGCTTCGAGGAAGCTTCTTTTTCGCCTGCCGCAAATAAAATAATCATCAACAGCGGCAATTTCTACAGTTTGCTTATATAAATTTTGCTGCTTTGTAAAAAGGCGGAAGATATGTTCAGTGTTTGGTCGGTTCTTCTCCGCTTTGGTCCGGAAAGTCGGGATCCGCGTCGGAATCCTTTGAGGAATTTATATTTTCGAGCGCTTTTTCCTCACTGAAGTAACGACGTTCGTAAAATTCGGCTTTTTTGCCGGGATTATAACCGGATACCGGCCGAAAATAGCCCATAATGCGAGTCCATATCTCACATTTTTGTCTTTCTTTGTTTTTTAATTTTGTTTCGCCTTCGACTGTCATTTTACTTTCCGTTACATTGTTTCGTTTTTTTCAAAATGTAGTAGTCGGCCAGAGCGCCGGTGATCTCCTGTTTCTCGCTGTCCAGCCGTCGCAGTTGTCCCGGTTCGGCTTTGTAATAGGATATTTCGTCGCCGCTCTTGAGTTCGATCAGATCGCCGTTTTGGCTGTAGGTGCCTTGTTCGTAAAAAGTGCCGTCCTCGGCATCTATATAGACCAGTTTGTTTTCAAACTTATTGTCCGGTCCCAGACGGACGGTCATCTCGATGCCCGGGCCGTCGGCGGCCGGAAGGGTGCCGTTGTAAGTGCCGCAGGTTTCGTTGCTTTTGGAGCAGCCGCTCAATACGGCGGCACCGATAAGCAGATAAAACAGTTTGTTCATTTCTTTCTCCTTCTTTTTTGTTTGAAATAATATGCTTTTGCCGAAAAACATCCTTACCTTTAGTTTAATCCCGTTATTGTACAAGCGACAATAAAAAAAACGCCGCGTTGACGGCGGCGTTTTTTCCGGGAACCTATTCCGTTTTGGCACCGGGCGTCGGTCCGGTCAGTTTTTCGGTTAAAGTCTGGAACAGAACATATAACATCGGGATAACGATCAGTCCGACCGCGGTTCCGACCAGCATTCCGTAAAATACCGGAACCCCGATCGCAATACGGCTGTTGGCGCCGGCACCGGTCGCGACCACCATCGGCAGCACGCCCAGAATAAAGGTGAAGGCCGTCATCAGCACCGCACGGAACCGTTCCTTCAGTCCGGTCATGGCCGCTTTGTTGATGGTGGCGCCGTTTTCGCGTTCTTCTTTAGAAAATTCCACAATCAAAATCGCGTTTTTGGCGGCCAGACCAACCAGCAGAATCAAACCGAGCTGTGCATAAATGCTGAGCGGCAGTCCGTGAACAAACAAGCCGAGCAGAGCGCCGACCATTGCCACCGACACCGAAGCCAGCACCGGAATCGGCGTACTCCAGCTTTCGTATTGCGCCACCAAAAACAAATAAGCGAAGGTAAGCGCCAGAATAATCAGGTAACCGATTTGTCCCTGGTTGGCTTTTTCCTGAAAGCTCATGCCCGACCACTCGTAGCTGTACCCTTGCGGCAGGGCTTCTTTAGCCAGTTTTTCAATCGCGTCCATCGCTTCGCCGGTACTGTACGCCGGATTGCCCATGATGGTAATCGAAGCGGACGGATACTGGTTGTAGCGGTTGATGGTGCTGGGAGCCAAAACTTTGCTCAAGCTGACGACGCCGCCGAGCGGTACCATTTCGCCCAAGCTGTTTTGAACATACAGATTGCTGATGTTGTCAACCCCTTTGCGGAATTTCCAGTCGGCCTGAACCACCACTTTGTTAACCTGAGTTCCGAAGTTGACGTCGTTGATGTAAGACGATCCGAGGTATTGTCCCAGCGTGTCGTAGATGCTGCCGGTGCTTACTTTCATCGATTCCGCCTTGGCACGGTTGATGTCAACATATATATGCGGGGTGTTGGCGTTGTAGGTCGAAAACGCATACAGGACATACGGCGAACTGTTCAGCCGGCCGATAAAGCCCTGCAGGGCGGTATCGAGTTTTTTCGGGTCCGAAGAGTCGAGAGCCTGCAGCCGGAAGTCCATGCCGTTGGTGTTGCCCAATCCCATAATGGCAGGCATTTCAAACATGTTAATCGAGGCTTCGGGCGAGTCGCCGATTTTGCTCTTAACCCGGTTTAAGATATTGGTTGAGTACAATATTTTGTCCGAACGGTCGGCCCACGGATTCAGCATGGTGATAATGAAAGCGACGTTTTCGCCCGAACCGCCGATCATACTGTGACCGGTAATATTCATTGCGTGAGCGACGCCGTCTTCCGCAATGATCTTCGGAACCAGCCTTTTAACCAAAGCGTCGGTGCGTTCGCGCGAAGCGCCTTCGGGCAACTGAATGTTGGTCATGAATACGCCCTGGTCTTCGCCGGGAATAAAGCTGGTTTGACTGATTTTGAGCAGACCGTAAATTCCGGCGACAATCAACATCAAGATCAGCGCAATAACGCTGATTTTACGACTGGCAATCGCCACAATACCGGCATAACGGTCGCGGGATTTGTCCAACACTTTGGAAAACCAGAACAACGGGCCGCTTTCAAAAGGTTTGAGCGGTCGCAGGATTGTGGCGCACAAAGCAGGAGACAGCGTCAGCGCATTCAGAGAAGAAAACGCGACCGCGGTCGAAATGGCAATCGCAAACTGTTGGTAAATTTTTCCGGTAATGCCGCCGAGAAAACCGATCGGTACAAAAATCGCCAACAATACCAGCGTGGTGGCGATAATGGCGCCCGAAACCTGTTCCATCGCTTTGATGGTTGCCGGTTTTGGAGCCAGTTTTTCGTTTTCCATCAGGAACAAAACGCGTTCCACCACCACGATGGCGTCGTCAACCACCAGACCGATAGCCAGCACCAGTCCGAACAGGGTCAGGATATTGAGACTGTAACCCAACGCCAACAAAACCGCGAAGGTTGCAAACAGCGATACCGGAATGGTCAGGGAGGGAACCAACACCGCGCGCCAGTCCTGCAAAAAGATATAGCAGACGCCGACAACCAGAACGAATGTCAGCAACAGGGTAAAGACCACTTCTTCGATTGACGATTCAATATAGTCTGTCGCGTCATAGGCAACAAAGATCTCGACGTCATCGGGATAAAACTGCTCTAAACGCGCCATTTCCGCCCGCAGGTTGGCCATCGCATTAATGGCGTTGGCTCCTGAAAGTAAGTTGATGGCAATAGCTACCGACGGTGCGCCGTCAAATTCGGATTTGGCGTTGTAGCTTTCTTCGCCGATCTCAATACGGGCAACGTCGCCCAGACGGACCAACCCGCCTTCTTCGTCAGTGCGGACGATAATCTGTTTGAATTCTTCGACGTCGTTAATGCGTCCGGTACTGAGCAGGGCATAAACCATTTGCTGAGTGCCGTCGCCGGGCATCGAACCGACCTTGCCGAGCGAAGGCTGGATGTTCTGACTCTCGATCGCCGATCGTATGGCGGAAACCGGAAGGTTGAGTGCGGTAATTTTGTCGGCGTCCAGCCATACGCGCATACTCAGCGGCGGCGCATAAACGTTGACTTCTCCGACGCCGTTCACTTTGATCAGGTTCTTTTTAACGTTGTTTTGCACATAGTTGCTTAGAAACAGGGTGTCATGGGTGCCTTTGGGAGAACGCGCCGTCAGAAAGCCCAAAATATCGGAAGAACGGCGGCTGACCGAAATTCCCTGTTGTTGGACTTCTGCCGGCAGTTTGCTCAAGGCCTGTTGAACCCGGTTTTGTACTTTGACTTGTGCCATATCGGGGTCGATTCCCACTTTGAAGGTAACCGTCAGGCTGTATCTGCCGTTAGCGTCGGAAGACGATTCCATGTACAGCATGTCTTCCACCCCGTTGATGGCTTCTTCCAGCGGAATGCCGACCGTGTTGGCGATAACTTCGGAACTGGCGCCGGGATAGGTTGCCGAAACGCTGACGGTCGGCGGCGTGATCTCCGGATACAGGGAAATCGGCAGCGAAAATACGGCGATTGCACCGGCCAAAGTCAGCACAATCGAAATAACCATCGCAAAACGCGGCCTTTCAATAAAGATTCTCGAAAACATGAGTTATTTTCCTTCCGTCGTCTGAGGATTGACGTTTTCGGCCCGTACCTTTTTGCCGTCGGCAACTTTTTGCAGTCCCTGAATAATGACTCTGTCACCGGCATTGAGACCCGAAGTAATGATCTGGCGGTTTTCGACCAGATCGCCGAGCGTAACCCGTTTTTGTTCGACTATGTTGTCGTTGTTAACCGTCATCACGTACATGCCGTGTTCGTCCTGAGCCAACGCGGCCTGAGAAATCACAATGGCATTTTTTTCGCTTCCGGATCCGATCATAATGTCAACATAACTGCCGGGAATCAATGTACCGTCGCCGTTTTCGAATTCCGAATAAACCGACATGGTTGCGGTTGCCGTGTTAACCGAGTTGTCGGCAAAACGGGAAAGAATCGGTTTTTTGATCTCCTTGCCGTTGGGCAGAACGATTTTGCTGTATGTTTCGCCGCCGCGCTTGCGGTAATCCTGTTTCAAATTGAGCATTTCTTTATCCGTCATCGAAAAGACGATTCTGACCGGGTCGGTTTGTACGATGTTGGCCAAAGTGCCGCCCGAGGTACTGACGAAGTTCCCGACCGTTACCATTGCCTTGCCGATATAACCGTTGATCGGCGAGCGGATTTCGGTGTGTTCCAGATCGATTTTAGCCAGTTCGTAGTTGGCTTCGGCCTGTTTGATGCCGGCCTGAGCCTGGAGCATGTTGGAATAGGCTTCGTCCAGCTTTGATTCCGAGGCAAATTTCTGCTGGTTGAGCGATTTTTGACGCTTATATTCCTTTTCAAGCTGAGTAAAGCTGGCTTTGGCTTTGTCAAGTTCGGCCTTGCGGAGGTCGGCGGTGGCAATGTAACGCTGTTGTTCAATCACGAACAGGATGTCGCCTTTTTTGACAAACGACCCTTCGTTGAACAAAACTTTTTCCAGATATCCGCTGACCTGAGGCTGGATATTGACTTCGTTGATCGCTTCGACGTGACCGATAAACTTTTTGGCCGGAGTCACGTCTTGCAGTCGGGCCTGCTCAACGACGACGTATGGCTCACTGCCGGGCTCTCCGGCTGCCATCATCTGTTGCGGACTGAGTTTTGTTTTCAAAAACCATCCGGCCGCGACGCATAAGCATAAGACAACCACCTGTTTTAATATTTTGCGATTGCTCATTTTTCCAACTTTCATTTTCCTAACCTTTCATTATTTCCGATTCTGTCAATTATCGCGTCAAATCCTTCCAGAAAAGTCTGGGAAAGACTGAATTTTAAATCTTTGCAAATATAAGCGTTGATCAGGCCGCGCCAGGTGCCGACCATAACGATGCCGGCAGTTCGAATGTCGGCTTTGGGGCTTATTTCTCCGTTTTTTTGCGCATTTGTCAAGGCGTTCGTGATCGTTTTGAAATGAAAATCACGAATTTCGCCGGTTTTGGCGTCGACCTGATTGAAAATGCTGTCTGACCACTCGACCTGAAACAGGGTGAAGAAGATAAATTTCCGCACTTCGGGGCTGCGCTCAATATATTCGGCTTCGCGTCGGAAAAAATCGCGCAGGGCCGCAATAGAGTCGGGACGGGTGTAACGGCTGCCGATCTCAAGACGGTTTTTTTCCGCCTGCCGGTTAATGAGGTCGGCCAAAAGTTCGGCTTTGTTTTTAAAATGCCAATAAACCGCTCCTTTTGTCAGATTGATGCGCGCGGCAATATCTTCAAAAGTGGTGCGGGAAAAGCCTTTTTCGTAAAAACAGTCCAACGCCGACTGTAAAATCTGCGCGCGGGTGTTCTCGGTTTCTTCGCGGGTTTTTCTAGCCATTTTCTTTATCAATAAATATACATTCAAGTAGGTATGTATATTTGAATAAAAAAAAGTTTGCAACAGAAATTTTAAATATAAGCGCTTTTTTAATGAAGCGGCTTTTGCTAAAGATAAAATTTTGGATAAATATTGACAAAAATACGGTAAATAGTTATGATAAAAAAATAAAAGGTGAACGGAGAGCTAAATGGAAAAGTCAGTGTTTTATAAAAATGTTGCAAATGTCACCGCGCTGACGAATACAATCAGCTTTCGCTCAAAAGAAAGTAAATGATGCAGGCAAGGGCGGTTATGACGGACATTAATAAAATACATAAAGACATTGAATGTTTTTGCCGCCAATATAATTGTCGTTATTTCTTTTATGACAAGCTGCATGTTTATGACGAACAAGGGCTTCCGTCGCAAATGCCGGCCTTTCTTGTGGAAACCGAGCAGTTTTTGGGGCCCGATTACCGGAACCTGCTTTTGGATCGTGAGGTTATCACCCGCTTTCCCGGCGGCGGCTATGACTTTAATTTCCGTTCGAATGTGGAAAACGGCGGTGCCACCTGTTACAGCGCCGTCGGCGAAGAACAGGGGCTGAATAAAAACATCCTGATCTTTTTTGACGACCAAACCATGACTGAGCGTCACAATATGTATCACGAAATTGCACATATCATTCAATATGAACATGACTTTTACAATTTGGGCGTGTTGCAGAAATTGTACGATTTTTCGATCAAAGAAGCAAAATATAAGGGTGGTTCGAAGCTTTGTCAGAAATTTGCCGATGCCTGGGACTATTGTGACTATCTGCGCGAAGCTCATGCCGATGCCTTTGCTACCGCCTGTATGTTGTTGCGTTGCGAAACCAAAAAGGATTTTCGTCGCGAGTGCCGCCGCAGTTATATCCGGTCCGGCATGACGTTTTATCAGGCGAGCCTTGATCCCGACCGCGAATATCCTTCTTTGCGTTATTACATGTCGTTTCCGATCGAAAAAGAAATAATTCGTCAAATGAAGCGATATCGCCGCAGCGGCGAAGATCGGCAGTTCTTTTTGCCGGACGGTGAAACAGATATGAAAAAACTGGCTGATGTCGTTGATGAAGTGGTTATAAAAAACGCTTTTTCGCCGCGCGTGTTTCAGCAGATATTGGACGATGACCGCAAAGGCCGCTGCGGTGTTCATGAAAGAAGCTGGCGGCAGCCGATTTTCGAAGCACGCTGGTGTCGGTTTCTGAGTATATTGGATTTGGACGGCGAGAAAAAAGTCATGCGACGTAAGATTGACGAACATGCGCGTCGCAATGAAAAACGTGCGGCGGTGGGTTTTGAAAGATTGAAATCTTCAGATTCTTCGTCAGTTTTGCTTAACATTGTCTGCGGATTGGATGACAAGTCAATTTCCTTGGCCGAAATTATGCGGTTTTTCAAAATAAGTCCGAATTCATATCCCGAACTTGACGTGATGACGGCGTTGGCGGCCGGACGGCTTCCCGATGCGGCGGTGCGAACGGCCAAAGCTAAAATACTGCAGCAAAAACCGCATTGCGGCGCCTTTATGGACGAAATGCTGAAAAAATATCAGAAAGGCGTCAACAAGCTGCTCGATGTTGCGGAAATACCGTCGGAGACGGCCGGCGTCTTGCGTTTGATGCAAAAAAATCCGGTGGTTCGCGAACGGATATGGGAGATGTACCGGCAGCGCCGTCAGGATCCGCAGGCCGAGGTTTGTCCCGAAAAATTTGTTTTGGAACTGCCGTTGACAAGTCGCCGGCAGCGCCGTCGGCTGGAAGAAAATTATCGGCAGGCCTTTCATCGGTTGGGCCGTCGGATCGGTCTGGATGACAAAAGCCGTTATGCAGGTATGTTGGAGGCTGCCGTTGCCGCTTTCGACGCCGGGAATGAACAGGCAGAAGACCCGGTGCTGAAACCGGTTGCCGATGATCTGTATGTTATGTATTATCGCTGCCCCGAAACCTTTAAACGGACGGTTGCCGGGTTTAAGAACAAAAGCGGTCCGGTTGTGCGAACAACGGCGCGCGGTGCCGGATTGCGAGGAAGAAACGACGGCCGCTAGAAAGTGTGTAAATTAGGTTTAAATTTACTTTTTGTATGTTATACTCAAGCCATATTCAGGGAGTTTTGATCAATGGAAGAAGAAACAATCTTAAAGAAACTGGAACGGCTGTTCAAAATGCATCGGCTTTTGAAGGAGAAAAAGCTTAAGCGGATTAAGGATAAAAAACTCAAGTACGGCCAGTGGGACTGGGAAGACGAAGACGACGATTATGAAGACGATCTGCTGTCGCGTCCCGAGCTGATTGAAGAAGCCCTGAAAGAATATATGTATCAGTTCGGCCTGTCAATTTATCAAAATAAGCAAGGCGACTACTATTTTAAGAAATTTATCGACGATACCGATATCCGCGATTTTGACGAGCTGGATACGCATCATTTTGCGCTGGGGCAGCGGGAACCGAATTTTATTGAAAAACTGTTGGAAACCGTGCCCGAAAACAAGGTGCATTTGCTGGACAATATGGAAACCGCCGTGCTCGACCTTTATGAAAAAGACGCGATTATGTCGGATATTCTCGACCAGATGGTCAACGAAGAAACCAACAAATGTCAGGATATTTTGGAACGTATGGAAAATACGGCGGAAGCGGAAACCGTGTATGAGCCCGAAGTCCTGACAAAGGCCGAAGAACTGGCTTTGGAAGCCGGGTTGGAAGCGGAACTGCCTGAGTTGGCGCTTGAAACCGCAGAAAACAGCCGCGAAACAATTGAAGATGAATTAGCCGAAGTTTATCAGCCGGCCGACGAGAC
This sequence comes from uncultured Alphaproteobacteria bacterium, assembly GCA_910577095.1. GTDB lineage: Bacteria > Pseudomonadota > Alphaproteobacteria > RF32 > CAG-239 > JAFUYI01. The sequence continues at coordinate 16,702 of CAJTLY010000020.1, forward strand.
GCCGACAGCACCGGATGAAGACGGCGGCGTTCCTCCGGCACCGACGGAAGAAAAATGGAACGAAGCTTATCAGTGCGGTGAACAGCGGGTAGAAAAAGTCGCGATGCCGAAACCGACGCGGGTACGGCGGGTCCGCAGACCGCAAGGCAACCGTCTGCCGCCGTTGGTCAAAGACAACGCCAATGATCGTTGAGCGGTTACAATACCGACCGCTTTCCGGATCGGCTACCGAATAAAAGCTCAAAAGCGATACCTGAAAACTCCCTCAAAAACAGGGAGTTTTTTGATGTGTCGTCAGGTTTGCCGGCCGGTCTGCCAAAATCAATTTTCGGATATAAAATAACGAAAGCATGTCGGGAGGAGACGGCGGTTAAAGACAAAAGATGACACCGCAGGAAAACATAAAATATTGTGGATAAAATGCACTTTTGGATTGTATTTTTCTAATGTTTCAATCATGTTATTTTCGGGTGCTGAGAATACCGGCGGAACAATTTTGACGATCTTTTTTAAGAATAACCTGTGGCTGCCTCTGTTTCCCAAAATATATTAAGCCCTGATCTGCAAATCTGCTTTGCGAAACAGATAAACGTAACTGAAAAAAGGATGGTAAAATGGGGTTTAATACATATACGGTTCCGGGCAGGGCGTACGATTCCGGCGCTCGGAAAAAACAGAACAATTTCACGGCCGTTCAGGCTTCGGATTCGACAGAACCGGATTATTCCGGAATGACTTTGCGTGAAGAACTGGAAGCGCGTTTTGAAGACATGGAGGCTCAAAAACAGGCTCAGGCAAATCGGCAAAAAACACAAATCGCGTCGGCAGAGCGCAGGCGGTGGGAGAACTGGCTTCGCTACGGCGAATATGCGGCCACTGCGGCAGAGCAAGGATTGTCTCTGGGCTGGGCGGATGAAATGGAAGGTGCGGCCAGAGCGGTCGGATATGGTTTTGCCAATCCCGGGATACGAGTACTGAGAAAGTTCGGCGCCGATTTTCAATATCCGGCCGAAGACTGGATTGATGCGGTAAAACGGGGCTATGTGGAAGGACGCAACCGGCGCCGTCAAATATACAAAGAAGGCCGCGAACAGGCGCCGGTATTGACGGGAACGATGGAATACTTAGGGGCAACGGCCAGTCCGGTGGAACTCGTCAAAGTTCCGCCTCTGGCATCGTTGCATGTCAAAGCAGCAAAAAGAGCTGCCAATTCACAAATTAACGGGCTAATCTATGGTTGCGGTGCCAGTGAGGACCTGGAAGAGTATCCGCTTAATATTGCGGTTAATATGGTCGGAAATACACTTGCTCATAAAGGGGTTAATAAGTTCTTCGGACGCGGAGCCAATGGTCTGTGGCGCCAAATTCCCGAAGAGACGGTCTCAACCGGTGTCAACTTGGTTAAGGACAAAATTATGGATATGTATAATCAATGGAAATAAGGAAGATGAAATGACAAGAAAACAAAAGTCCTATTGCTTAAAAATACTAAAACTTGCCTATAGAATATTAACTTTATGCCTGATTATGAATATTCTTATTGTTCAAGGTCAGTTTCCGCACAATCTGTTTTTTATTATATTTGATATCTATATAATTGTTTCTATGTTTATGGCAGATGAAACTTTTTATTTTTGGTTTCATAAAGATGAAATACAGACAATGGGTAAATATCGTCGCTTTGAAAGGCTGGTCATCAATATTTCTTTTTTATATGCTTTGCTGATGAATTTGCTTTACTGGAATTATATTGTTTACGGTTGGCAACATTCGAACGGCAAATAGAAGAAGTATGGAAAATAAGGAAGATGAAATGACAAGAAAACAACGATCCGTTGAATATTCGAACGGTTGGTCGAAATAGCGGATTGTGATACCGTAAAGACAAACCCCCGGGCTGATTTTTTGCTGCGGGGGTTTGTTGATTTTGCAGATTGCGTCGATCTCAATCTTCCAGATATAGGCTGCTTTTTTTATAGTTCATAATGGCATGACGGATCAACACACCGATAATCGCCGCCACCGGAACCGCAATCATCAGCCCCAAAAAACCCAACAGCACGCCGCCGGCGAGCAGGGCGAACATCACCCATACCGGATGCAGCCCGACGTTGTCGCCCACCAGTTTCGGCGTCAGGAAGTTTCCTTCCAAAAATTGCCCGACTCCAAAGACAATGACAACGCTGACAATCGGCATCATCGAGTCAAACTGGGCAAAAGCCAGCGCCAGACTGATAATAAAGCCCGAGATGGTTCCGACATAGGGAATGAAAGAAATGATGCCGGCCAAAAAGCCGACCAAAAGTCCCAGATCCAGGCCGACCAGGTGCAAGCCGATGGCGTAAAAACTGCCGAGAATGACGCAGACACTCAACTGCCCGCGAATAAAACCGGCCAGCGTGCGGTCAATTTCATGAGCCTGCTGTTCAATCGACTTTTTGGATTTGCGCGGCAGCAGGCTGCGAACTTTGGCAATAAACTTATCCCAGTCGCGCAACATGTAAAAGGCGACCACCGGCGTGATCAGCAGCAGCGAAATCAGATTGACAATCGCCATCCCGCCCGAAACGACGCTGCGCAGAATAGAGCCGAGTATCTTCAGGTTGTTGGCGGTGTTGGAACGAATGTATTCGCGGATACGCTCGGCATCCAGGGTCGGAAACAAATCTTTCAGTTCGTTTAGGATCGGTTCGGCTTTTTTTATCAGCGAACCGACATAATTCGGCACCACGCTGATAAAAACGCTGAGCTGGCTGTCGATGACGTTGGCGATAAGTACCACCGTCGGAACAATGATCAGGATGACCAGCAGCAGAACCAGCACGGTTGCCCAAGTGCGGCTGATTTTAAAACGGGTAAATTTATCGACCAGCGGATCCAGCAGATAACCGATAATGATTCCGGCCACAAACGGCAGCAGCACCGAGCGCAGAACATACACAAAAGCGCAGAAAAAAGCGAACAGGGCCAGCCAGAAAAAGCGGTTTGACTTGCTTACCGACGGGTGAACCGCCGCGGTGTTTTTAGTCATGATGTTTTCCTTTCGCCGTTTTACATATCAATCAAAGTATAATAGTTGCCGCTTTCCGTCAGCAGCAAGTGATAAGACTGCAGGGCTTTGCGCAAAGTGTCAATGCCGCCGATGTATTCGATTTGAAACTGAATGCGGCCGTTGCCGATGGCATTGATCTGAATGTTTTCGACTGCGGTAATCGCCGAGATTTTTTCTTCGGCTTTCAACCACGTGCCGAGGGTGTTGAACTTGTACAAGACCGTAATGGTTTCGGGTTCGGAAGAAGTGACGATGCTTCGCCCTTTCAGTTCGTCCGAAATGCGGAGCGCGGTTTCTTGCGCCGCCTGTTTGTACAATTCGGACGACAACAGTCCGTTAACGTTGAAAATTTCCCTTTTTCCGTTTTGCGGATTAAGAATGCGCACCGTAAGGCCGTTTTCGCCGTCAGGATAGGTTTCGGCCACGTAAACGTCACCGCCGTTGTTGATTTCGCTGAGACGGCGAAAAGCAGAAGCGTCCAAAGCCAATGCCTTGTCGGCGCTGAGAGAGGGCAGACTGTCTTCGCCCGGTGAAAAGAAACGGATGGAACCTACCGTTTGCGGGCTTTGTTCCCAGGCAAAACGCCACGGGTTGTTTTCTTCCCACAAACGGGCCGGCCGGCCTTCGCTTTCGCGAAAGACAGGCACGATCATGACGTTGGCGGACGAGGCAACCACCAGCGGAACGTTCTTTTCCTGCAAATATTGTTTCAAAAGCTGATCATGGGCGGTAATTCTCAGTTTGGCCATGTAGCGGACGTTGGAGGCTTTTTCTTCCAACACGGTGGTTTCCTTGACAAAGTTAAGCAGCTGATCGTCGGTAAGCCGGTTGAGGGTTGCCATTCCTTCGCGGGTGGTAAAATTGGCGGCAATGGCGTTGACGGCCTGACGATTCGCCTGGCGCATCGCGCGGTCGCGGGCGGCGGCAGCATTGTCGGCGGTGACGTCAACCGTCACATCGGCCGAATAGGAAGGCAGTCCTGCCCGGGCGGAAAAGCAGAACAGGAAAGCGAGTACAAAAACGGAAAGTAACAAACGGCGCATGAGTGTCTCCGGATTATTTCATAAGTTCAAGTTGGTTGAAGAAAAAAGCAATCTCTCTTTCGGCGGTTTCCGGGCAATCGGAACCGTGGACGGCGTTTTTTTCGATCGAAACCCCGTACAGGCGGCGCAAAGTGCCGTCTTCGGCGGCGGCAGGGTTGGGCGACCCCATCAGGTGACGATAGTTTTCAACCGCGTTTTCACCGGCAAGCACCTGAACGATTACCGGTCCGGCGGTGATGTTTTCAATCAGTTCTGCAAAAAAAGATTTGTCCTGATGAACGGCGTAAAAACGTGCGGCTTCATCGGCGGAGAGCCACAACATTTTCTGAGCGATGATCTTCAGGCCGCTTTCTTCGATTTTGGTAATGATTCTGCCGCTGACGCCGCGAAAAAGGGCTTCGGGCTTGATCATTGAAAAAGTTTTTTCCATTTTTATCCTCTGTCGGTTGGCTGGTTTGCGCTGATCTTATCCTATATGTGCCGAAAAATCAAAAGTTTTTATAGACTTTTTGATCAATTCGTTGTTTATTTACACACAAATTGTGATTTAAACTTCATTTTAAGGACAAAAAAAATGATTGAAAGCGCCTATCTGAAACAACTGCTGGCTCAGGCCGGACAAAATCTCAAAACCATTGTGCTGCCCGAAGGCGAAGACAACCGGGTTTTGGACGCCGCTCATTATGTTGCCGAAGCCAAAGCCGCCAAAACGGTCATTTTGGGCAATCGCGAAACGATAGAAGACTATTACAATGCTAAAGGTTGGAATTTGGATGGTATTGAGATTATGACTCCGGAGAGTTCCCCCAAGGCGGAAGCTTATGCGCAAATGTTTTATGAACTGCGCAAGGATAAGGGAATTACGCCCGAAGATGCGGCTAAGCAGATGCACAATTACAATTATTTCGGCACCATGATGATCAAGGCCGGCGATGCCGACGGCATGGTATCGGGCGCCAACCATTCCACCGCCGACACCGTTCGTCCGGCGCTGCAAATCATCAAATCCGCCAAAAAAGGCCGTGCCGTTTCTTCGGCGGTATTGATGGTTGCCGGCGGCAAACCTTATATTTTTTCCGATTGTGCCATCATGATCAATCCGACCGCTCCCGAACTGGCAGACATTGCAGTTGACAGTGCGCAGACGGCACTGCAGTTCGGCATCGAACCGCGGGTCGCTTTGCTGTCATACTCGACAATGGGTTCCGGCAAAGGCGAAGGCGTTGACAAAGTGGTCGAGGCGACGCGGCTGGCCAAAGAACAATTGCAACTGCCCGAATATCGCGATCTGTCGATTAAAATTGACGGCGAAATGCAGGCGGATGCGGCGTTGGATCAGGTTGTCGGCGCTAAAAAGGCTCCCGGAAGCGATGTTGCCGGTCAGGCCAACGTTCTGATCTTTCCGGATATCGAAGCCGGAAACATCGGTTACAAGCTGTTGCAGAGATTGGGCGGTGCCGAGGCATACGGGCCGATTTTGCAGGGCTTGAACGCACCGGTAAACGATTTGTCCCGCGGCGCGTTGGTTGAAGATATTGTCGGCATGATTGCGATTACGGCTTTGCAGGCGGCAAAAAAATAATTTTACACTAACTTAAATTACAAAACAGGAATATACGATGGAAAAAATCTTAGTTTTGAACTCCGGTTCTTCATCTCTGAAATATCAGTTGTTTAAAGTAGACGGCGATCGGTTCGAAGTCTTGGCCAAAGGCCTGGCCGACCGTATCGGCATCGAGGGCTCGTTAGTGACCATAAAAGTCGGCGACGGCGAAAAAGTGACCACCAAACTGCCGCTGCCCACCCATAAAGAAGCGATTAAGGAAGTGCTTGACCTGTTGCTCGGCAGCGTTTTGAGCAGCGTGGACGAACTTTCCGGCGTTGGCCACCGCGTGGTTCACGGCGGTGAGTATTTCGACCGTTCGGTGTTGGTGGACGACGAAGTGATTCGTATTATCGACGAACTGTCGGCACTGGCACCGTTGCATAATCCGGCTGCGGTCATGGGGATTAAGGCAATTAAACAGTTGTTGCCGAATGTTCCGCAGGTGGTTGCCTTTGACACCGCTTTCCACCAGACGATGAAACCCGAAGCTTTCCTGTATGCCTTGCCGATGGAACAGTATACAAAATATAAAATCCGTCGTTACGGTTTTCACGGCACGTCTCATTTGTTTGTTTCGCGCCGGGCAGCGGAAATGCTCGGTCGTCCGGGCAAGTTTATCACCTGCCATATCGGTAACGGCGCTTCAATTACGGCAATTGAGGACGGTAAGTGCGTTGATACCTCAATGGGTTTCACTCCGCTGGCCGGCGTGGTGATGGGAACCCGTTCGGGTGACGTCGATCCTTACGTGCCGTTGCATATTATGAAAACTCAGGGCAAAACCGTTGACGAAGTCAACAATCTGCTCAACAAACAAAGCGGTATGCTGGGGCTGTGCGGCTATTCGGACAACCGGGACGTTGAAGATCAATATGTTGCCGGAAATCCGGTTGCGGTTGAAGCGATGTCGGTTTATATTTACAGTATGGTCAAATATATCGGTGCCTATGCCGCGGTTTTGGGCGGCGTTGATGCAATTGTCTTTACCGGCGGCGTCGGCGAAAACGCTTCGCTGGTTCGTCAACTGGTATGCGAACGTCTGGCTTATCTCGGCGTCAAGCTTGATGCGGCGTTGAACGAAAAGTCGGTTCACGGCGTTACGGCTGATATCGCGACACCGGATTCGAAAGTTCGGGTTTTGGTTATTCCGACTGACGAAGAACTGGTGATTGCCCAAGACGTTAAAAAATTGATTTAACGCTCGGGATTTTTTTCAAAGCCGGAAAAGCAGTGGTTGTTTTTCCGGCTTTTTTATGTCGGCGGCAGAGCGATAACATTACTGTAGGGTAAATCATATGACGGATGTTCGGATAAAATAATTTTACATATATTGAATTAGATCTTTCGCTTATTATGTTGTATTGCAGTATAAATTTATAACGGAGAAAACAAATGAGCGGTTGGCTGATGATGATGGGTTTGGTGCTGGTTTCCAACGCCAATGCCCAAGAGGCTATGGTTGTTCAGTCGGACAACAACAATCCGACGGTGATTTTCGGCGAAGCGGAGAATGCAAACGGTACCATGAACGAAATAACGGTAAGACAGGGCAAAGATGCGGCAAATCCGTTTGGCAATCCGATCGTTAATACGATTCCTTACGGCAAACAGTCGATTGCCGGCAATGCGACCCAGCCCGGAGGCAGTGCCGCAGTGCAACAACCGCAGCCGTCTTCGGTCGTCAAACCGGTCGGCGCCATTTCCGAAATCACGCCCCAAAATCCGGAAATCAGCGAGGATTCGCCCGAACAAATGCAAAATGAAATTGAAAATACCCTTTATGAAGGGGATGACCGAATTTATGATGTTCAGTCCTATCCGGATGATGACATTAATCAAATTGAGGGGCAGGACAGTGCAGTAACAAATTATCCTGCTTATTAAAAGAACGCCTCCGGCATAACTCGGAGGCGTTCTTTTGGGCTTGGCTCAAACTACCAGCTGTAGCTGAGACCCAACCCGAAGGTCGACGCTTTGTAGTCGTCGCCGAAGGTGTGGTTC
>CAJTLY010000021.1 GCA_910577095.1 uncultured Alphaproteobacteria bacterium
TTGACACCCAGCGGAAAACCGCCGGTAACGATAATATGGTCGCCGTGGTGGGCCGCTCCGCTTTCCAAAGCCACCGACATCGCCACATCTTCAAAGTGGTTAAAGCTTCCGAAAGTCGACGCATTGATAAAACGTCGGGCCCCCCAAACCAAACCCAGCTGCTGTGCAACTTTGACGTCCGGCGTTACCGCAATGATCGGAATATCCGGACGTTCGCGCGAAACCAAAAAGGTGGTACGGCCCGAACTGGTATAAGTAACCACCGCGGCAACTTTGGTCAGCACTTTGGAAATTTCGCTGGCGGCAAACGTGATGGCATCCGCTTCACCCATACAGCACGATACCGACTGCATACTTTTCATATACTGGAAGAACAACGGATCGGCTTCGACCTGAGTAATGATTTTACTCATCATTTTGACCGCTTCGACCGGATATTTGCCGGCGGCCGTTTCGGCCGAAAGCATCACCGCATCGGCACCGTCGTAAACGGCAGTCGCCACATCCGAAACTTCGGCACGGGTCGGCGTCGGTTTTTCAATCATCGATTCCAACATTTGGGTCGCGACAATTACCGGACGCGCGTATTTGCGACAAGCATTGATAATTTTCTTCTGCAACACCGGAACCGCCTGCAACGGGCATTCGACGCCGAGATCGCCGCGGGCGACCATAATGCCGTCGGAAAGCCGGATAATCTCTTCCAGCTCGGCAATTGCGCTCGGTTTTTCCAACTTGGAAATAATCAGGGCCCGATCGCCGATCAACTCGCGGGCCGCCTTCACATCCTCGGCAGATTGCACAAAAGAAAGGCAGACCCAGTCCGCGCCCATGTCAAGGGCAAATTCCAAATCTTTGCGGTCTTTTTCGGTAATCGCGGAAATCGGCAGTTTGATGTTGGGCAGATTAACCCCTTTATGGCCCGAAAGAGCTCCGCCGACCTTAACCGTCGTCACTGCCTGATCGCTGCTGCACGATTCAACCGTCAACACAATATTGCCGTCATTGAGCAACAACTCGTCACCGGGCTTGATTGCCGCAAAAATTTCCTTATGAGGCAAAGTGACCCGCTGCCGGTTACCGGGCAAATTCTGCATGTCCAGCACAAAGCGGTCGCCTTCTTTCAACACGATTCCGCCGTTTTCAAATTCTCCCACCCGCAGTTTCGGTCCCTGCAAATCGGCCACCACGGTCGTAAACAATCCTTTTTCTTTGGAAAGGCGGCGTACCGTTTCATAACGTTGCCGATGTTCCTGATGCGTACCGTGGCTGAAATTAAAACGAAAGGCGTCGGCGCCGGCGTCAAGCAGGCGGGAAATCGTTTCTTCATCGGCGGAAGACGGCCCGATGGTGGCCAGAATACGAGTATAGGTCTTTTTTGGCATTTTTTATCCTCTTTCACATTTTATATAATAGCGGCATTATAGGCGTTAAAATTTAAACTTCTACAATATTTTTTTGTTCACACAAATTTATTTGCTTGTAAAAATATATAGGTTTTGATAATCTCGCTTACAATTAAAAATATGTTTTCAGGAGATAAAAAATGACAGAAGTTGGAGGCATTGCTGCCGACAGACTGCGTTCGCTGATCGAACGCATCGAACGCCTGGAAGAAGAGAAAAAAGCTCTTTCCGGCGATATCCGCGATGTTTTTGCCGAAGCCAAATCGGCCGGTTTCGACGTAAAGATCATGCGCTCGATCCTAAAACTGCGCAAAATGAACGCCGCCGACCGCGACGAACAGGAATTTCTGCTCGACACTTATCGCAAGGCACTCGATTTATAAACCGAGGACCAGGCCTAAAATTCCGCCGATAACAATATAAGCAATGGGGTGCAGTTTGAAAAAGTGAATTGCGCCCCAAAATATTGCGCAAATTGCCGCCGCCTCAAGGCTAAGCAAAGATAACCGGCCCAATTCAATCCCCGCGTTCAGAATCAGCGCCAGCACCGCCGGGCGAATCGTATACATCAGATTTTGAAAAAAACAGGTTTCACGATAACGGTCCAGCAGTTTGGCAATAATGACAATAATCACCACTGACGGAAAAACCAGTCCCAGAGTCGCGGTCAACGCTCCGGCAATGCCGGCCGCCTTAAAACCGGCATAAGTCGCCATATTAACCCCCACCGGCCCCGGCGAAGATTCGGACACCGCAATCATGTCCACCAGTTCCGCCGAAGTAAACCACGGATAGGCCGCACTCAGGTCAAACAGAAACGGAACCGTTACCAGGCCGCCGCCCAACGCAAACAAGCCGATTTTGAAAAATTCGCCGAACAAAGTTAAAAAAATCATCATTTCAGCCTCTTACCCCCAGACCGATAACCGCTGCCGCCGCAACCACCATTACCGGCGAAGCGCCCAGCCACAAAAGCCCCAGCATGGACAAAACAAAAATTGTTCCCTGCAACAAACTGCCGATTCCCTTTTTGCGCATACTTAAAATGACGTCAAAAATCAGGGCGATCACCACAATCCGGATACCGGCAAAGGCATGGGCAACATAACGGTTTTCCATATAGAGTTCCAAAACGTTGGCCAAACCGATAATGATCAAAAAAGAAGGTGTAATAATACCGGTTGTCGCCGCCACCGCGCCGGAAATATTTTTCATTTTATAACCGATAAAAGTGGCAACATTCACCGCAATAATCCCCGGCGTACACTGACCGATCGAATAATAGTCCATGATTTCTTCATCGCTGACCCACTTCTTTTTTTCAACCAACTCCGCCTGCAGCAGCGGAATCATCGCATAACCGCCGCCGAACGTGAAAAGGCCGATTTTAAAGAAAGTCGCAAATAAGCTCCACAAAACCGACATTTTTAACTTATCTCCGTTTTCAAAAAATTAAATATGATTATATCAAGATAAACTTTCATAATCGTTAAAACGGAGACAAAATGATTATAGCTGTTCTGAAAGAGACCGCCGATTACGAACAACGGGTTGCCGTCACGCCCGCTGTCGTTCGCAAGCTCGCCAAGGGTGCAATTCGGATAAAAGTCGAAAAGGAAGCCGGCAAAACGGCCGGTTTCAGTGACGACGATTATATGCAGGCCGGCGCCGAAATCATCGACACGGCACAACAAACCGTGCAGGATGCCGCCTTTCTGTTTAAAATCCAAGCTCCCTCTCCGGAAGAACTGGCACGGCTGCCCGACGGCATCTCCGTGATCGCCGACCTTCGCCGTCTCGAAGCAGACAGTGAACTGATTTTCAACCATCGACTCAGCCTGTATGCCTTGGAAAAAATTCCGCGGATCTCACGGGCGCAAAACATGGATATTTTGTCTTCGCAGGACAATTTGGCCGGCTACAAAGCGGTGCTGGAAGCCGTTAACATGCTTAACCGCGTCGTACCGATGATGACAACCGCCGCCGGATCGGTACCGCCGGCAAAAGTGTTGGTGATCGGCATCGGCGTTGCCGGGTTGCAGGCGATTGCCACCGCCAAACGTCTCGGCGCCGCCGTCTCCGCTTCCGATATCCGCCCCGAAACCCGCGAACAGGCCGAGTCCCTCGGTGCCCGTTTCGTAACCTCCGAAAACCTCGAAGCCGCTGTTTTTGAATCCGACATTGTGATCACCGCGGCCGGATCGCCGCCCAACGCGCCGATTCTGATTCGCGAAAAACAGCTCGAAAGCCTCCGCCACGGTTGCATTCTGATTGACATTTCCGGCAACGTGGAAGCTCTGAGCTACCCCGAAACCTATCTCACCGCCAACGGCGCAACCGTCACCGGCGACAAAATGATGGCTGCGCTGCTGCCGCACACCGCAAGCCTTCTGTTTGCCAACAACGTTTACAACTATTTCCGCTTGCTGCAGCCGGACGCCTTGCCTGCTGCCGCACCCGACTTTAACGACGAAATCCTTAACCGCACCTGCATTTATTATCAGGGCAAGAAACGGGAGTAAGTTATGATTGATCTGACAACCATTTTTATTTTGGCCGCTTTTATCGGTTACTTTGTGGTTTGGGGCGTAACGCCGGCCCTGTATTCACCGCTGATGAGCGTATCCAACGCCATCTCCGGGGTGGTGGTTCTGGGCGCGGTCACCGTCGTCGGTTTTGCCGAAAATCCGTGGGCCGAGGCTTGCGGATTGATCGCCGTCGTTTTGGCTTCCGTTAACATATTCGGCGGCTTTGCCGTTTCGGCGCGAATGCTGTCGATGTTCAAAACCCGGGAGAAAAAGTAATGAGCGGATTAATTTACCTGATCGCGGCAGTTCTTTTTATTCTGGCGATTCGCGGTCTCAGTTCTCCCCGCAGTGCCCGTCTCGGCAACGGTTTGGGAATTGCCGGCATGACGCTTGCAGTCGTAACGGCTTTGGCACTGGTTCCGCCGCAACGCCTGCTGCTGATTGTTCCCGCATTGGCCATCGGCGGCATCATCGGCGTCATCAGCGGACAAAAGGTCAAGATGACGGCGCTGCCGCAAATGATTGCCGCTTTTAACGGTCTCGGCGGTTTGGCTGCCGCGTTTATTGCCGCCGGAGAAATCGCCGACGGCGGTACCCGTTATTTCGGCTCGGCAGCAGGATTGCTGATCGGTGCCCTGGCCTTTTCCGGCTCAATGATCGCTTTTGCAAAACTGCAGGGACTTTTACCCGGACGACCGTTTCGTTTTGCGCTGCAACACCCGCTCAACGTTTTGCTCGGCGCCGCTGCCTTTGCCTTGTTAGCAGCCTTTTCGCTCTGGCATACCGAATGGTTGTTCTGGGCGCTGGCCGTTATCGCCCTGCTGCTTGGATTCCTGCTGGTTTTACCGGTGGGCGGCGCCGATATGCCGATCATCATTTCGGTGCTCAATTCCTATTCCGGCTGGGCAGCGGCCGGAATCGGCTTCACGCTCGGGCAAACGCTGCTGATCATTACCGGCACGATTGTCGGTGCCAGCGGCGCCATTCTGGCTTATGTTATGACCAAGGCAATGAACTCCTCCCTGCTTCAGATCATGACCGGCGGCAACACCCAGAATCCGTCTCTTGCCGCCGCCGTCGTTCACCAAGACCGCACGGCCCGCAGCGGCAGCCCCGAAGACGCTGCTTTCATTATGGAAAATGCCGAAAAAATCATCATTGTTCCCGGTTACGGCATGGCAGCCGCCCATGCTCAGCATGCCCTGAAGGAAATGGCCGACGTTTTGCGGCAAAAATATCATACCGAGGTACGTTTTGCAATTCACCCGGTCGCGGGCCGCATGCCCGGGCATATGAACGTTCTGTTGGCCGAAGCCAACGTCCCTTATGACGAAATTTATGAGATGGACGACATTAACCGAGATTTCGGAAACGTCGACGTAGCTTATGTGATCGGCGCCAACGACATCACCAACCCGTTGGCCAAAACCGACCCTTCGTCCCCGATCTACGGCATGCCGGTACTCGAAGTCGAACGCGCCAAAACGGTTTTTTTCGTCAAACGTTCGTTGGCCGCCGGCTATTCCGGGGTGGACAATCCGCTGTTTTACAACGACAATACCATTATGCTTTACGGCGACGCCAAACAAGTGACCGAAGCAATTGTCAAAGATCTCGAAAAATAAACTTTTCAGGCGACTTGCGGATATTTTCAAATATTGTCAGATAAAAACCAACAAAGCGACCAGCAAAATTCCGTACAGCAGAATTCCTTTGAGATACATGCCTGCCACCCTGAAGTCGGCACCCGAAGGCATCGCGTTTTCGATAATGATGGTTTGAATCAACACATACAAAATATAATTCAGCATTGTCGGACGCATCAGCGGCAGATAATAGCGGTTGAGATAAAAACCGATCACCAGCAGCAGCAACGGTGCCATTGCCGACGGAATCGCATTATAAAAAGTTACGTTGCGAAAACCGACGCTGCCCATCACATAATAACCGTCGGGAGACTTGCGCGGAAAAATCGTAAAATTGCACGGATGGGCATTGAGAACCAAACCGACGATATAATGCATCATCTCATGAAGGATGGTTCCGGGAATGTTGACCAAAGCGCTGGCCCACATGCTGCTGTAGGTGGTATATTTTATCCGCAACAGCACAATCACCAGCAAAATCAGCAAAAAACGGTTGTTAAACAGGGTGGCCAACACTTCGGGATCGGTCGAGAAATAAATCCAACGCTGGTAAAGCAAAGCCAAAAAGTCCATTTTTTTACTCCTTGTTGAGCATCATCATGCCGGCCAGATAAGTATTGAGCAGCAAAGCGCTGCGGTTGTCGTTGCCGCCGCCGGCCGCCGAGAGCGCGCTCAAGGCCGTCAGCGCGGTTTCCAACACTTTTTGCGACGTTTTCAGCCGTTTGGTGTCAATTCGAGGAAACATCGCCGTCAGATCCGGCCGCACCAGACATCCGAATTTGACCAGCCGCCGCCGATAGCCGATGCTCAGGCGGTAGCCGTTCAGATTGAGGTGAAAGTTATAAAACAGAAACCACAACTGCCGGTTTGCAGCGACAAACTGCCGGAAAAAATCCGCATAAAGATTAATATTGCGATAGCCGTAAGGCCGGCCGCCCACCTGACTGAGATAGGCATACAGTTCGTCCAGCGTCAGTTCGTTCTGCTCGGCGACAAAATCGTCCATTGAAGCAAATTGATTGTAGATGGTGCCGATCGAACAGCCCGAAGCCTCGGAAAGCTTGCGCGCGGTTAAAAACGCCGCGCCTTTTTCGGCCACCAGCCGGCGCCCGGTCTGCAACAGTTTTTGGCGGATATTGTCTTTTGAATTCTGCATCATATATTTTTCTTAACAAATTGTTTGCAATTTGGCATTATAATAATTCAATTCTGAACGGTGTTCAATTTTTTTCTTGACCTATAACGGGAATAATTCGATGAAAAAGATATTTTTTACAGCTCTCTGCCTTCTTTTTACCGCAGCTTCTCTCAAAGCCGAAACCCTCGAAGGCGGCAAATTTCTGGAAGACGTTCTGATTTCCGACGATATCAAGATGGAAGAAAGCTCGCTTTCCGCCAAAGAAAAAGCCAGCCGCCTGCTGCAGCAAAAACCCAAAATCATCAAAATCGAAGGACAGCCGCTCAAATTTCGTTCCCCGACCCAGCCGAAACCGGTCACGGCGGTCAGCAAACCGATCGATACGACTACCAAATACGGCGAAGCGCCGTTCGGACTCTCGTGGGGCGCAACCTACAACCAGACCAAAGCACTGGGCGTTGATCTTGAACGGATTGAACGTAAGGACAGCGTCAACGACTTTATCGTCACCAAACTGCCGAAACCGATTTCCGATTTCCGTCAGGTTGTCGCCAGTTTCGGCGAAAACAATTCGCTTTGGCGCATTAACGGCTACGGGCGCTTGATCGACGACGACGCTTCGGCATCGAAAGCATTGTTTTTATATCGCAAATACTATAAATTGCTCGAACGAAAGTACGGCAATGCCCAAGAATTTTTCACGCCCAAGATCTCTGTTGTTGAAAAAAAAGTCAAAGACGAGTATGGAGTAGATAAGATTGAAATCGAAAAAATCCCCCAACCGATCGGCGGTCCGGACTTTTTGGCCGAATTACAGAGCGGACAGGCGGTTTTGTATGCAACTTTCGAGGATCGGGATGTCGGCGCAGCGCTGGCCGTCAACGTAGACGGCAACGGCAAAAGCTACATCATCATCGATTATACCAATTTGAGAATCTTTCGTGAACGTGAAGAAGAAACTCTGAACGCTCTCTGAAAAAACAGGAAGGAAAAAAGACTGAAATGACTAAAGTTTGTTTTTGTGGAATCTCCGGCAACGGCATGAGCCCGCTGGCCCAAATTCTGAGTTTAAAAGGTTTTGAGGTCTGCGGCAGCGATCGCAGTTTTGACGCCGGACACGACGGCAAAAACCGTCAGGCATTGTCGGATATGGGAATCAAGCTGTTCCCTCAGGACGGTTCCGGCATTGACGCCGACACCGACGTTGTGTATGTTTCCGCCGCTTTAGACGAAAACAACCCCGATATCAAGGCCGCCCGCGCACTTAATATTCCGGTTCAAAAACGTTCGGATCTGCTCTCGGAACTGTTCCATCAGTATCCGTTCGGTATTGCCGTCGGCGGAACTTCGGGAAAAACCACCACCACCGCCATGATCGGTTATATCCTCGACATGCTCGGTCAAAAACCCTGTATGATCAACGGCGGAATGCTTCGCAACTACGAGCTGCTGAAAGGCTTGCCCAACTTTATCTACAACCGGGACAAATTCTGCGTCATCGAAGCTGACGAAAGCGACGGATCAATTTGCAAATACCATCCCAACGTGGCCCTGATCAACAACATCTCTCATGACCACACATCAATGGAAAACCTGATCAGTTATTTTACCGCTTTTGCCGCCCATACCAAAGACGTGTTGGTCGTCAATGCCGATTGCGAACTGACCTGCGGTTTGAAACATGACCGCAAAACCGTCACTTTCTCGGTTAAAGATCCGGCCGCCGATTTCTTTGCCGACAACATTCAAAGCCTGCCGGAAGGAGTTCAATACCGGTTCCGCGGCCGCACTTTCCGCCTTAATCTGTTTGGCGCCTTTAACGTTTCCAATGCCCTTGCTGCCATTGCCGTTTGCACGCAGGCCGGTATCGATCCGTTGCAGGCCGCCGAAACGCTGGAAGGCTTTTCAGGCATTAAACGCCGTTTGGAAATTGTCGGCACCACCGCACGCAACATTACCCTGATTGACGACTTTGCCCATAATCCGAGCAAAATCGCTTCTTCGCTTTCCGCTCTCAAAGAATATCCGCGGCGGCTGATTGTGATGTATCAGTCGCACAGCCCGTTTTCCGCCTTTAACACCGGTGACGAAGTGGCGGCGGCGGTTGCCGGCGTACTGGGTGACGAAGATATTTTCGTCATGCCCGAAGTTTATATGCTCGACAAGGAAATCGATCCCGAAATCACCGCCGACAACATTATCCGTGCCGCCAAAGCAAACGGCTTAAAAAACGCGTTCTTCCTTGAAAACCGCGAAAACGTTCATCGGTTTATTTTGGAAAATGCCCGTGACGGCGACTGTATCGTTATCATGGGGGCCCGCGACAATTCACTGCCCGATTTCAGTCGGCAGCTGCTTCAGGAGTTGTAAAATGCTTTTCCCGGTTCCCCGCGGCTCTAAAGTCGGCATCGTCTCCCCGTCCTGCGCGCTCGATTCGCCCGCGCAAATCCGCGACGGCCTGCGCTGGCTGGAGAGCTGCGGTTACCGGGTTGTCCTCGGCAAATATGTTTATGACCGTTTCAATCATATGGCCGGCACGCCCGAACAACGCGCCGAAGATTTGATGCGTTTTTTTAAAGATCCGGAAATAAAAGCCGTTTTTGCTTCTTGCGGCGGCTACGGCGCACAGTACGTTTTGCCGCTGCTTGACTATGACATCATCCGCAAAAATCCCAAACCGCTGATCGGTTTCAGCGACATCACCGCTTTGCAGGCCGGAATTTATGCCCAAACCGGCAATATCAGCTATGCCGGTATTCTGCTCAAATACGATTTCGCCGACGGAAGCATTCATCCTTACACCGCCCAAAGTCTGCTTCAGACTCTTGACGGTACGGTTGCCGAGATTGCGGGCGGCATTGCCGTTAACCCCGGATATGCCGAAGGCAGACTGATCGGCACCAACTTATGCGTTTTGCAGCTTTTGGCCGGAACGCCTTTTTATCCCGACCTCAACAATACGGTTTTGCTGCTGGAAGACGTCGACGACAAAAGTTATCGTTTTGAACGGATGTTGCTGCAACTGCGCCAGCAGCCCGGCTTTACCGGCGTGCAGGCGGTCATTTTCGGACAATTCAGCGACGTTTATCTTAATCATCCCGACGACAAGGATCTCAATCAGATCATCGACGAATTTGCAGCCGCCGTCAAAATTCCGGTAATTAAAAACTTTCCGTTCGGTCACGTCCGCGCCCGCAAAACGGTGCCGATCGGTGCTCGGGTTGCCGTTGATGCCGGAAAGCCGACTCTATATGTTAAAAGCTAAACCGACAATGTGGCGCAGATTTTGTGCATTTAAATGCGCAATCAACTCCTGATATTTGAAAAAGCTGTTCCATCCCGAACTGTTAAACGCCATCATGCTGCCGATGATCCACAAATTGGCACCGGGCAGAAACAGGGCACAAAACAGATAGGAGACTTTCGGCAGGTCGGTTTGTTTTTCATGGATTTGCGACGCCACCGTATCGACATGATAACCGATAAAATAACCGAATACCGCACTGACCACCCAGTTTAACGGCGCCAGTTTCATGTAAAAACCCACCCCGATCATAAAGAAAAAGCAAAACAACGGAAAAAAATAGGGGGCGATGATAATCAGCCAGTTTCCTTCGCCTTCAAAGCCCATCGAACCGCCCGAATTATCGTCGGCAACCCGAATATGCTTGACTTTGTGGAGCGTTAACAAGGCAAAAAAACTGTGCGTCAACTCGTGGGCAATGATTTGCATTGAAGTGCGCACCGAAGCATCCATCGACGTGCGCGCCACAAAAAACATGAAAAAGCCGCCAAACAGCGCCACAAATTTCAGAGTCTTGAAATCAAAATATTCCAGCGACTGAAAAAAAGCCGGAACCGACCACAACGCCCATATCGCTGTCGGCCACTTCAATAAATTGATGATTTTGTCAATGATCGTATTCATAACCACGACTATATGTCAGCCCAAACGAAAATTCATCAAAATTCACACAACTATCAACATTACTCTTGTAAATATAATTATTGCTCTTACAATAATTTCCATAATTAATTTATTTTTCGGAAAGATTCTCCCATGGACAACACATTTGATTTTATCGTTAACGAAGAAGACGAAGTTATGTTGCTGCTGTATGCCGGCGCCAGCGAACCCAAAGAAGCGACTTTTGAAATCAATGCAGAAGACCTGTCGGCGGTATTGCACCGCAACGATCAAGACAGCGTAATGATCGACCGCATTCCCGACGAAGTTTTTGACAGCCTGCAGGATGCCGACACTCTGATGGTTTGCGAGTTAAGCCGCAGCGAAAACGAAGAAGATACCGAAATTGTGTATGCCTATGAGGCGGACATCGCTTTTTAAATCAATCAGGGAACCAGCAGATTATCTAACCGTTCTTCATCGACGCCGGCCGGATCCTGATGAATAATCACTTGCGAGTTGGGAAACTTTTCCTTAACTTCGCGTTCGACAATATCCGTCAGTTCATGAGCCTGATATAAAGACAGAGTGCCTTCCAGCTCAAGATGAAACTCAAACATGTAAATGCCGCCCAAGTCCCGCGTGCGCAGGTCATGGATGCCGCGGCAGAAACCGCAGTTGTTGACCAGCGTAATCACCGACTGCCGCACTTCTTCCGACAACTCCCGATCCATCAGCAGCGAGATGGCGTCACAGGCGATTTTATAGGCGTTAAACAGCAGATAAACCGAGACGAACAAGGCGGCCAGCGTGTCAAACCAGTAAACGTCAAAAACCTTGACCATCACCAAACTGATGACGATCGACAGGTTGGTCGCCATATCGACCATATAATGCATGCTGTCCGCCGCCACCGCCAGCGAGTTTGTCTTTCGGATCACATATTTCTGGAACACGATCAGCCCAAAGGTCGCTGCCATGCTCACCAGCATGATGAAAATTCCGAAACCGCTGTCTTCTACCGGACGCGGCGAAACCAAACGATGAATCCCCTCATAAATGACAAACACGCCCGATCCGGCAATAAAAGCCGACTGTATCAGCGCGCTCAGCGCCTCGGCCTTGCCGTAACCGTAACGATGACCGGAACTGGCCGGCTGCGAGGAAAAACGAACCGCAACAAAAGTAATCAGCGACGAAAAGATGTCGGACAGGCTGTCGACCATCGACGACAAAATTGCCAGCGACCCGGTATAGAGGGAAGCGGCAAATTTTATGACGGTAAGCGAAACCGCCAGCGAAACGCTTGCCGTGGTCGCAATTTTCTTCAGACGTGCGGTTTGGAGGTTATCGGACGGTAACAACGACATCTTCTATCTTCTTTAAATTATCCTTACTGATCTCATAACGGCATTTTGCCGCCGTTTCGGCAAAAAAGCCGAGATACCCCTTCTTGTCTGCCGAATCAAAAATATAATCGGCATAGATATGCCCCTCATTTTGCCAAATGTCAATCTCTGTTTGCACCGCATTTTCGACGTCAAGTTTCAACGACAACACTTTCTTCCCCTCGGTCTCGGCTTCGGCAGAATCGACAAATGCGGTGTTCAGCAGCGTTTTGACCAACTCGGTCGTACGATTGAGATTGTTGCTGCCGTTAAAGCCGCTCAGGCGACCGAAACGCAGATTCCACAAACTGCTGTAAGTCCAATCGTTGGCCGCCGTCGACAGATCGATCAAATCCGCTTTGACCATCCACACCTGAAACTTGTCGGCAAAACGTATATAAGCGGCCCGGGCGCCTCGACCGATGTCGATGTCATATTTGCCGATCGAAAAATCCGCAAGTTTTTTGCCGTTTTCTCCTTCCAACAACACTTCCGTCGCCGGAGAATCTTTGGCGGCTGCCGGAGCCAGACCGAAACGCGACAAATATTCGGCTTTGTCCGATTTCTTTTCATAATACACCGCCGCCGCCAACGAGGCCAGAAAACGCCGTATTCTTTCCTGATAAACCGGCAGACAGGGGTAACCTTCCAGTTTCCAAACATTGTTTTCTTTATAAAAATGCAAACTTCCGGCAGCCGAGGTCAGTGAAATTTTCTCCACCCGATTAAGCTCTGCCGTCAAATCTTCAAACACCGGCCGGTTTTCATACAGGTCAACCGCATTGCGACTGCTCAGCCAAAACGAAGTTGCCCCCGCCGCCGCCAACAACAACGATATTGTACCGGCCACCTTGAATTCACGATTAAACGAAATCTGAAAAAGACTCGTACCGGCGCGGCGACGGCGCCAGAAATTTCTCAATCCGGCCAAGCCCAGCGCAGCTGCAATCAACAGCGGCACCAGATAGATGTTCACAAATTTGATCACCAGGGCGCTTTGTTCGATATTGCGGTGCATACCGGTTCGAATTTCTGCCAGTTCCCGGCGCAGATCATCCAGCTTCTGCCGGGTTCCGGCAATGACGGCCAGTTCGTCGGGCGAAAAACTGTCGCGCCCTTCAAACTCTTTTTTTACAAACACTTCCTGCAATGCGGTTTTGGTCCGTTCTATTTGTTTGAAAATTCCGTTTTCCCGAGTTCGGAAAACGCGCAAATTATCCTTGCGCAGCTTTTCAAGCCCTTCAAAACGACGAATTTTGCGGGTGCGGCCGCGCAGATCGACCAGAACATTGTCACCGGACAGATAGTCCAGCGCATTAAGCACAAAGTTGGCATTGTCATACAACGGAATAAAATAATTGTTTTCCAAAATGGTACGGCTGCTGCTCCAGAACGTATCATAAATAAAATCGGTATCGGCAACCGCAATTACTTCAAACGGATTCCGCCGATTCTTTTCCACCAGCAGCGCCGCCAAAAACTTTAACTTGCCGTCCGGTTTGAACAGTCCCAGCAGGTCTGCCGGATTTTTGCCTTCATACACCACGCCGGAACTTAAAACCCCGGAATTTTCATCGGCTTTGATCAGCGGCACAAACAAACTGCGATTGCCTTCCGGAACCAACGCCGACGCCGAGGCGAACAAAATGCCCTGCAAATTGCGGGTGGCGGCAAAATCGGGATTCATTGCGGTCGCCGGCACCACAAACTGCACCACGTCCTGAGTAAAGACCGGGTTGGTCGAATAGTTTTTGGTTGCGTCAACAGTAATGGAATTGTCAAGATCGGCCACCACCAGTTCGTTATAAAAACGAAACCCCCAGAACTTATCCAAGCCGTTGAGGTTGGACGGATAAAACTCGATATTGTCGGGTGAAAAAATCCGTGACGCTTCCGCTGCCGTATCCAACAGCAGCAGCGTCTTGCCGCCCAGTTCGGAATAATGTTTGATTCCGGCAACGATTTCGTCGGTCAGCCGCAACGGATGAATAATCATCAAGACGTCAATCTGACTCAAATCCTCAGCTTTATTAACGACTTTGACATCATAAAGCTTTTCGATTTCCGTCATAATGTTCCAACGCGGCGACACATATCCGCCTTCAAACGGCGTGTCAAAAACCGGCAGGCTGCTGATCAGTCCCAACACTTTCTTATGATGATACAACCGATAGACCGCCTCGGCCAAATCCTGTTCCAAATAAGGATAGCGCTCCAACGCAAAAAACGGTATTTTTTCATGACGGTCGGCACTGTCGCTCAAGATCAGCCCGAAAAAACCGTTTTGATTGGCATCGACCAGCGGCAGCGGCTGCATACCGGCGGCAATCGCTTCGTCTTCGGCGTCATCAAGCGGCTGCGGATTATAGATTTTGTAACTGAACTTTTGCGGCGCCAGCCTTGAGAACTGTTCCAACAAAAGCCGCACGCGGTCAAACATCAATCGCATTTCCGGATTACGTTGCCCCAACAACGGCGAATAATAAAGCTTTGCCAAAACCGGTTCGGGAAGATTGTCCAACACCTGCCGCGACGACGGTGTCAGGGTATAAAGCTTTTCTTCGCTGAAATCATAGCGGCGGGTTTGCAGAAAATGGTTGGCCGTCATGTTCAAGCCCGCAAAAGCGCTCAGCAACAGCAAAAAGAACAACACGTAATAACCGGCCTGAGTCGATTTGAGCCAGCGCGAAGTTCCCGACGTGCGGAAACTGACCGCCAGAATAGTGGTAATGTTAAACAACACAATTACCGAAGCGAAAAAGACAACGTCTCTCAGTTCCAGCAATCCGCCGGTTATCGAGCCGAAATGAATCAGAAAACTGAAGGAAGCAATCATGTCTACCACTGCTGCCGGCGCAAACAGGCGGAAAAAGCCCAGAACATACTCGACACCGCTCAAAAAAAACAAAAAGTTGACAATGACCGCCAACACCAACGCAATCACCTGATTGCGCGTCAGAGCCGACATCGTTTGCGAAATCGCCAGCATGCATCCCGCCAGCACCCAGCTGCCGAAATAACCGAGAGCGATAACGCCGTTGTCGGGATTGCCGAGATAATTGACCGTCAGCCAAAACGGAAAAGTCAAAGCCAGAGCAATACCCGCAAAAATCCACGAAGCCAAAAACTTTCCCCACACCAGAGTCGAAACCGAAACCGGCATTGTCAACAATTGCACCACCGTTTTGCTGCGAAACTCCTCTGCCCACAACCGCATTGAAATACCGGGAATAAACAACAGATAAAGCCAGGGTTGAAAAGCGAACATTGAACCGAGATCGGCGGTTCCGCGGTCGATAAAATGACCGAAATAAACTGCAAACGAACCGTTTAACAGCAAAAAAGCAACCAGATACACATAAGCCAACGGCGAAATAAAATAGCGCCGCAATTCGTTTTTGGTCACCACCCACAATTTTTTCATTTATGCCTCGTCTTCAGTAACGGTTAACCGCCGAAAAGCTTCTTCCAGATTTTTCTTTCCGCTTTCGGCAATAATTTGCGCCGGCGTGCCGTCGGCAACAATCCGCCCGGCGCTGATCAGAATAACCCGGTTGCATATCGTTTCGGCTTCTTCCAGAAGATGTGTCGAAATCATGATCGTCTTTTGACGTCCCATCCGGGCAATCAAATCGCGAATATGATGCTTCTGGTTGGGGTCCAACCCGTCGGTCGGCTCGTCCAGCAACAAAATCGGCGGATCGGAAAGGATGCTTTGCGCAAAGCCGACCCGGCGCTGATAACCTTTGGACAGGGTTTCGATTTTCTGTGTTGCCGCATTTTCTATTTTGGCGGTCTTAATCGCCTCGTCCACCGCCGTTTTACCCAGCAGCCGCAAGCCTGCCATGTATTCAAGAAACTCACGGACCGTCAGGTCGGGATAAAGCGGAGACCCTTCGGGCAGAAAACCGATATCGTTTTTCACCGCCAGCGGAAAATCGCGGATATTGCGGCCGCGGATAAAAATATTGCCGCGGCTCGGCGCCAGATATCCGGCAATCATATTCATCAACGTCGATTTGCCGGCGCCGTTGGGTCCCAAAAGAGCAATCACTTCGCCCTCCGCAGCCTTAAAACTGATGTTGTCGACCGCCCGAACGGCGTCATAATTTTTGCTCAAATCGCAAACTTCGATATTCGCCGCCATCGGATTCTCCTATTTTCGGTTAATCTCATACAAAACCACCGCCGCCGCGGTCGATACGTTCAAGCTTTCCACCTGCGGATTGATCGGCAGCCGCACCGTCATGTCGCACGACTCTTCAACCAGGCGCCGCATGCCGGCCCCTTCACTGCCCATAACCACCGCCAGTTTTCCGTCCTTGGGCAGGGTGCTGACGTCGGCGGTGGCATAACCGTCCATTCCGACCGTCCAAAAGCCTTCTTTTTTCAACTTGTCAATAGCCCGCGAAAGGTTGGTAACCCGGCAGACCGGCACCAATTCAAAAGTTCCGGCAGCCGCTTTGAGCAGCGCCCCGCTTTCCTGCGGCGAATTTTTATCCTGCACCACCAGCGCCAACGCGTTAAAAGCCGCGCAGGAGCGGATAATGGCACCGATGTTTTGCGGATCGGTCACCTGATCCAGAAGCAGAACGCAGGCGCTTTCGTTCGGGCGCGCCTGTTCGCACAATTCTTCCAAAGAAATCCCCGGCAGCATTTCGGCTATCGCCGCCATTCCCTGATGAACGGCATCCCGGGGCAGCAATTTTTCCAACTCACGGCGTTCGACGGTCATGATCTTATTATCGGGCAGCCGTCCTTTAAGTTCGGCGGCATTTTCTTTCAGGCACATCACCCGCACGATTTTACGCCGCGGATTGTTCAGCGCCGCACAAACGGCATGCCGGCCGTAAATAACCACCTGATTTTTGTTTTGCATTTTGTTTTCTCCTCATAAGCCTTTGCCGTTTAACCGTAAACCGCGCCGCGAATAAAAAATATTCAATAATAACGATAATGACCGTCAGTCGATTTTTTCAAGGAAATCAATGACCGCCGTCAAACTGTCAACTTTAAGGGTCGGCTGCGCGCCGCCGTACTTGTGTTTCGGATCATAAATGACCGCCGCTGCTTTGCCGCCGTCATGATCATAACAGGCAGCGGTTTTAACATCGGCTTCGCCGTCGCCGATAACGACAATCCGCTCCGCCGGCGGCAGACAATTGTCAAATACGGCATGACAGGCCGTCGGATGAGGTTTGTCCTGCTCATATTCTCCGGCCGCCACCACTTTTTTAAAATAAGCGCCGAAACCCAGCTTTTCTATTTCTTCGTGAATAAAACGGGTCTTTTTGTTGGTAATCAGATAAATTTCCATCCCGGCCCGCCGACAGTACTCCAACAGTTCGGCCGCACCCGGCATCGCGGCCAGACGATCGGTATGATATTTTTGAATATATTCGTAAAAATAAACAGCCGCTTCATCCCGGCGTTCTTTAAAAATATGTCCCAGAGTGTCTTTATTTTGCAGGGTACTGGTAATCCTTTTGACTTCGTCATAGGGAATCCTCAACAGTCCCATTTTGTCAAAGGTGTAATCATATGCCGCCGAAATCACCGGATAAGTGTCTGCCAGCGTTCCGTCCCAATCAAATACCGCGTATTTATGCTTCATGATCCCTCCTTGTTTTAAGGATATTTTAAAGCTTCGCGCCTATGCTCTGCTTTAGGCGAATAATAACATTTCAGGAGTTGTGGTCAATGGAAAATCTCAACCGTACCGCAAAAATGCAACACTTTATCCGTAAACATTCCGCTGCCGATTTTGAGATTCGGCCTTTAACGGCCGACGCTTCCAGTCGTAAATATTACCGTGCTTTTTTTGCCGGGGGCGCCACCGCCGTTGTGATGGACGACGAAGGCTGCCGCTGCCGGACCCGCGAGTTTGTCGAACTTTCCGACTTTCTGCGCAGCCGCGGCGTATATGTTCCGGCGGTTACGGCCAAAGATTTTGACAACGGATTTCTGCTGCTGGAAGACCTCGGCGACCTTACAGTTACCAAAGCGCTCACCGCCGACAATGAAATGACGCTTTATCAAAAAGCGGGAGAAGCGATTGCCAAAATCGCCGCCATACGTGAAAGGCCGCAATGTGCCGGTGAGTTGTCACGCCGTCGCATCATTGACGACGTTCGTCTGTTTACCCAATGGTATTTTCCGATGGCTGCAGGTTTTCCGTTGCCCGATGACGCCGAAAAAGAATTTCTCGAAATATTCGAACGCCTGTCAGAAATGGCTTTTCGTGTTCCGCAACGTTTGGTTCTGTGGGACTATCATATTGACAACATCATGCTGCCGCCCGGTCATGCCGATTGCGCCGTTATCGACTTTCAGGATGCGATGTGGGGACCGTTGACTTATGACATTGTCAGCCTGTTGGCCGCCGATCGCCGCGCTGCTTCGCCGCAAGTCATTGCCGCGGTCAAAGATTCTTTTTTTGCCGCACTCGAAAATGTTCGTCGTCAGGATTTTGAAGATTCCTTCGCCTTTTTGTCAATGTATCGCCATCTGCGGGTTTTGGGACGTTTTACCACTTTAAGCATGGTAAATCAAAAAGAGCGTTATCTGCAGTACGTTCCGCAAACATGGCAAATGCTTGAACAGGCGCTCGCTTATCCCAAACTGGCCGAGATGCGCCAGTGGCTGGAGCGCCGGATGCCGCAGGAACTGCGCCGACTGCCTGCCCGCAAACCGATAAAACAGGCCATGGTGATGGCCGCCGGCCGCGGCACCCGGATGCAAAACCTGACCGATGACTGTCCAAAGCCGTTGATAAGAGTCGGTAACCGTGCGCTGATCGACTACAATTTCGACCGCCTGAAAGAAGCGAACATCCGCAATATCGTCGTCAACCTTTGTTACAAAGGCGAAATGATCCGCGAACATCTCTTGAGCGTTCATCCCGATTTTGAAATCCGTTTTTCCGAAGAGGCCGAAGCCCTCGAAACCGGAGGCGGCGTCAAAAAAGCGTTGCCGCTGTTATCCGATCCCGCCTTTTTTGTGATTAACAGCGACGTTTTTTATATTGACCGCGGCTACAAACCGGCTTTGTGGCGTATGATTGATGCCTGGGACGAAAATAAATATGATATTCTGCTGCTGCTCCAAAAATTAGAAGATGTGTGCGGCGACCGCGGCATCGGCGACTATCGGATCGACCGCAACGGCGCACCGGAACGCAACGCTGCCAAAACAGCCGGCTTTCCTTATATGTTCGGCGGCGTTTCGATTGTCAGTCGCAAAATTTTTGACGGCATTGAAAGCGAAAAATTTTCGCTGCGCGATTTGTTTGACGTGGCACAAAGTCGCGGAAAGCTTGGGTTTGTCGTCAATGAAGCCGAATTTTTCCATGTCGGCACCCCCGCTGCGCTTGAGGCGGCCGAAATAAAAATTCACAGGCATAAATAAAAAAGGTGTTGACAACTTGAGCAAAATGCTATTATTTGCAAGAATGAAATTTGCAAAAAGGATTTCAACTCCTTTTTCCCTCAGTCTGAATTTTCATGGAGGGGTGGCAGAGCGGTCAAATGCAACGGACTGTAAATCCGTCGACTTTAGTCTACGAAAGTTCGAATCTTTCCCCCTCCACCATTTTAATTCGACGGGCTTGATGCAAGAACATTCTTTGCGCGGGTGTAGCTCAATGGTAGAGCAGAAGCCTTCCAAGCTTATGACGGGGGTTCGATTCCCCTCACCCGCTCCAAATTTTTGATCAAGATTTTGGTTTTAACAACACAAATAGGAAGACAGATAAATGGCAAAAGAGAAATTTGAAAGAAGCAAGCCGCACTGCAACATCGGTACGATCGGTCACGT
>CAJTLY010000022.1 GCA_910577095.1 uncultured Alphaproteobacteria bacterium
TAGATCATATTTGTGGTCTGAGCCAAACCGGCCGCCGGCAGAGATTCGGCGCCGATGACTTCCGGCGCTACCGGACGGTCGCTGCCCGGCAACGGCTGCGGTTTGATTGACGGAATGTCCGGCAGTTCCGGCGTCGGAACATCCGGAACATCAGGAATATCCGGGACGTCAGGAACATCGGGTTTCTCGGGTTCCTTCGGTTCTTCATTCGGCTGATCGTTCATTTCAAAATACCATTTGTTGCTGTTGTCGGCAATTTGATCGTATTTGACGTCGAACAGATACGGACTTTTATAAACACGCGAAACCACAAACGAACCTGCGTTGCCGGTGCTGTCGTTCTCCGATTGTGCAAACAGGATTTGTCCGCGGTTACGGATATCCGCATTCGATGAAGCGTGAACGATCATCTTGGTCACGCCTTCGACGTTGCCGGCAACATGAAGTTCGTCCGCTTTCATGTTCTCCACGTCAACGTCGATATGCATAAAGCTGTCAGTCGCCGAATAGCCTTTCAGTTTGACAGTTTCCAGATAACCGTTGGCGATGTCAAACACGCCGTTGTTCAGACTCAAAGTCGTTACCGCGGCAGCGTCGCGGTTGGCGGTGCCGTCTTCGTTCAGCGAGGCAACAAACGCGCCTTTGCCGTCCCAGTTCTTAGCGGTTTGATCTTCGTGCTGATAGGAACCGAAACGCAAGGTGGTACCGTTAACCGTTACTGTTCGTGCATTGATGATGTCGTTATTCATCGCAATATATTGGGTGGTGGTTCCGGTAGAGGCATCAATGGTATTATTACCTTTGAAGGTGAGGTTATAGTAATAGTTGTTATAAGTTACACGTGTTGCATCAGGATAGTTAATATCGCCACCATCAATATTATCATTGATAATCCAGGCACCGCCGCCAGTGGTATCAAAAGTGACAGTTGGGGCGCTACTTGCTCTTGCTGTTCCTCTTACAAACAATGCATTGTAATTCTTACCGCGAGTCGGATCTTTTGAATAATTGCCGGAGAAGAAATGTTCTTCACCATTACTCTTAAAAGTTATACTCTTACCTGTTAAAATAGCACCGCCTAAAGCAGTATAAGATCTTGATGAAGTTTGGGCACAATTGCCGATAAAATCGCCACTGATGTTACCGGTGATATCAGCAGAACCACCAAGATTAATAATAGCGCCACCATGGGCATGTGCAGATGTCGATTGAGCGTAATTATTAATAAAATTGCCGGTAAGATTACCGATGATTCCACGATTATCAATAGCACCGCCTTCGACATATGCAGATGTCGATTGGGCATAATTACCAATAAAATCACCGGTAATGTTAGTGATTCTCCCAGCTCCAACACCACGCCCGTTACTGATAGCGCCGCCACTGGAACTAACATAATTACCGATAAAATTACCGGTGATATCCTCAATAGTGCCGATATTGCTAATAGCGCCACCATAGGTACCGGAAGCATCGATAGATTTTGAAGAGTTGCCGATAAAATCACCGGTAATATTGCCGATGGTGCCCTGATTAGAAATAGCGCCGCCAGAAATATTTTTAGTAGCGCTCGCATAATTGCCGATAAAATCACCGGTAATATCACCGATGGTGCTATTTTTATAATTATAAATAGCACCGCCAGCAGCACCGCCATAGCTTTTATCACAGTGAGAGCAGGTAACATAATTGCCGATAAAATCGCCAGTAACATCATCGATGGTGCCAACATTATAAATAGCGCCGCCAGAGGCAGAGGTATAAGCAGATGAATAGTTACCGATAAAACCGCCGCTGATGTTGCCAATCTTGCCGGTACTATAAATAGCGCCGCCTTTGATTTGATCACTACCGGTAACATAATTTCCGATAAAATCACTGGTAATATTGCCGATGGTACCATAATTGGCAATGGCACCGCCATAGGCATAAAGAATTTCTTTAGCCCAATTCCATATAAAATCACCGCTGATATTGCCGATGGTGCTGGTACTATGATTATAAATAGCACCGCCATAGGCACCACCATTAGCACCGCTCAAATAGTTACCGATAAAGTCAGCTTTAATATCGATATCACCATGATTCTGCGCGTTATAGATGGCACCACCACTAACAGACGAAGAAATTCCCTTAAAAACAACATTCGTCACATTGGATGAGCCAAGCGTATCGTCAATTCGGACGTCACTTACGGTATAATTATCCGGTTTGGTGTAGGTGTATTTGAAATATTTTACCTGATTGTTCGGCAGTTGGACTTCTACCACACCGCTGATGCTGCCGTCCGATAAGTCATCGTCTTTGTCGTCTTTATGGTCTTCTCCAACTTCACTCCAGCCGATACTTGAGGATGTTGAAAACGTTTCCGGCTTCAGGTTGACTTTGTAATATTTTGTCGTCAGCTTGCCTTCCGCATCCGCTTCCTGTATGGTGAAGTTGTAATCGTCTGCTGTTCCTTCGCTGTACGAAAACACACTGTCCGGAATCGATGCAATGTCAAAACCGTACTTTTTGCCGTCCAGCTCAAACAAACCGTCAGAACTCTCTTGCAGCATCCCCGCCGAAGTTCCGGCTAAAGTGGTGAGCAATCCGGTATATTCGCCGCTCGGGGTAAAGTAATAATCTTTGTCGCCGATTTCAACTTTCACCGCGCCTGCCGGCAGTTCTCCGGTCAGTTCGGTAAGAGTATAAGTTTCGGTCACAGAAGGAAGAACGGAACCGGCTTCGGTTTTCAAGGCGTCCAAGGTCGGAGTTAGAGAAACGGCCATTGCCGGCGCACTCAAAAAAGTCGTCGCCGTGAGCGCAATTGCCCAAGAAGTCTGTTTAGTCATTATACACAATCCTTATCAAAATGCATTTAAACGTTCATTTTTTTGATACACTTTTCCTTCTCGGCTTTCTTTTCCTACCCTATTGATAATATCACAATTTTCTTGATCTTCAGGTTTCTTTGCTGTACCATGTGTCTGTATCAAAAAAATGAACCTTTTTTTGATACGGCATAACCTCTCCCTTTTTCCCTATAAAAATACTGTCGAAACAAAATTTCTTATTGTTTTCTTTGACGAAAATTCCCCAACCTGACTGTGGGCTGCGGGCACAAAAAATCCCCGTTATAAACGGGGATTTTTCAATCATTCGCCTGCTTTCGGCTAGAAGCCCATGCCGCCCGGCATTCCGGCCGCACCGCCGGCACCGCCGCAATTGCAGTGACCTTCTTTTTGCGGCGCTTCGGTAACCATCGATTCGGTGGTGATCAACAAACCGGCAACCGAGGCAGCGTCCTGCAAAGCCGTACGGACAACTTTGGTCGGATCGACAATACCGGCTTTGATCATGTCGGTATATTCGCCGCTCTGCGCATTGTAACCATAGTTGGTATCCGTGCTTTCCATCAGCTTTCCGGCAACAACCGCGCCGTCAACACCGGCATTCTCGGCAATCTGACGAATCGGTGCCTGAATCGCTTTGCGGATAATGTCAATACCGACTTTCTGATCCTGGTTGGCCGGAGTCAGGGCGTCCAGCGCCTTATGCGAATACAGCAAAGCAACACCGCCGCCGGCAACCACACCTTCTTTGACAGCCGCACGGGTTGCGTGCAAAGCATCGTCAATGCGGTCTTTCTTTTCCTTAACTTCCACTTCCGACGCACCGCCGACCTTGATAACCGCAACACCGCCGGAAATTTTGGCCAAACGTTCCTGCAGTTTTTCACGATCGTAATCGGAAGAGGTTTCTTCAATCTGCTTGCGAATCTGTTCGGCGCGGGCGGCAATCAGATCTTTTTTGCCGTCGCCGTCAATAACGGTGGTATCGTCTTTGGTAACTTCCACTTTCTTGCAGCTTCCCAAATCGGCCAAAGTAATATTTTCCAGCTTCATGCCCAAATCTTCGGAAACGACTTGTCCGCCGGTCAAAATGGCAATGTCTTCCAACATCGCTTTGCGGCGATCGCCGAAACCGGGCGCCTTAACCGCACAAACTTTGAGACCGCCGCGAATACGGTTAACCACCAAAGTCGCCAAAGCCTCGCCTTCAATGTCTTCGGCAATGATCAACAACGGACGCGAAGATTGAACGATCGATTCCAATACCGGGATCAGCGGCTGCAGGTTGCTCAATTTCTTGTCATAGAGCAAAATATACGGATTATCAAATTCGCAGTTCATTTTTTCGGGATTGGTTACAAAATAAGGAGACAGGTAACCGCGGTCAAACTGCATTCCTTCAACCACTTCAAGTT
This sequence comes from uncultured Alphaproteobacteria bacterium, assembly GCA_910577095.1. Taxonomy (GTDB): domain Bacteria; phylum Pseudomonadota; class Alphaproteobacteria; order RF32; family CAG-239; genus JAFUYI01. The sequence continues at coordinate 4,250 of CAJTLY010000022.1, forward strand.
CGGTTTCCAGTCCTTTGGCATCTTCAACCGTAATCACGCCTTCGTTGCCGACTTTTTCCATTGCCCGGGCCAGATACTCGCCGATGGTGCGGTCGCCGTTGGCGGAAATGGTGCCGACCTGAGCGATTTCTTCAGAGGTTGTAATTGCCTGAGAACGCGATTTCACATCTTCGACCACGGCGTCAACCGCCAGATCGATACCGCGTTTGAGATCCATCGGATTCATGCCGGCGGCAACCGCTTTGCAACCTTCGTTGATGATCGCTTCGGCCAAAACCGTTGCGGTCGTAGTACCGTCACCGGCCTTGTCTGCGGTTTTCTGAGCTACTTCTTTTACCAGTTGTGCGCCCATATTCTCAAACTTGTCGGCCAATTCGATTTCTTTGGCAACCGAAACGCCGTCTTTGGTGATTTTCGGTGCACCGTAAGATTTGTCAAGAATAACATTGCGTCCTTTGGGACCGAGGGTTACTTTTACCGTTTTGGCGAGAACCTCAACGCCTTTGAGCATTTTGGAGCGTGCGTCGCTGCCGAATTTAATATCTTTTACTGCCATCGTTTTATTCCTTATTCCTCAATTATGCCTAAAATTTCCGATTCTTTAATAATCAAACGGTCTTCGCCGTTCAATTTAACCTCGGTTCCCGACCACTTTGCAAACAATACCCGGTCGCCGGCCTTAACCGACATCGGGATTAACTTACCGTCTTCGCTGCGACCGCCGTTGCCGACCGCTTCGACAATGCCTTCCGACGGCTTTTCCTTAGCCGTATCCGGAATAATAATACCGCCGGAGGTTTTGCTGACCTCGTCAACGCGCTTAACCAGTACTCGATCATACAATGGTACAAAATTCATAGCCTTTAACTCCTTTTATATACAAAATTTCTATACTTTAATTAGGGATTAGATTTTTCAAAGTCAAGCAAACGCGCCTATTTTTTTAAAATAAAAATGCCGGGGAGCGTTTACCCGGCATTTTCTTTCGGTTTTTACCGTTTTTCAAAGGTTGGAAGTGATCTTGAATTCCTTGTGCACCATCACCGAAATCACACTCAGCAAGAAGCTGACCACCATCAGGAAAGCAATCATCACAAACGAAAGGAAGAATATCCACGCATAGGGATAAACGCTCATCACCGGACGGGCAATGCCGCTGATCCAGCCGTCAAGGGTAAAGGTCTGAATCAGGGCAAACATCGCCGACGCCAAATCGGCAAACTCGACAAATACGTCGCCGAACAAACAAACCGCCATAATCGCAAACACATACATAAACACGCCCAAGACCACGCTCATCGCCGCAAAGTTGGGCAAAATCATCAAAAAGATGTTGATGATGTTTTTCATCTGTTTAAAACGGTTGATGTAACGCAACAGCCGAAACAGACGGAAAGTTCGCAACACGATCAGATAACTGGCAACCGGCAGCGACGAAATCGTAATTACCAGCAAATCGAAAACGTTCCATCCCGATTTGAAAAAGCGCGGCCCGTAAGCATACATTTTGATCAGCATTTCGACAATGAAAATTGCCATGCACAAGCGGTCAAGCAAAAACAGGATCATCGCAAACGACGGATCGCTGAACCCGACCGTCAACAGTCCCAGCACCACTGAGTCCATACAGATTAAAAACATGATCAGATAGTCAAAGTTTTTATCTTCCACCACCTTTTTGGCTTTGCGCCGTTCTTCGGTAATATTCATCACCATTTCAGCCCCCTCGTTTTTTCAGTTAAAAAAACAACAAAATAATAATTGCCGATACCGCCAGCGCAGGTCCGAAAGCGCCGGCCCTTTCTCGCCGCAGCGCCGCATAAATTCCGAAAACCGCACAGGACAGCAAAATCGTATATATCACGTTTTCGACTCCCAGCCAGGCGCCGATTGCCGACAGCAGTTTAATATCGCCGAAGCCGAAAGCCTCGCTGCTGCGCCATAACATCAGCAATGTGGCCGTCACCGGCAGAACATAACCGGCCAGGGCCGCCAACGCGCTCTCCTGCGGCGACAGGGCCGTTCCGGCAAATGCCGCAAACATAAATCCGCAAATCAGTAACGGAATCGTCAAGACATCCGGCAAAATCAAGGTTTTAAAATCGACTTCCGCCAACAACAGCAACACCCAGACAAACCCCAGATACCATCCGATACCGGCTTCGCCGAAGCGGTAAACCGCTGCCGCGCTCAGTGCCGCCGTAATGACTGCACAAAACACCGACCGGACCAGATAACGTTTCTTAAGCTGCTTATAACGAGTGCTGAGCTTCACCTTGCGCGTGGTTTTGACCGGCTTGATCAGATTATACAGGGCATAGGTCGGCGCAGACGGCATACTCTTCGCGAACCGTCTCGCCATATAAGGAATTAACAATCCCACCACAAATCCCGTCAATACATAAATCATAAATTTTCGCCGTCAATCAAAAAGTTACTGTCAAGATTGTAGCCCAGCAATCGCTAATAAAAGATTAAGATGCCATAATTTGATAAAATTCCGCCAGATTGCAGGGGGCCAGATAAGGGTTGCATATTTTTTCCTCTCCCAACGCAATCGGCGCTACCGGCAACCCGGCCGACAGCCTTTCGCGCGCCCGGGCGGCGTAACGGTCTCCCGCCGGACCGAACAGTTCCTGCAATCCGTACGGCGTGTATTCGTGACCGGGATAAAACATCACGTCATCCGGCAGTTTTTTGATTTTCTGCAAACTGCCGTACATTTGTTCGACCGTTCCCTCAAACAAACCGCCGATCGAAAGGTTGAACAGGACGTCGCCGGTAAACAGCGCCTTGTCTTTTTCAAAATACCACAAAACGTGACCGATCGTATGACCGTCGGCGCGGATAATTTCGGCTTCCGATTCGCCCAGCTTAAAAACGTCGCCGTCTTCCACAGCGATGTCGGCACCGGGAATCCGATGCAAATCGGCCGCCCCGACCACGATTTTGGCGCCGTATTTCTCTTTCAGTTCCAAATTGCCTTCCACATGATCAAAGTGATGATGGGTATTGAAAATATAAGCGGGACATATGTTTTGCCGTTTGCATTCGGCGATAACCGGCGCGGCTTCCGAAGGATCCAACACTGCAGAAATTCCCGTAGCTTTGTCGGTTAAGAGATAGGCATAATTATCCATTGTGCCGGCACGGCATAAAATCGGGGTAATTTTCAGCATTACTTTTTCTTCCAAAACATATCGACACTGCCGAGTTCGGCCTCGTCAAGGTTAACCAGATCGTAAAACGTTATAATATAACTAATCAGACCGGCATAATTTTCCAAGGGCGATCCGCGTACCATATTATAAACCATTGCATTGCCGCGCAGCGCTTTTTTGTGATTGCGGCGTTGACGGCGCAAATTGCGAAAATGCTCAAAATTGACATCGCTGTTAAACTTGAGCGCATAAGCGTCAATTGCCGCTTCCAGAGAAGGAAAAACTTTTATCCGATAACTGTCGTCAGGCTCATCAAGCGGCTTGATGCCGTCATTGGTAAACCACACTTTTTCTTTATACAGCGCATTGCCGAGTTCGACCTCGCGGGCGGTTCCCCAGTTGCTTTCGGCAGCCGCGGCGCCGATCAGCAGCGACGGCGGCACGGCGTCAATACGGTCGAAAAGTTCGTTAAGCACAATTTTATAACGGTCGGCTCCCTTCATGCGCGTAAAAACATCATATTTTTGCGCCAGCCGTTCCAACTCGTCTTGATCTTCGGGCAAAAACTTTTCATTTTGCAAAAAACGCTTTTGTATCATCATCAGCTGATAACGTTCTAAAATGATCCGTTCGTTGACCAGCATGGTCAGCGGCGCCAGAATTTGAATAAACAAACGGTTACGCAGATTTTTATCCGCCACCCGGTTAAAGTCGGACGGAAAGGCATTTAAAAACAAGGGCGGATATTTCCAGTCGGGCATATAGATATAATCCCGATAACCGTAATCGTCAAACATCCGTTGCAACACGGCAGTGTTGGGATTGCTGACATACAACCCTTCCGCTTTCAATTCCATCTCCAGCGGTTTTGCCTGCAGCGGCAACGGCAGCAGCCAACTCAAAAACACCAGCAATGCAACGGCTTTTGTTTTCATTTAACTCTCATACTTTTCAACAGCAACCACTTCGCGAATATAAGTCTTTAACAGTCTTTCCACGCCGTCTTTCAACGTTCGCTGCGAATAGGGACAACCGACGCATTTCCCCTGTAATTCAACGTAAACGATCCCGTTTTCAAAACCTCGAAAAGCAATGTCGCCGCCGTCTTTGCGGATCGCCGGACGAATCCGCGCATTCAGCAACCCGACAATATTGCGAATCAAATCGCCTTCTTCCGTTTGCATCGGTTCGATGACCGGAGCCTCGCCTTTGGTCAGACAATCCATGATTTCCGCCAGTACCTGGGGTTTCAAATCCTCCCATGCGGCCGCCGGTTCTTTGGTTACCGACAAACAGTCGGGCGTAATCATTATTGAGGCAACACCGCCCAGATCAAAAATATTCTCGGCCAGGGCGGACCGCCGCAGCGATTTGGCATCGCTGAATTCCGCACTGCCGTTGACCGGAAATCCCGATTCGGCAAAAAAATGCATAATATTGTTATCCGCGGCCAGTTGTGTTTCAATCCGCATTGACTGTTACTCCTTTTGTTGCATCTCCGATTTTGTCGAGCAGGCTTGCTGCCCGCAACATATAATAACCCAACGAAACCAAATGGTTGGCGGCAAATCCCGAATCGAGCTCGCCGTTGCGAACCACGGCCGGCGACAATTCCACTCCGTTTTCCAGCGCCCGCATCACCCGGGTCCAATTCTCATACTGTCCGCTGTCCAGCAAAACCTGCTTAAAATCGCGTCCCCAGGCTTTCATAATCATCAGGTACCCATAAGCCTTGCCCTGATTAAAATAAAACAGGTCGTCGGCACCGGTATCCACCCAGTCGGAACTGTGTTCGGCCACCTGAACTTCCAACCGGCCGACCGAACGCTGCAAATCTTTTTGCACCGTCGTTACAAAACGGCGCAGATTGGCCGCACTTTTTTCCCAGCGGCATTCACCGTCGGGAAGCAACCGGTTAAAATCGCGCAGCTGCTTGCGGGCTTTGCGATACTGGCTTGCCGAAGAAGGCGCTATTTTCAACTTGTTGTCGGCGGCAAACAGCCAGACGTTCCCCGGATATTTCAACAGTTCGGCCGCAGTCGCCGCCGCATGTTTAGCCCGGCCGTCATCGGTGCATTCGGTTTCTTTGGCAATCACCGAAGCGGTTTTTGACAAAGCGCCGACAATACCGTTCTGATAAGCGGGCATGTTATCCAAAAAATAAGAAGGGAAAAACAACGGCAGGTTGGCGCTCCAAATATGGTCGTTAACTTCGCGGTTAATTAAAAAAGCCATCGTTTCGACCGCTGCCGACTGATCTTCGGAAACAACCGCGGCTTCATAAGCGGTATTTTTATCGATCTTTTCCATCAACGATCCGCCGAGCGGATAATACAGCGCCAAAAGCAACACGATAACGCCGGCAAAAGCCTTCGGCCACGAAACCGCCAAATGCGAAACGCCGCGCCACACTTTTTGCAACGCTTTTTTCAGATATTGAAATATGTTGACCACTCGGGTTTTAAGCATTTTTTTCTTTTCTCCTCATCAGGCCGGCGAGCACGGCCGCCACATCCATGACTTTCATTATTTTAGTCATAATACAAAAAGTTACAACTCCAAAAATACAGAGACTGCCGAAAAGAAGCAACTTCAGCCACAAAACAAGCCGCAGCCAACCGCCGAAAATATAGTCCAAGGCCGCGCTGCCGCCCCATAAAACCATTCCCATGACGGCCGAACACAAGACCACTTTTAAAATTACTCTGACCAGCGCCGGCGAAAAATGCCAGAAACCGCGTTTTTTCAATCCGTGAACATATTGATAAAAAGAAATGAAAGCCGCAAGCGTGGTTGCCGTCGCAATTCCGACATGGCCGAACGGCTTCATCAGCAGCAGCGAAAAACCGAGGTTGGCCAACAGTACCGCCACGCTGTACTTGACCGGGGTTTTGGTATCGCAACGGGCAAAGAAATTGGGCGTCATCGCCTTAACCATCACATACACCGGCAGCCCGATCGCATAAGCGACCACCGCCTGCGCCGTCATTGCCGTCTGCAAAGCGCCGAATTTGCCGTGTTGAAACAAAATATTGATAATCGGTTCGGCCAGGATAATCAGGGCAACCGCGGCAGGAATTGACAAAATCGCCCCGTATTCGATCGCTTTGTCCTGTGTCTGCCGCGCCTGTTTGTCATCGCCGGCTTTGAGCTGCCGCGACAAAACCGGCAGCACCGCAACTCCGATCGCCGCACCCACGACTCCCAACGGAAGCTGTTGCAAACGGTTGGCATAATAAAGCCACGAAATGGCGCCGGTACCGACCATCGACACCAGAATCGTGTCCACCATCATATTGATCTGATAAACGCCGGCACCGAGAATCCCCGGTGCAATACGTTTGAACAAAACGCGGATTTCTTCCGACCGCAGCAATGTCAGAATATGATATTGCGGAACGATTCTAACCCCTTCGCGGCGCAAAAACAAATTGAGCCACATGATTTCAAAAACGCCTGCCAGCGTCACGCCGCAGGCAATCCGGTAAACCGGGGTATCCATCACCGGCATAAACACCCATACCGAAGCTATCATGGTCAGGTTAAGGATCACCGGTGCGGCGGCGGGGGCGGCAAACTTTCCGAACGAATTGAGAATCCCCGATTGAAAAGAAACGATCGACACCAGCAGCAGAAAAGGAAAAGTGATACGCGACAAAAACGCCGCCAACTCGATTTTGCCGACATCGTCGGCAAACCCCGGCGCCAACACCGTAACCACATAAGGCATCAGCAATTCCATCGTCACCACAAAAACGCCGAGACAAAAAACCAGCACCGAAATGGCGCCGACGGCAAATTTTATCGCTTTTTCGCGCCCGTCCCCCACCAGTTTATGAGAAAAAATCGGAACAAAGGCGCTGGTAAACGCCCCTTCGGCAAACAAACTGCGAAACAGGTTCGGCAACTTAAAGGCGACAAAAAAGGCATCGGAAATCATCCCGGCACCAAGATAATTTGCCAAAATTATATCCCGGAAAAAACCGGTGATCCGGCTGATCAGAGTCCAGCCGCCGAAAGTAGCGATCGATTTCAGTAAAGACATTGCTTGTCAAACCTGTTTTTATTATATATAGTGCGTCTAATGGCAGCATTATAGGACATTAATCGCAATAAATCCAATTTGTTTTTCGTTTGTTTACATTTTTTTGTTGACAAAATAGTTAATTATTGAGATAATAGACAAAACGAAGGGAAAAACATTATTATATAAGGAGATAACCCTATGCAAAAATTATTGACCGCCGAGGCGGCACGCAATGTTTTCAAAAACGGATCTTCCCGTGATTTCTTAAAACACGGGGGCGCTTCGTATATCAGCGCAGCCGGGCTGGAACAGGTCAACCCCGGGCATTTTGCCGTTGCCAGCTTGGCGGCTGCCAAAGGCGACAAGAACTGGTCCGGCGAAATGACTCACTGCCCCGAAGGCGAAAGAATGATGAAAAGTGCCAACAAAGAATTGTTGGAAGGAAAATCGATTGCCGGCGCCGAGATGACAAAAATAGAAGCGGATCAAGCCGCAAAAATGGTTGCCAAAGCCGAACAGCAAATTGAAAATAATCAGCAGGCATTAAAACTTTCCCAACAAGATCGTCGCACTTATTGATCATCTCCTTATCAAACCGACAACTCCGGAAGTTCCCGCTCCGGAGTTGTTTTTTGTATCCGGAAAACCACGTGCCGGGCGCGTGGTTCCAAAAAGCTTACAGCTATGGATAAGAAAAACTCCTTTGCTATACTGGAATTCGGCGACTTGACCGAAGCTTAAAGTAAGCAAAGGAGTTTTTTTATGACACAGAATACATTAGCACACACGACATGGGATTGTAAATACCATAGTTACGCCGACCTTTATACCTCTTTCCTTTCTTGATCCGGCTTCACCGGTCAAACCGAACAACACCGTATTCCGTTTGTTTCCAAAGTTACACCAAGTTTTCGCCCAAACCGATCGGTCCGCACCTGTCTGCTTGCAACTTCCGAATCACAAAAGCACTCCCGAAAATTCCGGGAGTGCTTTCATTAAAAGCCAGACTGTTTCAGGCCGCAAAACCGGAAAACACCAATAGGGATTTTCCGGCCTTGCAACCAAAGATATCCAAGCTATTTGCGGTCTTTGGCTTTCATGGCTTCAGGCGCCTTTTGAACCGTGTTTTCAATCAACGGCGCAACCGACTTCTGGCGCCAGGCCTTTTGCGGTTTGGGCTGAACTTGCGGGAAAGCTTTGCCGCAGATCTCCAACCCCAGACTCTTCATTGCCGTTTCGATCGGCAGGAACAAGTCCGGTCCGTCGGCAACCGCGCGCGAAGTATGAGCCATACCGGTAATACGACCTTTTTCGTCAATCAGCACGCCGCCGATGGTGGCACTCTGAACAAAGGTATCAATCACGATTTGCGAGGTTCCGTCGGCATCGTAACGATAACCGCTGACTTTGCCGCCGGTTTCCAGATAGCCTTCGCCTTCTCCGGCTTCGAAATTAAGCAGACCCAGCGTCATAAAGTTATCTTTGTTAACGGCCGGGAGTTGCAGATTGAGCGACAACGGCGTATATTCGGTCGGTTTGTCCAAAACCAGAAGCGCGGTATTTTTCTTCGGATTGATACGGAAGGCGCGGCCTTTCAGCTTTTTGCCGTTGATCGTCTCAAGAGCATAAGCATTGTTGCTGCGGTCTACCAAATCGGCGGAAGTCATGACAAACTGTTCCGAGACCAACAATCCCGCACCTTTTTTGCCTTTGGCGTTGGTTACCGAAACCACGGCCGTTCTGACCTTATAAACGTTTTCGGGCCCCATGTTGTCATAATCGGGTTGTTCCATAATGCAAAGACGGTCTTTTTCGAACATTGCCGACATGTCGTCCGCCCGGGGTTCAACCGCTTCCACTTCATACAGAACCGTACCGTCGGCAACGGCACCGTTATTCATTTCAACAATTTCGCCGTGTTCGTTAACCCCGAAACCGGAGGCGGCAACGCCCGAAGTCTCGATAATCTGACCGTCAACCATTTCGATCGCCGTCGCGTTGCCGGCTTCGTTAACGCCAAAACCGGAAGAAGCAACACCGGAAGTTTCGATAATCTCGGTTTCGATCACTTCGGTTTGCGGAACGCCGATCCAACCTTCGTTCATGCCGTAACCGCCGGAAACGCTGCCGGAATCTTCCAAAATTTTAATTTCTCTGCTGAACTGGCATTTAACCGGATCCATTTCCCGCTGCAAATCAATAAGAGCGGTACGCTGTCTTTGCAGTTCTTCCGGCGAAACCCGTTGGGCCAGCTGGTCTTCAAACCCCGGCAGATTGCGCAGATTGTCAACCGCGTCGGCAAAAGCGCGTTGGATCAGAACCATTTCTCCGTTATATTCACCGTCCTTGACTTCGCCGTAGCCGACACTCTTTCCTTTCCACAACACGTTGGTTTTGGTCAGATCCATCAAACGCCAGGTTACCGTCATTTCGGAAGAACCGATTCTCTTATCGGCTTTTTTGGCTTCGTCCCAATTGTATTCGTCGCAAAGATTCATATAGTAGTCGGTAATTTCCGCCGTCAAAACATATTCCGGCAGCGGGCTGTCTTCTCTCAGACACAAGTCATTCGGCGTTTTGACGATGTTGTAGCAATCGGAAACCATGTCATCGAAAATTTCGACAAAGTTCATGTCTTTTTCCAAAATGCGTCCTTCGTTCAGAACGGCATTTTTGCTGTCGCGGCGGCAACCGAAAATACGAAAACGGTATTTGCCGAGTTTGCGCGAATAATTGCCGGTGCTCATGCCGTTTTTAATGCGAAAATCGACCCATTCCAGTTCCAACGGCGCAAAATCGCCGCACTGATGGTGAACGGCATTGTACAAACTGTCGTCAAAGACAACATAATTCTGAATATATTTCGGGTTCGGCTTTACCGGACGGCAGGCCGGACCGTTACAGGGAGCGCCGCCGAAAATGCTGCCGTTTTTGTCACAGGTTTTGCAGGGACCGCCGCCGAAAATACTGCCGTTACGGTTGCAGGTAACACAGGGACCGCCGCCGAAAATGCTGCCGTCACGGTCTTCTTTGGCTTTGCCGTATTCGTCAACCGAGTCGTCAAACAGCTTTTGCCGTGCCGACATCCGATATTCTTCCGGGCGCGGGCTCAACGTATAGGCCACCGGGCGCATTTCCTCCAAATTGCCGTCGGGGACAGCCGCCTGAATACACCCGCCGGGTTTGCGGGTTACGACCGTCTTCACCTGCGGACAGGCGCAGTCTTCACCGCTTCCCATCTGAGCGGGACAAGCACAGTCGTCAACCGGCGCGGCCTGTTGCGGACAATCGTAGCTGCCCGAAGCCGGACACTGAGCGGCGGACGGGAAAGCCCATACTGTCAATGCAGCGGCACAAAGAGCAATTTTCAAGGTCATTAATTTCTGCATTATTTTTTATCTCCTAGATTTTATAGTCAGGCATTTTCCATCGCAAAGACAGAGCCTCGGCGATGTGTATTTTAAGCAATTTTATTTCATTTTGCAAGTCTGCAATTGTTCTTGCTAACCGCAAAGTACGATGATAGGCGCGCGCCGACAGACGCACTTTGTCGGCGTACGTCAATAACAGGGTTCTGGCATCATTGTCCAACGCCGCCGCCTGTTCAAGAAGTTCGCCTTTTAACTGTGCGTTGGTCAGCAATTGCGGGCATCCGAAAGCAACAAAACGCTTTTTCTGAATTTCGCGTGCCGCCAGAACCCGTTTGCGGATTTCCGCCGAGCTTTCGCCGGGCGCGGTCGCGGACAGATCCCACGGACTGACGGCCGGAACCTCAATTTGAATATCAATGCGGTCCAACAAAGGTCCGGATATTTTGGAACGGTATTCTTCGGCACATTTCGGTGCCCGGCTGCATTCGGCACCGGAAATCCCGAGATTGCCGCAACGACACGGATTCATTGCCGCCACCAACTGAAAACGGGCCGGAAACACCGTATGAGAGTTCACCCGCGAAATCGAAACACTGCCGTTTTCCAGCGGTTGGCGCAGCGCCTCCAGAGTCGGACGGGCAAACTCCGGCAGTTCGTCAAGAAACAGCACGCCGTTATGTGCCAGGGAAATCTCGCCCGGACGCGCTTTGCGGCCGCCGCCGACCAGCGCCGGGGTCGAAGCGCTGTGATGCGGATCGCGAAACGGACGTTCAAAACTGATGCGGCCGTCTTTAAGCTCGCCGGCAATCGAATGAATCATGCTGGTCTCAATTGCCTCTTCGGTCGTCATCGGCGGTAAAATCGACGGTAATCGCGCTGCCAGCATCGACTTTCCCGAACCCGGCGGTCCGACCATAATCAGATTATGAGCGCCGGCCGCCGCAATTTCCATAGCCCTTTTTGCCGATTCCTGCCCTTTGACGTCTTTCATGTCCGGCAAAGCCGCCGCATCATCGCGCCGTTTGGCTTGCGGAATTTCAAGCTGTTCGCTTCCCTGAAAATGATTGATTAACTGCAACAAAGTTTGCGGTGCCACGATATCGGACAAACCCGCCCATACCGCCTCGCTGCCCTGACTTGCCGGGCAGATAATGCCGTAGCCGCGTTTTTTGGCAGCAACCGCCGCCGGCAACACGCCGTTGACATTAACCAGAGTTCCGTCAAGACCAAGTTCGCCCAACACCATATACGGCGCCGTTTTGGCCGGCGCAATCACCCCCATGCCTTCCAACAGACCGACCGCAAGCGGCAAATCAAAATGAGAACCTTCCTTAACCAGATCGGCCGGTGACAAATTGACGGTAATCCGCTGTGCCGGCAGCTTCAGTCCCAAGGCGGTAAAGGCGGCGCGGATGCGCTCGCGGCTTTCGGCCACCGCCTTGTCGGGCAGCCCGACAATCGTAAAGGCCGGCATTCCCGACGATATCTGAACCTGAAGCTCAACGTCCAGAATTTCCAGCCCGTTAAAGGCGACTGTATTGACCCGGGCTAACATCCATTACCACCTCGGCGCTTTTTCGTTTTCTCTCCAGCGCCGGGTCGGATAAGTGTCGGTGGTCAGAAAATCGTACTTTGCCGGACGGTAGGGAAGATCCTGAACCCGAACGAAGCATTCCGCTTCCATGGCGCGGGCACATTCTTCGGCGGTTACGTCAGCGGTATCGCGGCAGCACGCCAACTCCCCGGTGGTTTGGTTTTGAAGCAGAATCACCGGTTCCAGATTTTGCGGCGTCGTTCCGAGCTGAATCACTTTGCCGGCATCTTCTTCCGAGGTTGACGAACAACAGGCTCCCAGCGCCAACAGCGACGCTGCCCCCAATGCGATTAATTTTGCCTTCATATTTTCATCCTTATTTAAAGACGTTTTTCCCTATAATAGGGCATTTATATTTATTTGCAATAAATTTTGTTACGGCGGCAACAACGTCCCCGTACCGCCGAAAGCTACCGCCGCGGCCGTTTTTCAAACCGATTTTCGCATCATTGTCATTCTGAAAGCAATACTGCAAAAAAAAGCTTGCCAAAATAAACTTTTAGAGTATATTAGCAACCGTCCCTTGCCGGAACTTTTTGTTTCGGCTATACATAAACCGTTTTTCCGCCACGGAAAAACATTGTTGAGAATCCATAAGGAGATATATTTTATGCAAAAATACGAAAGCGTGCTGATTGCACGTCAGGATCTCGGCGCTTCGCAGGTTAATAACATTGTTTCGGACTTGTCCGAAGTTATTAAGAAAGAAGGCGGCGAGGTTGTAAGAGTCGACAACTGGGGACTGAAAACCCTGGCTTATCGCATCAAGAAAAACCGCAAGGGTCACTATGTTATCATGAACATTTCCGCTCCGGCTGCCGCAATTGCCGAGTATGAAAGAATCATGCGCTTTAACGAAGACATCATTCGTTATATGACCATTCGCGTTGACGAATTTTCGGAAGGCGTTGCCTCCGAAGAAAAAGAAATTGAAGAAGCGGAGTAATTGATGATGAACAAACAAGTATTCTTTAAGAAAAAGAAATCCTGTCCGTTTTCCGGCGAAGACGGCATGAAAATCGATTACAAGGATGTTAAGCTGCTTTCCCGTTACATTTCGGAAAAAGGCAAAATCATCCCGAGCCGCATCACTTCGGTCTCTGCCAAAAAACAAAGAGAACTGGCCCGCGCCATCAAACGCGCCCGCTATGTCGCTCTGCTTCCGTTTGTCGCCAACTAAGGAGAAATGAGATGGAAGTTATTCTTTTGGAACATGTAAACAAATTGGGTAAAATGGGCGACAAAGTAAACGTTAAAAACGGTTATGCCCGCAACTACCTGCTGCCGACCAAAAAAGCCCTTCGCGCAACTGCCGAAAACCTGGCTTTTTACGAAAAACAAAAAGCTGAACTGGAAGCTCACAACAAAATTTTGTTCGAAAACGCTTCCAAACAGTCTGAAGAACTGCAGGGCTTCAAAGTCGTGCTGATCCGTCAGGCTGCCGAAACCGGTCAGCTCTATGGTTCGGTTACCATCCGCGATATCGCTTCGGCCATGAAAGAAGCCGGCGTTAACGTTGAACGCCGCTACATCTATCTGGAACGTCCGATCAAGGATCTGGGTGTTTATGAAGTTAAACTGAATCTGCACCCGGAAGTCAGCCAGACCATTCTGGTTAACGTTGCCCGTACCGACGACGAAGCTCAGAAACAGGAAAACGCTTTTAACAAAGAATAGTTTTGCTGTTGCAGATAACCAAAAACCCCGGATTCGTTTCCGGGGTTTTTGTTTTTGCAGAAAATAGGATTCATATTGACTTACCGTTAGAAAAATAATAAATTAAGCGTACAGATAAATTATTTTTTTAACACCTTAAATCTATAATTATGAAAACCGCAGAAGCATCAAACACTGCAAAAATATCTAAAATGTATTCTGTCGAAATTACGCGTTATTTTCTTTCTTGGGAACCCAATTTTGGGAAGTCAGTTAAAGAAGCGGTAAAAACTGTTTCATCCTATGATGAACTTTTAAAGTTGTTAAAAGATACCAAAGACGCATACTTTGCCGCAACGGCCGACATCCGCATCATCAACAACAACGCCGCAGAAGAAAATCCGAACGACGGACCGCCTTTCAAAACCGTTCTTGTGGGACCGTGTATACGCGTCGGAAATCTTATAGACAAAGAAAACCATTTGAAAGGATTTTGTCTTTATACAATGGACGATACGATTCGCGGCAGGGGGGCTATTATTAAAGTTATCGAGGCCAACGACAATTTTGACCGATACGACGCGTTCTATAAAAAAATTACGCCTTGTATTCGTAACGGAGAAACAGTATTAGAAAGTGTTTGTACCGGAGAGGTCATACCGGTCCCGCCGACATCAAGAAGTGTTCTTATAGACATTTACAGCCGTAAACTGATAGCCTTGGACATTTGGGAGGGCAACCTGCTTGAGTTTCAAGAAAGGAAGTATTTCAAACGGCGGTTTAAGTAATTTCGCGAAGCCCTTCCTTATATAGGAGGGGCTTTTCATTACTATAATCCGTTGCTATCGTTGTTCCTGTTTACCTTTTGTTGTTTTAGCTTTCCCCGGCGGTAAGTTTTTCTTTTGCGCTTTTTTCCACGAAAAAACTGTCTCGAAGCCGACTTCTTGACAGAATAATTTGTTAAAATCAATATGTTAACTGATATTAACAAAAAAAGACAAAAAATATACAAATTATTTGTTGACTTTTTATTCGTAAAGGAATACAAGTGCTCTTAGGAAACAATTATTCTCTCTATAAATTTTTTTTATTTTCAAATCAAATTAAAAACAACGCCCATGAAAATCAGAAGTCCCACTTTTGCTTAAATGCAGAAAAACATGTGAGCCCTAAAATTTTAACGCGAAAAAACACAACGCTAATGAAAATCAGGAGTCCTACTTTCTGTACCTAAAACAACAAGCCACAGAAAGTTTAAGCAAAAATTTAAAGACGATGACAAAATCCAAACTTCGGTATCCTGTTGGATCAGATCCTCCCGAAACCGAAAAAAAGTTTTTTAAAAGCGTATGAAACAACCGGTAAAAATCCGCTGTCCTACTCATCGAGTATGAAACAGTTTTTTAATTTGAAGCGACCTACTCTTAATTGAGTCTCTTTCAAACCCCCTCTTCTTTGGAAGACGGGGTTTTTTCGTGTTTTATCGTTTCAAAATTTTTACAAATTTATTTTCCGTAACAGCAGAACGTTATGTTATGACTTCATTTTATAGGGAAAAAGGGAGAGGTTATGCCGTATCAAAAAAAGGTTCATTTTTTTGCTATGGATAAATGTCGATGCCCGATTTGAAAAAAAATAAATAAAATTGTTG
>CAJTLY010000023.1 GCA_910577095.1 uncultured Alphaproteobacteria bacterium
ATTGTTGATTTCAAATAACTTACAATTGATTTTTTTAAAAATTCAACCTACACTGAATATGTATCAAAAAAACGATCCTTTTTTTGAGGCAGTTAAATACAAAAAAACTCCCCGGTTCTCGGGGAGTTTTTTTTTAATAAATGTCTTACGTTTACTGGCGCAAAACCGCATCGGTCTTTTTACCGACTTCCAAAATGACCTTTTTCATCAAGGCATCGATTTCGGCATCGGTAAAGGTTTTTTCCTTCGGCTGGAAAGTCAGGCCCAAAGCAATCGACTTTTTGCCTTCCGGCAGGTTGGCACCTTCATAAACGTCAAAGACGCGAACATCGGTAATATGTTCTTTGTCGGCATTGCGCGCCGCCGCGATGATATGGGCTGCCGGCACATCCTTATTGACGACAAAGGCCAGATCCTTGTCCACCGCCTGAAACGCCGAAAGTTCAAGCTTCTTTTTCGATTTTCCGGCATTGCCGCGCGGCAGCGGGATATTGTCGAGATAAACCTCAAACGCCACCGCTCTGCCCTTAATGTCAAAAGCCTTCAAAACCGAAGGGTGCAACTCGCCGAAATAAGCCAGCACGTTTTTGCCGAGACGAAGGGTCCCGCTGCGGCCGGGATGATAATAGGCCGGCGCATCGGTTGTTACCTGTGCATTGTCATAAGGACCGTTGGCCGCCGCAATTGCCGCCAAAGCATCTGCCTTGGCATCAAAAACGTCATAAGCGCGCTCATTGCATAACCAATGTTTTTTGGAAGTATTTCCCCAACGAACACCCGCTGCCGCCAGTTTTTGTTCTCCGGGCTTGCAACCGCAGAACTCCGGACCGACTTCAAACAGGCTGACACTGCCGACACCGCGGGCAATATTATTGCGGGTGCCGATCAACAAATTAGGCAAAATCGAAGGACGCATTTCATCCAATTCGGAAGCGATCGGGTTGGCCAGTTTGATCGCCGAGCCCGATTTGCGAAAATGACCCGCCAGTTTGGAATCGGTAAAACTCCAGGTCACGGTTTCGAACATGCCGCGCGAGGCCAATTCGTGCTTAACGGTTAAGGTACGGCGCTGCGCCGGGTTCAGGGTTTGTTTGGGGAATTCGTCGCACGGCATCGACAGCGCCGGAATATTGTCCAGTCCCGCCATACGAACCACTTCCTCTACCAAATCCGCTTCGCATTCAATATCGCCGCGCCAGGTCGGAGAAACAGCTTTCAGGCGACCGTTTTCTTCACTGATTTCAAAACCGAGTGCCGTCAGAATACGAACGATTTCCGCCTTATCAACTTCGATACCGGCCAGAGTTTTAACCCGTTCGGGACGCAGATATACCGGCGCCGCACGATAATTTTCTTCGCCGCAAACCGTCAATTCCGAAGCCTCGCCGCCGCAAATATCCAAAATCAGTTGGGTCGCGTAATCGGACCCCGTAACGTTGGAGTTGGGATCGACCCAGCGTTCGTAACGATATCGGGAATCGGACTCAATTTGAAAATGACGGCCGGTGCGGGCAATTCCGCCGGGCGTAAAATAGGCGCTTTCCAGAAGCACGTTCACCGTATCAGGGCAACATCCTTTGGCGGCGCCGCCCATAATGCCGCCCAAGCATTGTACGCCGTCATCGTCGCAAATGCCCAGGCTTTTATCGTCCAAAGCATATTCCTTGTCTTCCAGCGACACAAACTTTTCGCCTTCGCGGGCTTCGCGGATAACCAGACCGCCGGTCAGTTTGTCGGCATCAAAAACATGCAGCGGACGCGCCAGATCATAATTGATGTAGTTGGTGATATCGACTAAGGGCGAAATCGAGTGCAGTCCGATCGCCGCCAAACGGTCTTTCATCCATTTGGGCGTTTCCGCCTTGTTGTTGACGCCGCGGATACAGCGGCCGGTATAAACCGGACAGGCTGCCGCATTTTCAACCCGGATATTGACCGGGTTGGCAAAACTGCCGGCCGTTTTTTGAATTTTCAACGGTTTGAGAGTGCCCAGCCCCGATGCCGCCAGATCTCGCGCCACCCCGCGCACGCCCAGGCATTCGGCACGGTTGGGCGTAATCGAAATTTCGATTACCGGATCAATATTCAGCACTTCGGCCGCCGCAATGCCGACCGGGGTTTCCGCCGGCAGCGAAATAATGCCGTTGTGATCTTCGCCGATGCCCAGTTCTTTTTCGGAACACAGCATACCGAAACTTTCGACACCGCGGATTTTGCCGACCGTCAGTTTTTCATTATAACAAGGGATAACTACCCCAACCGGCGCAAAAACGCCGACAGTGCCTTTCTGCACGTTGGGCGCACCGCAGACAACCTGCAACATCTCTTTGCCGGTGTTGACTTTCAGAAGATGCAAATGATCGGAATCGGGATGCATTTCGCATTCTTCTACCCGGGCGGTAACAAAACCGTTTAGGGCTGCTGCCGGATTGAAAACTTCTTCGACTTCCAGACCGATGCGGGTCAGATTTTCGGCAATTTGTTCAACCGTTGCTTCGGTATCCAAATGTTCTTTTAACCATGATAACGTAAATTTCATCGTGCCAACCCTCCGTTGTTGCTCAAACCGCCGGTCATCGAAGACTCGTCAAGCGGTACAAATCCATAATGCTTCAGCCAGCGCAAATCCGACTCAAAGAAAGTGCGCAGATCGGGGATACCGTATTTCAGCATCGCGAGACGGTCAATACCGACACCGAACGCAAAGCCCTGATATTGATCGGGATCAATACCGCCGGCAGCCAAAACCTTGGGGTGAACCATACCGCAGCCGAGAATTTCCAGCCAATCGTCGCCCTCGCCGATTTTCAGCTCGTCTTTGCTTTTGCGGCATCCGATATCCATTTCCGCCGACGGTTCGGTAAACGGAAAATAAGAGGGACGGTAACGTACTTTGACGTCGTCAATTTCAAAAAAGGCGCGCACAAAATCATACAGGCAGCCTTTCAAATGAGCCATCGTGGTGGTTTTATCAATAACCAGCCCTTCCACCTGGTGGAACATCGGCGTATGGGTGGCGTCGTAGTCACTCCGGTAAGTACGGCCGGGCGCGATGATGCGAATCGGCGGTTTTTTGTTTTCCATTGTCCGAATTTGGACCGGAGACGTATGGGTACGCACCACATAACTGTCGTCGAAATCCGCGCTGTCCGGGTTGGGGATATAGAAAGTGTCCTGCATCTGCCGCGCCGGATGATCGGCAGGCATATTCAAGGCATTGAAATTGTGGAACTGGTCTTCAATATCGGGTCCCTCTGCCACTTCAAACCCCATTTCGCCGAAAATCGCAACCACTTCTTCGTAGATTTTGGATACCGGATGAAGCCGGCCCTGAATTTCCGGACGGACCGGGAGGGTAACGTCAACGCTTTCTCCGGCCAGACGACGGTTCAGTTCCTCGGTCTCCAGATGCCGACGCCGGTCTTCCAATGCTTTCTCCACCGCTGATTTCAACTGGTTGAGCATTTTGCCGACCGCAATTTTTTCTTCCGTCGGCAACGCGGCCAGAGATTTCATTTTTTCGGTAATGCAGCCTTTTTTGCCCAGCACCGAAACCCGCAATTCGTCAAGCTGTTTCAATCCGGCAGCCGCACCGATCTCCGCCTGCAGTTTTTCCTGCAATTCTTCTAAATTTTCCATTATTTTCCCCGTATATAAATAAAAAGAGCCGGTCCCGATTGCTCGAGGCAGACTCTTTTTGATTTTTTCGCATTATAAAAATTATTTCAAAGCGTCCTTAGCCTCAGCGACTAACTTGGCAAATGCCTCGGGCTCTTTTAATGCGATATCAGCCAGTACTTTACGATCAAGCTCAATACCTGCTTTGTTGAGCCCGTTCATAAATCGGGAATATGTCATTTCATTAAGTCTTGCAGCAGCGCCAATTCTTTGAATCCACAGCGAGCGGAAATTTCTCTTTTTAGCTCTTCTGTCGCGATAAGCATATTGTAAGGCCTTTTCAACCTTTTCAACAGCTACTCTGAATACGTTTTTCGAACGACCTCTGTAGCCCTTTGCCAAAGCAAAAATCTTTTTGTGGCGGGCCCGAGCCGTTACACCTCTTTTAACACGAGACATCTATACATCCTCCTACAAATACGGTAAAAACTGTTTGACGATCTGAACATCGCACTCTGCAACCAAAGTGGTTCCTCTGGCCTGTCTTTTCATTTTCTGGGTTTTGCAGAAGAGGCAGTGTCTCTTTTTGGCGAAGTTTCTTTTCAACTTGCCGGTGCCGGTTACGCTGAAGCGTTTTTTAACCGAACTTCTGGTTTTCATTTTGGGCATTTTATTTCCTTTCTAAAAGCTTAGATGGGTTTAACAAACGATACACAGGCATGCCTTTTAGCCCGGGCATCTTTCAAAATCGATTTGGGTATATACCATAAATTGCCGCTTTGCAAGAGTTTTTTCGACAAATATCGGCAAATCCTGCAATTTGTATTGCATTTTATACGTCCCGACGATATAACCTTGAAAATAATAAGGAGAACCTGTTCATGATCTTTAACCAGTTTGAAAGACTGCTGGCCCGCCGTTATCTCCGGGCCAAACGCAAAGAAGGCTTTATTTCCGTCATTACCGGCTTTGCTTTTACCGGAATTGCGCTCGGGGTGGCCACCCTGATTATCGTCATGTCGGTGATGAACGGCTTTCGGGCCGAACTGCTGTCACGCATTTTGGGCATCAACGGCCATATCGGCATCATTTCGACCACCGGTCAGCCGTTTAACAATTATGCCCGCGCCATAGACGACATCGAAAAATTTGACAACGTCGAGACCGCCTTTCCGATGATCGAAAAACAGTTGCTGGCTTCTTCGGGACGTGCGGCCGAGGGCGCCATGGTTCGCGGCATGCGCAAGGAAGACATTTTGCGCAAAACGACGCTCAAAAACGGCATCGCCGGCGTCAACATGGACGAATTCGAAGGCGACAATGTCATCATCGGTTATCGTCTGGCCATGAAAATGGGGCTGATCCCCGGAGACGAAATCACCCTGATCTCGCCCAACGGCAAGATCACGGCTTTCGGCACCGTGCCGCGGATGAAATCTTATCATATTATCGGCACCTTTGAACTCGGTATGTTTGAATACGACTCCAACTTTGTTTTCATGCCGCTGGCCGCCGCACAAAAGTTCTTCGGAATCGGTGATGCCGTCAGCAATATCGACGTCACTCTCAAAGACGAGAAACAGCTGGAACAAACCCGGACCGCCATCTCCAAAAGCGTCGATCCGACGGCTTATTTATATGACTGGCGCCAATCCAACGCCGCCTTTTTCAATGCCATTGACGTTGAACGCAACGTAATGTTTCTGATCCTTACCCTGATTATTCTGGTGGCGGCGTTTAACATCATTACCGGTCTGATTATGCTGGTCAAAGACAAAGGACGCGACGTGGCGGTTTTGCGCACGATGGGTGCAACCAAGGGCATGATCATGCGCATTTTCTTTATGGACGGTGCCTTCATCGGCGTGGTGGGAACCGCTCTCGGCCTGATTTTGGGGATTCTGTTCTGCGAAAACATCGAATCGATCCGCCAGCTGTTGCAAGATTTGTCGGGAAGAGAACTTTTCTCGGCAGAAATCTACTTTTTATCAAAACTGCCGGCAAAAATCGATTTTACCGAAGTGGCGGCCATCGCGGGGATTGCTCTGCTGCTGTCGTTTCTGGCAACAATCTATCCGGCGTACCGGGCGGCAAAAATGGATCCAGTGGAGGCTTTGCGTTATGAATAACACCGAAACGATTTTACAATTGAAGCAAATCGGCAAAAGCTTCAAACAAGGAACCCAAAAACTGGACGTATTAAAGGGCGTTGATTTCGAAATTAAAAGCGGTGAAATTGTTGCCTTGATCGGTCCGTCAGGATCGGGCAAATCGACCTTGCTGCAGATCTCCGGCTTGCTGGAACCGCCAACCGCCGGCGAAATCTTTCTCAACAATCAAAATTGTTCCAAACTCGGGGACGGCCTGCGCACCATGCTCCGTCGTGATTTTCTGGGCTTTGTTTATCAGTACCACAACCTGCTGCCCGATTTTAACGCCGTCGAAAACGTGATGCTGCCGCAACTGATCGGCGGACGAAAACCGAAAGCCGCCCGCGAACGTGCCGAGTGGCTGTTGGAACGCCTGAACCTCGCCAACCGGCTCAAACACCGTCCCGCCGAAATGTCGGGGGGCGAACAGCAGCGGGTCGCCATTGCACGGGCACTTGCCAACACGCCGAAACTGTTGCTCGCCGACGAACCGACCGGCAACCTCGATCCGAAAACTTCCGACATCGTATTTTCAGAACTGTTGAACATCGTTAAAGAAACCGGCCTCTCGGCGTTGATTGCCACTCATAATATGGAACTGGCGGCACAAATGGACCGCAAGGTTCGCCTGGAAGACGGAAAACTGGTCAATACCGGCATTTCCGGACTGATTCCGGGCCAAAACTTTTACTGACCGGCAGCCGCAGTTTTTCAGCGGCGGCTGCACGGACGACCGGCGGAACCGCAAAAAGCGGTTCCTAACTGTTAAAACATGTCTTGCATAAAAAATTTTATTTGTTAATGTAAAATAAAATCAACTACAGGATACTATTTTATTATGCAAATAAGTTTTTCAAAAGCTCTGCTGCTGGCCACAACCTCTTTTTCGATGATCACGGCCTCAACCGCCAACGCTTATCTTTCTCCGCTCAGCTTTCAGGAAATGTATGCCCACGCTTCGAAAGGGAATTTGAGTATCCTCAACAACGCGATTTTACGCGGCATGAACATCAATGCCGTCAACAGTGACGGCGATACCGGAATTTGCGTTGCCATCCGGCGCAACGATCATATTGCCTATCAGTCTTTGCGCAATGCCGGTGCCCATCCGCATCCGCCGTGCGTTAACAGCATCAATCAAAAACAATATAAAAAATTTATGGTTGACCACCGGCCTTATGAACCGGTTTATACCGCCAAACGCAGCAATTTGTGGTGGTGGATCGGCGGTGCTGCCGCCGTAGGCGGAATTGCGGCGCTTGCCGGCGGCGGTGGCGGCGGCGGAGGCAGCAGCGGCAGCACGTCTTCCGAACCGTCCAAAAAGCCCGAAGATCCCAATTTTCACACCGACAAAGGCTTGAGTTACATTGTCGGAACCACCTCGCCTTCCGAACCCGAAGGCGAGACCTACTCTGCCGTTCTGGTGGCCGCAAACAACGACGTTACCCAAGTCAACCGCGAAGCCATGAACGTTTCCAACGACGCCAAAATGTGGGTTTACAATGCCGACACTTTTGCTTACGACACCGTTGCGCTGGCCGATCTGATCAATTTTGACGCCGATGTCAACCTCTATACAAAATATATTCAGGTCGGAATGAAGGCCTACAACAAATCGGTCGTTATCAACGACAACAGCCAAACGATCAGTCTCGGCAATAATACGGTTGCCCTCGACGCTTCGCTTTACGGTTCCGCTTCCAACCTCGGCACCATCGAAGTCAAGGCCAAAAACGGTACCGTCGCCATGGTCGCCGGCGATTATTCTTCGGCCGGCAACCGCGGTAAAATATCCATGGAGTTTTCCGGCAAAACAACCGGCGATCAGATTATGGGGATGTATGCCGACACCAACTCTTCGATTACCAACAGCGGCACCGTTTCCGCCAAAGCCGATAATGCTTTCGGCAAAGTAACCGGCATGCAGGCCCGCCTGACCGGTTATTATGCCGACTTTGTCAATACGGCGTCCAACGGCGGCGAAATCAATCTTGCGGGCAGCAGCAACGACAGCGGCGCCTTAAGTTTGTGGGGAATGAGCAGTTGGCTCGACAAAGCGTTCATAAAAAGCAATCAGTCGGCAGAAAAACTTGACAAAGCAACCTTGATCAACAACGGTACCGTTACTTTGTCCCTTGCCTTGCAAAAAAGCGACGAGGAAGGCGCTGCCGTCGATAATCCGCTCTCTCTGGCCGACGGCACCGGCGGCGTCGTCGGTATGCATGCCGATGCCCGCACCGACGCCGCCAACAACGGCCTTATTTCAATTATCGTCAGCGGCGACGGCGGCGAAAGCATGGCCGCCGGAATGCAAGCGGTACGCGGCGGCAATATCGTTAACGGCAAAAACATTGAAGTAACCGGCGAGGGAAGCGCTTACGGAATGATGGCCGTCAGCGGCGCCAACAGCGGCAGCAACTTCACCAATGCAGAAAGTTCTGTCATCAACAAGGGCAATATCATTATAACCGCGGCCGACACCGGCTACGGCATCTCTTCCGAAGTTCGGGGCGACGTCCATAGCAGCGGCAATATTCAAATAAACGGCGCCGGCTACGGCATTTTCAATCAAAACGGCAACACAGAAACCGCCGGCAGCATTACGATTGCCGGAACCGGCGAGAAAAAGAGCTACGGCATTTACGCCCAGGCTGCCACTGATGAAGGATACGGCATCAAAAACGCCGCCGATATTTCGATGACGTTTGTTCCCGAAGAAAAGGAAGAAGGAGGCGACGAGGAAGAAACACCGCCGACACCGCCCTCTAACTACGGCATTTACGGCTGGAACGTCGATATTGACAACTCGGGAAAAATCGTCATCAGCCAATTTAACGAAAATGCGGCCGACGTTTTCGGCATTTTGTCAGAAGAAGCGGCCATCAACAACCGCGGCGAAATCACCGTTAACGGCAACGGCAGCGCCGTCTACGCCACCGGCGCCGACCTCGTCAACAGCGGCGTCATAGCGCTTAACGGCAGCGGTTACGGCCTGATTGCCGAAGACGGAAACCTCACCAACAGCGGATCCGTAACCCTGAACGGTTATGGTTACGGAATAACGGCATCCGGCGGCAACCTCACCAACAGCGGCGCCGTCAATCTGAACGGCAGCGGCTGGGGAATCATGGTTGAAAACGGCAACCTCACCAACGAAAAAGGCGGCAACGTGCTGATCAGCGCCGACGATCAGGCACCGGTTTACGGACTGACCTTGGCAGAGAGCGGATATCAGTTGAACAATCAGGCCGACATCACTCTGACTTCGGAAGCGGCGACCATCACCAAAGTCGGCATCGGTATCAACGGCAACGCAAATACGGTAACCAACACCGGCAATATCCGCATCGGCGGTACCGGAACCCTGTTCAACACCGCGACCGGAATCTACAGCAACGGCGGCACGGTTAACAACAGCGGCACCATCAGCCTCTATGGCGGCGGCAGCGGCATTTATGTCAGCAATGGAACCCTGACCAATGCGGCCGGCGGCAATATCGCCGTCTATGCCGAAAACAACAGGTCGGTGTACGGCATTCAGGGATTGAACAACTCTACGGTCAACAATCAGGCGCAAATCGACATATCGTCAACTGCCGCTTCCGCCGCGATACCGGCTTACGGCATCTTCGGCAATACGACGCACATTACCAACCGCGGCGATATCAAAATCGGCGACAACGGCAATATGTTTACCCGGGCCAACGGAATTTTTGCTCAGACCGGAAACGTTTCTAATGCGGGAACAGTCCGCATTTACGGCGCCGGAAACGGAATTGCTGTCAACGGCGGCAACATCGACAACCGGTCCGGCGGCAATATCACCATGGTTTTGAACGGCAATGCCGACAGTTACGGTCTTCGCCTGAACGGCACCGCCGGCGCCGGACACACCCTGATCAACCGGGCAATTGTCAAGCTTAACCGTTCTTCAACTTTCAGCGACGGTAAAAAAATCGGCGGCCTGTTTGCACAAAATGCCGACATCAATAATTTCGGCAGTGTGGAAATAGGTACCGCCGCCGCCGCAATTCACGGCGCTTCGGGGTTGGAATCCGTTAACGGAAACATCGGCAATCAGGGCGCTGTCATGGTGTACGGACACGGGGCAGCCTTAAAAGCCGTCAACGGCAACATCACCAACAACCGCGGCGGCAATTTGAACATTTATACCGACGGCAAAGCCTTTACTTACGGCATTTATGCCAATGGCACGGTTTCAAATACGGTTAACAATCAGGCGTCAATCATGATCGGACAACTCGGCGGCTATGCCCAGGCGGCCGAAGGAACGGCGTCCTCTTACGGAATTTGGACCGATAACGCAAAAATAATCAATTCGGGAGACGTGTCGCTCGGCAACTCGTCGGGCTCGCTGACCGACATTTACGGACTGTATGCTTCTGCAAACGGCAGCATCGAAAACAGCGGCGTGATTAACCTTTACAACGCCGGCACCGCCATTTATACCCAAAACGGCGCTGTCCGCAATTTGAGCACCAGCGGCATTATCAATATCGTAACCGACGGCAGCAAAGACAGTTACGGCATTCGCACCACTCTCGCCAACAACAATGAAATCAATAACCAAAACCGGATTTCAATAACGGCGAAAGGTTCTGCTTACAGTTCTTCTCACAAAAATACCGGAATTTACGGCAACAAGGTTCGCAACTCCGGCAATATTCAAATCGGATCGACTCTGACAAGCATGTCCGGCGCTTACGGGATCTTTGCCAACAACATTGTCAACAGCGGCAATCTGCTGCTGTTCGGCAACGGCAACATCGGTCTCTACTCCGAAAGCGCCCGTGCCGACATCAGCAATGACGGCACCGTCTCCGTCACTTCTTCCGGCACTGCTTACGGCATTCGTGCCGACAAAGGAAAAGTGGTTAACCGCGGCGTCATCACCATGAACTCCTCTGCCAGTTACGGCATCCTTGCCACGACTATTGAAAACCATGCCGCCGTCAATATCAATCAGGCCACCGGATACGGATTGGCAGCCACCGACGGCGGATCGGTTACCAACTACGGCAAAATTACGGCCAGCGGCAGCCAAAACGACGGTATTTACGGCAAAGGCGCTTCGACCTTTCATAATGAAGGAGATATTGAAATCAGCGGCGACAACAGTTGGGGGTTGCGCTCATCCAACAACACCGCCACTTATAACAGCGGTTCCGTAATCATGAACAGTACCGGCAGCTACGGACTGCTGCTTACCAAGGGCACCGTTGACAATTTGGGCGATGTCACCGTCAAAGGCAACAACAGTTATGCAATCAGGGTCAACAACGTTACCCGCCTGACCAACAGCGGCACCCTTACCGTGGGCGGCAACGGAAGTTACGGCATTTATGCCGAAGGAAGCTCCGTGGTAGACAACAACGGTCAAATCAATGTCAACGGCACCGGCAGCTACGGCATTTATGCCCTTGACACCGCACAAGTCACCAACCGCGGCAACATTTACCTTAACCCGTTGACGGCCGAGACCAAAACGGCAGCCCTTTATGCCGGCGGCAATGCCAACATTGTCAACAACGGAAAACTGTACATTAAAGGCAGCGGCGACGCTGATATTTTGGCCGCTTATACGGAGGACAACGGCAAAATCGTCAATAACGGCACCGTGTATGTTGCGGCCGAAGCTGATAAGAACACGGTTTTCAGCGGTGATGTCACCAACAACGGCACCATTACGGTCGGCGCCGGAACACTGAGTCTTAACCGGCAGGTCAAGTTCAATGCCGACAGCCGTTTTGCGGCGGCAAGAATTGACGGCGAAGCAACGGTAGCGGCGCAAGCGGTTCAGCAAAGCAACCAAACCCGTTTTACCCTGCACAACAATTTCGAGGGCGATACCGCCGGTTTGACAAACGTTACTTCCGAATCTTATTTGTTTGACGCCGATTTCGACGGCAAAACGACGACGCTGACCATGAAGACGTTTGATGAGGTGGAAGATAATGCCTCCATTGCCGATTTTTTAAGTGACAATTACGGCAAAAACAACAATACCGCCCTTTATGACGCCTTAAAATCCGCAACTTCGCAAACGGCTTTAACCGGTGAAATCAATCGCCGCACCGGCCGTGACTTCATCCCGGCTTTGGCCGCCCGCGACATTGAAATGATGAAAGACGTCGGTCGTCAGCTTGACAACGCCTGGTTTAACGCCGCCGCAAACGACGGCTTTATCACCGGTCTAAACTACTACAACCGCCGTTTTGACGGCAACCGCCTTCTGAGCGGCAGCGACGACAAAGCGGTTTCGTTGTTCGGTTTGCTCAGAAACACCGCCGACAACCGTTTCAGCTATGGTTTGGGGTGGAATTTCATTCATGCCGACAGCAAGTTTGACAACCGCGGCAACAAAGAAGAAACGATTGCCCGGCTGGTGCTGCCGTTCGGTTTTGCCGGAAACGGTTACGGTTGGTTCGGCAACCTTTACGGCGCTTACGGCAGCGGCGATTATAAGCGTTATGCCGACGGACAGCGTTACAAAGGCGATCTGACAAACTATTATTACGGCCTTAACAACGAACTGCGCGGAAAAACCGAACTCGGTTACGGCTTTGCGCTGCAGCCGACCGCCGAACTCAACCTCACCGGCTTGTATCAAAGCGGTATTGATGACGGCGAATTGAATATCCGCCACACCAACAGCCTTTCGGTTGAAAGCGGCCTGGGTTTGTATTTGCAAAAACAAATCAGCCTTACTGACCAAAATCTGCTGCAAATCCGTTTCGGCGGCAGTTGGTACCACGAATTCAACAATGAATATCAAGCGGTGAAAGCACGGATCAACGATATGGACGGCGAATTTGCCATGGATCGCTGCCAAACAGACAAAGATCACGGGTTGTTCAGTGTGAACGGCGAATACCGCAGCGGCAATTTCAGTCTGTACGGCGAAGCGGCCTATGATCTCGGCACTGACGACAACTGGATATTCAACGGCGGAGCGAAATATGCCTTTTAACGCCCAAATAAAATTTTTCGACCGGTGCCGTTGTTTTTGTACTGATGACGGATTATCATAAATCACATTTGATGAGGAGAAAAAAATGTTGAAATCCTATTTGACTGTCCTGTTGGCAACACTGACGTTTCTGACGTCTGTTGCCGAAGCCAAGTACAATCCGCCGAAAGACGTTCCGCAGGTGTCTTACGCCCAAAAAATTGCCGTCAGCGAAATGAACCGTCTGGACAAGGACGGCGACGGTAAGTTAAGCCCTGAGGAATTTGGCGCCAAAACCCGCACTTATACCCGCACCGAAGAAAGAAACGTGCGTCGGGCCCGCAAAAAAGGACTTTATCAAACGCCGGAACAGCAATTTGAAGCGGCCGATGCCGACGGTGACGGTTTTCTGACTTTCGGCGAACTTTCCGACTATATCGAAAAATATCAAAAACAGGACAAAGGCCGAGCCCGTTACTATTAAAGGATAGTCTTTCGGACAGCTTAAAAAAGACGGAGACGCGCTTATCTTATTCTCTGTAAAATTTAATTTTAGGGAGAATCGACGATGAAAAACGCTGTCAGCAAACAAACTCAGGAGTACGATGCCCCGTCTCGCTCGGCAGGAGAATTTCGTAATTTTCTGTCTCATTTCTGGAATTTGTTCGAAACCAACGGCGAAAACGAAAACCGGTCACTGGAACCGAAAATCGAGTTTTCGGAAAGTAAGGATGCGGTTAACGTTTCGGCCGAAGTGCCGGGAATGGACGAGAAAGATCTCAACGTGGAAATATCCTCCGACGGTTATCTGACCATCAGCGGCGAAAAGAAAAACCAGATTGAACACAATCAGGACGACCGCTACTTTTCGGAAGTCCGTTACGGCATGTTTCGCCGCACCGTTCCGCTGCCGTGGGATCTCGACTTTGCCAAAACCGAAGCCGATTATGAAGACGGCGTCCTGAAAATAAGAATTCCCAAAAGCGCCGACGGAAAAAGAAAAAAACAACGGCTGCCGATTAATAAAAAACAATCCAAAAATCAGCAGCAACAACAACCGGAGGCCTGAGCACCGCCGACAGGCTGCTGCAAAGGCAATCGCGACGGAAGACCATGTTGCCCGGAGGCCCGAGCAGCGCCGACGGGGTCTTATCAAAGTGCCTGCTCTCATACTCCAAAGCAAATCATACCCCCGGCCCGGCCGGGGGTTTTCAACATAGATATTCCCCTTGCAAACCGGGATTGTCTGAACGGAATCAATACACAAAAATACCCCGATTGTTCCGGTCGTTATAAATTTAAGGGCCCTGTGAACGTCAGTCACACAAAGGCAATTTTTTACGACGTTCCCCTTTCTTCTCCGTGGGTAAACGTCATCATTCAGAACAAACAATCTCATCACCTTTTGGTACAGTGATTAGCCCCGATCGTCGGTCGTTGCGGGCGGTGAACCGCCAACCGTTATGAACCTTGAGCATTCGAAGGACATCTAAATACATTTTTTTGTTTGATAATTTACGAAAAATGTATTATATATATTTTATGTTTAGCTTAATAATCAATGGAGGCCTTTTTTATGTCAGGAAGTTTTAAAAGCTTTGCCCATGCCGCTGTGCGCACAACAACTAAAAACGCGGTTAAAGAAATTGCCAAAAAACTGATTCCGCCTTACGGGGAACTGTCTGAAATGGCTTAAGGCATCAAACCCCTCAATGAAGGAGAGGATGAATATATGGTATATCTGAATCATATGCGCGACATATACGGTAGAAATTTCATCATTCCGAGATTTTCGCTCGACCGTTTAAGCGTTGATGATATAAAAAATATCGTCAACTCCCCTCAGTTTGAAACCGATCCGCTGTTACAAAGATATTTGCAAGATTATATCCTTTCAAACGACGTCTATCCGTCACAATGGCACTGGTAATGAAAAAACGACTTAAAAGCATTTTACTTTTCACGATTTTGGTCTTGACGGTTCCGCCGACGGCCAGCCTGCTGTTCGGATTTTGGCTGGAGACAGATCCCACCCTCTTCTACCCCAACGCCCGGTCTCTCTTCATCATTTGTTACGTGATCAAAAATCCGCTTCTCCAACGGACTTTCAAACCGCAGGGAAAGTTGGAATACTGGATTGCCTTTACCACCCTTTATTTCTCGTCGTTTTATATATGGGGGCTGATCGGCATCGTTTTTTTCTGAAACTTATAATTCGGTTTCAAAAAATTCACAATTGTCAAAACGACGGCTCTGTCCGAAGAAATGATAATAAAGATTAAACATAAGGGAACCGTGCGTCACCACCCCGGCAAGCGGAAAAGCGGAAGTTCGGGCAATATTTTCCAAAGCCCGCAACGCCCGGGCGGTACTTTGGTTAATGCTTTCCCCGCCGGGAACGTGCACCTGCCGCCAGTCGGGCTCGCATTGACAGTCAATCCGATCAAAAACGTCCTTATAACGGCGGCGCGCTTCTGTCGAAAGCATTCCTTCCGCTTCGCCGAAGTGCACTTCTTCCAGCCCGGGCGTTGCAAGGACCGGACAACCGAGACGGCCGCCGATAATTTCGGCCGTTTGACGTGCCCGCAACATTGTCGAGCAATATATAACCGGCAGAGCAAACGGCAAAAAACGTTCGGCGGCAGCTTCGGCCTGACCGCGGCCGGCAAGGTTAAGCGGAAAATCAAGGCCCGCTCCCTGCACCAGATGTTGCGCATTCGCATCGGTTTGTCCGTGGCGGATAATTATCAGTTTCATCCGTCTTCCCTTATGCCAAAAATTTTGCCGCACGATAACAGCGTTTGAAGTAAAGCCGGCAAATCAACGCTTTTTTCCGGCCCAGCAACGACGGCTTGAGCGCACCGTTTTGCAAAAACGCCGCTGCAAACTCACGGGAAGTTTCCAGCCGGCGCGGCCGCTCGGGACCGGAAATGAGACGCAACGGCTGCGATATCAGCGACTTGAAAATAAAACGTGAAAGATAAAAGTCGAGACGGCGGCTCAACCATTGATCGCCGAGGGACAAACCGTCAATAAAACGTTTTATCTCTCCGGCAGCCAAGGCATGGGAACGAACATATTTTTCGGTAATTCCCTGTTTGGTTACCGAAGCGTCATTATTGCGGTAATAAAGCAGTTGCAAGTCGGTCGATACCATTGTGTTGACCGTCAGCAGCATTTTCAAAGTGAACACCGTATCTTCGGCCGGCTGCACGCCGAGCGGAAATTCTACGGCACCGAGAGCGGCGCGACGATACAGTTTGTTCCAGATATAAATCGGACCGCCCTTAATCGTTTGAAAAAAGTCCGTGATCGGAGAACGGCTGAAATGCGCCGCCGCGGCAACCTCGGCGACGTTAAAGTGCTGCGGCTGCGGATCACCGGCAAAATCATCCGGGACCAAACAAATCCGAAACGCCGCCACATCGGCAGCGGTAGCCGCTGCCATTTGATACAAAATCTCCAGAGCCTGCGGATGCAAAAGGTCATCCTGATCGAGAAAAGCGATAAACGGCGCCCTGCTTTCGGCCATTCCGCGGTTACGCGCTGCCGACACGCCGCCGTTTTTCTGATTTATCAAACGAAAATGAGGATAGCGACGGCAATATTCTTCGACGATTTCCGCGGTTCCGTCGGTGGAACCGTCATTGACCAATATGACTTCAAAATCGGCAAAGCTTTGCCTTGTCACCGAATCCAAACAGGGTCTCAGGTGGCGTACGGCGTTATATAACGGAATAATCAGGGAAATTTTCGGCATGATGATCTCTAAAATATATTTTTCTGATTATTTTTAGTAGCATTTCCATCCCGATTACGCAATCATTATTTTTATAAATTGACATCGTTTTAAAAGCGGCAAATAATAAAAACAAATTTAAACTTGCGGAGTTATAAATGCGGAATTGTTACTGTTTTGATTCGCCGATCGGCAAACTGACCGTTTACGGCAACGACAATGTCCTCACCCGACTCGAATTCGGCGCCGCCGAAGGCGACACGCCGACTCCGCTTTTATATTGCGCTGCCCGGCAACTGGAACAATATTTTGCCGGAGAACGGCATTTTTTCGAATTGCCGCTGCAACCGCACGGAACCGATTTTCAATTAAAAATATGGAAATGCCTGCAGCAGATTCCCTACGGAGAGACCCGCAGTTACAAACAACTGGCCGAAATGGCCGGCAATCCCCGCGCCTGCCGGGCCGTCGGCGGCGCCAACCATTGCAATCCGCTGCCGGTTTTCATCCCCTGTCACCGCGTGATCGGCAGCAACGGCCGTCTGGTCGGGTTCGGCGGCGGCCTGCATATCAAAAAACATCTTTTGGAGTTGGAACGACAATGCCGCTGATTATCCTCTTTTCGCTGTTGATTATCGCCGTTTTCTGGCTGGACAGTCTTCCGGTCTACCGGATTTTATATGTCATCGCCAATTTGTCGGTTCTGATTATCCTGTTTACGGCCGCCGAAACTTTGTCTTCCGTTCTGCCGTTTGTTCCGTGGTATCAGGCAAACGGTTTTTCTGCGGTCGTCATCATTTATCTGGCGGTCTGGCTGGGTATTTTCGGGGTTATACAATCCGCCTTGTCCAAATATCTCAAAATCGGCCGTCCGCTCAAATGTCTTCCGTTTGCCGGTGCGGCCGTCCTCAGCCTGAGCATTGCGATGCCTGTCGATTTCGGTGCCGCGATTCAAATTTTCGGCAGCGTGGCGGCACTGGCTCTGACCATTGTGCAAATCATCTTATTCGCGCTTAACTTCAAGAACGTCTTCAAATAAGCTAAAACCACCCGTTTTTCAAAACATCGCGACCGAATTTGTTTTCTAACAAGTCCCATGCCTCCGACAACGGGCTGCTTTTGAACTGCAGGCTGTCAAACAGTTCCGGCTGATCTTTTTCACGGCAAACCAACCCGGAAAGGCACACCCCGCTGCTGCGATAGACAATCCCGGGGCGATAAATGTTTTTTAACAAAGGAATCAATGCCGCCGCAATATCCAACTCGGCGTTGGAGGCTGCCGCAAGTTTGACGCGGTCGGAAACCACTGCAAAATCTTTGGTCCGCAGCATAATCCCCGCCACCGTGCAAAAACAGTTGTCCCGCCGCATCCGTCGGCACGCACGGTGCAAGTGACAACGAAGCTGCGACCGGATGATCTCCGGATCGGAAGTAAAAACGGGCAGCGCCGACGTATCCTGCACCGACTGCGGCGGCGCCGGCCGGGTTTCCAGCTTGTGGATATAATACCCCAGCAGTTCATATTTCAAATCAAGGCCGCTCACCCCCATCCGTCGGCGAATCCATGCATCCGGCTGACTGACATAATCCCAGGCGGTGCCGATACCGTTATACCCCATCAGTTTGGAATGACTGCGACCGATACCGCAAATATCGTTTATATCAGTTTGTTGCAAAACCGTTTTGATTTGTTCGGGAGCAATGGAAAAAACACCGCCGGTATTTTTGGCTTTGTCACTGGCAAGTTTGGCCAGCTTTTTGGACGGAGCAATCCCAATTGAAACCGGAATTCCGACCGCTCGGAGAATTTTTTCGCGTATTTGACGGGCCAAAGAAAAATAATCGGTATGATACACCGCATCAAGCGAGGTTAAATCGGCGTAAGCTTCATCAATCGAGACCACTTCCACTTCGGCAACCAACGCCCGCAAATGCTTCATAACTTGCGCCGAAAAACGACGATAAAGGTCATGACATCCGTTAAGATAAATTACATCGGGAAATTCGCGGCGTGCCATAAACAGCGGCATTCCCATTTTGACACCGGCTTTTTTAGCCTCCCGGGAACGAGAAACCACACAGCCGTTGTCGCCGGTAACCACACATACCGGCCGGCCGCGCAATGCCGGGTTTTTTACTTGTTCGCAACTGACAAAAAAACTGTCGCAATCGACCAAGGCGATCATATGCTGCATCATGTCTTTTCCTCTGTTCTTATTTTGTTCTTTAAACAAACCGGATGCGACTGTCAATACAACTTATAATTTATTATCAGAAAAAAAGGAAAAACTTGTTTGATCAGCCCCTGCGGCTGGCGGAGCGCAACAAATATTGCTGCCGTTCGCCTCATCAACAATGTTCATTGTCCCTAAAAAAGTTCTTGCATTTAAACCCCGATCGTTTTATATAGATTTTGTTAAGCGGGAGGCAAGCGACAGCGAAGCCGTACTGCTGTTACAAAACAAGTGACCGAAGCGGCGTTGTTGAGCCTTGGGGCGAAACTTACGGCGCAAGACAAGATGTCGGCGACATCTTGCACCAAATAAAAAAATTATTGTAAAAACATTCGGGACGTCGTTCAGCCTGACCGAACGTCGGTTGCGAGAGAGCGCTTGCATGGGACCGGAGGTAAAAAAATGTTCCTGAGAAACATTTTTTAACGACGGACGCCGTTTTGTTAAGCGGGAGGCAAGCGACAGCGAAGCCGTACTGCTGTTACAAAACAAGTGACCGAAGCGGCGTTGTTGAG
>CAJTLY010000024.1 GCA_910577095.1 uncultured Alphaproteobacteria bacterium
AACCCTGCTTCCAAGCAGGGTTGTTTTTTGTCGGGATGAGGGAGTTGAACCTCCGGAAAGGAGGTTCGACTACCAGCGAAAGGCGGGCGAGAGAACGCCGGTATGCGAAGCATATGAGCGCCTGTGGAACAAGCATTGCGCAGCAATGTCGCGGACAATCCTCTCGTCCCGACCAGACAAAAAACAACCCTGCTTCCAAGCAGGGTTGTTTTTTGTCGGATAATCCGACCGCCTGTACTCACCGTTCTTTCGAAAACAGATCCTTCAAATAAGGCAATTCAGAATCGTACAGCGTCTTTTCGCCGTAATATTCTTTCAACATCCTGATTTTTTCTTCTTTCAAGCGCTCGGAAGGTTGGCGGGAAATGCCGTTCATCCGGAAACGGGAACAGGGAAAACAAAGATGCGCAAACTTTACCCCGTTGTCGACAAAACAGAGCCACTTTTCCTTATCGCTGACAATTTTGAAATCCTCGCGATAGCCGCCAAACCGCTCAAATAAATCTTTTTTTATAAAAGAAGACTGATGGGCAAGCGTATTGTTCAGAAAAAATGATTTATCAATCTTATCGGGATAGGTTTTAATAAAACAATCCCGTTCTTGCTCAAACAAACGATAAGAATCGCCGTAAAATACATCCGCGGTTTCCCGGTCCAGATACGGCGTAACGCGTGCCAAAGTTGTATCGTTGTAAAGCAAATCGCCGCCGTTTAAAAAAAGGAGATATTTTCCCCGCGCAAGCCCAATGCCTTTATTCATGGCCGGATAAATGCCGGCATCGGGTTCCGATATCAAGATATCGGCCCTGCTCTGATACGGCTTTATTTTATCCAACGTATCGTCAGTCGAAGCGCCGTCAACAATAATCCATTCAAAATCCTGATTTGTTTGCGCACATACGCTTTTGCAGGTGCTTTCAATAAACGGTTCATTGCGGCATACCGTTATAACCGACAAAAGATTTTGCATCGAACCCCCTTATTTTTAAAACAGCAGGCACTCAGCCCTGCAACAAAGCGGTTATGCCAAGCCGGTCACGATACAGAAAAGCAATCGCCGTTATCACCGCCAAAACAAAAAAAGCGACCAGCGCACTGAGCCCCTGTGAAGACGTTTGCGGCAAACTGATCAAAATCTGCCGCTCCCGGGTATAATAAGCATAAATGCGGCAGGAAGAAATAATATAAATCGGACGGAAAATCAGCATGATAAAAGTCAGAACCACCAACATCGGAAAACCGGCCAAAAAATAAAAATTATATACTTTATGACCGGTTTCCATACCCGATGTCAAAAAAGGACCGACAAAAATCATCACAAAAAACCCGACATACGCGGCAATGCCGAAAAACCAGCAAATGACTGAATAACCGATTCTCAATTTGGCCATAGCGGAGAAACGTTCTCTTAACAACGACAGGGAGTCTTTTGCCGCATCCACCACACCGCGGCCGCACAACAGCGCCGGCAAAAAGCCCATTGAAGAAATTTTCCAAGCCTGATAAACCGCCTCATTGGCCAGTTTAACCGAAAGCGGCGTGCGGTCGTTTTTTTTCGGCAGCCGTTCCAAAATGCGTTCCATCGTCCACCAGCCGTCCAGCCAGCTGAAAATCCACAAAGTCCACGATTTCGGCAGCACAATTTTCAGGCATTCGGCAATAGTGGAAGGACGACCGCAAAAACGCAGAACGTAAGAAGCGCCCATGCAGGCCGTTAACAAGCCCAGCGGATAGGCGACCAAACCGACACAAACAAAAGACCACACAAAAACGATAAGAGCTGCCGCATCGTTGGAATCCGAGCTGTCGGACTTTTCCCACACCTCTTCGGGAACGACGGCCAGCCCTTCAACCCAGATATAATACCCCAGCCCGATAACCGCCAACTGCAACAGAGCAAACAGGATATTTTCCTTTTCGCTGAAAATAAACCGCAACGACCGGCAGCCGTCGGCAAAAAAGTTGCCGACCGACTCAATCCGGGACGGTTTGGCCTTGTTTTTGGAAGACTGATAGGCGTTTTGTTTAAGATGGGTAAGGTTTTCTTTGAGAGATTTCAGTTCAGGCATAGGCGTATCCTTTGAATTTCGATTTTATTATAAACATTCGGTCGCCGTGATGCAAATAATTTATTTGACTTTTGACATGAAAAGTGATCTGCCTTGAAAAAAAACATAAGGAGAATCCGAGATGAAAAAACAGCCTTCCCATTCCGCCGCTTCGCAAAAACTGATGCTGGTTTTTCAAAAAGACGAAATCACCAGTTCATGTATTTACAACCGTTTCGCCAGGCATATGAAAGATCAGAAAAACCGCAATGTGGTTGAACGAATTGCCGCCGACGAATTGAAGCATGCCGAAATATGGAAACAATACACCAAACAAAACGTCGGTCCCGACCGGTTGAAAATCTTCTGGTACAGTCTGCTCACTTATCTTCTCGGCTACACTTTTGTCATCAAGCTGTTGGAACTCAACGAGTTTGCCGGCATCAAAGGATTGCAGTCGCTTAAGGAAGAAATTCCGGAAGTCGGCCGCATTATTGCGCAGGAAGAAGAACACGAAAAATTTCTGATCTCTTTGTTGGATGAGGAAAGGCTGAACTATGTCGGCGCCATGGTGTTGGGCCTCAACGACGCCTTGGTGGAACTGACCGGAACCATCGCCGGACTGACTTTTGTGCTGACCAACACCACCCTGATCGCCATGGCCGGCATCATTACCGGCATTGCCGCCACGCTGTCAATGGCCGCTTCCAACTATTTGGCCGAACGGGCCGACGGCAATCCGAACGCCCTGAAAGCAAGTGTTTATACCGGTTTCACTTATTTGTTCACGGTAATTTTTCTGGTTTTGCCGTATCTGTTGTTTCCCGAACAAATGTTTGTTCCGGCACTGATCTGCATGATCGGGGTCGTAATTGTTTTGATCGCTGTTTTCAATTTTTATATCGCAGTGGTCAAATCGGAACCTTTTTTGCCGAAGTTTTTCGAAATGTCGGGCATCAGCCTTTCGGTTGCCCTGATCTCGTTTCTGATCGGACTGGCCGCCAAAATGTGCTTCGGCATTGATGTCGGGTAGCCGGAATTTCAGGCTTACCAGTCTTTGCAAACGTCTACCCATCCCGCACAACGGGCATATTGTTCCAGTTCGGCAACTGTCAGTTCAATCGCACTGTTGGAACTGCCGCAAGCCGGAAAAACGGTGGCAAAACGTTTGAGCGAACAATCAAGATAAACCTTTACCCGATCGCCGACCGCAAACGGACAGACGCCGCCGACGGCATGACCGGTAAACTGCTCAACTTCAGCCGCTGTCAGCATTTTGGCTTTGAGCCCGAAACAATCTTTATATTTGCGGTTATCGATGCGGGCGTCTCCGGCGGCGACAATCAAAATCGGACCATCGGCAGCGGCAAAAGAAAGGGTTTTGGCAATCCGTTGCGGCAGGCAGTTGAGCGCTTGCGCCGCCAATTCGACGGTGGCGCTGGAAACGTCAAACTCCAACACCCGGTTATCGATTCCGTATTCTTTAAAATAAGCCCTGACTTTTTCAAGCGACATCTTTTTCTCCCGTTTTTTCTTCTCATCATACAAAAAACAAAACGCTTTGTCATTCCTGTTTTTATTTTTAAAGACTCAATTGCATAAAGTCGGTTTTTTGATTGTTTTTGCGACAAAACTATTTTACCTTAAAACAAAATGACTACAAGGAGCGGCACGATGGATACGTTGGCATGGTTGATACTGATTATTTTATTCTTTATGATTCTGGGGGCAAAATCGGATATCCGAAGACTGGAATGGCAGTTGGAACAGTTATCAAAACCAAAATCAAAGCCGCAACCTCAAACACCGGCCGACACGGAACCGGCCGTTGTTCAGGCGACCGATTGTCGGCAACAGCTGACCGACAAACCTGAAATGACGCTTGCCGAACTCCCCTCTGCCGAGAAATTACCGGCTGAACAAGAACCGGCAGCGGCGCCGCAGCTGCAAAGCGAAAACGGCATTACCTTCCTCGGACAAAAACTGATTACCTGGATTGCCGGTTTTGCCGCCGTTCTGGGCTTTTTTTATTTTGTACGCTATTCGATCGAAAACGGGCTTCTCGGCCCGGTTGCCCGTTTGAGTCTGGCAGCCGCGGGCGGATTGGCATCTATCGCCGCAGGCTGCTGGCTGCATTTGCACAATAAAATCGCCAACCATCAACGGATCGGCGAAGCACTCACCGGCGCCGGCATTGCAGCGTTGTATTTTGCCGCTTATGCGCTGTCCAAGATCTATGCCCTCGCCCCGGTATCGGTTTCTTTCACCCTGATGTGCCTTGTCACCGGCGGCGCCATTCTTCTCACCTTGTCCTGCGGCGGCGTCGCGGCAGCCACTCTGGCCTTGATCGGCGGTTTTCTGACACCGGCGTTAACGGCCGGCGTCAACGGCGGAATCGGCGGTTTTTCTTTTTATCTGCTGATTTTGTGTACGTCCCTGTTATTCGTCAGCCGGCGGATCGGATCGGTTTTTCTCGGCTTGTTGGTTCTGAGCGGTCTCTACGTTTGGGTCTTTATATGGACACTTTTATACTTTGTTCCCGGAGATTCGGTTTGGCTGGTTTTGCTGACGGCACTGACCGCCCTTGTCAACGTTGACCTCTCCGACGACAAAGAAGACAACCGCGGCAATTTTCTTCTGCAAGCGCTTTCTTTGGTCTTCTGCCTGATTTTCACCTTCTCGTTCTTGCTGAAAACCGATTTCGGACTGCTGGAATGGCAACTGCTGGCTCTGCTCACCGCCGCCTTAACCATTTTGACTTTTTTCCGTCGACAAACATATCTGCCGCTTTTAGCGGCAACGCAGGCTGTCATTTTTATCCTGCTGACGACCTGGTATACCCCCGATACGGCACAAAAACAGCTGATTTTTGCCGGTTTTGCCGCACTGACGCTGTTGCCGTTTTATGTTGCGGTATGGATCAGACCGTGCAAAGAATTTATCGTATGGCTTTTAATTGCCGCACCGCTGATTTATGAACTCGCCACGTTTATCTTTTACGATCCCGACGGATTATCCTATATCGGTGTGGCCGCTGCCGCCGCACTGGCGCTGCAGACGCTCCGTTTCAAACGGGGAAACGAACCGGACAACCGTTTGGTCGGCCTGTTGCTGCTGACTTCGGCCGCCCTGACGACAATGGCCTTGGCTTCGCTGGTCAAATTTGACCTGTGGCCGGCCGTTTTGGCAATCGAAATCCTGATTCTGGGCGCCTCGGCCTATCTGACCAAAATCAAAAATCTGATGGTCGGTGCCAAAATCGGCGGTTTCTTGTTTGTGTTGCTCCAACTGAAAAATATTTTGTTTGCGCTTGGCGTCATTTTGTTTGCGCCGCGGGAAACCCTGGTAACGGAGTTTTATTTCCATGCTTCGGGCTTAACGGTACGCTTCTACGCTTCTTATATCATCATTCCGGCACTGGCATTTGCTGCGTTGGCTTGGATCGGCAAGGACAAATGCCGTCGGATTGCCGCGGCTGCCGCTGCTGCCCTTGCCGCTGCCGGCATCTTTTCCTTCTATATGCTGTTGCGGATGAAATTTGCCGGTTTGTCCCTTTTGGCACCCGACTTTGTCGACGGGGCACTGATAACCAACCTGCTGTTGCTGGGCGGCTTCGGACTTTTCAACTCCCGCTGGCAAGGAGTCGGCAAGCTGACGCTTGCGCTCGGACTGTGGCGGTTGGTCGGACTCAGTTTAATACTGTATTCGCCCTTTTTCAGCCGGATTGACATTTCGGCCGCCGGTATTCTGTTCGCTTACGGCGTTCCGATGGTTTTGTTTGCCGTTTATGCCCTGAAGTCATCGGCGACAGCCCGCAAACAATATACTCTGGCAACCGCGGCAATGTCGTTTATTGTCGTCTCTGCCTTGTTGACTTTTGCTCTCTACGGGTCCGTCGACTTGTTCGGCACTCGTTTTGACAACTCGGGTATTTTTGCCTATTCGGCAGCCTGGCTGGTCCTGGGGTGCGGTTGGCTGCTGGTCGCTTTCCGTAACCCGATTTTGGTTAAACCGGCCTTCGGACTGATTTATTTCGTAATTGCCAAAGTCTTTTTGTATGACGTTTCTTCGTTAGACGGAATCTGGCGCATTTCCGCATTGTTCGGGTTGGCGGTTTCGCTGCTGGCGATCAGCTATTTCTACAGCCGTTTCTTCCAGCCCCGCCGGGATGCGACATCGGAAAATCAAACTCCGGCTTAAAGCGGCTTCAGCGGATTTTGCGGACGGCCTGTTCCAACGCATCGATATCGCCGGCGCAAAAAAAATCGGTCAGGCCGTCGATTACGGCTTCGTCG
This sequence comes from uncultured Alphaproteobacteria bacterium, assembly GCA_910577095.1. GTDB lineage: Bacteria > Pseudomonadota > Alphaproteobacteria > RF32 > CAG-239 > JAFUYI01. The sequence continues at coordinate 6,344 of CAJTLY010000024.1, forward strand.
AGATCATATAGCCGAAGCGCCAGCAGACGGTTGATAACCGACTCGGAAAAACGGAACTTGATAATCTTGGCAGGATTGCCGCCTACAATCGCATAGGGAGGAACGTCTTTCGTCACTACGCTGCCGGCCGCAATCACCGAACCTTCGCCAAGGCGTCGTCCCGGCATGATCATACTGCGCATGCCGATCCATACCGCATCTTCGATCACGGTATCGCCCTTGCCCTGATAGCTCTCAACAATTTTATCCATAAACGGATAGTTGGAAAACCAATCATTGCGATGGGTATTGTTACCGCCCATCAAAATAACGCTTTCGGCACCGATGCAAACATAATTGCCGATTTGCAAACGGTCGATCGGCCACTGCGGCTGCCAATGGGTGCGGCTGTAGCGGTCACCGTAATGGTAGCGGACAACCGATTCTTCAAAACTGCCACTCCAGGCGTCGCTGTAATAACTCCGGGTACCTTTGACGATAATGTTGGGATTGGTAACCGTTTGATGCAGGTACTCGACCCGCGACCAGTGTTTTTCCATTTCCGTACTCCTTTGCGGCCAGCATAATAAAAAGGCCGTTCAAAGACAAATAAAAAATTAATCTCCGTTGCCCTGAGAACACCCGGCACCGCTCAGACGGCTGTTGCCGCCGGATACTTTCACCACCTCGATCCGGGTCGGAATGCTTTCCTTTAAGGCTGCCACGTGAGAAATGATTCCGATCAGCTTGCTTTCCCGTTCCAAACGACTTAAAACATCCAAGGTGGTATTGAGTGCTTCTTCGTCCAGAGTGCCGAATCCTTCGTCAAGGAACAAACTGTCGATACGGATGCGGCGGCTTGACATCTTTGACAACCCCAAAGCCAGCGCCAAACTGACCATAAAGCTTTCGCCGCCGGAAAGATTCTTGACTGCCCGCCGCTCGCCGCCCTGATAATGATCAATCACGTCCAGTCCGAGATCGGCCGCCCGCACCAGCACATAACGGTCCGACATTTGCGCCAGCTGCCGGTTGGCAAAGCCGATTAAGACGTCAAAGGCAATCCCCTGGGCAAATTCGCGAAACTTTTTGCCGCTTGACGAACCGATCAGCTCGTTCAAACGTTCCCAATCCTCCGACTGCCGTTTCAGCGTTTGCAGACGTTCAAGCTTTTCTTGCAAGCTGCCGCGACGAATCCGGTTATCGTCCAGCTTTTGTTTAATTGCCCCGATCTGCCGGTTAAGTTCATTGACAGCGGCAGCAATTTGTTCTTCTTCCGACTGCAGCTTCGACAAATCGGCATCGGGATACTGCTGCTGCAACTGTTGCAAGCGGCGCCGGTCTTCTTCAATCTGTAAAGTAAGGCGCATCGTTTCCTGTTGCAGATCGATTTGCTGCTTTTGCAACCGTTCTTTTTCCTCGGCATCCATAAACAGGCTTTGCAATTGTTCGACGCCGTCAAAACCGTAATCGGCCGCTTTCGGGCTTAATTTTTCTTCCAACAGGCGTTTTTCGCGCTCAAGTTCGTCAATATGGGCGCATTCCGCCTGATAAGCGGCAGCCAAACGAGCTTCTTCCTTTTCGGTTTCCGCCGTCTGCCGGTCGCTTTGCTCTTTTTGCAGACGGCACGCTTTTTCTTCCTCTTCCAATTGCCGGGCTTTTTCGTCACAGTCCCACCGCCCGAACTTTTCCGTTCGTTGCAATCGGTTATCATCGCAAAGTTTTTGTTGTGCCGCCGCCGATGCCGCGGCTTCTTCACGGCGTTTCCGAAGCTCGGCAAGGTTTCTTTGACGGTTTGTCAGCTCGTTTTTGCCGACTTCTACGATTGTTTTCAAGCTTTCGCAGTCATTTTTATTCTTCCGATAAAGTTCCAAACGGGCACGCACTTCTTCGGGACAAAGGTTTTCGTCTGCCCCGTAACGGTTATAAACTTCGGTCTGCATTTTTTGCAACGTTGTCTGCCGTTCTGCCAGCACCGCCGTATTTTGAGCGGCCAGCGCCGCATCTGCCGTCAGGCGCTTCAACAACTCCTCCTGCCGGATTGACTCGGCAACCGCCGCATTTTTGCGCTCAGTCAAACCGTCAACCGCCGTTTGACGAACTTTTACTTCGCCTTCCAACCTTTCCAAAGCGGTTATTTTCTGCTCCAGAGCGGAAATCTGCAACCCCAGCTGCTTTTCGTTTTCTTCTTCGCGAGCGGCAATCAGCGGATGATGAACAGCGCCGCAAAGCGGACAAGGCTTGCCTTCGGTCAGATTATGACGATAATCCCGCATTTTTTCGCAGCTTTTGTATTCGGCCGACAATTCCTCTTTAAGACGGCGGTAGTCAGCCGGCTGTTTTCCTTCCAACAATTGTACAATCTGCGTCTGAAGCGTCACCGCTTCCGCTTTGGCAGAGTTCAAATCACGCTCGCAGGTTTCTTTTTCCTTTTGCACTCGTTCGTACACAACGCTTTCCTGCCGCAATTGCTGTTTTTTCTCAGCGGCGGCTTTTTCGGCCGGCGGCAATTTTGCCCGGATCTCCGACAATTCCTGCAAAAGCGGGTTCAATTCCAATTGCAGAAGTTCCAGGTCGCCGTCTTTGGGGTGTTTTTCCAGATAACTTGCTGCCTGAACAAAACGTTGCCGGGATCTTTCATTTTCCGCCTGCAGCCGAACCAGCTCTTTTTCCGAAGTTCTCACGGCATTGTCGGCATCGGTCGAAGCTTTGACGTAAACCTGCAAAGTCTGTTCCAAAACCTTATATCCGTCATCAAGACGGCGAGCCCCGGCAATTTGTTCTTCCCGTGTTTTTTTACGGAGAACAAAATCATTCCAGGCTTGCTCCGCCGTTGATGCCGCCAACCGCTTCTCTTTTACTTCCTGCTGCTTTTTCTCCAGACCGATGCGCGCCGCCGTCGACCGTGCAACGACGACGGTCAGCTTTTGCCCTTTTTCTTTCCAACCGTTGTAATCGGCTGCCAGCGGCTCCGCCTTTTGCGCTTGTTCCAGCCGTTGCCGGTTGGGTTCGAACAAAGCTGCTTTCCGGTTTTGTTCCGCAAGCAGGATCTGTTTTTGCTGCAAAGCCGCTGCGGTCAGTTCGCGTTCACGCTGATTTTGCAGTTTTAACCGCACTTCCTGCTGTTGCAACAAAAGAACCGCTGCCGTTTTTTCTTTTTCGGCCTGCTCGTTTGCAAGCGTCCGTTCATCTTCTTCGCTCAACAGAGTCAGTGCTTCGGCTTCCTGTTTCAGCCGTTCGTAATCCTCACGGAAACGTTTGGCGATTTCAAACGTTTTTTGCGAAATTTTTTCATAACGGGCGGTTCCGGTGATTTTTTCCAAAATCTTCGATTTGTCGGCAGCCTCGGCAGTGAGAAAAGTGTTGAACTGCCCCTGCGCCAACATCACCGAACGCATAAACTGTTCATAATCCATTCCCAGATATTCCGTCACTTTTGCTTCAACGTCACGGATCATCGTCACCAGCGTCGCCGGATTGCCCAGTTCCTGAACACTGCGCTGAACCGATTGCAGCGCGCCGTCGGGACGATTGCGCGCACGCCGCTGTTCAAAGCGGCTGAGATAAACTTTGCCGTTATTTTCAAAAACGATTTCCGCCATACAGCTGCCGCGGTTTTTGGACATAACTTCATTTTCGGCGCCGCTCGCTTTTACCCGCGGCGTCCGTCCGAACAACGCCAAACAAACCGCATCCAGAATGGTGGTTTTGCCGGCACCGGTTTTGCCGATAATGGCAAAAATTCCGCTCGCGGCAAAGTCTGCCGCCGCAAAATCAATCTTCCAATGTCCGGCCAGTGAATTAAGGTTTTCAAATTCGATGCTGATAATTTTCATCGCTTATTCCTCCGCATCATCGTTTTCAATTTCCTGCAACACCTGCCGATATAACCGACGCAGCTGTTCCCGCTGCGTTTCTTCCACCCGGTTGGCTTCAAGACAGCGTTCAAACATATCTTCCACCGTGACGTCTTCCAGTTCTTCGCCGCTGATTTGTTCTGCCTGAAAATTCTCGCAATTACGATTATGCACCCGGCAAACCTGAAGACGACTGCCTTTGACCAACTCGTCTATTTTTCCGTTCAATCCGCTGCAAAAAGCCGGATCATCATAAAAAACTTCTACAAAAATATCTTCATTGAACGCACGCAATTCTTCAATACGGCCGGCAATCGCTTCCAAATCACCGCGAATCTGATACATTTTTTTGAATACCGGCACCGGAAGCGGAGTGATGTTGAGCGGAGTTCCGTCGTCAAAAATCTCCACCAGCACCACTTGTTTGACGTCTTTCGCTTCGCCGAAACCGACCGGCAGCGGCGAACCGCTGTAACGGATATATTCACGGCCGCCGACCGTTTGGGCAATATGCAAATGTCCCAACGCCACATAATCAAAACCGATATCAAGAGACGCCGTATCTACGACGCCCAAAGAACCGACCGCCAGATCGCGTACGCCGTCATCGGCGGTCTTTTGCCCGCCGGCGGCAAACAAATGCCCCATCGCAATCACCGGCACCGAGAACCGGCGCGCATATTCGTAGACAGCCTGATAATGGAGACACATTCCGTCAGCCATTTTTTGCAGCCGTTGCTCATAACTCTCCCCCGGCGTCATAACCCGCAAATCGCGTTCCTTCAAAAACGGAACCGCACATATCGCCAACTCGGGCTTGCCGTCGCGGTTTGACAAAACCACCACTTCTTCGGCAATATTTTCCGGCGCGGCTGCAACCGAAACCACGCGGATATTCATGGCGTTCAGCAGTTCTTTGGGCGCCGCCAAAAAAGAAGCGGAATCGTGATTGCCCGAAGTAATGACTGCTCCCCGGCAGCCGGTGGCGGCCAGAGCGGCCAAAAAGCGATAATACATTTTCTGAGCGACGGGAGACGGGGTTCCGGTGTCAAAAACATCGCCGGCAACCAACAGATAATCGATCTGCCGCTCGCGAATAACACCGCACAGCCAGTCAAGAAAAGCGGCAAATTCGCCGTCGCGCCTGAAGTTGTAAAGCCAGCGCCCCAAATGCCAGTCCGAAGTATGTAAAATTCTGATCATATGCCTTCCTTCCTTTTACCGCCCTTTGATCGTTCAAGCATAAATTAACGCAGCGGCAAAAGCAATAAAGCCTTTAATTTTATACCCGTCATACACCAACTTTTAACTTATCGCTGTTAAAATACGAGAAATTTACGGAGTTGCCCAAAATGAAAAAAAACAAACCCAAACCGTTGTACGCCGTCTTCTATTACGATCGTCGCAAGTTAAGACTGCTGCTGGCATTCAATTTGTGCATGTTAGCTTTACTGATCATCTTCGGACAGGCGATCTTTTATCCGTTGATTCCGCTCGGCCTGTTGGTGATTTTGTTATGGTTTGTTGCAACGCTGGCCACCGCTCATGTTTATTTCTTTCCGCAAAAACTGATATTGGTTACCGATGAAGAGATTAAAATCGACCGCGGCGCACCGCTGAAGTGGCGCAATATCCGCGAAGCCGAAGAACGGATCGGACGACAGCGGATTATTGTGCTTAAACCGGTTGAAGGATACAGCTGCCGGCTTACTTTCATGCAACGGATTTGTCAATATTCGCGCTTTACGGCCTTTTCGATCCCGCTGTATGCGATGACCGAAAGCGATCAGGAAAAAATCCGCGAAATTGTTGCCGCACATACGCGCTTTAATCGGCAGCCGAAAGACGATCAGAAATGATTCCTTCCTTCTTCCCCAATAACAGGCTTGAAGGAAAAAACATCCGTCCGGTTCCGGCATGAGGTTATCTATATTTTATGACCGTAAATAAGGTTAAGCACAACCATTGATAAATAAATTGTTTTTTTTTATCCTTCAGATATGATAAAAAAAATAACAAGCCTCTTTCCAAGGAGAATATTCAATGATCTGGGCTGCTGTTCTCATCGTTTTGTTGGTGGGCTACGTCTTTTTTTACAACCAGCTGGTCAAACTGGAAGCTCTTGTCGGCGAAGCGCTTAACAACCTCAATCTTCACTTGGAACGTCGCCGCGATCTCACCCCTCTGTTGGTCGAAACCGTCAAAAACGGCCATAATCAGATTAAGTTAGTCGCAGAAACAGCAGAATTACACCGTCAGCTCGTCAACATCAGCGATTTTGAACAACAACAAAGCCTCGAAAACAAGCTGGAAAACACCCTCAGACAATTGCTTGCCGCCGCGGAAAACGAATCGACGCTCAAAAATGACGCGCGTTTTCGGCAGTTGCGGCAGGATCTGGCCACAGTCGAAACCGAACTGCAGCAAGCCTGCCGCGATTATAACGCTGCCGTCCGCGATTACAATGTTGCACTGCATACCGTACCGTCCTGCTGGATTGCCAAAACCATGAAAGCTGTCGAAAAAAAATTTTTTGAAACCGAGCTCCGGTCACACCCCGACAAAGCCCCGTTACACTAAAAGTCTTGCATTAGTAAGGAGAATAAAATGAGCAGACTGGAAAACAAACTGACTTTATGGGAACAGCAAAAGCTGATTTCTCCAACCCAAAAACAACAAATCCTCACTTTTGAAACGCAAAATAAAAGACCGCATTTGCTGACGGCTCTTTTCAGTCTCGGCATTTTTATCGTCTCACTCGGTATTATCAGCCTGATTGCCGCCAACTGGGATGAAATCAGCGGTGCAGTCAAACTGACGATAGACTTTATGTTGTTAGCGGCGCTGGCCGCCGGAACCGGCGTTGCCGACACCCGCGGCAAAACCTTTTGGAAAGAAGCCGGCATTTTGGCTTTGTTTCTGATGACAATTGCCAGTATCGGTTTAATCTCTCAGGTATTTCAGACTAACGGAACCTTATCGGGCGGCGCTTTGCTGGCTTCGGTTTTCAGTATCCCGCTGCTGGCTGTCTCCCAAAAGAAACTGCTGCCGTTGCTATGGGTACCGCTGTTCCTGGGCGGCATTGTCTCCAACCGGAATGTGTTGGATTTTCTGGAACTGACATTCAGATATCTGGACAGGTATTTCGACAGATTTCCGGCAATGATTCCGGTTCCGTTTATTGTCTTTTTTGCTTTGACGAGTTACGGTTTTTATCGCCTGCATCTTCTGTCCGGCCGTAAATATCCGGTATTTACCGTTCTCAGAGGATATTTTGAAGTATTGACTTATTGTGCAGCTTTGTTTGACAGTTTTATCGGCTACCGGTACAGCATTCTCAATCTGCTTATACCGGTTGCGGTATTTGCCGGCAGCGCATGGATATACTACAAACACAATTATCCGAGAATGCAGAATTTTAATATTGCAATGATCGGCGCATGCTTCTTTATCGCCTATATACGCCTGTTTTCCGACCTGCTGACGACCGGCATCGGACTGATCGTTACCGGCCTGCTGCTGCTTGCGTTGGTCTGGGGAATCAAAACCGTCATTAACAAAACAGCGGGAAGAAAGGAGTAATATAAAATGAAAAAATATCTGAATTCGCTTTTGATTGCCGCCCCGGTCATCTTGTTGGCCGTTTTGACAATTGTCATGGCCGTTTTGCGCACCAGTCTGCCCGAAGTTACCTTACGCATCAGCGGCTATGATCCGCGAGATTTGCTCTCAGGGCATTATATTGTTTACACGATTGATTGGGACAATACCGACTGCAAACAATTTAAAGACCGGCGCTGTCCGGTTTCCGAGTTCCGCCAACACGGTATCCATGGAATGTGGGGCAACAATCACCGTTTTTATATTCCGGAAAAATACGCTGCCGAGCTGGACCGGCTTTTCCGCAACCGCAATACCGACGACAATGTTTTTGAAGTCGTTTACAGTTATGCCGAAGGTTTCAAACCGATCGCCAAACAACTGCTGATCAACGGCAAAGATTGGCGGGAAACCGTTAAAAACTCCAAATAATCCTTCCCTGTTCCGTTATCGGAACCAAGAGACAACCGCGGCTGACTTTCACCTTTCAGCCGCGGTTTTATATATCATTTTCATTTGATAAAACTGAATATCAAGACACCCGCACATCGCCTTTCCGGTACCGACAGGGAATTCCGTTATCAGCGCTTGCGCCAACCCCTTATCCATGCGCCCCCCTTATCCATCACCAATACTGTGGTTTTATTCGCACGATACTCAAAAAGATACCCTCCGATACAAACCGGGAGTTTTCGGCATACAAAAAGCCCCGGCACAAACCGGGGTCTTTTTCTCAAAACTGTAATGTCAATCCGTTCAGGCATTCAAAGCTTGCAAAAGCTCCGAGCGAATATCTCTTAATTCGGTCGCCGTTTCTTGCAGCAAATTTTCGCCGGACAGATTCTCTTCCGCAACATCGGCAAAAAAATCATTTTGAATTGTTTCGCCGATCAGCGCTTTGAGTCCTCTGTTCTTAATCTCTTTTTGCGCACCTTCAATCGTCAGGCGCCGAACATACAGAAGATCTTTGATACAACGCAGCAGTTCCACGTCATCGGGACGATAATAACGGCGACCGCCGCTTCTTTTCATCGGCCTGATTTGAGAAAACTTCGTCTCCCAAAAACGCAGCACATGGGTACCCACTCCAAGTTCATCAGCAACTTCGGCAATTGTACGAAAAGCAGCTTTTGACTTGTTGACAACCATGCTTACCCCTTGTTAACCGATTTGCGCATCGTCTGGGACGGCTTAAACGAAATAACTCGCCGCGAAGAAATTTCCGCTTCTACGCCGGTTTTGGGATTGCGGCCGATCCGCGGTTTTTTATCGCGCAGGGCAAAAGTTCCGAAAGAAGACAGTTTCACATCATTGCCGGCAGCAAGCTCATTTACGATTTCTTCCAAAACCATATCCAAAATTTCACCGGAATCCTTGCGTGACAATCCGACTTCCTGATATAAGGTTTCGGCAACATCAGCCCGGGTAATTGTTTTCATCATATTCATTCCTCTTTTTGACTTGATTAAAACATCGGCGCCACTATATCATAAAAAACGGCCGCGCCAACATATAATTTTATTATAAACAGTTAAATGCGGATAACTATTCCGCCCCAGGTAAATCCGGCGCCCATGGCACTGATGACAAGGAGATCGCCTTTTTTGAATTTACCGGCTTCAAAAGACTCGGCCAACGCCAGCGGAATCGAAGCGGCAGAGGTATTGCCGTGATGATCGACGGTCACAATTACCTTTTCCATATCAATTTCCAGCTTTTTGGCCACGGAATCAATAATTCGCAAATTAGCCTGATGAGGAATATACCAATCTACCTCATTCATCGAAAGTCCTGCAATTTTTAAGCTTTCTTCCACACCCTGAACCAGGCTGGGGATTGCCACTTTGAAAACTTCCTTGCCATCCATATGGATGAACCCGGCTTTTTGATTGACCGACACGCCGCCGTCCGAACACAAATGTTCATATTGACTGCCGTCGGCATAAATTTTGGTTGCCAGCACGCCGGTATCTTCCGGGGTTCCCTCGCCTTCCGTCGCGCGGAAAACCGCTGCACCGGCACCGTCACCGAACAAAACGCAGGTGTTGCGATCCGTCCAGTCGGTAATTTTCGAAAGCGTTTCGGCACCGATCACCAATGCGGTTTTAACCTGTCCCAGCCGAATCATGTTATCGGCAATCTGGGTGGCATAGACAAATCCGGAACAAGCCGCGTTGACATCCATTGCCGGCGTTCCGGGTTTCAGCCCCAGTTTTTGCGCCAACTTGGCGGCGGTGGCCGGAAAAGTGTTGTCACCGGTAATGGTGGCAACGATGATAAAGTCAATTTCTTCGTTACGGATTCCCGCGTTCTTAATCGCCGTCAAAGCGGCGTCATAAGACAAATCGCCGGTGGTTTCGCCGGCAGCGGCTATATGGCGGCTGCGAATACCGGTACGTGTGCTGATCCATTCGTCGTTGGTATCCACCATTTTCGACAAATCATCATTCGTAAGCACTTTGGCCGGAAGCTTATATCCCGTACCAAGCAATTGTGAGCGAATAACCGTCATACATAATATCCTTCATAAATGCTTTCTTGATTCAGTTCATCCAAATCAATTTTTTCAATTTCTTTTCTGATGGTCGAAACAAAATCCTGACGCACCAGTTTGGCGGTATTGTCGATAGCGACCGAAAATCCTACGGCGTCGGTTCCGCCGTGGCTTTTAACCGTCAGCCCGTTGAGACCGATCAGCATTGCCCCGTTATACAAACGCGGATCCATACTCTTTTTGATTTTGAAAATAACCCCCAGCATGAACGGCAGTCCGAGCTTGGCCAAAAACGACCGCTTAATCGCCTTTTTAATCATCCGTACAACCAAACGAGCGGTTCCTTCGGTGGTTTTCAAAGCGACATTTCCGGTAAAACCGTCCGCAACGATGACATCGGCAGCGCCGTTGGAAATTTCGTGCGGTTCGATATAACCGGTAAAATTAATGTCAAGCTGAGCATTGTGAAGCATGCGGGCAGCCTGACGAATCTCTTCTTTGCCCTTCATGGCTTCCGCACCGATGTTAAGCAGCGCCACTTTGGGCTGTTTGAGATCCAAGGCGTGCTTGGCGACAACATTGCCCATGATCGCAAATTCGGCCAAATTGACGGCATCGCACTCGGTGTTGGCCCCCAAATCCAGCATCACATAACGACCGTTCAAATGCGGCATGATGCTTACAATTGCCGGACGGTGAATTCTCTGCATGGTTTTTAAAACCATTTTGGAAATAGCCATCAGCGCCCCGGTATTGCCCGCAGAAACAATTGCCTGGGCTCTGCCGGAACGCACGGCATCGATTGCCATATACATACTGGTGTTGCGGTTGCGGATAACCTGCGAGGGTTTATCTTCATTCTTCACCCATTCTTCGGTATGGCAGATTTTGCAAACCTTCGAAAGTTTGGGAAATTGCTTAAGGAGGGGAACAATTTTTGCCTCGTCGCCGAACAGCAGAAAGCGCACGTCGGGATTTCTTTTGGCAGCAATATTCACCCCTTCAATGACGACTCGAGGGGAATTATCTCCCCCCATCGCATCAACAGATATAACCAGATTATCAGACAAAATTGTGCTCCATCCAGTTCTATGACAGTTTTAGTTTATTCGGCTGCTTTTTTAGCAACGACTTCGCGTTTGTCGTACTGACCGCAGGACGGACAAACGTTGTGGGGTCTTTTCAACTCACCGCAGTTAGGGCATTCATGGTAAGAATTCGCACCTAAAGCATCGTGAGAACGACGCATGTCGCGGCGTGATTTTGAAGTTTTATGTTTTGGTGTTGCCATTGTCTTATTCTTTTCAAAAAAACATTGTTATCACGAAAAATTTCAGGAAAAAGCAATACCACAATTATTAAATAATTGCAACTTGTTTTACACTTTCCCGAAACGGTTATCCGTCTTTTACCTAAATTTTTTGCATTTGGCAAGCATAATTTTTTATTTCTTTAGTTTTGCCAGAACTTCGAACGGATTATTCACGTTTTTTTCATTTTCGTCGAACTCCGGTTCAAAATGAAACACCTCGCCGGGGCGGCGCGGGTAGTCGTCCAAACGCAACGCCACTTGTTCGATTGCAATATCAACCAGGTCAATCTGCCCGCCGATCACCACATCCGGCAAATCGGTCGTCCAGTCGTCTTCTTCCCGTTGGCTGTCATAAGTTGCCGTTGTATCAAAAGAAATCGAAAAATCAAAGTCATAACTCTGATCAAACAACTCCAACGATACTACGCTTTCCAGTTTTAGACGGGCCGAAATCCGGCCGCTGACATTCAGCAGTCCTGAAGCATGATCGTTTTTCAGTTGCAGGTCTGCCTCAAAATCCATCACTTCCGGAACTTTTAAAACCTCGGCAAGATATCGGCAATCACTTTCGTCTGCCCGCAGCCGATAATGTTGCTCAGCCTGAGGCAATTCTGCAACAACCAACGGATATGAAAATTTTTTTTGCATAAATATATTCTCCGTGTTATATATGTTTAACAATTGGAACCTATAATGATAAGGATACACAGTGATGTCAACATACAAAATCTTTTTTTTAAGTACTGCTCTGCTTACACTTGCCGCCTGTGCCAAAGATACATTCGTCACCAACACCGGCAATATGCCGTCGGAAGACAAAATCGAACGACTGGCGACCGGAATGCCGCAGGAACAGGTCCGCGAGATTTTGGGGTCTCCTTCTTCGGTGGTTTCTCTTGACCGCAACACATGGATTTACATGTCGGCAGATATTGAACAAATCGCTTTCATGCGCCCGCAGGAAACCGAACGGCGGCTTTTGGTCGTTAAATTTGATGACAACGGCAAAGTTGCCGACATCAAACATATTGACAAGTCTAAAGGCAAAGAGTTGGAAGTCAGCGAGCAGGAAACAGCAACGCCGGAACAGGAACAAGGCTTCTTCCGCAAATATTTCGGAGGCGTCGGCACTTATACCCCCATTGCACCTTCCAAAACCGGAATATAATTAGTGTTTTTATAATTTCAGCCCCGAAAATCGGGGCTGTTTTTTTGTTTTATTCCTTCTGGCCGGCAACAAAAAAGAGCCGTAAATACGGCTCTTTTTTGTTGTTGCGTTTCGACCGCTTTACCAGCTGTAGCTGAGACCCAAACCGAAGGTCGACGCTTTGTAGTCGTCGCCGAAGGTG
>CAJTLY010000025.1 GCA_910577095.1 uncultured Alphaproteobacteria bacterium
TACGGTTGGGCGAACCACACCTTCGGCGACGACTACAAAGCCTCGACCTTCGGTTTGGGTTTAAGTTACAGCTGGTAGTTTGAGCCAAGCCCAAAAGAACGCCTCCGAGTTATGTCGGAGGCGTTTTTTGGGCTTTGAAGCATCTGATCGTTAACAATTTGGACGGTGTTTTTTAAAAAATCGATTTTAAGACGCTTTTTTTGCCCATAGAAACGTTTTTATTATTTTTTAACTGGGCATAAGTTGCATAATTTTCTGTTTTAACCGGCGAAGTTTGTTATTATTCAGTCAGTAAAAAATAAATCAGATAAGGTATAAAAATGACTGATGAAATCAATGAAGAAACGATTGTCGACAATGTTGTCGGCAGCCGTTCCGACATTACGCCGGTAGATGTTTCGGAAGAAATGCGCCGGTCGTATCTCGACTATGCGATGAGCGTTATTGTTTCCCGTGCGTTGCCGGATGTTCGCGACGGCTTAAAACCGGTACACCGCCGGATTATTTATTCGATGTATGAAAACGGTTATGATTATAACCGTCCGTTCCGTAAATCCGCCCGTATCGTCGGTGACGTTTTGGGTAAATATCATCCCCACGGCGACTCTTCGGTATATGAGGCAATGGTGCGGATGGCACAGCCGTTTTCGATGCGGGTGCCGATGATCGACGGGCAGGGCAACTTCGGTTCGATGGACGGCGACAGTGCCGCGGCGATGCGTTATACAGAAGCCCGGCTGGCCAAAGTGGCGCATGCCCTGATCGAAGATATTGACAAAGACACGGTCGATTTTATGCCCAACTATGACGAAAGCCTGCAGGAACCTTCGGTTTTGCCGGCGCGTTATCCCAACCTGCTGGTTAACGGTACCAACGGTATTGCCGTCGGTATGGCCACCAACATTCCGCCGCATAATCTGGGTGAAATTGTTTCGGCCTGCTGTGCCTATATTGACAATCCCGACATTACGATCGAAGAACTGATCAATTATGTTCCGGGTCCCGATTTTCCGACCGGCGGTCTGATCCTCGGATACGGCGGTGCCCGCTCGGCTTATTTTACCGGCCGCGGTTCGGTTATGATGCGTGCCAAATGTACGATCGAAGAAATCAGAAAAGACAGGGAAGCGATCGTTGTTCACGAAATTCCCTATCAGGTTAACAAAGCCGCACTGGTGCAAAAAATTGCCGAATTGGTGAAAGAAAAACGGGTTGAAGGAATTTCTGACATTCGCGATGAGTCCGATCGTCAGGGCGTGCGCGTGGTGGTGGAAATCAAGCGCGATTTTCAGGCCGATGTGATTCTTAACCAGCTTTATAAATATACGCCGCTGCAAACCAGCTTTGGCATGAATATGCTGGCGATTAATTCGGGGCGCCCGATGATGATGAATTTGAAGGAAATCATTGCCGCGTTTATCGAATTCCGCGAAGAAGTGATCCGTCGCCGGACCATTTATGAACTGAACAAGGCGCGCGACCGTGCCCATACGTTGGTTGGTTTGGCCATTGCGGTCGAAAACCTCGATCCGGTGATTGAGTTGATCCGCAGCGCTCCCAACCCGCAAGAGGCTAAAGACGCTTTGCTTTCCAAGGCATGGCCCGCCGGTGACGTCGAACCGCTGGTTATTTTGATCGATGAACCGGACCGCAAGGTAGAGAACGGTTACTATCATCTTTCCGAAGCGCAGGCGAAAGCGATTTTGGATCTCAAACTGCAAAGGTTGACCGGATTGGAACGTGACAAAATTCATCAGGAATTGATGAATTTGGGCGACGAAATCAAAGAGTGTTTGTCAATTTTGAGCAGTCGCGAAAAATTATACGGCATTATGCGTGACGAGTTGGTGGAAATTAAAGATGAATATGCCACCCCGCGCCGCACCAAAATTGAGGACATCGAATATGATCAGGATGTCGAGTCTCTGATTCAGCGTGAGGAAATGGTGGTGACGGTTACCGATGCCGGTTATATCAAACGGGTTCCGCTCAATGCCTATAAGGCGCAAAAGCGCGGCGGCAAAGGAAAATCGGGTATGGCGACCAAAGAAGAAGATTTTGTATCGCGTTTGTTCGTGGCCAGTACCCATACGCCGGTTTTGTTCTTCTCCAGCAAAGGACTGGTTTATAAAATGAAAGTTTATAAGCTGCCGCTGGGATCGCCGACATCTAAAGGCAAGCCGTTTGTCAACCTGTTGCCGCTTGACGAAGGCGAAAATATTACCACGGTTCTCAAGTTGCCGGAAAACGAAGCCGAGTGCAAAGATTTGTCAATCATGTTTGCCACTGCCAGCGGCATGGTTCGTCGCAATTCGCTGATGGATTTTGTTAATGTTCAGTCAAACGGTAAAATTGCAATGAAGCTTGACGAAGGCGACAAATTGATGAATGTCCGCATTTGTCACGAAGACAATGATGTTATGTTGGCTACCCGGAGCGGTAAATGCATTCGTTTCCCGGTTACCGAAGTGCGCGTATTTGTCGGCCGCAATTCGGTCGGCGTCCGCGGAATTAAACTGGCTGACGGCGACGAGGTGATCTCGATGTCGATCCTCAATCACAGTGATGCCGGTGCGGAAGAACGTGACGAATATGCAAAAGTGGTTTCTGCAATCAAAAGAATGGAAGCGGAAGCCGGTGAGGGTGTTTGTATTTCGCCTGCCGATACCGGATTGCTTGAAAAGCTCTCGATTGAACAATTTGTGAATATGCGTCGGAACGAACAATTTATTCTGACCGTCACTTCTACCGGGTACGGCAAACGATCTTCTTCTTACGAATACCGGGTAACCGGCCGCGGCGGCAGCGGTATTGCCAACATGGAAATGTCTGCCCGCAACAAAGAAGTGGTCAGTTCGTTCCCGATTGAAGACGACAATCAGATCATGATGGTAACCGACGGCGGCAAACTGATCCGCATGCCGGTGGAAGATATCCGTATTGCCGGTCGCAAAACTCAGGGTGTCATCCTGTTCCGAACCGCCGAAAACGAACGGGTGGTTTCCGTTACCTGGCTGGATGCCGATGCCGAAGACGAGGAAGAGTTGGAAGAAGAAACCGGCTCCGAGGTATTGGGTGAGAGTGTTGCCGATGCGGATGACAGTTTGTCCGATCAGGTCAGTGAACCCGAAACCGAAAGTGACGATGCGTAAGCATCCGGCTTGCAACATGATAAAAACCGGGGTTAAAACGCCCCGGTTTTTTACAATTTGGATAATGCCGTTTTATAAAAAAACGTTTTTAGGGGTTGCAATTAATTTTTGAGTGTGTTATAGCATTTGACATAAAATAATTATTTGTCGAATTAGTATATATAATAAGACAAAAGTTAAGCGTTCTTTGAAATGCAGATCTTGAAATATACGGCCAACGAACAATTTGCGGCATGCGGATTTTTTTCGGATTCTTCGCTTAGCGAAAACCGTCTTTAATCGATGCGAGTACCATGTTCCGAAAACGGAAAAAGGGTCTAAGTCGCCGTTACAAGTAAAGATCGAACTAAAACCTTTTGGTTTTAAGCAGATAATTTTATTATCTGCTTTTTCTCGAAAAATCATTGAACCTATATAAAACGCGCTCCTCTGTTCTGTGCCAAAAAATAAGAGGGATTGTCGCGGGCTCTGCTGTTGTGAAACAGCAGAGTTTTTTGTCGCCTGACCGGCCGGTAAAATATTATCGGACACTATAAATTATTATAAAAATCTTTCTTATGGAAAAAAAATTGATTTTGAAACAGCAGGAGATTTTGCGGGAAGATCTGTTTGAGGGGATAATATCTTTTCAGCAGTTTGAACAGGCCGACCTCGCTTTGCGAAAAAAGCTTGAGCGTTGTTCTGCCGACAACGATGAAAAAGAGTGACCGTTTTTTCTGTTTCCTTTCTCTCCCGCCGGCAGTAAAAACTGTCGATGTTTTTATGAAAAAACCTCTCTGTTGCGGAGAGGTTTTTTGTCACCTGAAAAATCGGGTTAAATATACGGTTTCACATCAGACCGTTCATGGATACCCGTCAATGAAAAACCCCGCGTTTGACGCGGGGGTTACTTTTTTACCTAAAAAATTAGGGTTGGATACGACGTGTGTCAAACTGAGAGCATCATTTTCGGCGAGAAAAGAAAAGTCCTAATAATCGTCGCGTTCCGGCTTGGTCATTTTTTTGCGGTTATATTTGGTTTGGGGAGTCGGCGTATTATGGCTTGTAAACGGTTTGCCGTTGTGGTCCTCAATTTCTTCTTCCCTGCTGCCGCGGTGGTAAGCAGCCAGTTTTTCGCGCAGTTCCTGCATTTCCTTTTTAGATTTTTTCATGTTTTTTCTCCTAAAATAAATTTGATCTCTGTCGTTTCTTGAGACGGCAAAAATCAAATTTCCGCTGCCGTTTTTAACGGCATGTTGTTGTTGATAAAACGTTTCAATTCTTTTTCATCGTCCCAGGCAATTTTAATTTCCAACACTTTAAAGTGATGTTGCACGGACGAAGGGATTTTAACAAAATCTTTGGCAGTGGTGATCAGTTCGGCATCGGTCAGCCATGCACGATCAATCAAATCCTGCAGTTCGGCTTCGGAATAATTGTGATGATCCGGAAAGTCTATGGTTTCGGCCGGCTCAATACCGTTTTCGCGCAGGGAGGCGTAAAACTTTTCCGGTCGGCCGATGCCGGCAAAAGCGATAACCTTGCTTCCGGAAAGGGGAGGTAATTCAGCCGTCATGCGAGCATAAAAAATCGGCAGTCCCTGCAATTTTGCGGACAAACGATGACGATCGTTGCCGATAATAACGGCGGCCGACGCCCGTTTGAGGCCGTTGCCCAATTCTTCCCGCAACGGTCCGGCCGGAACCGGATAACCGTTTCCGATGCCGAATTCTCCGTCAAAAACAAGCAGACTGATATCTTTATAAAGTCCCGGATTTTGGAAACCGTCATCCATAATAACAACGTCGGCACCTTCGGCAACGGCGCGCACGGCGGCCTGATAACGGTCGGGATTGATGCTTACCGGTCCCTGTCCGGCCAACAGCAGCGGTTCGTCCCCTACTTGCCGCGCCGTATGTTTTTCGCGGTCGACAATAACACCGCTCAGATTTCCTCCGTATCCGCGCGAGACAAAGGCCGGATTGTAACCGCATTGTCTGAGCAGCGTTGCCATGGCAGCCGCAACCGGGGTCTTTCCGGTTCCGCCGGCGGTCAGATTGCCGATGCATATAACCGGCACATTTGTTTTTTGCGGCTGTTTCAAACGCAAACGCAGGGCGGTAGCGGCAGAATACAGTTTTCCGACCGGCAGCAACAGCCGGGCGGTCAGACTTTGCTTGTTCCAATAGGAAGGGGTTTTCATGAGTGAATATATCCTTTGACTTTGTCCATAATGCCGTCAAGAACTTTTGCCTCTGAGGTTGCCCAGTTGTAAGCCAGCGACCGTTTGGCTTCCATCAGCTCTTTATGGCTGAGCAGTTGTCTGACGGTTTCCGTCAGTTCCAATACGTCGTTTACCTGAATGACCGCATCGGCTTTTTTGGCACGGTTCATGGCGTCGGTAAAGTTATGCATATGCGGGCCGACAACAACGGCATCGCGGCAGCGCGAAGGCTCCATGAAGTTCTGGCCGCCGTGTGGGATAAGAGAACCGCCGATAAAGACCAACGGACAAATTCCGTACCAAAGTCCCATTTCGCCAATAGTGTTGGCAATATAAACGTCGGTGTCAGCCTTAATCGGTTCGTCATTTGAACGCAGAGAAACTTTTAAGCCCAGTTCTTTTTGCAGCCGTTGCTGAATTTCAGGGCCGCGATGCGGGTGTCGCGGAGCGATGATCAGCAGCAGGTCGGGAAAATCTTTTTTGAGTTCGTTGTGAAAACGGGCAATTTTGAATTCTTCATCGTCATGGGTAGAACTAGCCAACCATAAAGTGCGACCGTTGATCTGCTTAAGCAGTACGGCTTTCTTTTCCTCATCGACCGGCAGCGGCGTTCCGGCATATTTAAGATTGCCGAGACAAGTGGCTTCTTTGGCACCGAGAACTTTTAAGCGATAGGCATCTTCGTCCGATTGTCCGAGACAGGTGGTAAAACAGTCAAGCAGTTCTTTACAGATGAAGTCGAATTGCTGCCAGCGTTTGAAAGATTTGTTGGAAATCCGTCCGTTGACCAACAGCAGCGGAATGTTTTTGCGTTTAATTCCGGACAACATTGCCGGCCATAAGTCCGACTCAAACCATAACACCAAATCGGGGTGCCAGTGTTTGATAAAGCGGGTGGTAAATACCGGATTGTCAATCGGGATATATTGATGAAAGGCGCGTTCGGGCAACCGTTTTCCCATCAGTTCGGCCGAAGTTGTGGTTCCGGTGGTTACCATGACGTGAGCTTGCGGATAAGTTTCCAGCAAACGATTGATCAGCGGCAGCATTGAAAGAGATTCGCCGACCGAAGCGCCGTGAAACCAAAACAGCTTTCCTTCCGGACGTTGTAAAACCGGACGCCCGATTCTTTCGTTAAAGCGCTTGAGGTCTTCTTTGCCGCGTTCTTTGCGTTTTTTGATGTAACGGCTGATAACCAGGGGATATAAAACACGAATAAGGGTATTGTAAATTTTGATAAACATTAGTTCTTCTCTGATTTGTCGGGATAGCGTTTCGATTTTGCACTGACGCCGGGTTCAATTTTAGGCAGTCCGAAGCGTCGGTCAGCTTTAAAAGTTAAATTGTTCATATCGTTTTCGATTTCCTGACGATATTTTTCCAAATCTTCGTCAGAAGCATCGGCCGGTATGTAGTACGGTTTGGTAATATGTAAAATTCCGCGGCAGAACGGCGGCGGCAGCAACATCGCGTCCCAGCTTTTTGCAATCAGCGAATGTTCGATGCTGTAAGTGGCGCCGAAAATTGGTTTGCCCGATTTGCGCGCAAAGTAGAGCGGGCTGATGCTCATTTTCATCCGCGGTCCGCGCGGCCCGTCCGGTATAATGGCGACGGCAGTGTCGTTTTGCAGCGAATGCAGCAGGGCCAGAGCGGCGGACTGGGCGCCGTTGGTCGATGATCCGCCGATGGTGCCGAAACCGTACTTTTCCAAAAAGCCGGCAATAATTCTTCCGTCTTTGTGCAAAGATACCAGAGCTTTAAGCGGCCGTTGCCGGTTCCAAAAATGCGGAATCATCATCGCGCGGCCGTGCCAGATGACCAGAATGATTGCTTTGTCCTGATGCCAAACCTGATACAGCTGGTTCATGCCGAAGACGTCCCAGCGGGTTGTTTTGCCGACCCAACGGGAGTAATAATACATAATGATGCTGAGCAGGCTGATAAAGCGCGGATGTTTGGTAATGTCTTTGAAAAAATTTTTTAATTTTTTCAACAAATTTTTCATTTCATTCCCCTTGCCGACCGTACCGAAACGGGTTGTTTGCCCAAACGGGCCGGTCATATAAAAGTCTGTATGCATTTTGCGCTGATTTGCCGCGATGGATGCAACTGAATAATCAGGCAATTTCATTTGTATTTTTGATATAACATATTTTTAACAAAAACTAAAGAATTTAAATACTTATTAAGAACAAAAAATCCGCCCCGAAATTTTCGGGGCGGACATAAGATATGATTGTTGATTAGAACTGTTCCTGCAGTTCAAAGAAATAAGCCTTCGGGTGATCGCATACCGGGCATTTTTCGGGTGCCATCGGGCTTTCGATGCGATGTCCGCAGTTGGCGCATTCCCAGATAACTTTGGTCGGACGATTGAAGATCTTGCCTTCGACCAGCGAAGTGAGGAGGGCGTTGTATCTTTCTTCGTGACCTTTTTCGATTTTGCCGACCATATCGAACAGGGCGGCAATTTTGGTAAAGCCTTCTTCTCTGGCTTCTTTGGCCATACGATCATACATGTCGGTCCATTCGTAATTTTCACCGGCAGCCGCGTCTTTCAAGTTGTCGAGTGTTGAGGGAACTTCGCCGTTGTGCAACAGTTTGAACCAGATTTTGGCGTGTTCTTTTTCGTTGTTGGCAGTCTGTTCAAATTTGTCGGCGATGATGTTGTAGCCTTCTTTTTTAGCTTTAGAGGCATAATAGGTATATTTGTTGCGTGCCTGAGATTCTCCGGCAAAGGCTTCCATCAGGTTTTTTTCTGTTTTTGAACCTTTAAGTTCCATAGTTTAAGCTCCTTAATTTAAGTTGTTGGTTGAATTTTGACATTCTTTGCATATTCCGCGAAACGAAATATCATAAGTTTCGACCGTCAGCCCGGTTTGCCGTTTGACGTCGGCAGCCAGATCGGGCGCAATGTCGTAGGGTATGTCGCAGACCTTATGGCATTCTGTGCAGATAAAATGGTAATGATCGTGCGTCTGATGATCGAAATGGGCGGTTCCGTCAAGCCCTTCGATTTTTTTGACGATCCCGTTTTCTGCCAGCAGATTGAGGTTGCGGTAAACCGTAGCCAGGCTGACGGTCGGTTCCTCTTTGCGAATCAACTCGCAAAGTTGTTCTGCCGTCGGGTGGATGCAGTTTTCGCGTAAAGTTTTCAAAATCAGCTCGCGCTGTCTGGAATATTTCATTTATTGACCTTATAAATGATAATGATTATTGTTATTGTTAATAACCTTAAAAAAACAGGTTGTCAACTTAAAATTACATGATTATTTTATATCCAACTAAAACAATATATGTAAGGATGCAAAAATGCAAGCGAAAGAAATTAAAAACAACATCTACTGGGTAGGTGTCAAAGATTGGAACCTGAGGGAATTTCACGGGTATGCCACGCCGCACGGTTCCACTTACAACTCCTATCTGATCGTGGATGAAAAAATTACTCTGGTCGACGGCGTTAAAAATTACATGTCGGAAGAAATGATTGCGCGGGTCCGCAGCGTGGTTGATTTTTCAAAAATCAGCTATGTCGTTGTCAATCATGTCGAGATGGACCATTCGGGCAATATTCCCGAAATCATGAAACTGGCGCCGCAGGCGGTTATTATTACCGACAATGCCGGAAAAACGGCGCTGGAAGCTCATTTTGACACCGCCGGTTGGAATTATAAACTGGTAACGACCGGCGAAACGGTATCGCTCGGCAGCCGCAGTCTGACTTTTATGACAACGCCGATGCTGCACTGGCCCGATTCGATGATGACTTATGTTCGCGAAGAAAAACTGCTGTTGTCAAACGACGGTTTCGGACAACATTTGGCTTCGGACGGATTGTTTGCTTCCGAACAGCCGTTGGATATTGTACTCAATGAAGCCAAAAGTTATTATGCCAACATTTTGTTTCCGTTCGGCGCTCAGGCTGAAAAAGCACTGAATACGGCCGGCAGCCTCGGACTGGATATTGAGATGATTGCTCCCTCTCACGGCTGCATTTGGTCGGGAAAAGAAGAAGTTGAAACGATTCTCGGTCTGTATGCCAAATGGGCTTCGGGCCGCAATGAAGGCAAAGCTGTGGTTGTTTACGATTCCATGTGGGGCGCAACCGCCAAAATGGCCGAAACGGTAATGGCCGAATTTCAGGATGCCGGGATTCCGGTGACCAAACATTGTCTGGCGGTTGACGACATTTCGGCGGTGATGGTTGATTTTCTGGACGCGGCTTATGTCTGCATCGGCAATCCGACCCTGAACAATCAACTTTTTCCGCGTGTGGCCGCTTTTGTCACTTATATGAAAGGACTGGCGCCGCGCGGAAAAAAAGCGCTGGTTTTCGGTTCTTACGGATGGAAACCCGGTGTGGTCAAGCAGATTCAGCAGGTCTATGAAGAATTGGGTTGGCAGACGGTGACGCCTTTTGAAGAAAAATATACGCCCAAAGCCGAAGTTCTGGAACAGTTGAAGCAACGTGTCCGTGAATTGATCAGTTTGTAAAACCGTAGATACAAAAAGAAACCGCCTTTGAGGCGGTTTCTTTTTTTTGAGTTGAAATTCAGTTTAGTCCAGATATTCGTCATCTGCACAGGGACGGAATTTCCGGCTGAATTTTTCCTGCAGCTGAGCAAACAGGGGCTGTCTTGCTTTTTTCTTGCCGCCTTCCGAAGCGGTGAAAGTCTGTCGCCACAAATTGAACTTGTGATGCTTGAACAACAGCTTTCGTTGTTTGTCCAAAAGCAGATACTTCCATTCTCCGGCAGCGGCGGCATGAGTGTAAAAGTCGCTCATGTCGTGAAATCCGATTTGTGCATCGGTTTTCTTCTTTTCCTTCTGATACCACAGTTCCCAGTCGATCAGATCATAACGGCCGAAATGGGCAAGGGGTTCCCAAAGTTGCTCCTGAACGAAAAACGCCGTGCAGTTGTTTTTGATCAGAGCGCCGTATTCCTTATGGTCATACAGCAGCTTGCGGCCCTCCGGGCAACGGCACAGTTCTTTGAAGGTTTCTTTCTCGGTCCAGTTAGTCAGTTGGTGACGGAACCGATACAGAAGTTCAAATTGCTTGTGCTCGTAAAGCAGCTTTTCTCCGCCGACGATTTTGGTGAGCCATTCAAACTTTTTCAGCTCAACGATTCGTTCGGTCAGGTTGTAGCGTTTCAGGACGCCGACGGCCGCCGGACTTTGGTATTGACCGCTGTTGATAATGAGGTCGCCCTGACCGTGCTGAGCCAAAACTTCCCAGTTGTGGCGGCGTATCAGTTCCTCCCAGTATCCGTTTTCGGCCAGTTGCTGCGGTGTAAGCAGTTTGGCTGTACGGCACCAGCAGCTGTTGCAGTTCTCGTCCATCATCCGAAGACTGTTCTCCATAATGTAAACCGCGGCGTTTCGAGAACCGAGGAAAACATTAAGAAAGCTCAGCAAGTGCTTGTAATCTCCGGAAAACTCGAAGCCGTTGTCGAGAAAACGGCGGATGAAGTTTTCTTTTCCGCACCATTTTAAGGTTTCGAGAACCCGAATGCTGACTTTGTAACCGCTGTTGACCATCGGCAGCAGGCGGTCGTATTGCTTGTGGGCGATCACTGTCAGCATGATGGCTTCCTGGTTTGCGGCATCAAGCATTCCGGTGATGTAGTTCGGCGTGGTTTCCTGATAAGAAACGGAAGTGTTTTTGTTCATACTAATAAGGTTTTATGTAGTTATAAAAATTATTTTCACAAAACCATATTATACGATCTTGACAAAAATATCAAGCTCTTTTGTCTTTTTTTATCGAAATTAACTCGCAGCGTAAATATCTTGGCTTATGTCGTGGCGGCAATTGATATCGGCAGTGACGGAAATTGTCGGGCCGGCATATTTTTCGATAACTTCAAGAAGCGGTTCGTACGGCAGTTCATCCGGGTAACAAATGCCGATTTGCGGATGAGTAATCATATAAGAAACGGCAGCAACGGCCGGGACAGCCACTTGCAAGATGGTGGGAGTTTGTCCGGGAAAATATTTGCTTATGTGCTCGAGTGTCAGACAATTGCCGACCCAGCGCGGTTTGAAGCGGTCGCCCATAATCAATACGCCGACGTACTCGGTGCCGGCCGTGATTCCTTTTTCGATCAACTGGTAATCGTCCGGATCCGTATAACCTTTATTGGCCTGTATCTGCAATGAGTCCATGGCGGCATTGCTGGCACGGTAAACGAAATAGACCGTCGGACGATAGCGCAGCGTTCCGTCCGCATTGTAAACCGACAGACAATCGGAAATCGAAAAGATTTCTTCGTGGCCGATAATCATTCCCACATATTTTCCGGCCGGAGTCCAGCCGTCGGCCAAACATTCGGTGCCGCGCCGGTTCAGTTCCTGCCAGCCGTCACGGCGGTCGGCTTTGACCGCCAGCGGGTGAAGATCCGGCTCAAACGTACCGGTGCGCACCTCTGCCAATGCGGTGCTTTCGTTAAAAAAAGTCGGCGGATTCCAAGTGCTGTAAAAAGCGCCCGGACGCAATGTTTGCGGATCAAATTCCTGGATGTCACAGTCGCTGGAATGGATGGTTTTAACACCGAGAAGTTCGGCCAGTTCGCCCCACCGTCCGTCTTTCAGCAAATCGGCGGCACGGCAACGATCAAAAAGGCATTCGGATTCGGAATCTGCCGCGGCAACGATGTCGGCCAACCCTTTTTTTACAAAATGAGAAACGGAGCCGGGGTTGGCGCCGTGATGAATGATACAAGTTGCGCCGTCGCGGCGACCGTTTTGAAAAAACTGTTCGTTTTCCTGATAGTGGTCGTATATGTTTTTCCACTCTTTGTCCGACCATTCGTTGTCGCCGGTGTTGAGGTACATGACGCCGTTCTGACGGCACCATTGGAGTGTTTCCAGGCAATCGGTTTCGGAACTGAAATCAAGCAGCATGTCGCCGGCTTTGAGGTGCGGAGAAAAAAGGCTTTCCTGTCCGCCCGGCCGAAGTTCGGCCTGAAGGTAACGGTAGGGAAGTTCAAAAGGCTGCGGCAGACGGTCGATAATCAAAAGCCGGGCAGGATCAAAACTGACTTCTTTTTCCAAAACGGTTAAAGCGCTGCGGCCAACGGCTCCGAAGCCGAATAGAACAATTTCTCTGTCAAAACGGGGCATTGCAAATTCCTTTACCGGAGTTGAAACAGTTCAAGGCACTCTAAATGTCCTTATAACATAACTTTATCATGAATTATTTAAGTTGTAAACCCCGTAGCTGAGAACAAAAGCTATATTTTTTGACGGTGAAATCCGTAACCTTCGGCAACAAAGCGGCCCAGCGCGGCAATTTTTTCTTTGACCGCCTTCAGACTTTCGTCCGGCGTGTATCCGGTGGTCGATTTTCCGGGATACAATTCGTAATGTTTACGATATTGGGTGAGGGTGACGTTGGGCATGATCACGTTGGCGCCGGCTTTCAGGGCCATAACCTGTCCGTTTTCGGCCAGTGTTTCCATGGCGGTGGTAGCGGGGATATTGATGTCGGGCAGCAACAGTCGTGTCAGCGCCATCACTTTTAAGGCCATCGTAAGCGTGCCGCCGGAAGCGGTTTTGAGCGGTGTGTCAGGGTGGGGGATGAAAGGACCGATGCCGATCATGTCGGCATTGATTTGTTTAAAAAACAAAATGTCGTCGGCATAAGTTTCTGTTTTTTGTCCCGGCAGCCCGACCAGAACGCCGGTGCCGATCTCAAGGCCTGCGCGTCCGAGATTGCGGATACAATCGACGCGTTGTTCCCAGTCCATTCCCGGATCGTGGTCAAGATAAAGCTGTTTGTCGGTGGTCTCGATCCGCAATAAAAAACGATCGGCGCCGGCTTCGCGGTAAGCGCGGTACTCTTCAAAGCTTTTTTCGCCGATGCTGAGCGTCAGTGCCACGTCCAGACTTTTAATGCGGCGGATGAGGCGACAAAGCTTTTCGGCGCTAAAGTGCAAATCTTCGCCCGACTGCAAAACTATGGTGCGGAGTTTCATATTGACGGCGGCATGTTCGGCTAACTTAAAAATAGTGTCTTCGTCAATCCGATAACGTTCAATGTTGAAATTGTCGCGGCGCAATCCGCAGTAACGGCAGTTGTTGCGGCAGAAGTTGGAAAATTCGATCAGCCCGCGCAGGTGAATGCCGTCTCCGACATACTGCTTTCTCACTTCGTCCGCCGTTTCAAAAAGCCGGCGGTTAATTTCGTCGTTGCGAAGCAGCGCAATCAGTTCTTCGCGGTTAAGACTGTGCTGTTCGGCAGCTTTTTGGATCAGGCGGTACATCTTGTTTTCCCCGGAAAGTGAACAATGTTTATTTTGTAACTAAAATTCTCCGCATAATCAATAAAAAATAATTGCAAGTTGAGAGATTATATTATAAGCAGAAAGTAATTGTTTTAATGGTAAGGAAAATCAAAATGATGTTAGGATTGTTTTTGCTGCTGACGGTTGTGTGGGCGCTTCCGGCCTTTGCCAATCCGGCCTGTGCGGTTTGTACGGTTGCGGTTGCCGCTTCGCTTGAGGTTGCACGTTATTTCGGTGTTGACGACAGTGTCGTCGGCGTTTGGGCCGGCGCGTTGCTGGCCTTGCTCGGTTATTGGATGATCGTTTGGTTTGACAAGAAAAACTGGCATTTTGCCGGCCGTGATTTTTGGCTGATTGTCCTCAGCGTAGCAATGATCGGTTTCATGTATGTCGGCCGGATGGAATATCGTCCGGAACCGTTGCTGGGTTTCCTTTATCTGGATCCGTTTTTGTTCAGCGTAATCGCCGGGGCGGCGGTATTGATTCTGTCAAACCGTTTTTATCAGTGGATGAAAGCCAAAAACGGCGGTCATGCCCATTTTCCGTTTGAAAAAGTTGCGGTTCCGGTTTTGGCGCTGGCGGCGCTCAGCGTTTATTTTTATTATAATCCGTTGTGCAGCAAAGCCGGCGAATTGTATTCTTTCTAGGAGTTGTCATGGTGAGCAGAGAAAAGAAAATCAAAGAATATGTAGAGAAGTTGGATTCGGGAAAGAAAGTCAATCCGAAGGACTTGTCGTCGGATCAGGACCTGACG
>CAJTLY010000026.1 GCA_910577095.1 uncultured Alphaproteobacteria bacterium
ACTTATCTTACTTTACAGCAGCTTAGTACTGCCCGCATATCCTCTAGCTTCTTATTTACTTCTTTCTTATAACCGCCGGAGTTTCCGGCAACGAACCGTTTTGAAGTTCGTGTTGACGTTGTTTGCGTCAGCGAGGTGGTTTATATGACACCCGTTTCCAAATGTCAACACCTTTTTTTCATTTTTTTGGTGAAAAAGACGAACTTTTCAATAACCGTTTGAATACTCTGCATTTATAACACAAACTTTTTTACCGGTCAATAGATACTTCATCTATAATTTATACTTTCGTCCAGTTGGAATCCTTATATTAATGTATATTTTACTTGCCAAACAATTTTCGGTTTGTAATATATAGAGTGTTATTTAATTATTGCAGGAGGCTAAAATATCTAAAGAAAATACGAATGCGCCAGTACGAGAAGACGACGGACCGCGCGTTAATCAGGAAATCAGGGTCAGGGAAGTCCGTTTAATTGACGAGAACGGCGAAAATAAGGGGATCGTTTCGATTCGTGAAGCTTTGGCACTCGCCGGAGAAGCCGGGCTCGATTTAATCGAAATTTCACCGCAGGCCGTTCCGCCGGTTTGCAAAATCTTTGATTACGGCAAATATAAATATGAGTTGCAGAAAAAGAAAAACGAAGCCAAGAAGAACCAGAAAGTGGTGAACATTAAAGAGCTTAAGCTTCGCCCGATGATTGACACCCACGATTATGAAGTTAAAGTCAAACAAGCCAAGAAGTTTCTGTCTCAAGGCGATAAAGTCAAATTTACCATGCGATTCAAGGGCCGCGAGATGAGCAACAACGATATGGGCAAAGCCGTACTGACCCGAATCGTTGATGATTTGGAAGGGATCTGTAAAGTCGAATCGGAACCGAAACTTGAAGGACGCCAGATGATGATGGTGGTTGCTCCGGTCTAAAAACGAATCGGCAAACAAAAAAGGCAGTTTCATAAAAGAAACTGCCTTTTTTGTTAAGGGGAAAACTACTTTCTTTTTTCCAGTTTTTCGAGGACATACACCGACGAATCGGAATTGCCGCTGACACTGATGATGATCCACCTCTGACGGCTCAGTTCTTCGAGAAGCAGTGCAAAGTCGTTTTCATCCCGCTTCGGTTCAGGCGTCGTTACCGGCTGCGGTTCGGGAAGACGCAACGGACCGATATAATCCGACGTTTGCGCGCACCACCAACGATAAGGTTCGGCCTTAGGTTCTGCCTTGCGGGCAAAACTTTGCCGCCTGCCGTCACGGATCACATACGAAAGGCAGCCGTCACGGGTACCGATCACAATGATTTTACGTTCTTTCTTCGCCTCTTCGGCCTCAAGTTGCTTTTTGGCACGGTTAATGTAATAACTGTCGGGAATGCTGATTTGTGCAAAAGCGGAAAGGCTCCCCAGCAGCAAACAAAGCGCCAACAAAAGTTTTTTCATAGCTTAGAATAGTTTAGTTAATAATGGAAGAATACTTTAAATTACCTTTTTTTGCCATTTTTGTCAAGTACCGTTACCGGTACACAGATTGTAGCAACGTCCTCTTACTTTTTAAATCCAGGAGGAAAATCTTGCCACGACAGGCTCACATGCAGCAAAAGAATTGTCTTCGACGTTTCGTTCCTCTTTTGAAGCAGTACTATCGGTGTGCAAACATTTTTTTATACTGGAAAAATCCGGCAGGCTATTTATATTAGGCTATAACATGTTAAGAGGAAAATAATGAAAAACGTATCAGATCTGACCCGGGAAGAAGCCGCTGCCGAATTGCAGCGGATTGCCGCGGAAATGGCCGGGGCCGACATTGCTTATTATCAAAATGACGCGCCTTATTTGAGCGATGCCGAATATGACGCTTTAAAATTGCGAAATGCCAAAATCGAACAGCTGTTTCCCGACCTGGTACGCCCCGACAGTCCGTCAAAACGAATCGGCGCGCCGCTGCAAAGCGCTTTCGGTAAAGTTGCCCATCGTTTTCCGATGCTTTCGTTAGCGGACGTTTTTTCGATTGAAGAGGTGGAAGACTTTATCGCAAGTGTGCGACGTTTTCTAAACATTGACGGCGACATTGCCTTTATGTGCGAACCGAAAATCGACGGACTTTCCTTCACCGCACGTTATGAAAACGGATTGTTCGTTCAAGGTGCAACCCGCGGAGACGGTCAGGAAGGCGAAGACATCACCGAAAATCTGAGAACAATCGGCCAGCTGCCGCTGCAGCTGGAAGACGCACCGCAAGTTTTAGAAATCCGCGGCGAAGTTTATATGGCCAAAGCTGATTTTTTTGCCCTGAATCAAAAAAACGAATCGGAAGGAAAAAAAATCTTTGCCAACCCGCGCAATGCTGCCGCCGGATCGTTACGACAACTTGACCCCGAAATTACCCGTCAGCGCAAACTCAGTTTGTTTGCCTATACTTGGGGAGAAGTTTCCGAACGCGTTTGGGAGTCACAGGCCGATTTCTTTCATCATTTGGAAAAATGGGGTTTTCCGGTCAATCCAAACAACCGTCTGTGCCGAAACGTTGCCGAAATTGAATCCTTTTTTGCCAACCTGATGGAAATTCGCGCTTCGCTTCCTTATGACATTGACGGCGTGGTTTATAAAGTTAATGACATTGCCTTGCAGGAACGCCTCGGTTTTCTTACCCGAACCCCCCGTTGGGCGGTTGCTCATAAATTTCCGGCCGAACAAGCGTTTACCCGCATTTGCAACATTCGGATTCAGGTCGGACGCACCGGCGCTCTCACTCCTGTGGCGGATCTCGAACCGGTTAACGTCGGCGGAGTCATGGTGTCTCACGCGACTTTACACAACGAAGACGAAATCAAACGTAAAGACATCCGCATCGGCGACACGGTCATTATTCAGCGTGCCGGCGACGTTATCCCTCAGGTGGTCGGGGTTTTGACCGACAAACGACCGTCAAATTCGCAAGAATATGTTTTTCCGCATATTTGTCCGCAATGCGGTGCCCATGCCATCCGCGAAGAAGACGAAGCGGTGCGGCGTTGTACCGGCGGCCTGACCTGCCCGGCTCAGGCAATTGAGAGACTTAGACATTTTGTGTCGCGCGATGCCTTTGACATCGAAGGTCTCGGCGGTAAAATCATCGAAGATTTCTATAAAGAAAAAATCATTCTCAGTCCGGTTGATATCTTTACCCTGGAAGAACGCAACCAAAGCGGCGGCGAAGATCTGTTTGATCGCAACCATGGACTGGAATTGGAAAAACGGGAAGGCTGGGGCAAAAAATCGGTCGAAAACCTGTTTGCCGCCGTCAACAAACGGCGCACCATTTCCCTGCCCCGATTTATTTACGCTTTGGGAATCCGCCAGGTGGGGAGCGCCACCTCAAGACTGATTGCCCAAAATTTTGAGAGTTGGCAGCATTTTGAAGAACAAATGGTTGCCGGAGAAACCGAAAAACTGTTGGCGATTGACGGTATCGGCGAATCGATGGCACATGATATCGTTGAATTTTTTAAAGAAGAACACAATCTTAAAACCATTCACGATCTGCGCCGCCAGATTCAAATCGAAGATTTTCGCGATCAGGTTAATTACAACTCACCGTTGGCCGGAAAAACGGTTGTCTTTACCGGAACACTCGAAAAACTGACCCGCTCCGAGGCAAAAGCGAAAGCCCTGGCCATGGGCGCCAAGGTATCGGGATCGGTTTCAAAAAACACAGATTACGTTGTGATCGGCGCCGACCCCGGTTCCAAAGCCAAAACCGCGACAGAACTCGGCATTACGCTTCTTTCCGAAGACGAATTTCTGGCCCTGTTGATATAAAATCAGAGGATGAACATCGTTTTGGCATGATGCCGCAACCAGCGGTCGGTTCCCTTGCGGACAGTCCGTCGTATCTGTGCGGGCGCGATGTCCGGTACCTGCCGGGCCATTTCCTCTTCGGACAAATTTTCAATATAGTCGGCAAACGCAAACACCAACTCGGTGTAATAGGGATAAGTTCCCCCGTAAACAAATTTTTCTTCGGCATATTTCCAAAACATCCGGTCCAGTTTTTCTTTTATCATTTTGCCCTCTTAGTACACTATATGTAATATATAGTACTTTAAGTGTACAAAAAGCAATACATTAAACAAAAAAATTTGCCAACTCTAAAAAGGGGCACCCTCAATTGACAAACTTTAATTGACTTTTGGCGGGCTTATCTTACAATATAACCACATTGCAACATAAGGAGAGCAAAAAATGATTTACAAATTATGTCTGGCGGCCGCACTGACCCTGATCTCGTTCAACCTTTCGGCAGCCCCTGCCGAAGCCGAAGAAGAAAGCGACTATAACAAATGTTTGCAGGCGTCCAAGGAATTTACCGACGATGAAACCGCCATTTGTATGTCCGGTGAGGTAAAACGTCTGGATAAGGCCATTGCCAACCTGTACCAAAATACTTTTCTGAAAGTGGAACGGATCAAGAAATGGAACAACGGCAACGGCATGTTCCGCGGCAATGTCAAGGATATGCAGGATCAGTTTAACAGCTATCGCAGCCGTTTCTGTTCTTTTTATGCCACTACCATGGAAATATACAGCGGCTCGCAAATGTATTTGCGCAACGAATGCATGATGAAACTGACAACCGAATATTATCAACGGCTGTCGCAAATGGCGATTGATTTTGACGCAGATCTGGACTAATTTCCGGTCAGACTTTTATATAAACGGCTTCCGTCCGCATCGGCCAGTAAAAAATACCAGCCGTCGTAACGGAAGCTGTTTTCTTTGGCATAACGGTCCGCTTCGGCGGTGGGCATAATCGTCGTTTTCAACTGTACCGTCATCCAATAGCGGTCCCGATGTTTATAGACGCCGCAAATCAACTTAAGACCGTCGGCCGTCACAACCGCAAAACTCCGATAATCGTAAGCGGCTTTGTCACCTTCCGGCAAGGCACGGCGCACTTCCCGGTAACGCAACCCGCTCAAATCGACCTGATCATCTGCCAGTCCCGCCACCTGCTCAATTTGATGATTTTGCAACGGTAACAACGGTTGCAGATAATAGGCGGACAGATCCGAAGGCAGCAACAGATTTTCGCTGATCAGATATTCTTTGCCTTCCAAGCGAACGATGCTTTGGGCAGGATCCGGCGCCGGTGCGGTTTCAAAATCAAAAGATACAGAATCATGCACCTTCAGACGCACCTCATTTTCAGGTTGGGCCGCAACATTTGAGCAGGACAGTAACACGGCGCGGCCAAGTTTTTGCAAAAAATCTTCAATCAGGCGATTGCAGGCATAATAATCGTCAACAAACCAGCTGCCTTCTTGCTTTTTTAACTTTATCCGGCGGCCGTTGACCGTCACCGTCAGACGGGTGGCATCTTCCGCTCCGGCAAACAGCAAATCGCCGGAACCGTAGGGCAACGGCGCAAAATACGGCATCGTTTTCACGGCTGCAATAAAAGCCAGTCCGACCGCAGCCAGCGCCCCGGATATCCATATCACGGCTTTTTTCATTTTTTCTTCTCCGGAAGGCGACACCGTTTCCAACGCCGGATCGCATAAACCGTTCCGGCCAGAAGGGCAATCAAAACCGCCGGAAACACAATTAAATTTAACCAGACAAAACGATAGAGCGCCCTGTCCGCATCTGTCGCGGTTAGACGGGTCAACTGTTGCAGTTTCTGTGCGTTTTGCCGTTGCTCGCGTTCGGTTTGTTCCGTTTCTTTGCGATAACCGACATTTTCGGAATCACTGACTCTTTTTCGCAATTTTTCCAACCGTGCCGCCGCATCGGCTTCCTCCGTTTCCAACTGTTCGCGTCGTTCGGCAAAGCGCCGGTAACTTTCGGCGTACAAAGTTTCGGCAATATTAGCCGGCACATGTGTTTTCGTTTCTTCAGCAAAACTTTTTTCTCCGGCAAGACGGTCGATCAGCCCCAGCAGAAAATCGGCATTTCCGGCATAAGATAAGGTACCGTAAACCGGATTGTCCGGTTGAAAATCCGCCACCCACGCCGCATCATCGACAAAATCGCCGTCCGCCACCACGGCGACCGCTGCGGCCGGATCGGAAAACGGTATGTAGGGCGCGGCTTTGTCGGCCGAAGAAGTTGCCGCCAGCGGGTTAGAACGATAATGGGAACGAAACTGTCCCTGCACCAAAAGTGCCAAAATACGCACCCTGTTATCCTGCCGGTAAGCCAAAATAACCTGAGATTTTGGCGTATAACGCACTTCCGACACCGCAATTTCTCCGCCCTGGCGTCCGGTAGAAGCCAAAACCTCATACTTCAAATCGGCATTTTCGGTTGTTTCCAGACTGCCCGGCGTGCGAAAATGCAAATTGCCGCCGTCGCTCTCCCCGGTAAAAAACCACAACGGATAGACGCGGCTGCGCCCATAAGCGTCTTTTATTTTTTCACCGTGCATTAAATCACCGGCAATGCTTTCCGACCGGTAAGCAATCCCCCACTGCCGCAAAAAGTCTTCCATTTGCCGATCGGGGTGCGGCGGATATCCCAAACGGGCATGCCGCATTTCCGAATATGGATCAACAAAAAAGACGACTTTACCGCCGCGCATCACGTACTGGTCCACCGCATACCCGAAAACAGGCGGCATCTGCCCGGGGTTGACAATCAGCAAAACATCGACACGGCCGGGAATATAACTGCTTGCGGCAGATATTTCCGTTACCTGATAATACTCTTCCAGCAAAGCTTGCAACGCCGGTATCCGGTCGCCGTTCAGCAACGGCATTTGCGGAGAAACCACTCCCACAACCGGCTTATCATCTTCAAATCTGCTCAGAATCCGGTTAACATCCCTCTCCAGAACGGTCCGTCTTTCCGCACGCAGTGCCGGGATAACGGCGTTTTTCCCCGCAGCATCCTTTATTTGCAAACCAAAATAATAGTCCCTGTCGTTGCCGCTCAACGGCAGAAGCCCGTCTTGCAGCGCCTGTTTTTCCATCTCCGAAGAAGTTTTAACCCGGCGGATCTCTAAACGAACCTTGTCAGGAGCCGACAATTGGTAACGGCTCAGCAATGCCGCGGTTTCGGCAGCGTAAGTTCCGAGATTCCAGTCATAAGCGGACAAATCGTCGGAAACATAAAAACGCAGGGTCACCGGTTGCTTGAGCGAACCGAGAACCGCTTGCGACCTTGCGGACAATGTATAACGGCCGTCCGCAGTGGCATCAACCGACCTGCCGCCGCCCAACCAGGCCGCCAGAAGATTAAACAGAACAAACAACGCCAGCAGCAGTATTCCGGCAATCAAAAAGCCGCCCAAACGTTTCATCTTTCCCTCCTTTTTTCCGCTGTTGCCATCCCGTTAAAAATCAGCAGCATGCCGGTCAGAGATATGAAATACAATATGCTGTCGACACTGAAACAGCCGTTAAGAAAAGCCTGATAACGAGAGGAAAAATTGAGGGCGTCGGCCAGATAAAACGGCGGGTTCGGCAAATACGACGACAAAGCGGAAACCAACGGCGAAAAATTAAGCCCCACCAGCGCCCAGCCCAACAACACGCTGATCAGATAAGATGCCGCCGGCAACGGAACCGCAACAGAAACCGCACATCCGAGCGCCGTCAGCGCGGCTGCCGCCAGAAATGTCCCCAGATAAGCCGACGCAATGTTCATTCCGTCCACCGGAACAATTGCCGCCGTCGAAAACGCCAACGGCAAAGAAAAACACAACATCAGTGCCGTCAGAGTCAAAGCGGCGGCAAATTTGGCGGTTACCAGCGTCGCATCAGAAAGCGGAAACGTCAACAAAACCTCCAAGGTGCCGTTTTTGGCCTCTTCCGACCACACCCGCATTGTCACTGCCGGAATCACCACCGCCAGTATCTGGGGCTGAAAAGCAAAATAGGAACGCATCGCCGGATTGTCCACCACAAAATACAAACCGAAGAAGAAGGCCGCCAGCAGCGAAAGTACCAAATAAACAAATATGACAAAATACGCCGAACGATTATAGAAAAAGCCGCTCAATTCTTTTTTGTACAGGACCGTCCACATCTTCAGCCTCCCTTCCCTTCATCCGCCGTTTCCCGGGTCAGGCGATAAAATGCCGACGGCAGGCTCCCGTCGTCAGAACAACGGCGCAGATCCTCCACCGAGCCGTCACAGCGGATTTGACCGCCGGCCAACACCAAAACCCGCGTTGCCAGAGCCTCGGCTTCTTCCAGCAGGTGCGTCGAGATGATAATCAGGTTTTTTGCGGCATAATCACGCAAAAAATGCCGAACGGTAATTTTCTGATTGGGGTCCAGGCCTTCGGTCGGTTCATCAAGAATGAGCGCCCGCGGGCGATGCAAAACAGCAGCAGCCAAACCGGTGCGACGTTTATAGCCTTTGGACAGGGTATGGATTTTCTGATCAAGCACAGGCACGATTTCCAACCCGGCCGCCGTCTCTTCAAGCGCACAACGGAAATCTTCTTTTTTCATCCGGTAGATACCGGCCACAAAACGCAGATATTCATAAACCGTCATTTCCGGATACAACGGAACATTTTCGGGCATATAACCAATTTGTTTCAGAATCTGCTGACGGCCGTCGGCAAAACCGACACCGTCAAATTGCACCGTCCCGGCATCAAGAGGCAGATAACCGCACAAAATCCGCATCAGGGTCGTTTTACCGGCGCCGTTCGGCCCCAGCAGCGCAATCAGCTCTCCGGGACGGGCATTGAAACCGATATCCTTTAACACCGACCGGTCGCCGAAACTTTTTTTCAAATTACATACTTCGATCATATCATCTGCCGAAAAAACGTTATTTCGTTCATCACTCACTATTTGACAATATATTAACCGATTTCTTTTAAATTTACACCCATTTATTGATTATCCTCAATATCATTTCCACAAGCGAACCTTTTTTTGCAAAATCTTTGATGACAAAAACGCAAAACTGGATTAGTTTATGGAGTAATTGAAAGGAGCAGCAGAAAAGTGAGTAATGATTATTCCCGCGAAGAAGAAAACGCTTTAAAAACCGGATTATATGTTATTTTGGCACTGGCAATCCTGTCATTGTTTTATGTTTCCGGCCGCAAAGCGGTAGAACACAGCGAAGCCGGAAGCTATTATCCCGTCTACGCCCGCTTCGGCAGAACCGACGGATTGCAGATCGGCAATGCGGTGCGGCTGGCGGGCATAACCGTCGGGCGCGTCACCGATGCCAAACTGGACAGCCGTTATAACGCCATCCTTACGCTGGAAATGAAAGAAGGAATAAAAATTCCCGATGACAGCAGCGCTTCTATCGTCAGCGACGGTATCCTCGGCACCAAATACATTGAAATCGAACCCGGAGGTTCCGAAGATTTTCTGCCGCCGAAGGGCGAATTCAACTATACTCAGGATGCCATGGTGCTGGAAGAACTGATTGAACGAATCATAAGCATGGGCAAAGCCAAAAACCAATCCAACAAAGGAGAAACAGAATGAAAAAACGGCCGGTTGAAACAATGATGGGAATTGTCGTCCTGCTGGTAGCGGCATTTTTCCTTTTTTTCGCCTATCGGGTTTCCGACCTTCAGGTGGTCAAAGGATATGAGCTCAATGCCAAATTCTTAAAAGTGGGCGGACTGACCACCGGTGCCGACGTCATGATCAACGGCATCAAAGTCGGTACCGTCGTCGGACAAAAGCTGGACGGCGAAAACTACGACGCCGAAGTCAAACTCAGCATCGCCCCCGACATCAAACTGCCTAAAGACAGCTCGGCAACCATTGCCAGCAACGGATTGATGGGAAACAAATTTATCAAAATTGAACCGGGGTCTTCAAAAGAACTGCTGCAGGACGGCGACGAAATTACAAACACGAAAGACTTTAAGACTTTGGAAGACTTGGTCGGAGAAGTCATTTTTATGGTGACAGGCAATGACAAATAAGACGACACTTTTACTGCCGGCGCTTCTGGGCGCCGGGATCGGCATCCATACCGCCGGAGCCGCCGAAATTCCGACCAATACCGCTCAAATGCAGGCAATGGACAAAATCACCGGACGCGTCAGCGTCATCAACGTACCGGTCAACGCCGAAATGCGTTTCGGCAGTTTTTCGATTGTGGTACGCGACTGCAAAACCCGTTCTCCCGAAGAAACGCCCGAAAATTTCGCCTTTGTCGACGTTGCCGACACAATCGGCGACAACCAACAAATCAATATTTTCAAGGGCTGGATGCTGTCGTCTTCGCCGGCTCTCAATGCCGTCGAACACCCGGTTTATGACGTTTGGCTGTTGAAATGCATTGACGGCGACATTTCCAACGTACCGTTGATGAGCGCCGAAGAACTGGCCGCTCGCGACCGACTGCCGATGCAGCGTCCCGAGGCCCGCGAAGTTCCCGCTCCTCAAGAAGAAAACGGATTTGAGGAAGTTAATCTGAGCGGCGAACCGATTGACCTGCTGCCGGCGGCCGTACGCGAGGCCGGCGAAGAAAACGCCGCCCAAGAGCAGATCATCAAACTTGAGGCCGAAAAAGACATTATTGCCGAAGAAAACGCGCCCCAGTCGCTGCTGAACATTCCCGAACAACCGGCCGCATCCGGCGACGCAGAGATAAAAGAAATCAAAGCGCAAATTGAGATCAGAGAAAATACGGCAGAAGGCGGCGAATCCGAGATTAAAAGCGATGCCCGGATACTCAGCCTGCCTCAACCGGCAGCCGCAGAACAAAATGCGGAAGAAAATGCCGCTGAGACCGTCGGCGAAGCACCGTCTTCGTCCGCTGTGACGGAAAGCAGCATATCTTCAGAACCGCAGCCGATTGTCCCAACGCCGGAAATTGCTGCCGAAGACGCGCCGACGGCAGAGGACGCAAATGCACTTAAAGCGCCGGTGAGCGAAGAAATCATCGAACACTCCCCGGCAGACAACGGAATGGATCCCGATATCCTTTCCGAACTCGAAAAAGAACTGAGCGGCACCGCTTTGGACCGCTGACACCTAAACGATTGCCGGAGGTAGCAAATGGCAGAAGAAATTGACGTCAGTTTTGTGATGACCGTATACAACAAGGAATATTACCTGCCCTCGGTCCTGACGGCCCTTTTGGCGCAGACCGGACTGAAAAATCCCGAATATATTTTTGTCGACGACGTTTCGAGTGACAATTCGGTTGAAATTATCCGCCGTATGACTGCCGGACTGCCTAACGTCACCGTCGTTACCAACCCGTATAACCGCGGAATCAGCGCCCGCATCAATCAGGGGATTGCGCTGGCAAAGGGAAAATGGACCCGGATGCTTGATTCCGACGACATCTTTCCGCTTGATTCGACGGCAACCATGATCCGTCTGGCCGAACAAAACAAAGCGGAAATGGTCTACGGCTGCTTTACCAAAACCGGAAAAGAACCTCGTGACCTTGAAAACTGTCTGCTGGAAGAATTTGATTATCATTATTATCCCAACGCTCTTGATGCCGTTTTGAACGGACGTTTCACCCGCATGGGGCAACTGATTAAAACCGATGTTTTACAAAAAGCCGGGGGTGCCGATGAACGTGCCTTCATTCAGGACGAATCTATTCCTTTACGCGCTGCCATTTATGCCCGGGGCATTGTCAAAATGACGGCCCACGTTGTTTTGGTTCCCAAAGAACTCGGCAATTTTTCCGGCAATAAACTCCAACTTGATCATGACCGTTTCATGGCCTATTACTGGACCTTGAAAGACCATCCGGAACTCCCGGCCGACGCCTTGCAAAAAATGTATCTGCGCGCCGTTTCCGCTTATTGGAAATTTACCAAAAAAACGAAACAGTTTCCGTTTTTCAGTGCGGCATTTCTTCATTATTTGGGCTGCAAGCTGTTTCATTTGCCGCCTGATGACAATTGGCTGCAACAAATGTATCGCGAATTTGCCGCCCGGACGGATATGCGCCGGATTAAGCCATAAATTATCAACATCCCCAAACGTCCCCGAAAATCGGGGGCGTTTTTTTATTCCTTCTGATCGGCAGCAAAAAAGAGCCGTAAATACGGCTCTTTTTTGTTTTTGTGTTTCGG
>CAJTLY010000027.1 GCA_910577095.1 uncultured Alphaproteobacteria bacterium
CTTTGTCGAATAACTGCCCGAGGAATTCCTCGATTCTTAAAAAAGCACTGTTTCATACGAAACAGTGCTTTTTTGTAGGAAAGTTTCAAATAAACGAAACTTATTTATTTGCCTCAGAAGCTGTAATTGAGCGAAAAGGCAAATATGTTGACGCGGTTGGAATAGTCTGCCTTGAGGGCACCGCGGGAAGCGTCGCCGATGTGGTCACCGCGCAGGTTGACTTTGCTCTTGTCGGCATGAATATAGGTATAACCGACGTTGAAAGTCAGCTGTTCGTTATATTGATACTGCAAGCCGGCCGAATACCAGATGCGGTTTGCATCGGGGATGCGCGGGGTGCGGTATTCGTCGCCGACGGCACTCTTGTCAAGCGCAACACCGAGACGCAGTTTCCACTGATCGTCAAGTTTGTAGCTGGTACCGAGAGCATAAAAGTCGGTATCTTTCCAGTTTTCTTCGGTAAAACTGAGGTTGGGTTTGTTTGCGCCGACGATATTCAGGTTTTTGAAGCTGGACCAGAAAACGCGGCTGTATTCCGCCATAACCGCCCAACGGTCGTTAAGGTCGTGATAAGCGCCGATTGAGAAGCTGGCCGGAGTGGTCAGACGTGCCGAAATATCCTGATCAAGTCCGGAAGGACCGAGCGCGCCGAGCTGAGACAGCAGGCCGCCGGCACCCATGGCGCCGTCGAAGTTGACTTCGCCTTTGAGCTTGTGTCTGATTTGGCTGCGATAACCGACGCCGATGCGGGTTGCCGGGGTGAACTCGTACAAAGCGCCCAACTGATAGCCGACGTCAAGCGTGTCACCGTTGAGGTTGGCATTGTCTTCAATGGCGCCGAGCGGGGTCGCCTGGCGGACGCCGTTGCGCAAAATGGCTTTGATATATTGAATTTGCATACCGGCGCCGAGCGATAATTTGTCGCTTGCCCGATAGGCGACCATCGGGGTGACGGTGGCGGCGGTTACTTTTGACAGCGTTCCGTGCATGCGGCCGGCCCAGTTGCTGTCGTATTTGGTAATCATACCGTAGGGAACATTGAGCGAGATGCCGCCGGTTACCTTGTCATTGAACTGATGAGAAAGGTAAAAATGCGGAGACATGGCGGCATGGACAATATTGTCGACATAGCCGCTGGTTTCGCCAAACTCGTTAATGGCGTTTTTGGCGGTCGAACGCGGCGAAATCCATGTGCCGCCGGCATAGACGTTGGTGCCTTTGTGTTTGGCCAAAACGGCCGGGTTGTAGAACGAATAGGATATATCCTCGGCCCCGGCGGTGGCACCGGCAAAAGCGTTTCCTTGGGCGGAAGCCGATTGTTCTTTTAAGAAAAATCCAGATGCGTTGGCATTTGAACAGGCAAGAACCACTCCGAGAGCGGTCAAAGTCATTAGTCTTTTCATTTTAAAAAAATCTTATTGTAGTTTAATCCTTGCAACATTTTGCAATGGCGGAACCGCGGTATGAGATTTATGATATTATTTATTATGTTCAACGGGCGGTTTTTCCGTTTGCAACAAAACGAAATAAAATGTTACGCCTGAAATGTGTAAACAAAATGTAGTCAAAAATCAAGCATTTAATTTTATCCCCTGTATATTTTATTAAAAAATCATTATTTTCAACGAATTAGACGAAAAACTTAATAATTGGTTAAG
This sequence comes from uncultured Alphaproteobacteria bacterium, assembly GCA_910577095.1. GTDB lineage: Bacteria > Pseudomonadota > Alphaproteobacteria > RF32 > CAG-239 > JAFUYI01. The sequence continues at coordinate 1,659 of CAJTLY010000027.1, forward strand.
CAAAAGCGTTTTTATTCTTTACAAAATTCAGGCAGTAAGAGTAAATTATGGTTATTGATAAAACTGTGGAGACTATCGCTTTGCGAAATTTTGTAAGATTTTGTTTGAGATCCGTTTTCAACTTGTTTAAAGTGAAATGCTCGATAGAATTTGACGAGAAAAAGACGCCGAAAAAAGGGGTATATGTTTCAAATCATGTTTCCTATCTGGATCCGATTTTGTTGTTCGCTTTTCTGCCGGGCAATCCGGTGTTTGCGCTGAACGGACATTTGTATCGCAGCCGGCTGATCCGCTTTTTGATGCGTACAGCCGATGTTATGCCTTTTAACCCGATTGAACCGGGAGATATCAAAGAACTGATCGCTAAAGTCGACAGCGGACGCCTGTGCGTTATTTTTGCGGAAGGGCGCGTAACCGAAAGCGGCGGGTTGATGAAAATCTATGAAGCGCCGGGGCTGGTTGCCGACAAATCGAAAGCGCCGCTGATCCCGGTATGGATCGAAGGACCGCAGTACGGCTATTTCTCTAAGACGAAAGGCAAGCTGCCGCACCGGCCGCTGCCCAAAGTACGGGTGATTGTCGGCAAGCCGCGCAGTTTTCGCTTAAAAGACGAACTGCGCCGTCAGCGCGATCACATCAGCAACGAAGTCTATATGATTCTGCGCGAGATGAGTTTTGAAGTTCGTTACAATCCCAACATTTCATTGTTTGCTCAGTTGATGAAAACCGCCAAAGTTCATGCCAAAAAAGGGTTGTTCCGGCGGCCGAAGTTTGTTGAAGACGTTCAACGCAAGCTGCAGTCGTATCGTGATATCATCATAAAATCTTTTGTGATCGGCAAATATTTTAAACGCCGTACCGAACCCGAAGAACATGTCGGTATGCTGCTGCCTAACTCGGTTGCGGCTTTGTGCAGCTTTTTCGGGTTGTCCGCTTACGGAAGAATTCCGGTTATGCTGAACTTCTCGGTCGGCGCGCAAAATATGATTTCGATGTGCAAAACCGCTCAGGTGCGGATTGTGATTACGTCGCTGATGTTTGTCAAAACCGCCAAGATGGAAGATGCGGTGAAGATGATCGAAGAAGCCGGCGTAAAGGTGTTCTATCTGGAAAAAATGGCCAAGGAAATCGGCCTGTGGGACAAGATCAACGCTTATCTGCGCTATAAAATCAAACGGGTGCCGATCAAAAAAGGCGGCAATCGCAAGGCAGTGATCCTGTTTACCTCAGGTTCCGAAGGGGCGCCTAAGGCGGTGGTTTTGAGCCATGCCAACATTATTTCGAATATTAAACAGATGTCGGCGATTGAAACGATCAACGTTACCGATACCGTTTTTAACGCGCTGCCGATGTTTCACAGTTTCGGGCTGGTGGTCGGCACGTTGTTTCCGTTGTTTGAAGGGGCTAAGCTGTTCTTGTATCCGTCGCCGCTGCATTATCGCGTGGTTGCGGAAATCGTGTATGAGATCGGCGCTTCGATCATGTTTGGTACCGATACGTTTTTCCGCGGTTACGGAAGAATTGCCCATCCGTTCGATTTTCACAACATTCGCTTTATGTTCGGGGGCGCCGAAGCTGTTAAGCCGGACACCCGCAATATTTGGATGGAACGTTTGGGAATCCGGGTGTTGGAAGCTTACGGGTCAACCGAGTGTTCGCCGGTCGTGAGCGCCAACAACCGTATCTTCAACCGGTTTGGTTCGATCGGCAAGCTGTTGCCCGCCATTGAGTACAAAATCGAACCGGTGCCGGGAATTGAAAAAGGCGGCGAACTGGTGGTGCGCGGACCCAACATTATGATGGGATATATTATGCCTGACAATCCGGGCGTGCTGGTACCGCTTAAGGACGGCTGGTATCATACCGGAGACGTGGTCGAAATTGATGAAATCGGCTTCGTTTATATTCGTGACCGGATCAAACGTTTTGCCAAGATCGGCGGCGAGATGGTTTCGCTTAATGCCGTCAATGAGATGGTTTGCAAGGCTTATGAGGCCGACGGCGAATTTCAGTACGGCGTGGTGGCCACCCCGCATGAAAGCAAAGGCGAGCAGATCGTTCTGGCAACCAACAACAAGAATGTTACGCAGGAAGGGCTGCACGCTTATATTAAAGCAAATTCAATGTCGGAATTGTATCTGCCGCGGGTGATCCTGTATATGGAGAAACTCCCTGTTTTTGCAACCGGCAAAGCTGATAACGTCACTTTGAAGAAAATGGTGCTGGAAGAGCTTGAAAAATAGCTTTCCGGTGCCGAAGTCTTTGAAAATCCCCGGTGTAGCCGGGGATTTTTGTGTGATGGAATAATTGAATTTGGCCTTTTTTTCTCCCAAGGGTTGCAGAAGGCGTCCTTTTTTGAGGTTTGAGAAAGGTTCCTTCTTGCAATTTGCAAAAAAGCATTTATTCTGACGGTAATTAATTTTGCAAACAGGAGAACAAAGATGCGAAAATCTGTATTAAGCTTATTGTTAGCCGTCAGCCTGCTCGGCGGTTGTGCAACGGATCCGTATACCGGACAAAGCAAAGTTTCCAAAACGGCTTGGGGAACCGGTATCGGGACCGCGGTCGGTGCCGGGGTCGGCGCGCTGGTCGGCGGTGAAAAAGGTGCTTTGATCGGTGCCGGAATCGGTGCGGTCGGCGGTGCGGCTGCCGGAGGATATATGGATTTGCAGGCAAGAAAACTGCGTCAGGAACTGGTCGGAACCGGCGTTCAGGTTGCAGTGTTGGAAAACGGCCAGATTCAGTTGATTATGCCGAGCAATATTACTTTTGACTTTGATTCGGCAGTGTTTAAAACCGGATTTAACCATACGCTTGATTCGGTTGCGAAGGTGTTGAAGGAATATAACAAAACCAATGTTATTGTTGCCGGATATACCGATAATGTCGGCAAAGCCGATTATAATAATCAATTGTCGTTGCGACGCGCTCAGGCGGTTGCCGACTATCTGATTTTACGGAATGTCTCTCCGGCAAGAATCAGCGTATACGGTTACGGTTCTCAGTATCCGGTTGCTTCAAACGCTACTGAAGCCGGCCGTGCCCAAAACCGGCGGGTTACGATCACCCTGCAACAAATTCAGTAAAACACCGAGGTCGTTTTTTGATAATGCCGCATGAAAATGCGGCATTTTTGTGATATGTGTAAGAATTTTTCGTCTGCCGTGAACATTTTTTTAGGGTAGGACAAGTATTCGGAAGCTGTCTTCCGGCGATGGTGCCGGGAGATGAAAAAACGATTATAATCTCAATATCTATTGAATGGAAGTCAGGGTGATACAATATCTGATAGTGACATGTAACAATAGTAAAAGGATGAAAATCATGAAAAAGCTGTCCGCTTTGATAATGTTTACGTTGTTGGCTACGGTCGGATATTATATCGGCAATGCAGTGGCGCAAAATAAAACCGCGCAGGATGCCCAGACGAACGGAGACGGAGTTTTGGTTGTGGAAGAAGAGTATGACGTTGTTGTACCGGCAACTGACAAAACTCCTGCCGACGCCCGAACTTCGGTTTCGCCGGCAGCTGTTCCGGCCGCTGCGACAACTTCCGCTGCCGCTCGCAAGGCTGCCGTTCGGAATAATAATATGTCCGAAAACTCCGGTAATGACACCGTGGTCGAAGAAACGGTAACCGAAGAAGGATATGTTGAAGAATAACCAATTATTAAGTACACTTTCCACCGAGACTGCCCTCAAAGGATTTTCCCCCAACCCCTCGTCCTTTGAGGGATTTTTTTTGCCTAAAAATAAGGGGAACGGGAGAAAGCGATGTTTCTGATGATATAAAAAAAGCACCGCCGTTTGGGCAGCGGTGCGTTACAAAAGCCGGGACCGGTTTATCTGAAGGTATATCGGACGCCCAACGAATATTCGGTGATGTGATCAAGGTTATCCAGTCGGTCTGTTTTAATGTAACGGGCCAAAAGACGCGCCGACCAGTTTTGATCAATGTTGTAAGTCAGACCGCCGCCGAAACGATAGCCCCATCCGTGATCCCGACGGTCGCGCGAAAAGCGGTAGTTGTATTTGAAAGTGTATTCGCCGATTCCCATTGTTGCCGTCGGCGCAAAAGCGCCGTCGCAGCCCAGCGGCAGGTAAGCCAGCATATCCAGACCATAGGCCTGAAAAGCGGAATCTTTAAGATTGTCGGTTGTATGAAATTTATGTTTGTCGGAATACTGGTAAAACAGTTCGGTACCGAAATACGGATTGTAAACGGAACCCAAAGTAAGGGAACCGGAATTGTGGTAAGAGTGATAGTCGTCCGCTTTGACGGTGTCATAAGCATAATTGACGCCGAGATAAGGTTTGTAGTCGTTTTCGACGGCAGCCGCATTTCCTGCACTGAGCCCGAAAGCGGCCGTAAGCAGCATAACTGTGGTTATTTTTTGCATTTTTGTTCCTTTCTTTATCACTTTTTAATATAATTAAACTACGATTTCAGAAAGTAAAGTAAAAAATAGAAACATTCCGCAAAGGAGTTGTGTTATGAACAGGTTGAAAGCCGAAGCCGGATATACGTTGATTGAGTCGATCGGTTTTATTGCCGTGATTTCAATGCTGGCGATTTCGATTATTTCGCTGATTAACAATATGCTCGACAAATATCGGATGAGCCGTGTGACGCAGCAGATTGTCGAGTTGCAAAAAAACATTGATTTTCGCTTTGCGTCGTCCCAGAACTTTAAGGATCTGAAAGTCAAGCAAATGGTGAAGGAGAAAATCGTTCCCGGCGATATGGCGGACGGCGAGAACTTGTATCATGCCTATCACGGCGACGTCGAACTCAAGGCAGTGCAGCAAAACAGCGCCTATACGATTACTTTTAAAGGGCTGCCTTATACCCCGTGTCTGGAACTGGCGATGGTGGACTGGATGACAGGATATAATTCGCATTTGATGCACATTAAGGTTAACAGTAAATATTTTACCTGGCAGGGAAGTGCCGAATCGGCCCTGCCGATGGATTTTGCCAATGCGCAGGAAGCCTGTAAGCACGACCAGGAGAATGTGATTACGTGGCAGTTTCAGTAAAACATTGCCGCGGCGGTCGAAAACTGGGCGCAAGGTGATTTTTTACTTGAAGAAAAGCATTGAAATTTATATATAGTGGGCTATATGAAACCGATTGTAACAATATAACTAGATGGAGAGACACATGGTTGAAACGTCAGTAATTCTTCCCCCTGATTACAGGCCTTCGAATGACGAAGAATATATGAATGAATTTCAGGTTGAATATTTTCGCCGCAAATTGATGGAGTGGAAAAAATCCCTGCTGGCACAGTCCCAAGATACTCTTGAAGAATTGCGTCAGGGCGGCCTTAATCAGCCGGACGAGTTGGACCGCGCTTCGATGGAAACCGACAAAGCTCTTGATTTGCGTACCAAAGATCGTGCACGCAAGCTGATCAGCAAAATTAACGATGCCCTGAAAAGAATAGAAGACGGAACCTATGGTTATTGTGAAGAAACCGGCGAACCGATCGGGGTGGAACGTTTGGAAGCCCGTCCGGTCGCCACACTTTCGATTGAGGCTCAGGAACGTCATGAAAGAATGGAAAAAACTTACAGCGAAGACTGAAATAAAATAATGGAAACAAAAGACTTTATATTGGCTTCGTCCTCTCCGCACCGTCTGGCACTTTTGCAACAAATCAACTTTTGTCCCAAAAACGTTTGTCCGGCAGACATTGATGAAAGCCGACAGCCGTTTGAAACGCCTTCGCGTTATGTCAAACGGATGGCGTTGGAGAAAGCGCGCCGGGTGGCGGCGATGCATCCGGGCGAAAATATTTTGGCCTGTGATACCGTTGCCGTGGTCGGAAGACGGGTTTTGCACAAGGCGGCCAGTGATGAAGAACAAAAACAAACCATGCGTCTGATTTCGGGGCGGGCCAGTCATGCCATCAGCGCCGTTTGCCTGATTGACAAGAACGGACGCGAGGCCTTGCGTCTGGTTGATTCCCGGGTAGTGACCAAAAGATTGTCGGAAAAGGAAATCGCGGATTATGTCGCAACCCGGGAATGGGTCGGTTGTTGCGGTTACAAAATTGAGGGATGCTTTGCCGGGTTTGTCCGCAAAATTGTCGGTTCGTATTCGGGAATTGTCGGACTGCCGTTGTATGAAACTCAAAACTTATTGAACGGAGCGGGGATAAAATGAGTGTAGAAACGATTGTTTATGATAAGAACTCTTCGGTTTCGGGGATTGCCCTGATTGAAGGCGGTCAGGTGGCCGAGTTGGAAATCATTACCGAAAATCAGGCGATCAGCGGTAATATTTATTTGGGAAAAATCAGCAAAAAAGTGATGTTGGCCGGGGATAAGGAAGGTTTTTTCGTTAATATCGGCGACGGGCGCGAAGGTTTTCTGAACGCCGAAGAAACAGGCGTTGCGGAAATGAAGCTGACTGAGGGGCAGAGCATTGTCGTTCAGGTGTCTCAGGAGAAAAGGGCGGAGAAAAACGCAAGACTGGTGCGCGCGGTTCAACTGGTGGGCAATTATGTCGTTTATTGTCCCTATCGTCTGCGTGTCGAAGCATCTTCAAAGATTGAAGATAAGCACAAAATGGCCGAATATATGGAAAAAGTCAAAGAACAGATGACCGGGCAGGAAGGATGGGTGTTGCGGACGGCGTCAACCGAAGTCGACTTTGCCGCCATTGCTTCAGAGATGGAGAAACTGCGCGATACCTATGAACATATTCGGATGAAAGCGCGTACGGTAACCGCACCGAGTCTGCTGTTTGCCAAGCCCGATACTTTGTTTGAACATCTGGCACGCCATTTGCACGGTTTGCATAAACTGGTAACCAACAGTCGCAATGTTGAAGCAGAAGTTCGCCAACAATATGGGGATGCTTTTGATGTCGAGCTGAGCAATAATCCGTTTGAAGAATATGGCATTGAGGACGTTATTGCATCGGCGTTGGAAAAAGAAGTTGCTCTCAGAGGCGGCGGAAGAATCAGCATTGAAGAGACCCGCGCCTGCACCGCCATTGATGTGGACAGCGGACGTGACAGCGGCGGCGGTTCGTTGAATCGTATTAATGAAGAGGCTGCTTATGAAATTGCGCGACAGATTCGTTTGCGTAATTTGTCGGGTAAAATCGTGATCGACTTTGCCGGTCATTCGGAATATAAATATATTAAGCCGTTATTGGAAATTTTGGAACAAGAATTGGCAAAAGACAGCATCAAAAGCCATGTCGCCGGGTTGAGCCGGGCCGGGTTGGTCGAAATCATCCGGGTGCGCCGCCGTCCCACGCTGCAGGATCTGATGAGTGATCCGTGCCACACCTGCAACGGAACCGGACGGGTTGAAAAAGGAGCTTGAAATGGGTGAAGTTTTGAAAACCTGCCGCTGTCCGATTTGCGGTAAGGTGGTGCCGTTGGGAAAATACCGGCCGTTTTGTTCAAAGCGCTGTGCCGATATCGATCTCGGTAACTGGTTTGACGAATCTTACCGGGTTGAGGCCGAAGAAATTGACGATCAGGACATTGAAGCGTTGGAAGAATTGATATCACGTAACGATGAAGACTGATCTTACGCATTATTATTTTATGAAGAGTCAAATCCCCTGAAAAGCAATTTTCGGGGGATTTTTTTGATGCTTTGAGCAAAAAGATGGAAAATCCACTGTCGAAACAAGTGAGGGTGGTGGCAAAAACGGGAAAGGAAAATCAAGGAGAAAAGCGCTAAGTGCGGCGAAAAAAGGATCCTTTTTTTGATACAAATAAATCGTACAACAACGCAGAATTAAGTTCAAGAAGATTGTGAGATTATCAATAAGTTAGATCCAGCGCGAAAATGAAGAAAAGTGTATCAAAAAAAAGGATCATTAAAATTCATTTAGATAAGGATTGTGTACAATGACTAAACGAACTTCTTGGGCAATTGCACTCACGGCAACAACGTTTTTAAGCGCGCCGGCAATTGCATCTCCCTTGCCTCCGGTGTGGGATAACCTGAATCCGGAAAATTTATCCACTTCGTCAAGCATCAGCTGGGTTGAAGTTGATGCAGATCAAAAAGACGCGGTCGACGTGGTTGCAGTTCAACTGCCGAACAAGCCGGCAAAATATTTTCAATATACTTACACCCAGCCGGAAGGGCGAAAAATTTACAATAGCCGCCAAGATGCCTTGAGCGGCGATATTAATGCTGACTTTATCGGCAGCCACTACGAAGATTCTACATCTTTCCTCGTTTATGGCGGAGCTGTCTTTAACAGCGGGGACATTAACAGCATCAACGGTAATTTTATTGACAACAGTGCACAGAATACTTCTCAGTACGGCGGTGTTTATGGAGCAACTATCAGCAATCAAGGCACGATCGGCAAAATCAACGGTGATTTTATCGGCAATTATTTGATTGATCCTGCGGCGGCTTATGGCAGCGCCATTTCTAATCAAAATAAAATAGGCGAAATCAACGGTAATTTTATTGGCAATTATTATAATCATGCAAAGGCAACAGCCTGGGGAACGGTGGTTTTGAATAGGGGAACCATCGACCGGATGAACGCCGATTTTATCGGCAATTATGCCAAAGTTGCTCATGCGTACAGTATCGTTTACAATAATGGCACCATCGGCAGCATTCGCGGTAATTTTATCGGCAATTATTTGGAGGCTAGCGGAATGGCAAGAGGGGGCGCCATTTACAACTATTATGACACGGTTATCAACGACATAAACGCAAACTTTGTCGGTAATTATATCAAAGGCGAGCTTGTTAGAGGCGGCGCAATGTATAATGATATGAGAAGCCAAATTGGTAAAATTACGGGAGATTTTATCGGTAACCATGCCGAAGGCAGCACAGCAGAAGAGTATGCTTTGGGCGGCGCCGTTTATACGGCTTCAGATATAACTTTCACCTCCGGTTCGGACGTGCATTTCATGTCGGAAAACTATACAAAAGATCCGACCCGCGGCAAAATTTATAATGCCCTTTTTATGACAAGGTTTCAACGACCGGAAGAAATTAATCTGACTTTGGATACCACTGATGGCGGTACTTGGGTGATCAATGACAATATCGAAGGAGGTCATTATGACTCGCGTTATGGGATGAGTTATGATTATCGGTACAAACTGTGGTTTACCGGAGACGGCAGCGGGACGGTATGGGTCAACAACGATATTGTCAATGCCGAAAAAGTGACGGTCAACGGCACCACGCTGAAGTTTGGTTCTTATCAGCATGAAGATCGGACGGCTAAAAACTGGGACGGCAAAGGCTCGTTTGTCGCTTCATTGAATGCTGACGGTACCGCCAACCGCGATGCTGCCGCAGTGACGGTGTTGACACTTAACAACGGCGTGTTTGACATTGCCAACGGCTATCAGGATATGGTGAAGCTGAAAGGCTATTCGGCGACTGACAGCTTTTTGCACATTGACGTTGACGTGGAGAACATGACAGCCGATATGTTAAAGGTTGCCGGGAATGTTGAGGGTGTGACCAAGATGATCGTTCACGCTTCATCGAATGCCGACATCCGCGGCAAGGGCGAGATCTTGTTTGCGCAGTCAGAGAACGATACTACCGGTAACGCGGGTTCGTTTATCGTTTCGCGTGTTTATAAGAGCCCGTATCTGTTTGACGTCAACTATACGCAACGTGCCGAGAACAGCAATCAGTGGGGCTTGGTGATGAACGATCAGGATAACCCGGACAAAGAAGTTGAACCGGAAGAGCCGGATGTTCCGACGCCGGAACTGCCGGACATTCCGTCGGTTAAACCGCAGCCGTTGCCGGGCAGCGATCGTCCGGTAGCGCCGGAAGTCATCGGCGCCGAATCTCTGCCGGCTGCCGCGTTGGCACAAAACAGCAACATGGTTTACAATATCATGAACAAAGTCAGCGCCAACCGTCTGTATTGTCCGGGCTGCGGCTTCTATGACTACTACTGGAACGGCGAAGCCTTCCACAATCTGTGGGCCAATGCGGTTTACAA
>CAJTLY010000028.1 GCA_910577095.1 uncultured Alphaproteobacteria bacterium
GCAAAAAAACGGTGGTTAAATTTCATCAGTTTTTGCTGATTTAATATTTTTCGGACATTTTGCGCGGTTGAGCTTGATTTTTGTTTCTCCCCCTTCTTATATTTAAAAGTAAGGAGAGAAACGATGAATATGGAAAAATTTACCACCCGTTCGCAGGAATTGATCAAGAATGCGGTTGACCTTGCGGTAAGCCGGCGCCGTCAGTATGTAACGCCGCTTTATTTGTTGGCAGCAATGCTGGAAAGTCGCGACAATGTTATTGACAGCCTGATTGAAAAGTCCGGCGGCAATTTAGAGGTGATCCGGCGTGAAGTTAACAATGAACTGGACAAGATCCCGGAAATTTCGGGTGCGGCAGTGCAAACCGTGATGTCACAGGATTTCAGCGCTTTGTTGCTGGATGCCGAAAAAATTGCCGCTCAGGCCAACGACAAATTCGTCACTGCGGAACGCCTGTTGCAAACGATGTCCACGACGGCCGGCAATCAGGCTCACGATATTTTGCAACATAACGGCGTTGACGCGGTTAAGCTTAACCGTGCGATCAGCGAATATCGACAGGGAAGGCTCGCCGACAGCGAATCGGCCGAAGACAATTTTGAAGCTTTGAAGAAATACGCGATTGACATTACCGGCAAAGCCAAAGAAGGCAAACTTGATCCGGTGATCGGACGTGAACATGAAATTCGCCGCACCATTCAGGTTTTGTCGCGACGGACCAAAAACAATCCGGTATTGATCGGCGAACCGGGGGTCGGCAAAACGGCAATCGTTGAAGGCTTGGCGATGCGGATTGTCAACAACGACGTTCCCGAGAGTCTGCGCGGCAAGCGGCTGCTGGCGCTTGACATGGGTGCCCTGATTGCCGGCGCCAAATTTCGCGGCGAGTTTGAAGAACGTTTGAAAGCGGTGCTGAAAGACGTGGAGGCCTCTAACGGCGGCATCATCTTGTTTATTGACGAAATGCATACGATTGTCGGTGCCGGGGCATCGGAAGGGTCGATGGACGCTTCCAACCTCTTAAAACCGGCGTTGGCTCGCGGCGAGCTTCACTGTCTGGGCGCAACCACGCTTTCCGAATATAAAAAATACGTGGAAAAAGATGCGGCGCTGGCGCGGCGTTTTCAGCCGGTGTTTGTGACTGAACCGACTGTTGAAGAAACAATTTCGATCCTACGCGGGATCAAGGAAAAATTTGAACTGCATCACGGGGTGAGGATTTCAGATTCGGCCCTGATTGCCGCTTCTACCTTATCTAACCGTTATATTAGCGATCGCTTTTTGCCCGACAAGGCGATAGACCTGATGGACGAGGCCGCCAGCTCGCTGCGGATGGCAATCGACTCCAAACCGGAGGAGTTGGATAATCTTGACCGGCGGATTATGCAATTGAAAATTGAACGCGAAGCCTTGAAAAAAGAACATGACGAGCAGTCGAAAAAAAGGTTGGAGGAAATTGAAAAAGAGACCGCCGACTTGGAAGAAAAAGCCCGGGGCTTGAATGACAAATGGAAGGCCGAAAAACAAAGCCTGGCCGATTTGACCGAGGTCAAAGACAAGTTGGACAAAGCAAAAATCGAAGCGGCGATCGCCCAGCGCAACGGTCAGTTTGAAAAGGCCGGAGAGTTGCAATACGGCGTTATTCCGGATTTGGAAAAGAGAATGCAGGCGTTGGACGATTTGGCCAAAGAAAGAAAAGGCCGGGCGGAAAAAGTGGTTACGGACGAGTCTATTGCCGAAGTGGTGTCGAAATGGACCGGGGTTCCGGTTGACAAGATGCTGGAAGGCGAAAAAGAAAAACTTTTGCGGATGGAAGATTATTTGGGCCGACGGGTGGTCGGACAAAAAGACGCGATCCGTGCGGTGGCCAACGCCGTCCGCCGCTCGCGCGCCGGCATCGGCGATCATCGGCAGCCGATAGGTTCTTTTCTGTTTCTGGGACCGACCGGAGTCGGAAAAACAGAATTGAGCAAGGCTCTGGCGGAGTTTTTGTTTAATGACGAGACGGCATTGTTGCGGGTAGACATGTCCGAGTATATGGAAAAGCATGCGGTGGCGCGCTTGATCGGTTCGCCTCCGGGATATGTCGGTTATGAAGAAGGCGGCGTTTTGACCGAAGCGGTGCGCCGGCGCCCGTATCAGGTGATTTTGTTTGACGAGGTGGAAAAGGCACATCCGGATATTTTTAACGTGCTGTTGCAGGTTTTGGATGACGGACGGCTGACCGACGGCAAAGGTCGTACGGTTGATTTTAAAAATACGATTATTATCATGACTTCCAACCTGGGGTCGGAAATTCTGGCACGCGCCGATGACAAGAGCGATTCGAAAGCGGTGAGCGATGCGGTGATGGAAATTGTGAAGGCGTCGTTCAGGCCCGAGTTTATTAACCGTATTGACGAGATCAGTATTTTCCAGCGGTTGAGCAAGGAAGACATCAAAGAAATTACCAAAATTCAGCTTGCCAACATCGAAAAACGGCTGGCGGAACGTAATATCAAACTGCATATCAGCGACGCGGCGGTCAAGTGGATTGCCGACAACGGGTATGACGAGGTTTACGGTGCGCGGCCGTTAAAACGCTTGCTTAAAAACCAAATTGAGAATAAACTCGCTTTTGCAATTTTGGACGGGCGAATCGGTGAAAACGATACCGCGGAAATTGTCGTTAAGGATAATCAGCTAGAGATAGAAAAATCGTGATAGACAATAAATTTTTTCGACTTGCTGTCGAGACGGCCGGCACCGAAGACGTGCGCAGCGCGCCGGATACGGTGGTGTTGTATTCGGTCAGTTATCAGCCGACGACCGTTAATAAAGACAAAGCGTTTGCTTTTATGAAAGATCATCCGCAAATGGTGATGATTGATAATACCGTTTGCGGAAAACGACTGATTGAGTTGGGCTTGGAATGGAGCATGCTGGATAATGATCATGACCGCCAAAAAGCGGCGGAAATCTGGCGGCTGGCATCCAAGCGTTTCATTGACTGCGCTTCCGGCAACGTGACCGCGTTTGTGGACGGTGCCGATCCGCGCAGCGTTTTCTTGAGTGAAGAACTGCCGGCACTGCTGGTCAATCCGAAGATTTTAACCGTCAACGGCATCGACAAGCATTTGTTTGCCGCGCGTTTTGACAGACCGGAAAAAGAAGCTGAAGTCCTATTGAAAACGGCAAATTTGTAGACAGGCGGCCGGATTATTTTTGTAACCAACCCCCGCTTTAACCGGGGGTTGGTTAATAATTCAGTTTGCCTGAACGATTTTGCTCTGAGCAGTGTTGTCAGCCAATTGTTCGTTCTTCTTGTCGAGTGCTTTGGCCAGCATCTGTTGGCGCGTTTCCTGGATTTGGGCAACCTGAACTTTGAATTGCTTGAGGTTTTTGCCGCTCAGGTTTTCGGATGCGGAAGCGGTAACCGTCAGCGGATTGACTCTTTTGCCGTTGCGTACCACTTCGTAATGCAAATGAGGTCCGGTTGAACGGCCGGTGGAACCGACATAGCCGATCAGTTGTCCCTGTTTGACCCGGACGCCGGGACGAATTCCTTTGGCAAATTTCTGCATATGGCCGTAAGCGGTGGAATATTCCGAATTGTGGCGGATTTTGATGTAATTGCCGTAGCCGCCGTTATATTTGGCTACCTGAACGACGCCGTCCCCGGCCGCGTAGACCAAAGAGTTGCGCGGCGCCGCGTAGTCAACTCCCCAATGAACCCGGTAGTCTTTGTAGATCGGATGGCGGCGGCGTCCGAACGGGGAAGAAATGCGCGCGTTTTGATAAGACATAGGTTTGCGACTGAGCGTTTTTTTCATCGCAAAGCCTTTGGCATCGTAATAATCACTGTTGCCGGCGGCGTCTTTAAAACGATAAAGCGAGATTTTGTTTTTGCCGAGCGTAAGCGAAGCATATAAAATATTGCCGTTTTTGACCACTTCTCCGTTAGGTGTGATGTAATTTTGATAAATGATTTCGAACTGGTCGCCTTTTTTGATGTCGCGACGAAAATCGACGCTGTAGGAAAAAATGCTGATGAAGTTGGCGACAATCCGTGACGGAACTTTTTGGCGGTTCATCGAAACGGAAAGGCTGCCGTCGACAATGCCGGAAGCCGAATTGACTTCTTCGATCAGTTCGTCTTTTTGCAGTTCGGCCTTGTATTTGCCGTTTTGATCTTTTTCGATGACAATCCGTTCCCCGGTACGGATTTGCGAGGTGAGGGCGTTTAGTGAAATCAGTTTGTTTTCGGGCAGGTTCCACAACAGACTGACCTGCAGTTTTTGTCCGGCTTTGATGTTGCGGGGATCGTAAACTTTTTTGGCAGCCAGATACAGTTCGTTGGCTTCCTGATATTCCATTCCGAGATCGGTTAACAGGTTGAGCAGGGTGTCTCCCGGTTTGACCGTGAGGGTATTTTCCCGGGTTTCTTCAACCGGTTCCGGTTCGGAAATCTCGGTTTCGGCGATAAAATCGTTGTCCGGTTCGCTGAATTCTTCGTTATAAATTTCGTTTTCGATCGCCTCTATCGGGGCGGAAGGCGCGAGCGACGCATTGACTTCGGTATTGTGCATAACCAAAATGATGCCGAACAGGGCAATGGCGAAAGTGGTGCAAAAGGTCATCCAGCACCGCTTGTTGGCAATGGTTGTTGCAATCTGTTTTTTGATCCAGTCTTTATGCAAAATAAAAAATCCTTTTTGTGTCGTCGTCGTAATTTTCCAGTGCGACACTGTAGCATACGGGTAAAAAAATACCAGTGAAAAATTACCTTAATGTTAATTATGTTATTTTTTTTGATAAATCATAAAAAAAATACTTGCAATAAAAAAAAATGTTAGGTATAAGAGGAAACGAACTCGATGGGGGTGTAGCTCAGCTGGTTAGAGCGCCTGCCTGTCACGCAGGAGGTCGCGGGTTCGAGTCCCGTCACTCCCGCCATCAAAAAGCCGTCCGTAAGGACGGTTTTTTTGTGGTTTAAATTTGAGCACTCGAAGCCGCGACCTGGTCGCGGGCTCGAGGATAAAAACAGCCGTTGCTCCGGCTGTTTTTACCGCAAGAGGCGTAGTTTTGGCGGCTTTTTGAGGCGGTAAGGCGCCGCTAAAAAGCATACAAAACAAGTGACCGCAACGAAGTTATCGAACTTATGTGATAAGTGAGATTTACGCAGTAAGACGAGTCCCGTCACTCCCGCCATCAAAAAGCCGTCCGTAAGGACGGTTTTTTTGTGGTTTGAGGGGAGAGATATCGGAAGCAATTTTATCCCAAACCTGACATTATATTATAAAGGAATTTATAAAGGAATTTTGTGCCGTCTGTTTTTAACAACCGGTAAGGTGTGTTTTTTATTTTTGGGAGTTAACCCTGAGCATGTGAAGTTTTTCAGCAAATTGAACAAAGACTTGACTTTTTGTCTAAAACGTGCCATACTAATTACATGTTTTATTAAATTAGTAATTATGAAGAAAATTGTTATTAGCTCATGCTTCGGTCATGAAATCATGGCAGTTGCCGTTGCCAAGTCCCTTAACCTGAAGGTCGTTATCGTTCCCAACAAGGACAACGCCGACGACTTCAACAAGGAAAGCGAAAACATCCTCGTCAAGATGCTTCCGTTCTACTCCGCGTTGGAAACCATTTCTTTCGAGGAGAAAGAAACGGCTCTCGCAGAAGGATGGGACGTTATCCGTGAACTGAAAGAAGGCCGTTTCGACGCCTCTTTGTGGTTCAAGATGGCATCGTCCAAGCTGACGCCTTCTTTCGAAGGACTACGCCGCTATCAGCAGCTCGAAGGCAAGTTTAACGTTCTGTTCGTGCCGCAGAAGCTGAAAAGTGACGGCGAGTGCGGTGTCAGTGCTGCTCAGCAGTCTCTCAACCCGCAGGTTCTGGCTTTCATGAAAGGCATCGCCAACCTGGTGTTAGGCCAGCACTTTCACAAGGTTAACGATCTGGAAACGGTCGAAACCCTGGCGAAAGAGTTTGGTCTCTATGTGCCGGGTCAGACCGAGAACCAGGAAGTGTTCGGAATCCGCGGCGTGGCTCATGCCGAGTATTTCAACATGTACCGCAATCTTGCCGCATCGGTCGGAATCGCCGGTACGCATACCTGGATCATGCTCGCGCTCTTCCCGGAAATCCCGCAGATCATTCTGTTCAACAGAAACGGCGTGGAAAACTGGAAAGACATCGAGTCTGCTTATCAGAAGGCGGGTTACAGCATTTTCTGTATCGGTTTCGATGAAAACAGCAACATGGATGAACTGAGCAAGGAGATCGAGGAGACTTACAAGAAGCTCTTCTGAATCTTCACCAACTAAGAAGAAAGAGTGCCGGATAAAACCGGTACTCTTTTTTCTTTTTAAACCGCCGGCGGTTGCCCTTGTCAAAAAAGCGGTTTTCTGCTATGACGGAAGAAACGCCCGGTCTAAACGGGAAATGCCGTCAACCGTACGGTGAACGGCGCGGGAAAAGGAGGGGAAATATGCTGGCAGAATTGATACAGCGGGCGTATGATGAAAACGAAAACATTTGTGACGAAATTTTTGAAGGCGAATTACTGACGGGTGAAAATATGTCGCAAATCGAGTTTGAACGGGTGCAGTTTGTCAAATGCAAATTTGAGCACTGTAACTTCGATCATGCTGCTTTTTATCACGGCAGATTTGTCAATTGCGATTTTTCAAATTGCAGCTTTGCCGGTAGTTATTGGAAAAAAATGCAGATTGCGGGCAGTAAGGGTAACGGCGCCGGTTTGAGGGAAGCTGTTTTTAAAGAGTGCCGGATTGAGGAAAGCTTGTTTGATTATGCCGACTTTTCCCAATCGGCATGGGAAGCTTGCATGATTGTCCACAGCAAATTTCGCGAGAGCTTTTGGACGGAAGTCAAACTGAAAAAAGTGAATTTTCAAACGGTAGATTTTACCCGCAGCGATTTTTTCAAAACCCGGCTGGCCGGGATTGACTTTTCGGGATGTATCATTGACGGTATTCAGATCTCGGCCGGATTCGGCGAGTTGAGAGGA
This sequence comes from uncultured Alphaproteobacteria bacterium, assembly GCA_910577095.1. Lineage (GTDB taxonomy): Bacteria > Pseudomonadota > Alphaproteobacteria > RF32 > CAG-239 > JAFUYI01. Next base: position 7,016 of record CAJTLY010000028.1, read on the forward strand.
ATTAAAATTGGGCTTGAACAGGCGGTCAGTCTGGCCAGGTTGCTTGGAGCCGAGGTGGTTTGAAAATCAGTCTCGCAAAACGGATAAGAAAACACCTCCCGGGCTATATGCATCAATTCAGGGGTTAATTAAAAAAAATGACAAAAAATAGGATTTTGCTTGCAATTTGTGACAAAAAACATATAATGAAAGTACAACAAAATTAGTCTGTTCAATTTTTCTATTCAATTTTTCGCAAGCTTGCCGTCATAAAATTAGGTTTTACCTTTTTTATCGGTTGTAACTGTCGAACATTTGAGTGAAAACTTGAACAGACAACAGTAATAACCTTTAAATCCAACAAACAATGAATCCGAACGTAATAAGCATGATCAATGAATTAGGATACTGCGCCATTATTGCTGTCGGTATTATGATGGTTTCCGTAATAGCATTGAATATCGTGAGCAAAAACAAAGGGCTCATGAAAGAATATGCAATGATTTGCGGAAATGTTGTCATTTTCTTTGTGATAGGAACAATTGAGGCTCTGATCCATAAATATTTTCCGGGATATAACGAAATGGTTGTTCTGCTTGTCAGTACGATTATTTTTAATGCTTGGTTCTTATGGGTGGATTTGTCAGAGGACAATGATGAAGAAGGTAGTTTCTAAATGATAGCACCAAAAAGACTGCTGCCGTAAGGTAGCAGTCTTTTTGGTACCAGAGGCAGCCGAGTGGCGAATTACAAATTGAAAGCCAAAAAAAGGACGGCAACATTTTGTCCGGTCAAGTACAAATTTTGAAGCAGATAATAAGACTTTGAGGTGGCCGGTAATAAAATTTGTTGCGATTGCCGAGATTTCGTTTTAAAAATAGAGCGAAGAATTTGGCTGATAAAGGAATAACTGACGAATGGCAGACAAACCGCAAAGCCGAGGAAAGAAAATTTTGTTGTGGGCGCTGACTTCTCCGGTGACGCTTATTTTCGGCGCCCTGATGCTCTATTACGGTATTCAGGCGTATGTGTTGGGCAACAGTCCGTGGCAAAACAAAATTATCATGTCTGCAATTGCAGCGGCATGGGTTTTGTGGCTGGTATTTAAAAACCTGATAAAATTTATCTTGCTGGCGTTGATTGCAGGCGGACTGTTTTACGGTTATTACCGTTTTGAAAACCGGGAGGAAATTGCCTGTAAAGAGCAGGGACGCGTATGGAATAAGAAAGAACATACCTGTGAAGACAAAACGGGGTGGAAAGAAAAACTGGAACAATTGTGGCAGCAGTATATCGGCTCCAAGGAAGAAAAAGAGACAGACAAACAAGAGACGCCCTCGTCCGGCGCTTCCAAATAAAAAGCTGGATTTTTGCCGCCCGCACGTTATATTATACTCAGACGATATGAAGGGAGACAAAAATGAAACTGATGAGCAAACTGACGTCTTTGGTGTCGGACACCGGCAATAAATGGTTTCGGCGCGGGCGCGAGCCCCTGATCAGTGCCAAAGCCGCCAAAAAGATTCAGCAATCGGCGAGCGAACGCGGCTCCCGATGTGCGGACGACACTTCTACCCCTCCCTATCGGGCGATTATTCCTCAGCTGAATGATAAGAATGAACAGATTTTTAAAGCGGCGGTTCTGAACTTGTATAAAATTGCGGTGGAGATGAAGGAATATCGTTCCGACATTTTGCAAGCCTTGTCTCATCAGGCAGAATCGCGGCGGGCAGAGACGGAGAGCGGCCGCTGGCTGCATGACAAAATCGAACGTTTGCGGCAATTGTAACAATATTTTTATTTTAGTCTATAAATCTCCGGCTTCGGCCGGATTTTTTTTATTTGACATGCCGTAAAAAATTTGAGGTCACAGACAAAAAACGGTTATGAGACGTTGCCTTAACAGTTTGAATCCGGTAAATTTTATCTTCTTATGATTTGCGGCAAAAAAACGTACGTTATTTTGCTGCAGAAATCAAGACCAAAAATCAAGCCTCAGCGAAGAAATTTTTCCTGTCATTTAAATGTACAATATTTTCAATCACCTGAAACAACCAAGGTAATAAAGGGGAAGGGTTATGAAAATATCGGGTAAAATTTGGGCGGTATGCATGCTGTTGGCCTGCGGCTGCCTTTGGAGTGCCGGCAACGTTGCGGCCAAGGTCTGTTTTGTCGGCGATTCCGACTGTGCCGGCGGCGCCGACTTCGGAGACGGTTATACCGACGACAGTGAGGATCTTTGCAAAGACGTCAAGGATGCCAACGGTAAATTGATGTATCAAAAAGCACCGTGTGCGCCCAAAAGCCATGTCTCGGCAGTTTGTCCGTACAATGCCGCTTATGTGCAGTGTTGCGGCGACTCGTATGCTTATTCGACTTGCCCGTATCCTTTGGAGAGCGTAGGGCGCTGCGGCAACAGTTATAAATGTGCCTGCCCCAAAGAGAAGTTCCCGTATGCTTCCTGTCCTTCGCCGACAATTCCGGGAGGTATCAATTGTCTGCAAATTGATGATGACAGCAAGACAACCAGTATTCATTATGAAAAATGCGTCTGTGATCCCGGTCTTTATCCCTATAAACAAAACAGCGATTGTGACGATAATCAGATTGTCGATCCCAAACGTACCTGTACCGATACCGACGGCGGCACTTTCTACTATCGCTGCAAATGTCCGGACAGCTGGAGTACCTGTGCCAGTATGGACGGGCAGGGAGCAATCGGCGCCAGAAAATGTTACAGCGACGGCAACACTTACCACAGCCAGTGTTGCGAATGTCCTTCGCCGTTTGAACGTTCGATGAACGATCCCTACGCAACCGATTACGAATATTGTCCCTGCAACAATAATTTCCGTAAGGCTTCGGGATGCAAGTTCGGTTACAAGGTTGATAACGGCCGTTGTATTGAAATGACCTGCGGCGATGCCCTGAAAGCTTTGTTTGACAGCAGCAGCGCTTACTCGTCATATGGTTTGTACGCCGGAAACGCCCTGAGTCAGAAGACCCTGATTGTCGGTGATGACGTGTCTTCGGCCAGCTGGTCTCATTTTTCGGGTAAAACCGTGATGTCGGGAGCCGCCTTTGTCAAAAAGCTCAACGGCAGCAACAACTATATTAAAAATGTTCAGGAAAAATGCACCAACAGTATTCCGACGATTCAGTTTACATACAGCAATTCAAATATTACCGGAACTCAAAATTTTACTTCGGTCATTTTGAAGTATACTTCAAGCTTGTGGAACAAAGGGTCGCTTACCTGTACCAACTGCGGCATTGAATTCTGGAAGCTGTACAATACGGACAGCGGCGCGACAGTTAATCTGGCTTACAATTCGAATATGCCGAATGCCGACAATATGTATGTTAATGCAACCGGTATTGAGATTTCCAAGCCCTATCGTTCGGTTGGTTATAACTATCAGGTCGGCAGTTTGGGAACCAAAATTACCAACTACGGCGGCAACGGCGCGCATGTGATTATGTTTGAAGGCAAAAGCAACTCCAATCGCATGGCCTTTAACGGCGATTATCTGACGGTTAACGGTTTGGCGGCAATGAAATATGCCAACGTTCGGGTCGGACAGACCTGCATCGGTACCAACTGTTCGTACGGAAGTTCTTCCGGGGTTTATTTCAACCCGGGTGACGTATGCAACACCAGCAGCACTTTGTCTTTATATTATACCAATTACTATCTGTATGAAGCCGGGACGGTGAGGACGGTTCATATGTCAACCTCCACCATGTTGGGAAAAGAAAACGACGGGACGGTATCAATTGTTTTCAGTGATGCCAGCTACAATACCCTGACTTTCTCCCAGTTATGGAAGTATTGCAGCAAACGCCCGGGTTGTGCGTATCGTTACATTACTTCTTACGGTTCGGTCGGCAGCCGTACAATGGATTGCGGATATTATTCGCAGTCGGTTCGTGACGGTGAAAAGCACTCCAAACCCGACGACGCCCGTTGCAAGATCGACGGTAACAATAACCAGTATGGTTTTGCCCAGGCAAGTTCGGCCGGATGTAACTGGCGCGACGGTGACGGTTCTGATCGTACGCCTTATTTTCAGCTGAACGGTCAGCGCGGTTGGTCGCGGAACTGATAACATTCCCCGCCCGAATCTGTTGATGAGACAGATGACACAATCCCCTTTAAGGGCGGGGCCCTCGATACGGGAAGGGAAGAAAAACGGCCGAATGTTTTTCTTCCCGCACTCTCCGGTTTGAGGCGGTCTTAAGGGAAAACGGTCTACCGGACCTTAAACGGAAACCTTTTATACCAAATTATTATCTACAACTATTTCCGTTTTATTATTCAATGAGAGAATACAGACCCGCGTTT
>CAJTLY010000029.1 GCA_910577095.1 uncultured Alphaproteobacteria bacterium
ACGGAAAACAACCCGCCGGCATGCTCGGACGCATGAAAAGCTTTGTCCGAAAAGCCGTCGACTGTTGTATCGAATAAAAAAGCGAATGCTCTGTAAAACCGGTTCGGAAGCGCTCTTCCCAGAACCGGTTTTGTTATTGAAATATTAAGTTTTATGCTGTAATCTTATGCCAATTTATATATTTAAATATTCTGGAAGTATGAAATGATTCGTAAAAACAAAGCTGAAAATCCTTCTGTCGAAGAAAACGATAACACTTGGCTCGGCAGCAATCTCTATCGCCTGATGCTGGTGGTGACGGTTGTCTGGTTTGCGATTGTCCTGATTTATATTACCCAGTTTTTCGGCTGGTCAAATCTGTTTTTAATGATGCCGGACGAATTCGGCGGTTTTTTGGCCGGGGCAACCCTGCCGCTGGCGTTGATTTGGGTGGGGATGGCCTATGTGGACCGCAGTGCCGCTTTTAAACGGGAAGCCAAGTTTCTGCGGGCGTATATGAATCAACTGGTTTATCCCGAAGAGGGCGGCGCCGCAACCGCCAAGGCAATGTCGGAAGCGATTCGTTCCCAGGTGTCCGAACTTCAGGAGGTGACCAAGCTGGCAATGAGCCAGACTTCGATGATTAAAAAAGAACTGGACGAACGGGTGGACGATTTTGCCAGTTTGGTACGGGTGCTGGATAATTATTCCACCAAAAGTATCGTCGAATTGACCAACGGTGTCAAAACGCTGACCAAGAGTTTTGACGGCGTTACCGACAAAGCTTTCAAAACCACCAAGGATCTGAACAACTGTATCAGCGAGTTTTCCGAAGTGGCCGGACGGTTGCAGGGTGACATCAACGGTATTGTCGACAATCTGCTGCCGGGTATGCATGAGATCAAAAATTCGGCCGATATCATCCAGAACGTTGCCGAAACCAGTTCTCGCCAAATTATCGAAGCCAGCGAAAACATCAAGTCTTACGGCAGCGTTTCCGAAGAAAACTTCAATCTGGTGTTTGAAAAAATAGAGGCGCAAAGCAAATATCTGGAAAATATCACCGAAAAGGCGGTGGCCAGTACCAAAGCCGTCAGCGAAACTTTCCGCTCGGTATCGTCCGAGTTGGATCAGCTGGTTGAAGTTCGCAGCCGGCAGGCGGTTGAATATGCCGAAGCCATGGACGGCGGCATGCAGGAAGTTTATCGCAAAATTGCCGAACACAGCGACTTGTTTGCTTCCGAAGCCGAGAAAATTATTGCGCAGACAGCGTTGGTGGAAAACAACATTTCCGCTCAGGCCGACGAACTTAAAAATATTTCCGATACGGTTTCCGAAAGTTTGCGCAACGCCGAAGCTTCGCTGACTGCCGGCTTTGACGACTTGGACGAACGCAGTACTCAGGCGGTGCAAAATCTGCGCGAAGTGGTCGATACCGTTAAGGTTAAGACCGAAAACCTGATTACCTTTACCGACGTCGCCTGCGGCAAACTGAACAACGGCAGCGATACGATTGCCGAACGTTACCGGGAGTTGCAGGACGTGAGCGGCGAAGTTCAAAATGCCCTTGACGATGTCAATGCCCGTTTCGGCCGCAGCATTGCCGAAGTTCGTACGGCGGTTGACGATATGACCGGGAAGTTGAACGAAGTCGGCGATGCCGTGATGATGCAGTCGGAAAAATTGAACGAAACCGGCAATATGGCGGTGGCTCAAAGCCGTCTGGCCGAAAATTCGCTTGCCGAACAACACAGCAATATCAGCGGCTCTTTGGCAAAGATCGAAGAAATCCGATCCGAGCTGGCCCGTCAGATTGAAGAACTTTCGACCGCGGCGCAAAAAATTGCCGGAGATACCGGAGAAGCAGTTGCCCAACTCAGAGAAACGCTTGAAGATTCTCTCAGAGCTTCTACGGATGCGGCGGATCAAACCCGTAAAATTAACGACAGTTTGGAAGCCGAAGTCAAACGGCTTGACGAAGCGGCCGATGCCGCCGTTGAAAAAGTATCGGGACTGGAAAATACGGTTGCCGCCCAAAGCGACAGCCTGCGCAGCCTGATCGGCGACGTTGACGAACATACGGTTCAAATTGCCGCAGTGATGGAAAAACATGCCGATGCGGTCAATGAGGCAACCGGCGGTTTTTCCAAACAGTTTGCCGAAATTGTTTCAACTTTTGAGAGCCAGTCCGAATTGTTTAATTCGGTAGCGGAAAACACCGCCGGCGTCAGCCGGACCATCCGTGAGCAGATTGCTGCCATCGGCGAAAGTGCCGACAGCGTCTTTGCCAAAATGTCTGCGTTGGAAGAAGAGGTCGAAAGACGCGGTTCCGCCGTGGCAGACAAGTCGAATGTGGCGATTGACAAATTGAGCGAAATCGACCGGGCGATTGCCGAACGGATTCTTAAGCTTGACCAAGACCTCTCCGAAGTATCGGGCCGCCAGACGCAAATCGCCGACAGTATTGTCGCCGGTCTGCAACAATTCGGCCAAATTGTCGAACAGGCGAAAAACGGTGCCGACGATGCCGCAGCCTCCATTGTCAACAGCATGGCCGAAGGATTGGAACAGTTTAACCGCATTGCCGGTCAGACCAAAAACGATGCCGGAGAAACGGCTGATCAGATTGTGGAACGACTGGGTGTCGGACTCGAATCATTTAATCGTGCAATTAGCGATTCCCGGGCCGGTTCGGACGATGCTGCGGCTGCCATTGCCGAAAATACGGCTCGCATTCGAGAGGTTCATCAGGCTTTCGGCAGCGACTTCACAACGTTGGCCGGAGAAATGGAAGGTTATGCTTCGCGGATAGACGGTTCGGTCGAACAAATCCGCAATCAGGGCGTTGAAATCAACCGCAATTTCGGTGCGTTGCTTGAACAAATGCAGCTTCAGGGCGGTCAGATTAACGCCGTGTTCAACAATATCGGCGAACAAATTAAAGCGCAGAGCGCGGTTATTAACGACAATTTCAGCCGCCAGCGCGAAGACTTGATGGATGCGGTCAACCTTGTCAGCGCCCAGACCCGTCTCGGCGAAGCTGCCTTGAATCAGCAATACAAGTGTCTGATGGACGTTTCCGACGCCGTTTCGCATAAAATGAACGGTCTCAGCGAACAGTTCAAAACCGACGTGAACGGTTTGTATGACAATGCCGCCCGTTTGGCCGGCGAAGTTTCGGCTCTGTCTGAACGGCTGCTGCAAATCGGTGACAGCGTTCAAAAAACGGCCGGCAATTCGATTGCCGATATTGAACACGTCAATCAGGCGTTGGCGCTTTGTTCCGAAGACCTTAACCGTGCGACCGACAATGCGGCCGCCAACATGAATAAAGTGGCCGAAGATTATCAGCAATGCCTGACCGGCTTTAACGCGGTTGCCGGCGATGCCGGACGCAGCCTGACCGAAGCGACCGGTCTGATAGCGGTTCAAAACGACAAAATGGTTCAGATTTCCGAAGACACCAAAGCTTTGGTCGATTATTTCAACGGGTTGATGAACAATGCTTCCGACCAGCTGATCGATAAAGCCAATCTGGCCCATGACAAAATACGCGAGTTGGGCGAGAGTCTGCAGTCTTTGAGCAGACAGTTGGAGGAAGCTGCCGGTTCCAGTGCCCAGCATTTTGCCGCTTCGGGTGACAGTTTGCGCTCAACGATCATCGAGATCATGTCCAACGCCGAACGAATTTCGGGTGAGATCAAGGCCGCCAACGAAGTGTTTGCACAGCAGTCGGACAGCCTGCAGACAACGGCGGACGAGACCTTGTCCAAAGTCAGCGACGTTATGGGAACTTTCAGCGGCAGTCTGGAGGAGTTTACCGCCAAAAGCAATGCGATCGTTGCCAGTACCGACAGCTTTAACGGCGTGATCAAAAAGCAGATTGAACTGTTGGATATCGGTGCCAAACAGGCCGGCAGCGAGTTGGCGGAGATTGAAAAGCGTTATCGCGAAATGAAGGTGGAAAATTTCCTGAAAAACGCCACCTCGATTATTGAAAAGCTCGAGACCCTTGCCGTCGACATCAATATGATTTTCAACCCCGAAAGTCAGGACAAATTGTGGCAGAAGTATTACGAAGGAGATACCGACGTCTTTGTCCGTTACCTTTCCCGTACCATGAGCCGCAAGCAGGTGATTGCGATTAAGGAAGAGTTCGAAAGAAACGCCGAATTCCGCAAGATGGTCAATGCCTATACCGGCGAGTTCGAAGAATTGATCAACCGTGCCCGCAGTTGCGAAAAATCGGGAATTTTGTTGTCGGTAATTTCGGGAGCCGACATCGGCAAGATTTACTATGTTATTGCCCGCGCACTTGACAAGTTAAATTAAAACGATGCGGATACTCGATTTTGACAGTCAGGTATTTTTGGCGCCGATGGCCGGTATTACAGACCGGCCTTTTCGGCAATTGACGGCTTCGTTCGGCGGCGGAAACATTGTTTCGGAAATGGTCGCCGTCAATGCGTTGGAACGCCAAAATCCCAAAACCTGCAAAATTGCCGACGTTCGTGATGAACCGTATCCGGTGACGGTGCAGCTGGTCGGAAGCGATCCGCAGCTGTTTGCCGAGGCGGCCCGGCTGGCGGCGGATCTCGGTGCTCACAGCCTTGACGTTAACATGGGTTGTCCGGTCAGAAAAATTGTCAATAACAACGCCGGTTCCGCCCTGATGCGCGATCCGTTGTCGGCGTCACGCATAATCGGCGCCGTTGCGGCGGCAACCCCGCTGAAAGTCAGCGTCAAGTTTCGCAAAGGCTGGGACCACGAGCACGTCAATGCGGTGGAATTTGCCAAAATGTGTGAAGACAGCGGTGCGGCGTATGTTACCGTACACGGACGGACCCGCAGCGATTTTTATGCCGGAACCGCTGATTGGGATATTATTGCAGCGGTCAAAAATGCGGTAAAAATTCCGGTGGTGGCGAACGGAGACGTAACCGACGGCGCGTCGGCCCGCCGTATTCTTGAATATACCGGCGCCGACGCCCTGATGGTGGGGCGGGCGACTCTCGGTGCGCCGTGGCTGATTGCGCAGATTGATGCTTATTTGAAACAGGGGACCGAACCCGCGGTGCCTACACCGTTACGGATCAAACAGATTTTGTTGCGTCATATCGATCTGTTGCGCGATTATTACGGCGAACGGACGGCCTTGCAGTTGTCACGAAAATATGTTTGCTGGTATTGCAAAGGTTTGCATGATGCCAAGCGGTTTCGTGAACAATATACACGAATTAATGACTTAAATCAGGCGTTGGCGGCGGTAGAGGACTATTTTGGTCCTCAAACTGCAGATACAAAGGAAGAGGAAGCATGAAAATAATTGTCGGAGGTGCCGGTAACGTCGGCAAAAGTATCGTGGCTTATCTGAGCCGCGGCAACAACGACGTGGTTGTTATCGACGATAACGAAAAGAATTTGAATGAAGTGGCCCGGCAATGGGACATTATGCCGATTTTAGGCTCGGTTGCCCATCCTGATATTTTGCAAAAGGCAGAGGCCGGCAAAACCGATCTGCTGATTGCCGCGACCGGCAGTGACGAAGTCAATATGATTGCGTGTCAGGCTGCTTACTCGTTGTTTAATATTCCCCGCAAGGTGGCGCGCATCAGTGCCCGGGTTTATTTGAAAGCGGCATGGGGCGGCCTGTTCGGTGATCATGATATTCCGGTAGACCTGGCGGTTTCGCCGGAGTATGAAATTTCCAAGGCCATCAAACGCATTTTGGGCTATCCGGGGCTATCGGGCATTTATCCGCTGGCGGATAAAAAATTGCTGTTGTTGTCTTTTCGCTGTCCCAAAAAATCACCGTTGCTGCAAATCCCGCTGGACCATCTGGAACGAGCGGACCCCGATTTGCATATAACCGTTGTCAACATTATCCGTAACGGCCGCGGTTTTATCCCCGGCAACGACGATACCTTTCACGTCGGTGACGAAATTAATCTGCTGGTTGCGGCAGACGAAGTCGAAACGGTCATACACAGTTTTGGACTGGAGCGTAAAGAAAACGAGCAGGTGGTCATTTTCGGCGGCGGCCAGTTGGTCGCCTATCTGGCGGAAGCGCTGGAAGACGATGACAATATCGTCAGCTGTCGGGTTATTGACGAAGATGCGCACAGTGCGGCGCGTTTGGCCGGTCAACTGAACAAAACCGCGGTTTTTCACGGTTCAATGATGAGCGACGTCGTGCTTTCGGAAGCGGGAATCGCAACCGCCGATGCCGCTGTTGCCGTCACCGGAGAAGACAAGGACAATATCATCGCCACCATGATTGCCAAACGCAACGGAGTCGAAAACACGATTGCGCTGGTCAACTCGCGTTCATACAACACGCAGATTATCAATATGGGCGAAAACATTCTGATTGACCGTACTTCCATTACCATTTCCGCCATTTTGAAAGAATTGCGCAAAGTGCGGCTCAATCAGGCCTATTCTCTCGGATTGTCGGGCGAAGTGTGGGAAATTGCGATCGACGACAATTCGCCGCTGATCGGTTCGGCGTTTTCGGAACTCAATCTGCCGCAGGAAAGCAGGATTTGCGCTTTGTACCGCAAAGGAGAAATTCGTCTGGCGCCGTTTGTCCGAGAACATTTGGAAGCCGGGGACGTGTTGATGTTTTTTGTGGCGCCGTCGGCAATCCGCCGGGCCGAAAAAATCTTTGCATAATTATCCCCTTGCTTAACAAACATTTCTTTACTATTTTGATAAAATAGGGTTACAATCCGAATTGTGCAATAATAATATAAGGAAAAAACAATGTCACAAAATGTTCAGGAAGACTTTTTAGGCGATATTCGCAAAAATGAAATTGCCGTAACGGTTTTTCTTATTAACGGTGTCAAACTGCAGGGCGTCATCACATGGTTTGACGAGGCGTCGATTCTGCTTCGCCGTGACGGCCATACCCAGTTGATTTATAAACACGCAGTGTCAACGATTATGCCGAGCGCAGCGGTTGAAATTGTTTCAAAATCAGCCGAAGAGTAGATTTTGGCTGAATATGTTGCCGAAATTCCGGCGCTGAAAGCCGCCGTTATTTATCCGCAGGCCGTGGGGCGGCCGGTATCGCTTTATCCCGAACAGCGGTTGTCCGAAACGGTCGGACTGGCCGCGGCGATCAACCTTGAGGTCTGCCACAGTGAAATTGTGCGCATCCGCCAAATTCGTCCCGATGCCTATTTCGGCAGCGGCCTGATCGAACGTTTGCGGGAAATCGTAACTGAGCGGAAAATTGAACTGTTGGTTGTCGATGCCGATTTAACCCCGATCCAACAACGCAATTTGGAAAAAGCGCTGAATTTGAAAGTTATTGACCGCACGGCCCTGATTTTGGAGATTTTCGGCGAGCGTGCCCAAACCAGGGAAGGTTGTCTTCAGGTGGAACTGGCTCATCTGACTTATCAGCGCAGCCGTTTGGTGCGCAGCTGGACCCACTTGGAACGGCAACGGGGCGGTGCCGGTTTTTTGGGCGGTCCGGGCGAAACCCAAATTGAGCTTGACCGCCGGATCATTGACGATAAAATTGTCAAAATCAAAAAGGCGTTGGAGAAAATCAAACAAACCCGGGGCTTGCAACGCAACGCCCGCAAACGGGTGCCTTATCCGATAGTGGCGTTGGTCGGTTATACCAACACCGGAAAATCAACGTTATTTAATCGTCTGACCGCTGCTCAGGTATTTGCCGAAAACCTTTTGTTTGCGACCCTTGATACAACGATGAGGCGTTTGAAACTGCCGTCCGGTCGCGAAGTTATTCTTTCCGATACCGTCGGTTTTATTTCCGATTTGCCGCATGAACTGGTGATGGCCTTTCGCGCCACGTTGGAAGAAGTTTTGGAAGCCGACGTCGTGGTTCAGGTGTTGGACGCCGCCAATCCCGATTGCAAACAGCAGCGTAAGGACGTGTTGGAAGTGCTGCATGGTTTGGGGCTGGATAAAATCGAATATCAGGACAATTATCTGGAAGTTTACAACAAAACGGACCTGCTGTCCTCGTTTATCGCGCCGCCGGCGGCCGCGGCGGTTTCGGCACTCAACGGAGAAGGCTGCGACAGGCTTTTAAAACGCTTGGACGATATTTTATCCGCCGGAAGCACAATCGTCAGCGTCGATGTTGCGGCGGCAGACGGTAAAATGCTGGCATGGCTGCATCAAAACGGCGAAGTCGTGGCTTGTCGGCAACAAGGCGAAAAACTGCATTTGGAAGTTAAGATGGATCCGGCAGTGCAAAACCGTTTAAATGTGATGCTGAAACAATCCTCTGATTGAAAAAGCTTTTTTCACGCCTATATCAAGGCGGAAAACAGTTTAGTGAGGAGAGTTTTGATGCTGGTTTTGCTGTGCGCTTTTATTTTGACGGCCTGTTCGTCGGTTCCGGATTATAACGAACAGCTGCAAGGCTGGGTAGGGGTGTCGGAAGAACATCTGATTGACAATTGGGGAATGCCCGACAATTCCTTTATAGTGGACCAAAACACCAAAGTGGTGACCTATGTCGAACTTGATAAAAAAGGGCGTCGCGATGCTTATCCCAACCTGATCGATTATCCGGCGATATCGCAGCCGAGCCTTCCCGGCCCCGATCCGGACCGTCAGGATATTGAATACTGTAAAATTTCGTTTACAATCAGCGGCAATATTGTGACCGGTTACAATTACAACGGCGACGATTGCACCGGATTTGTTCTCGAAGCTCAGGGATTAAATTAGAACGCAGGCGTAAAGCACGGCAAAGAAGTGCATGACCGTTCCCGCCAAAACCATAAAATGCCATACCGCATGGGTATATTTTTTGCTTTTCCAAATGTAAAAAAAGACCCCGAGCGTATAGAAAAGGCCCCCGAGAATCAGGAAAACCGCGCCGGCGGTACTGGTTGAGGCAAATAATTGTTTGGAAGCGAAAACAATCATCCAACCCATGATCAGGTACAAGGATATCGACCAGATTTTGGTTCCGCTTCCCGAAGTTACCAGTTTTAAGACGGTTCCGGCAAGGGCGAGACTCCAAATGATTCCGAAAATCGACCAGCCGACCGGTCCCCGCAGATTGACCAGCAAAAACGGCGTATAACTGCCGGCAATCAGGTAATAAATGGCAATGTGGTCAAATTTTTTCAGTATCTTTTTGGCCTGCGGGTAGGGGATGGCATGATAAAGCGTCGAAGCCGTATACAGCAGAATCATTGACACGCCGAAAACGGCGGTGGAAACAATGGTCCATACATCGCCGTAACGGGCGGAAAAGCCCACCAGAACAGCCAATGCCGCAACACTCAGAACGATGCCGATGCCGTGGATGAGACTGTGGCAGATTTCTTCCCCGCTTGTATACGGGCGTAGTGCGGCGGTGCTGTTCATAATTTATATCTCCCTGAAAATATTTATGATTTAAACATAAGAGCAAAATGTCGGTCGGTCAAGCGATTAAGTTAACAAAAAACTAAACTTTGCCGCCTATAGTAAAATATATTAATCAAAAAAGAGGTGTGCGATGTTGTTAAGTCAGATATTGTCGGGCGTGCCGACAGCCGAAGGAGAATGGCCGGATATTGAAATCAGTACGGTAGAAATTGATTCCCGCAAAGTTATGCCGGGAGCATTGTTCATTGCCGTGAACGGCAATAGCTCAGACGGGCGAAAATATATTCCCGATGCGGTGGCCAAAGGTGCGGCGGCGGTGCTTTACGACGGGGATTGTCAGCCGCCGGCGGAAACGGTTTCGACGGTTTTTGTGAAAGCGCTCGGAGATATGCGGGAAAACGTTGCTCGTGCCGCGGCCAATTTCTATAAACCGCTGCCGCCTTATATATCGGCCGTTACCGGGACTAACGGCAAGACCTCGATTGCCGATTTTACCCGTCAGCTGATGCGTTATCTCGGTTATTCGTCGGCCAGTATCGGAACGATCGGCGTTGTTTCCGATGCGGCGGAAAACATCGAAACCCTGACGACCCCGGACAGCGTGACCCTGCATCGGATTTTGCGGCAGCTGGCGCAAAAGGGCGTTGAATACGTTTCGCTCGAAGCCTCGAGTATCGGTATTGAACAGTATCGGTTGGACGGTCTTAAGATCAAAGTTGCCGGTTTTACCAACTTTACTCAGGATCATCTGGATTATCATCGGACGATGGAAAATTATCTGCAAGCCAAAGAACTGCTTTTTTCCCGGGTTATGGAGGCGGACGGCACGGCTGTTCTCAATGCCGATATCGCCGAATTTGACCGGTTGGAGCAGCTTTGCCGCCGGCGCGGGATTCGGGTAATGTCATACGGCAACCGAGGAAAAGAACTGAAAATTGTTTCCCGGCAGCCGCATGCGGCCGGACAAACGCTGGAAACCGAAATTTTAGGGCAGCGTTACCGGCTTGAATTGCCGCTGATCGGGGAGTTTCAGGCGATGAACGTATTGTGCGCGGTTGGGATGGTTATTGCTTTACACGGGTTTTCGGGAAAGATAATCGATTATCTTCCGTTGGTTAAAGGTGCACCCGGGCGGCTTGATCTGGCCGGTCGTTTGAAAAACGGAGCCGGTGTTTATGTTGATTATGCCCATACGCCCGATGCGTTGGAAAACGTGTTGAAAACAATGCGCCGTCACACCGAGAATAAATTGTGGGTTGTGTTTGGCTGCGGCGGTGACCGCGACAAGCTGAAACGCCCGCTGATGGGGAAAATAGCTCGTGAACTGGCAGACCGGGTTGTCGTAACGGATGATAATCCGCGAACCGAGGATGCCGCCGAAATCCGTCGCCAGATTATGGCAGAATGTCCCGAAGCGGCGGAAATCGGCGACCGGGTTGCCGCAATTGAATATGCCGTTTCGCAACTTGAAGCGGGAGATATGTTGGTGATCGCCGGAAAAGGGCATGAAAACGGCCAGAAGATCGGCGATCAGGTTATCCCGATGAATGACATGGAAGAAGCGACAAAGGCAATTGCCAAAAGCCAGAGATAATCCTTTTTATTATTTGTTTCTTAAAAAACTCCCCGAGAACCGGGGAGTTTTTTTGTATTTAACTGCCTCAAAAAAAGGATCGTTTTTTTGATACGTCTTAAGTTTAGTTTACGATTATAAAAAAAGCAAACATAAATCAT
>CAJTLY010000030.1 GCA_910577095.1 uncultured Alphaproteobacteria bacterium
AAAGATGTATGTTTAGTCATTGACACAATCCTTATCTAAATGCATTTAAACGATCGTTTTTTTGATACGTCTTAAGTTTAGTTTACTATTATCAAAAAAGCAAACATAAATCATTACAAAATAACAATTTTATTTAAAATCAGATATCAGCGTTCGGCCATAGCAAAAAAACGATCCTTTTTTTGAGACAATTTCAATTTCTTCTGATCCCAAACTCCCCCAATGCCATCCGCCGTTTTCCGGCCGTTTACGCCGATCGTTTCGGCTTTATCATCCAAACAACCGCCGCCCGCCTGTCCTGTTTGTCAACGCAACAAAAAAACCTCTCCGTTGCGGAGAGGTTTTTCATCACAAACGACAGTTGCCGTAATTATTTCTCGGAAGCGGCAGCAGCAGCTTCTTTTGCCTTCTGAGCGGCACGCAGGTCGTCGGCAATACGAGCCGAACGGCCGCGCAAAGCACGCAGGAAATACAGTTTGGCGCGGCGGACACGACCGATACGCGAAACTTCAATCTTGGCAATATTCGGAGAATACAGCGGGAATACGCGTTCGACGCCTTCACCGAAAGAAATTTTTCTGACGGTAAAAGAAGAATTCAGTCCGTCGTTTTTACGGGCAATGCAGACACCTTCATAAACCTGAATACGTTCACGATCGCCTTCTTTAACTTTGGTGTGAACTTTCAAAGTATCGCCCGGCTTAAATGTCGGAAGGCTTTTGCCTTCGCTGAGCTTTGCAATCTGCTCTTTTTCTACTTCTTTTAAAATGTTCATTAGAGTTACCTTTACTTAAAATATTTTGTTACTTTCTATGCCTAAACCCTTTTTGAGTCAAGATATTTTTTCAACAGATCCGGCCGGCGCTCTCCGGTAATTTTTATGGCCTGCTCTTTGCGCCAATCCTCAATCTTCTTATGATGACCGCTTAAAAGCACTTCGGGAACCTGTTTTCCTTCCCATTCGGTCGGACGGGTATATTGCGGATATTCGAGCAGACAGTCTTCAAAGCTTTCGCTCATCGTCGACTGCGCATTGCCGAGCACGCCCGGCAACAACCGGATAACCGCGTCAAACATAATCTGCGCCGCCTGCTCACCGCCGGTCAGAATATAGTCGCCGATGCTGACTTCCTCAATGTCAAAAGCTTCCAGCACCCGCTCGTCGATTCCTTCAAAACGGCCGCAAACCACACTGACCTCAGTTTCCCGGCTCAATTGATGCACCGTTTGCTGCGTCAGCGGACGTCCTTTCGGACTCATCGCCAAAATACGGCCGCCGCTGTGGTTGGCGGCAATGGCACGCCCCAAAACATCGGCGCGCATCACCATTCCGGCACCGCCGCCGCAAGGCGTATCATCCACCGAACCATGCTTGTCGAAAGCATAATCGCGGATATTTACGGTTTCAAACGACCAAATGCCTTCTTCCAATGCGCGTCCGGTCAGCGAATAACCGAGAAAACCCGGAAAAATTTCCGGAAAAATGGTATAAATTTTAAAATTTAACGCCATTATTCCCCGTCTTCCTCGTCAAACAGCATCGAAACCGAGCTGACAATAATATAACCGTCTTTAATATTAACTTCGGGAACATAAACCCGGTTGAAGGGAATCATTTCCAGCTTTCCGGTCGCGGCAATTTTGATTTCCAAAATTTCCCCGGCGCCGAAATTATAAATCCCGGCCACCCGTCCCGCCGACTGCGCGCTGCCGTTTTGACGAACTTCCAGCCCGATCAGGTCGGCCTGATAAAACTCGTCTTCATTCTCCAACGGCGGCAAAACTTCGCGTTCGGCATACAAACGGCTGCCGATCAGTCCTTCCGCGGTATTGCGGTCGTCGATTCCTTTAATCTTCACCCGGAGCAATTCCTTGGAGTGCCCGGACACTTTTACTTCAAAACGACGCCCGTTCTGGTCTTCGAGCACCCCGTAACGTTCAAGATTGCGATCGGTTTCGGTAAAACTCTTTACCTTGACCTCACCCTTGATTCCGTGAACGCCGACGATTGCCCCCAGACAGATTTTACGACCGTTTTCCATAAAAGCGGATCCTCAATTGTTGAAAAATTATTCGGCAGACGAAGCAGCTTCGGCAGCAGCGGCAGCAGCAGCTTCTTTTTCTTTCATTCTTTCCTGAGCCTTGGCTTTCGGAGCCGATTTTTTCGGCTGTTCACGAACCGCCGGAGCTTTGACCAGACCGAGGTTGCCAAACAGCTTTTCCAGTCTGTCGGTCGGCTGAGCGCCGACACCGAGCCAATATTTGACTCTTTCTTCATTGATTACCAGTCTCTGTTCATGATCCTGCGGCAACAACGGATTGTAAGTGCCGAGTTTTTCAATAAATCTACCGTCGCGGGGCGCTCTCTGGTCGGCTGCCACAATACGATAGAACGGACGTTTTTTGGAACCGCCGCGAGATAATCTGATACGAACTGCCATTTTTTATTTTCCTTTCTAAAAAGATGTATTCGAGTTAATTTCTTCCGCTTTATGGCTTAAAACGGAAACTTGTTGCCCATTCCTCCCGGAAGTTTTCCGAAAGGAGCGTTTTTCATCATTGAAGCAAGACCGGCAAGACCGCCGCCCCTGCCCATTTTTTTCATCATTGTCGCCATCTGCTCATATTGCTTCAAGAGCTTGTTGACGTCCTGAACTTCCACACCCGAGCCCGCGGCAATTCTCTTCTTGCGCGAGGCTTTGATGATATCGGGATTTTTCCTCTCCGACTTTGTCATCGAGAGAATAATCGCCTCTTGCTTTTTAATCAGACCGTCGCCGACGCCGGCATTTTCAATCTGATTTTTAAACTTCGACAAACCGGGGATCATTCCCATAATTCCGCCCAGACTGCCCAGTTTTTGTATCTGGCGCAATTGCGCCAGCAAATCGTCCAAATCGAACTTGCCTTTCATCATCCGGGCAGCCATTTTGTCCGCCTCTTCGCGATCAACCGTCTCCAGCGTCCGCTCCACCAGCGAGACCACGTCTCCCTGCCCCAGAATCCGTCCGGCAATCCGATCGGCATGAAATTCTTCCAGTTCGTCGACCTTTTCGCCGGTTCCCAAGAACTTCAACGGCACCCCGGCAATCATCCGCATCGAAAGCGCGGCCCCGGCACGAGACGAACCGTCAATACGGGTCAGTACAATTCCGCTCAGTCCGAGTCTTTCGTTAAATTCCCGAGCGACGTTGCAGGCATCCTGCCCCATCATCGCATCCGCCACCAGCAGAGTTTCCGCCGGCTCCGACAATTTCTTGACCGCCTGCAACTCTTCCATCAGCGTTTCGTCAATATGCAGCCGGCCGGCCGAGTCGAGAATCAAAATGTCAAAACCGCCTTTTTTGGCAACATCCATCGCCCGCCGGGTAATTTCCAACGGTTTCTCGCCTTTAACGATCGGCAGGCCGTGACCGCCGATCTGAACCGCCAGCTGTTCAAGCTGTTCCTGCGCCGCCGGCCGATACACGTCCAGCGATGCCAGCAACACTTTGCGGTTTTTACCCAGCCGCTTTGCCAGTTTGGCCGACGTTGTCGTTTTACCCGAGCCTTGGAGACCGGTCATCAAAATCACCGCCGGCGGCACCACGTTAAAATTGAGTCCGTTTTCTTCGGCACCGAGCAGCTTCACCAACTGATCGTGAACAATCTTAACCACCAGTTGTCCCGGCTGAATCGAACGCACCAGTTTTTCGCCGCGGGCTTCCTCTTTGACTTGGGCAATAAATTCCTTAACCACCGGCAAAGCGACATCGGCCTCAAGCAAAGCAACCCGAATTTCCCGCATTGCTTCGTCAATGTCTTTGTCGCTCAGAACCCCGCGCGAGGTGATCCGGGCAAAAACGCCGCTCAGTTTGTCAGTAAGGTTCTCAAACATACATCATACCTATAAACTATTGCACGCCAGTGTGCGAACCCTCGCTGACTGGCGGCACTCCTCGGAGTGTGGTTAAATTACAAAACGCAATGAAAAATCATTGAACTTTTGCTCGACTATATCTGATAAATAACAATAGTCAAGCAAAAAAACACTCTGACGGCCACTGCGTCAAAACAACGCCGCTCAGACTTCCGACAATCGGCCGATAATTTTTTCCGCCAGCAGGAAATTGACGTTTGGCAAAACTTTCAGTTTCAGGTCTCGCGGTTCGGTTCCGGCATCAAAATCCGCAAAGTCAATCGCATAACCTGCCGCCGTCAGCTGATCGGCCAACCGATAACAGTCGGGACGAACGGTACAGTCAACTTCCGCTTCCCGGCAGATCGCCGTAGGAATGCCGCAAGCCGCGGTTTCACAGTAGGAAAAAGAATCAAAGGTATGAACGACCAACGTATTTTCCAATCCCAGAACACCGGGATAAATATTGCCGAATTCGACAGCCTGACGTAAAAACACTTCTTCGTATCTGCCCGAATAAATGCGCCATTTTTCCGATTGACACTCTTCGTTCGTCCGTCCCACCTGCTTAGAATTGTAAAAACGAATTTTTTCTCCGCTCGCAACACTTTGCTCATAAAAATAATCGGTAACATCGTTCGGTGTCCGCGGACCATTGACAATAATGACATTGTAGTTTCTCTGCGCCAGTTGCTGCGCGCGGCGGAAAATATTTTCGGCATTATTCAGGCTCAACCGAATTTCCGGCCCCGCCACTCGGCCGCCAAGCACGAACACAACATTAGGACGGCCGTTCCGGCAGGCAGCCAATACCTTTTGTATCTTCGGCTGCCCGAACTTTTGCCGGATAAACACGCGCGACATATTGTGGATAATCCCTTCCGAAACGAATATTTTCTTTTTCAGTTTTGCATCGGCTTCCAGCATCTGCCGTTTTTCTTCGCTCATGAGATGCCCACAGACATGAACCACGTCGGCAAACCGGTAATTGTATACGCTGGAATTGACGGCAACCGTCACTACTCTGCCTATGCCGTATGCGGCATAATAGTTTTTGACCGCACGACAGACCGCATCGACGTTGACCGCAGCATCGTCGGCATCTTCCGGCGAACAAATGGTGACAAATACTTTCGGCACCAGCAGATGATGAGAGAAATAACCGTCCAAACAACGAAAAACATCGCGCTCAAACTTTTCATCATCGGCATAAAGATGCCGTTTAAGCGGCATTCCCGCCACATTTTCAAAGCACATGTCAAGATTATAAGCAAAATGCATACCTTTGTCACAAAAATGCATCAATCCCGACAGCACCCCGCGCAACTGGTTAAACTCTCCCAATTTCGGCGTTGAAGGTGCAAAAGCAATCATATGTCTAATCATAGGCTCTACATTATATCTTGTTTTCCGATAGTCTCTGCCTTTAAACCAAGGATCCCGACAAGATAAGTCGGGATCCTTGGTTTAATTCAGAATCTGACCGTGGCAGTGTTTGTACTTTTTACCGCTGCCGCAGGGACAGGCATCGTTACGCGACACTTTTCCCCATGTTGACGAATCTTTGGGATCAATTTCCGTTTTAGCATATTGGAAAGGAACCGATTTTTCCTTTTCCTCGGCAGGCGCTTTTTCACCGCCGATCAAACTTTGCGGGCTTTCGTGAATCGCCTGCATGCGGGTATTTTGCTCACGGAGGCGCAAATCCTCTTCGTTCCCGTTCTGAATTTGGGCCCGGCAGGTCAGGAAAGTAACTTTCTCGCGCAACAGATCCAGCATATCCGAAAACATATTGAAGGCTTCTTTTTTGTATTCGTTGAGCGGATCTTTCTGTCCGTAGGCACGCAGCACAATGGTGTGGCGCATATAATCCAAAGTGGCAATATGTTCTTTCCACAACTGATCCATCACCTGCATCAGAATATTTTTTTCGACCAGACGGACAATTTCTTCCGGCACGCCGCGGTTTTTCTCAATGATGTTCTGTTCAATCGTCTCAACAATTTTCAAACTCATCGTTTCGGCATCCATTTCCGGCTCTTCGGCCCACTTGTCAACCGGGAGCACAAAACCGCTGATACGCCAGATTTCCTGCTGCAACTCGCCGAGCGGCCATTCTTTCGGGGTCAGACTGCGTTGCAGATACGGCGCCAAAACGTCATTCAGATATTCATCGCGCATTTCGGCGACGGTCCCCGAAACGTCCGAAGTCTTCATCAGTTCTTTGCGCTGATCATAAATAACCTTGCGCTGATCGTTCATCACATTGTCATACTTGAGCAAATTCTTACGGATGTCAAAGTTACGTTCTTCCACTTTTTGCTGAGCCTTTTCCAAGGCCTTGCTGATCCACGGATGAACAAGAGGTTCGCCTTCCGGCAATCCCAGCTTTTGCAGCATCGCCGACATTCTCTCCGAACCGAAAATCCGCATCAGGTCATCTTCCATCGACAGGAAGAATTTGGAAGTTCCGGGATCGCCCTGACGTCCGGCACGACCGCGCAACTGATTGTCGATACGGCGGCTTTCATGACGTTCGGTGCCGAGAATATACAGACCGCCGGCCGCAACCACTTTCTCCTTGTCGGCATCAATCGCCAGCTTGATTTCCTCCCGCATCCGCGCAGCCTGATCCGGTGTTTCGTCGCCTTTCAGCATTGCTTTCAGGCGCATATCCGGATTGCCGCCCAACTGAATATCGGTACCGCGGCCCGCCATGTTGGTGGCAATGGTGATCGCTCCCGAAACCCCGGCTTCGGCTACAATCGCCGCTTCGCGTTCATGGTGACGGGCATTGAGCACTTCAAACTTGACATCGCTTTTGGCACGCAGCAGCTCGGCCACCAATTCCGACTTTTCAATTGAAGTCGTTCCGACCAAAACCGGCTGTCCGCGGCGGTGACAATCCAAAATTGTCTCAATGATGGCATCATATTTTTCTTTGGCGGTACGATAAATCTCATCATGATGATCGGTACGCTGAACCGGACGGTTGGTCGGAATCTCAATGCACGACAAACCGTAAATGTCAACAAACTCGGCTTCTTCGGTCATCGCCGTACCGGTCATACCCGACAATTTCGGATACAGACGGAAATAATTTTGGAAAGTAATCGAGGCCAGAGTCTGGTTTTCCGACTGAATCGCAACATGTTCCTTGGCTTCGATCGCCTGATGCAAACCGTCGGAATAACGGCGGCCTTCCATCATCCGGCCGGTAAATTCGTCAATAATCACCACCTTGCCGTCTTTAACGATATAATCAACGTCGCGAATCTGCATTTTGTGGGCTTTCAGCGCATTGTTGACATGTTGTACCAACGCCACGTTAGCCATATCATAGAGACCGCCGTCCTTGATTTGTCCGGTTTCTTTAAGCAACTGTTCGACGTGTTCCATCCCCGCTTCGGTCAAAGTGACGCTCTTGGCCTTTTCGTCTTTTTCATAATCCGCGTCAACCAGCTTGGGAATAATGCTGTTCACCGCCACATATTTTTCCGAGGAGTCCTCGGCGGCGCCGGAAATGATCAACGGCGTCCGCGCTTCGTCGATCAGAATCGAGTCGACTTCATCGACGATTGCAAAATTAAACGGCCGCTGCACCATGTCGGAAAGCGAAAACTTCATGTTATCGCGCAGATAGTCAAAACCCAACTCGTTGTTGGTGCCGTAAATAATGTCGCTGGCATAAGCGGCACGACGTTCCTCGTCGTTTTTGCCGTGAACGATATAATCGACCGTCAGGCCCAAAAAGCGATAAACCTGTCCCATCCATTCGGCGTCGCGTTTGGCCAAATAGTCGTTGACGGTAACAATATGAACCCCTTTTCCTTCCAACGCATTCAAATAAGCGGCCAGCGTTGCCACCAGCGTTTTGCCTTCGCCGGTCTTCATTTCGGCAATCATTCCCTTGTGCAAAACAATACCGCCGATCAGCTGCACATCGTAATGACGTTGTCCCAACGTCCGTTTGGCGGCTTCGCGGACAACGGCAAAAGCTTCCGGCAACAGTTCGTCAAGCGTTTCGCCGTCATTGAGGCGTTTTTTAAATTCTGCGGTTTTGCCTTTCAGCTCCTCATCGCTGAGTTTTTCGATTTGCGGCTCTAACGCATTGATTTTGTTGATTGTCTTATATTGTTTTTTGATAAAACGGTCATTGGCGCTGCCAAAAAACACCTTTGCTATTTTGCCTATCATAAATCTTTCCACCTTGATAATATTTAAAGTCAGTCTTACATTTAATGTTTATATTTATTAAAGTCAATAGCTTGCACATGAGTTATAAACTTTAGTAAATATTTTGCTTGGAATATTTTTGTTTTGTTATATAAATAAACGTAGTTTTATTTTTTGGAGGTAATTATCTATGAAAACTCAATATATTGCTGCTGCCGTTTTGTCGGCCATGCTTTTAAATCCGCTGCCGGCCGGTGCCGAAGGCAAAAACGGCGTTGCCGCGGTTGTCAACGGTGAAAAAATTACGGTTGCCGAACTGAAGGATTCCTACAACGCCCTTCCTCAGCTCAAATCGCAAATTTCCTTTGATCAGTTCTATCCCCGTATGGTAGAAGCCAAAGCAACCGAAACAGCGATTCTGCAGGCCGCCAAAAAAGCCAACATCGAATCAACCCCCGAATATAAAAAACAGCTGGATGCCGTCAAAAAACAGGTTATGAGCAATGTTTACATCCAGCAGCAGGTTGAAGGCAAAATTACGGATAACGACGTTAAAAACTTGTACAACCAGTACAAAAAAGAATTTAAGCCGCAAAAAGAAATGAGCGCCCGTCATATTTTGGTCGGCGACGAAGCGACCGCCAACGACATCATCGCCAAAATCAAAAAAGGCGAAAATTTTGATCAGCTGGCAAAAACCTATTCCGAAGAAAAGAACCCCAACCTGGGGTACTTCACCAAACAAATGATGGTACCGGAATTCGCCGACGCCGCTTTCAGAATGAAAAAAGGCCAATATTCGCAGAAACCGATCAAAACCAACTTCGGTTATCACGTTATCATTGTTGACGACGTTCGCGATTCCAAACCGATTTCGTACCAGGAAGCCGAACCGCAACTGAGACAGGCTCTGGCGCAGAAAACGGCTCAGGGCGTGTTGAAAAATATTCTTGACAACGCCAAAATTGAGCAATACCAGCTCGACGGCAAACCGATGCCGAAGACGCCGGCGGCTCAATAAGTCTCAGACTTTCGGCAAAAACCGCTCTTTGGAGCGGTTTTTCTATGTTCAAACATCCGTTCTCACAAAAAAAGACACCGTACCCTATCGGGTGCGGCGTCTTTTTACCATTCGGGCAACCACGCTTATTGCTTGGGCGTAATCACCTGAAAGTCACGTAATCCGGTATGTTTCACCGAACCGAAATCAGCCGTCATCGTATGAGCAAACCAATATTCGGAAAACTCAAAACCACCGTCAACAAAGTCGCCGACAAAGGTTAACTTGCCTTCATCCGCAAAGTTCTCGTGCTTAAAGAACGGGAACTTGATTGTCGTAATGCCGTCATCATAGTAGGCTTCGTGGTGCAACAGTTTGAAGTTTAACGAAAAATAGTTGTAATCGACAACATAACTGCGCTCGACTTTATGCACATAAACAACATCGCCGGCCGAGATGACAATGTCGTCAACATCGATAACCGAAGTGTTTCGTTGCATAATGTTTTTGTCCTGAAGCTTCTTAAAGTCCAACAGTTCGTGATCCAAAGATCCGTACATGTCGTCAACCGTATAGGTTTGTTCGCGCGTACTGCCGTTCAGCATCGTCTGTTTTACCTTAATCCATGATTTGTACATGGTGCTGCTTTCTTCGTTAAGCAAAACTTCTGTTCCGGAATCAATCAGTTCACATTTCAAAACCGTATTTTCACCGTTGGTCTGCAAAGTCTTTTTCAAGATAATCTTTGCCGTGAGGTCGTAGCTTTTGCCGTTAAAATCGACCGAGATGTCATGTTGGTAGAGTTTACGCACACGGACGTTCTGCCATTTGCCGATATCTTCGACTTCGATCTCCAGGTCTTTAACGCTGCTGCCTTTGTCGACAATGTTTCCGTAACGATGATAGGGCATGACTTGCCTGGTCACTTTGTCATTGTAAACGGCCACTTCGAAAGGAAGTTCAAATGCAAATGAGAAATTGTCATATTCCACGTTATAGAACATGACAGAATCCGTAATTTGAACAAATCCGTCCGTTCGGCTGCCGTCGCCGACACCATAGGTAATACTGGTCCTGACCTGACCGAAATTGAACTCTTTAACGTCAATTTCCGTCTCAAGATTGTTCAACTGATTGTTGAGAGTAACGGAGACTTTGTTCTCGAAAGCGGCGCGGGTTTGTCCCTTGACCACAATCCAAGATTCATAGCTCAGTTTGGTGCCTTCGGTTCCGGAAACCTCGTTGACCTCATTGCTGAGACCGGCTTCGAGAACCTCGCTTTC
>CAJTLY010000031.1 GCA_910577095.1 uncultured Alphaproteobacteria bacterium
TCAAGCTCAACCGCGCAAAATGTCCGAAAAATATTAAATCAGCAAAAACTGATGAAATTTAACCACCGTTTTTTTGCTAACTAAAAGTTATAATCAAACATGTGCATTGTCAATTACTTAGTGGTTAGAAAAGGTGCTGCAAAAAAACGGTCATTTTTTTGCTTCACTTCTTTTTGAGGACCCGACTATGCACACACCGCAAATTTCCGTTATTGTCCCCGTGTACAATGTACAAAATTACCTCCGTCAATGCCTGGACAGTATCCTCGGCCAAGGCTTTACCGACTTTGAAATGATCTGTATCAACGACGGCTCAACCGACAACAGTCCGCAGATTTTGGAACAGTATGCCGCCGCCGATTCCCGCATCCGCATCATCAGCCAGCCCAACTGCGGCCTTTCTGCCGCCCGCAATGCCGGACTGGCGCAAGCAACGGCCGAATATATCTTTTTTATCGATTCTGACGATTATATCGAGTCCGACACCCTGGAAAAACTGTTCAATACCGCCCAACGTACCGATGCCGATTTAATCTGCGCCGATATTCTTCCCTTTCCCGAAACCGAAGCCGATCGAAAAGAAACCCAAAACAAACAAGCGTATTTTGATCAAACCGAAAAAACGCCGCAAGGATGTCAGCCGTTGGCCGACAACCCGTTAAAGATTCATGTATGTGTCAACGGCAAGCTGCACAAAAACAGCATCATCAAACAATTTAACCTCTCCTTTCCCGAGCAACGGCTGATCCACGAAGACGAATACTGGGCCTGGGCTTACGGCATTCATTGCCAAAGCTATTTTTACCTGCCCGACAAATTATATCATTACCGTATCCATTCCCACTCTATTACCGGTACCGAAAAAAATTCACCCCGTCCGCTTGACATTATCGACGTCAACGTTCTCATAACCCGCGAACTGCAACGTTTCCACCGGTTGCCGCAACATCTGCCGCAGCTCGAAAACATATTTAACCAAAACCTGACGGCAGCCCTGCTCAAAAGCGGCGCCGACCACTACAAAGAAGCCCGGCAAAAAATGAAGTCCTATTTCACCATTCCCGGCATCTCCCAACAATTCCGGGAAAATATTTCCAACCTGACGGAAGCAGAAATCCCGCTTTCGGTAATTGTTCCCGTTCATAACAACGTTTCTTGGCTTCACGATTGCCTGGACAGCCTGCTCGCCCAGACCACTGATATTTTTGAAATCATCTGCATCCGTAACGGTTCAACCGCCGACAGTCTGAAAATTTTAGAGCAATACGCTGCCCGCAATTCCCGAATTCGCATTGCCGAGCGGCATGGACACGGTCTCCCCGCCGCCCGCAATACCGGACTTGACCTTGCCTGCGGCAAATATGTCATGTTTATCGATTCCGACAACTGGATAGAACCACGCACCGTCGAAAAAGTTTTCCTCCATATGCAACGGCATCAACTTGACGTTTTGGCTTTTCGGCAACGGTTATACAATCCGACAACCGCAAATTTTGACAATCCCGATCATGATTTTCCGACGGAATTACCGTTTTTTTCCATTCATAACGGAAACAAAGCGCCTGCTTTCCTTACCTCCCTGCCGGTTGAAATTTGCAACAAAGCTTATCGACGGCGCTTTTTAGAACAACAACAACTTGTTTTTGACCAACAACTTAAACAAGGAGAGGACGAACTTTTCCATCTGCAATCTCTGCCTGCAAGCAACCGCTGCGGCATCTTGAAAGAACAGCTCTGTAATTACCGCTGTCCTCCTGTGATACCGACAATTAACGACCATTTGCCGCAAACGATCGGCAATGTTTTCGGTTTGCTCGACGGCATCTGGAACTTGTATCAAAAACAAAACAATCCGGAACTTAAAAGGTCCCTCGCCGCGCGTTATTTGAAGCATATTGCCGACCTTTTCCAAAATTATCCGATCTTCAAAAACCGTTTTTGCTATAACAGTTTGCGGCATCAACTCAAAAAACAAAAAAAGATCTTCCGTAACCATATCCAACTCGATCCGAAAACTTACGAAAATATAAAACAAGTCGTCAATTGCGGTTATCCCCGCCATTTTCTAAAGCAGCTTCTGAATTCGTTCAATCACAGCCGCAGCGGACGTTTGCTTCTAAACGGCGGACACTTTGTCAAATCATATTTCTTGTTTCCCTGGTATATTTATCAGATATATAAAATGATGCGTTCCCGCAAACCTTAATTTCTCACAAAAACCCCCCCGATTTTCAGGGGGGGTTTTGTTATGGGGCCGCTTTACCAGCTGTAGCTGAGACCGAGACCGAAGGTCGACGCTTTGTAGTCGTCGCCGAAGGTGTGGTTCGCCCAGCCGTAAGCAGACAGTTGCTCGGTGAAGCCGTAACGGCCGCCGAGCTCAATCCGGCCCAGCGTCTGGTCGTCCAAAGTGTTGACCTTGCCCAAACCGGTGATCCGAACTTCGTCGCCGTCGGTAACGGTTTGAACAACGCTCGGTTTGACGTAAAGGTTGGC
>CAJTLY010000032.1 GCA_910577095.1 uncultured Alphaproteobacteria bacterium
TCCGATTGTGCAAACAGGATCTCGCCCTTGCCGCGGATGTCGGCATTTGACGAAGCGTGAACAATCATCTTGGTCACACCCTCAACATTCCCGGCAACATTCAACATATCCGCGCTCATATTGTCGGTATCAACGTCAATATGCATAAAGCTGTCGGTGGCCGAATAGCCTTTCAGTTTGACGGTTTCCAGATAGCCGTTGGCGATGTCAAACACGCCGTTCTTCAGACTCAAAGTCGTTACCGCGGCAGCATCACGGTTGGCGGTGCCGTCTTCGTTCAATGCGGCGACAAACGCCCCTTTGCCGTCCCAGTTCTTGGCGGTTTGGTCTTCGTGCTGATAAGAACCAAACTTCAGCGTGGTGCCGTTGACCGTAACGGTTCGTGCATTGATGATATCATTGTTCATCGCCACGTACTGGGTAGTGGTACCGGTGTCCGCATCAATGACGTCATCACCGGTGAGGGCTAAATTAACGATATTATCCCACCAATTTGTTGAGCTTTCAATATTGTCATTAATCACCCAGGCGCCACCGCCGATAGTGTTAAAAGTAATCATCAGAAAATCTGGATGATGCATTCCGCTGTTCTCAACGTAAACAGCATTGTAGATTTTACCGCGTGTCGGGTCTTTTGTATAGTTGCCGGACATAAAATGCGCATCCGTACCGGATGTAAAAGTCATATCTGACTGCATATAAACAGCACCACCCCATGCGTTTCCGTTTGCGTCTATTTCAGCATAATTACTGATGAAGTCTGCGGTGATACTGCCGATGGTACTATTATAATTCCCACTATTATGAACAGCACCCCCTTGGGCAGAACCCGAAGAAGATCCATCAGAATATACATAATTACCGATAAAATCACCGGTGATATTGCCGATCGAACCACCATTTTCAATTGCGCCGCCATGAACAAAAGAAGAAGTGGAAGCATAATTACCGATAAAATCCCCGGTAATCGTATCAATGGATGACCAGGTGGAAATCGCACCGCAGTTATAGGAAGTATGATTGCCGATAAAATCACCGGTGATATTGCCGATCTTTGCTGACCAGCCATAATTGTAAATCGCAGCGGCCTGACCAGAGGTATAATTTCCGATAAAATCGCCGGTTATATTACCAATTGTACCACCGTTATAAATCGCACCGCTTTGGGAATGGCTGCCCCGACTGAGATATGCATAATTACCGATAAAGTCTCCGGTGATGTTGCCGATCGTACCGTCGTTATAAATCGCGCCACCACTGGAATTGGGATAAGAAGTATCATCACTATACACATAATTTCCGATGAAATTACCGGTGATATTGTCAATCGTACCGCTGTTATAAATCGCGCCGCCATACGCATAAACATGACTAAAACCGGTTGCGATCGTACTTAGCGAGTTCCCGACAAAATCAGCCTCAATATCACCAACACTACCGGCATTATAGATTGCACCGCCGCGAAGGTATAAGTATTTATTTTCCCCGGTATTATTAACTAACTTCCCGTTGACACGGTTATCTTTGAATAGCTTGTTCTTGATATCACCATAACTGTTACCCGCCATATTGTTAACGGCAACACCGCCCGAATGATCGGCACTTGATTCTGCGGGATCAGTAATCGCCAGCACCAGTTCGGGGTTAGTTATTGTTTCGTAGTTTTCCGGTTTGGTATAGGTATACTTAAAATACTTTGTCTGATCGTTCGGCAGTTTGACCGCAACCACGTCGGCGGCGTCTTTTTGATCTTCGCCGACCGCCGTCCAGCTGACGTTCTTTGATGTTGCAAACGTTTCCGCTTTCAGATCAACTTTATAATATTTGGTCGTCAGATTGCCTTCCGCATCCGCTTCCGA
>CAJTLY010000033.1 GCA_910577095.1 uncultured Alphaproteobacteria bacterium
ACGCCGCCGACGTGGTTGCGGTCAAACTGCCGAACGATCAGACAAAGTATTTTAAGTATACCTATACCAAACCGGAAGGGAGAAAGGTTTACAATACCCGTCAAGATGCTCTGAGTGGTGATGTTGATGCCGATTTTGTTAACATTAATAGCATGCCTAATTATGCTGGAGCAATTTATAACACTCAGAGCGCTGTTATTGATAATATCACCGGTAACTTTATCAATAATTGTGCCGAATGGCAGGCGGGTGCAATTAATAATTTAGGAATAATCGGTAATATCACCGGTGATTTTGTTAACAATTATGTCAAAGGGGTTAAAAGCGCTCAAGGCGGCGCTGTTTATAACCGCGGAACCATAGGAGATATCACCGGCAGCTTTATTAATAATTCTGCGCAAATAACGTCTTCGGGAGCTTACGGCGGCGCTGTCATGAACAGCGGGACCACCGGAGAGATCAGCGGCGATTTTATTAATAACGCCGCTCAAACTTCTTCTGCTTCTTCTGCTTCCGGCGGTGCTGTTTATAACGGCGGGACCATAAAAAATATTGTTAATTCGTCTTTCATCGGCAATTTTGCTTCCAGCAATGAAAAGGCGCAGGGCGGTGCCGTTTATTCCAGCAAAAATTTGAATATGACGGCAGCCGACGGCGTTGTGTTCTTTTCCGGAAACTACAGCAAAGACAAACGCGGCAAAATTTATAATGCCCTGTATGCAACCGACACTTCGACGATCGCCTTTGACAGCACCGGTGACGGCACCTGGGTGATCAACGATAACCTGCAAGGCGGCAACTACGTTTTCCACGGCGATGATGTGATTGACGCCGATACCGGTACTACGACGCAATATGTGGCGATTAACAACGATATTGTCAATGCGGGAACGGTGACCGTTGAGAACACGACTTTGCGTTTCGGTGCTTATCAGCACGAAGACCAGACCGCCAAGAACTGGGACGGCAAAGGGGCGTTTGTCGCCGCGTTGAACGAAGACGGCAGCGCCAACCGCGACGCCGATGCTGTGAC
>CAJTLY010000034.1 GCA_910577095.1 uncultured Alphaproteobacteria bacterium
GACGCTGCTGACGTGGTTGCGGTTCAACTGCCAAACGATCAGACAAAGTATTTCAAATATACCTATATCCAACCGGAAGGAAGAACGGTTTATGATACACACCAAGATGCTTTAACCGGCGATATTGATGCTGATTTTGTAAATATTCAATTTGTATCCGATGGCGGACAATATGGGGGTGCAGTTGGTAATGCGGATACAATTGATAAGCTTAGCGGTCTTTTTGCCGGTAATTTTATGAAAAGCGAAGGTAATTCAGCCTCGGGTGGTGCTATCCATAATTCTAATTATAATGCCAAGATCAGCAACATCAGTAGTGATTTTATCAATAATCATGTTTATGGTACTTCAGCTTCAGGTGGTGCAATTTATAATTTTTATGGTACCATCAATGGCATTACTGGCCATTTTATCGGAAATTATGTAAACGCAAATAACAATGCCTATGGCGGCGCAATTGATAATTATGGTACTATTGGTAGTATTACTGGCCATTTTATCGGAAATTATGCTGAAGCTACAAATATTCGAAGTCAAGGTGGTGCAATTTATAGTGCTTATAATACAAAAATCGGTGACATTACCGGAGATTTTATCGGCAATTATGCTTTAGGGGCAGCTACTTACGGCGGTGCTATTTCCGGATTTTATGGTACCATCGATAATATTACCGGAGATTTTATCAGCAATTATGTTAAGACTGTTAATGGGAACGGAGATACATATGGAGGTGCCATCTACAACAATAATTCCGTCATCAATACAATTAACGGAAATTTCTTGAATAACTATGCTTTTGTTG
>CAJTLY010000035.1 GCA_910577095.1 uncultured Alphaproteobacteria bacterium
GCAATTTATAATGATATCAGAGGCACAATCGGTAACATTTCCGCTGACTTCATAGGAAATTATGCTCCAGGTGTTGGTGCAATAGATAATATCCATGGCACGATCGGTGATATCAACGGTGATTTTATAGGAAATTATGCGATTGAGGGCAATGCCGGTGCAATATATGCTAGCGGAAATATCGGTAACATTACGGGAAACTTTATCGGGAATCATGCCTATTATTGGGGCGGAGCTATATATAGTTACCAAGTTTTGAATAAAGTTACACTTGGTAACATTGTTGGTGATTTTATCGGCAATTTTTCAATTAACGGCACTGGTGGTGCAATTAGCAATTATAAAGCTACCATCGGAGATATTACCGGGGATTTTATCGGAAATTATGTTAAAAAGGGGCTCGGTGGTGCGATTGAGAACAAAGGTACGATTGGTAATATTACAGGTGATTTCTTAAACAATTATGCTGAAAATGCAACCGGGGAAGCTCACGGCGGTGCTGTTTATTCGACTAAAAAAGTAACCTTTACTTCCGGTTCGGACATCCATTTTATGTCAGGGAACTATACAAAAGATCCGAATCGGGGCAAAGTTTATAATGCGGTTTATGGTAAGGATACACCCGAGATCAACTTTGATACCACCAGCGGCGGTGCCTGGGTGATCAATGACAATATCGAAGGCGGCAACTACGTTTTTAAAGGCGACGACACCATTGACGCTGCTACCGGAACCACGACGCAATATGTTGCGATGAATAACGACATCATCAATGCGGGA
>CAJTLY010000036.1 GCA_910577095.1 uncultured Alphaproteobacteria bacterium
ACCCCAGACATCGGCATCGACATTGACCAACGCTTCGTTTTCCGAAGTCTGATAAACCGCGTTCGCCCACAAGCTGTGATCGGCATCGGTACGATTTATTTGTCCGCCGATGTTGCCGACCATCCCTTTGGTCTGCTCAAGAGCAGCCACGGGTAAGCCCTGATAGGCAATCACTTCCGGCGCCACTTTGCGATAATCAACCGACGGTTGCGGCTTGACCGGAACATCGGGTTTGTCCGGGGTCGGCGGTGTCGGAACGTCAGGAACATCGGGCTCTTCCGGCTGTCCCGGCTTAACTGGTTTTATATTCTCGTCCGGATTTACAACTTCACCCATTGTCAAAGCCCACTGATTTTGTTTTTCGCCGCTTGATGTATGGGCAATCTCATACATATAAGGACTGCCGTAAACACGAAAGATGGAGAAAGAGCTCGCGTTGCCGGTCGTATCGTTCTCCGATTGTGCAAACAGAACCGAACCTTTGCCGCGAATGTCGGTTGGCGAAGAAGAATAAACCACCAGCTTGGTCTGCCCCTTCACATCACCGTTAATTTCCAAAACATCGGCGATCATGTTATCAGGATCAATGTCAATATGCAAAT
>CAJTLY010000037.1 GCA_910577095.1 uncultured Alphaproteobacteria bacterium
TTTTTCTGCTGTTCCGCCTGTGCCCGCTATCGCACCGCCGCGAGCTTTCCCCGAAGTGGAAGCGGCATAGTTTCCGATAAAATCACCGGTAATGTCGTTTAATATTCCCTCAGTGTCATAAATGGCTCCACCGGTAGATAATCCGGAACCCGAACGTGCATAGTTACCTACAAAATTACCGGTAATATTTCCGATTTCTGAATTAGCTTTATTATAAATAGCACCGCCAAATGCATCAAATGTATTAGCAATATGGTTATTTATAAAATGACCGTTAATAAAACCTATCGTAGAGTTCTTGGAATTATAAATAGCGCCACCTCTTGTTTCTTTAGTAGTGGATTCTGCCTGAGTATAATTGCCTATAAAATTACCGGTAAAGCTTTTATATATAGAACTGTCATGATTGAAAACCGCACCGCCAAAAGCTTCGTCCGTTTTTACCCGCAAAAAGTTACCGATAAAATCGCCCTTAACATTTCCGATAGTCGAATGATCTTTATTATAAAT
>CAJTLY010000038.1 GCA_910577095.1 uncultured Alphaproteobacteria bacterium
TCTCCCGGATACTTTCGTTTTATTTCCAATAAAATTTCCGGTAATATTTCCGATATGAGAGTAATCATCATTATAGACTGCTCCCCCATAATTATCGCTAAAATTGCCGATGAAATCTCCGGTAATATTGTTAATTGTACCGACGTTATAAATCGCGCCGCCATGAGCAAAATTATTGGAACTGGAAACATAATTGCCGATGAAATCGCCAGTGATATTGTTAATTGTACCGCTGTTATAAATCGCGCCGCCATGGACGGAATTATCGGAACTGGAAACATAATTGCCGATGAAATCTCCGGTAATATTATCAATTGTACCAACATTGAGAAATGCGCCGCCGTTAGCTACCTGATGGGAAGAAGTATAATTTGCGATAAAATCTCCCGTAATATTACCAATTTTATTTCTGTTATAAATAGCGCCGCCATTGGCAGAATCAGAACCGCTAGAAACATAATTGCCAATAAAATTTCCGGCAATATTCTCTATAGTATTACC